>DASXSP010000077.1:0-27064 GCA_036505865.1 Casimicrobiaceae bacterium
GGGTTACGTGCCCCGATATCGAATGCGATAGATCGCGCCGGCTAGATCATCCGACACGAACAACGAGCCGTCAGGCGCGACGCTGACGTCGGCCGGTCTGCCCCAGACGCGTCCGTCCTGCAGCCAGCCTTCCGCGAATGGTTCGTACGCGAGCGCTTTGCCGGTTGCGTCGAGCCGCACGAGCGTGACGCGGTAGCCGATCTTTTGACTGCGGTTCCACGAACCGTGCTCGGCGATGAAGATCTGATTGCGGAAAGCGGGCGGAAATTGCGCACCCGTGTAGAAGCGCATGCCAAGCGCTGCAACGTGAGGCCCCAACTTTCGAATCGGCGGCACGAACTCGCTGCACGGATGCTGCTTGCCAAATTCGGGATCGGCAATATCGCCGCCATGGCAATACGGATAGCCGAAATGCTGCGGGACTGCAGTCACGTGATTGAGCTCATCCGGCGGCGTGTCGTCGCCCAGTAAATCGCGGCCGTTGTCGGTGAACCAAAGCTGTTTCGTTCGCGGATCCCAATCAAAGCCTACCGAGTTGCGCACGCCGCGAGCGACGATTTCGCGGCCTGAGCCGTCGGCGTTCATCCGTTCGATGTGCGCGTACCGTTCGGGATCGGGCTCGCAGACGTTGCAAGGTGCGCCCACGTTCACGTAGAGCTTGCCGTCAGGACCGAAGGCGATGAATTTACGCCCGTGATGGCCGTCGGAGGGCAGCTTGTCGGTCACGACGACAGGCTCCGGCGGCGATTGCAGCCGGCGTTCGATATCGTCAAAGCGCAGAATGCGGCTGACTGCCGAAACGTACAGCGCGCCGTTGTGAAACGCGACGCCGGCGGGATCGCGCAACCCCGATGCGATCGTATAGACGGTCGCCTGGCCGCCGGCCACGAACCCAAGTGCGTAAACATTCCCCACCGATGATCCGACGAAGAGCGTCCCCTTGTCGCCCCATGTCATCGCACGCGCACTAGGTGCGCGTGCAACGAGCTCGATCGAGAACCCTGGAGGAAGCTTTACCTGATCGAGCTGCAGCGACTGGGCGGACGATCGGCTCGTCGCAAAATTGATGCTCAGGATTGCAAGAGCGACGGTCACGCTCCACGATTTCTTCACGACGTCGAAACGCATACCGGCTCACTCCTTGAGCGCGACGCTGCGATTAGCAAGGTCTTGCATCAGCGCAAACTGCAATGCACTCAGCAAGTCGGCATGGCTGGGGACGCCGAGCGACGTATACATCCGAAGCTCGAACGCGACCGCTCCCCCGCTAAGCGTTGTCACCCTGACGACGGGTGGCGGGTCGCGCAGAACGTCGGGATTCGCTGCTGCGACCGTCAGCATGGCGTCACGGACCGTGTTGAGATCGTTAGCGTACTTTGCGGAGATGGCGATTCGAAGCTGCCATACACCGTTGCCGTGTTGCCAATTCTTCACCGTCTCGGTGATGAGCTTCTGGTTCGGCACAATGGCCGCAACATTGTCGGTCGTCAGCACCGTCGTCGCGCGCGCGCCGATTTCGACCACGCTGCCCTCGATGCCCCCGATATCGACACGGTCACCGAGCTTCACGGGTCGCTCGAACATCACGATCAATCCGCTGATGAAGTTGCTCACGATATTCTGCAGGCCGAATCCGACGCCGACGCCGATCGCGCCGGCGACGACGTTGAACGTTGTGAGATTGATACCGGCCGCCTGCATGATGATCATAAATCCGATCACCAGCGTCGTGTAGCGAACCAGCGAGCCGATCGTTTGTCGCGTCGTTTCTTCGAGGTGCGTATGCCCGGCGAGGCGGCGATCGAGCCAGCGCCTGAGAAAGCCGCTGAACCAGAACAAGATGATCAGGCTAACCACGATGAAGCCGATGTCCCATAGCGTGATCGGCATTCCGCCAAGCGTAAACAGCCGCACGTCGAAGAGATCGAGTTCCTGGACCAGTCGAGGCGCGTCCATGTTTAAGAGGATCCAATTTTGTGGCGCAACAATTTTAGACGCGGCTTGCCGGCCGTCGTTCGATCGCTCTCGTCGCAGACGACATCATTGAAGAAATTTCCTCGGGTAATCTTTGCAGCCTGTCTGTTACAAACGGCGCTACAATCGACGCAGAATAGCGAACAATCGAACGGATCGAAGGTACGCGCCAACAGTGGATACCCTCGCGACTCGGGGTACGGGACGCGCCGATGGCGACGTCGACGCCGGCAATCTCGTTGGACTTCCGCTCATCCGGCAGTGGATTGGTTTCGACACCACGAGCCGCGAATCGAATCTTGCGCTGATCGAATGGTCGCGGACCTACCTGGAGTCGTTCGGCGCTTCGACAACGCTGACGTTCGATGATGCGCGCCGTAAGGCCAATTTATTCGCGACGCTGCCCGCACGAAACGGCAACGCAATAACCAACGGTATCGTCTTGTCCGGGCACACCGACGTAGTTCCGGTCGACGGCCAGCCGTGGAATACGCCGCCTTTCGAAGCGACGCTGAAGGACGGGCGCCTCTACGGTCGCGGCACCGCCGACATGAAGAGCTTCTCGGCAATCGGGCTTGCATTTGTGCCGGAATTCGTCCGTCGTGGGCTTGCGCGTCCGCTCCATTTCGCGCTGTCGTACGACGAAGAGGTCGGATGCATCGGCGTGCGCCGTCTGATCGCCGATGTCGTCGCCAAAGGTTGGAAACCTGCCGGTTGCATCGTCGGTGAGCCCACCGGCATGCAACTCGTCGTCGCGCACAAGGGCAAGATGAGCTGGCGTTGCCACGTGCGTGGGCACGAAGCGCATTCGTCGCTTACGCCGCACGGCGTCAACGCCGTCGAGATTGCGTGCGCGATCGTTGCGTATATCAGCGAGCGTGCACGCCAGTTCCGCGACGGACAACGCGACGATGCGTACGACGTGCCCTATTCGACGCCGCATGTCGGCGTGATCCACGGCGGCACCGCGCTCAACATCGTCCCGCGCGACTGCTGGTTCGATTTTGAGATCCGCCACCTGCCTTTCGACGACCCGACGGCGTTCTTCGCCGATGTCAAATCATTCGCGGCGACGCTTGTTCCGCGCATGCACGCGGTCGATCCCGATACGTACATCGCGTTCGACCCCATTTCAACAATGCCGGGTTTCGACACGCACGACGAAAGCGAAATCATCGCGCTTGGCAAGGCGTGCAACGGGACGCACGCCTTCGGGAAAGTGTCGTTCGGAAGCGAAGCGTCGTTGTTCCACAACGCAGCGATCCCGGCCGTGCTGTGCGGTCCGGGTAACATCGCGCAGGCGCATCAGCCGAACGAATGGGTGAGCATCGACCAACTCGCTCGCTGCGAATCGTTCATGCGCCGCCTTGCCGACCATATCTGCGTCACGTAACCGCGGCGCTTTCGACACCGAGCGAACGATGCGCCCATCTCCGGCGCCGCCCACCATCGAGATCACGTTTCCGGATCTTTCGCGTTGGGAGATGGGTAACGTGGGCATTCCCTACGTCTGGCGCTTCGAATCGAAGCGTGCCGGACCGCACGTCACGCTCCAGGCGCTGACGCATGGCAACGAGGTATGCGGTGCGATCGCGCTCGGTCAATTGCTCGACGCGGCGGTTCATCCGGTCCGTGGAACGCTGACGCTCATCTTCGCAAACGTCGACGCGTATCTTGCGTTTGATGTCGCGGATCCGTTCGCTTCGCGCTGCCTCGACGAAGATTTGAATCGGCTGTGGACACCCGAGGTGCTCGATGGACCGCGGCAGTCGCGCGAGCTTGCCCGTGCACGCGCGCTACGGCCGTGCTATGACGCGACCGATTTTCTGCTCGACTTGCACTCGATGACCGATCCGTGTCCGCCGCTCGGTCTCGCCGGCCGCCAGCGCAAAGGACTCGAGCTTGCACATGGCGTCGGGCTGCCCGAGCACATCGTCATCGATGAAGGTCATAAGGCCGGCAGGCGCTTGCGCGATTACGCGTTCTTCGATGATCCGACCGATCCACGCACTGCGCTGCTGATCGAATGCGGTCAGCACTGGGAGCGCGCGTCGCCGGCGATTGCAATGCAGGCGGTGCTGCGGCTGCTGCGCCACTTCGGAATGGCGCCGCCGGAATTTCTCGACGAGCATCTCGATCGGACGCCATTGCCGCCGCAGCGTGCGATCGAAGTTACCGATGTCGTGACGATCGATAGCGATGATTTCGCATTTGTCGTTTCAGTGGGGGGATTGAGCGTGGTCACGAAGCGTGGAACGTTGCTCGCGCGCGACGGTGAGCGTGAAATTCGCACGCCCTATGACGACTGCGTGCTCATCATGCCCGCGCGGCGACCGCGTCGAGGCGAGACGGCGGTACGACTGGGCCGCTTTGTTTCGTGACGATTACTCGAGGGTCGCAGCCGACGCAAGCGGTGGATCGTACCAATAACGACGCTGAACGTCGCGCTGCGAAATCGCCGGGCGTTTGACGTCCGGCGCGAACGTCAGCATCACGGCGCCGTCGAGATCGGTGCGGAAGAGACGTGCGGCGGCGCGCACGTAACGCGCGACAACTTCGGCGCGCGGATGGCCAAAGCGATTGCGATAGCCCGGCGTGAAGATGGCGGTCCGCGGTGCGACCGCGGCGACGAACGGCGGTGTCGACGACGTCCTGGAGCCATGATGCGGAACGACCAACGCGTCAGCGCGCAGGGCTTGCGTGGTCTCCCCCAACAGCCACGCTTCGCTTCGCGCCTCGATGTCGCCGGTCAACAATGCGCTCCCGTAAGGTGAATCGATACGCAACACGCACGACAGATCGTTCGTCTTCATGCCCGGCTCGCTATATTGTGTCATCGGCGGAAACAGAACGGTGAACGTGACGCCATCCCATTGCCATGACTGGCCGGCTGTGCAGCGCCACGCGGTACCAATCAACGACGCTCGCGCGACGATTGCGCTCTCAACTGGAAGCGATGACCATAGGACGCGGACGGGAACGGTCTGCAGCAACGACAACGCGCCGCCCGCGTGATCGAGATCCTGATGGCTAATGACGAGCGCGTCGAGCGCGCCGATGCCCGCCGCGCGCAGATACGGCGCGACGATCCGTCCCCCTGCATCGATCGTGTCGCCGACCCTCGGACCGGTGTCGTAGACAAGCGCGTGCCGCGCAGTCTCCACAACAATCGAAAGCCCCTGCCCGACGTCGAGTACCGTGACGCGAAAAGCATCTGTGGGTGGCGGCGCAGGCCGCACAAGAAAGATCGGCAGCAACCAAAGCACACCGAGACATCGTCCCGGAACGCCCCGAGGGGCAATCAACAGAACGACGCCGAACGTGCCGATGATCACGGTCCACGCCAGCGGCGCGTGCTGTACCCAAACCGCCGAAGGCAACGCAGCCAGCGCCTGCAGAAATGCCATCAGCAACGACAGCAGCGCATGGGCCACAAGCCAGATCGCATCGAGGGGCAGCACGATGCCCGACAACGCGAGGGGCACGATGGCGAGCGTCACGGCGGGAATCGCAACCGCATTGGCGAGCGCCGAGACAAGCGAGAATTGCTGAAACAACGCAAGCGTCGCGGGCACAAGACCGATCGTCACAACCCATTGCGTGCGCGTGCCTTCGCGCAGTGCGTGTAAGACGCGATCGCGCCACAGCGACGCCGGCCGAGACGACAATCGCCCACAACCGGCGAAGAGCAATAGACCCACTGCGCCGAACGACAGCCAGAATCCCGGCGCGAGCGACGCCCATGGATCCCACAGCAACACGGCGCCGAGCGACCACAGCCATACGACAGCCGCAGTGCCGGGACGACCGAGCCACAGCCCGCACGCACCGACCCACAGCATCAACAGCGTGCGCACCGCCGGCACTTCTGCGCCGGCGAGAAGCACGTAGGCAAACGCGAACAGCCCACCGGCAATCGCCGCGATCTTGCGCGCCGGGATCCGGGTCGTGATGCCCGTGCTTCGTCGCGTAACGATGAACGCGAGACCGCCGGCAAGCGCCGCGAACACCGTGACATGCAAGCCGGAAATGCTGACGAGATGTGCGATGCCCGTTCGGTTGAACACGAGCCATTGCGCTTCCGGAATCGCGCGTTGGTCGCCGATGGCCAGCGCGACGAGCACGCCGGCATAGGGTTCGCCGTCGAGCACTGTCATGATTCGCGTACGAATCGACTCGCGCGCTCGCTGGATGTAATCGTTAGGTCGACCCACGAATGCATCGACGAGTGCATTGCTTGGATCAGGACGCACATAGCCGGTCGCGCGAAGATCGCGCTCGAGCAGCCACGCTTCCAGATCGAAACCTGCCGGATTGACGTTGCCGTGCGGCCGCTTGAGGCGAACGGTCAGCACCCAACGCTCCCCCGCGTGCACCGCGGGAATGTCCTGCTCGTCGCCCTCTTTTACGCGTGGTGCGTACCAACCGAGCGAGATGTGCGCGGGAACGATCGCGCCAGCGGTCAGGATGCGCTCGACTGCAAACGTGAAGCGCGCGCCGCGCTCAATCGGCTGCGGCAGGTCGTCGACGATGCCGATGATGCGGAGATCGACACCCTCCCATTGCGAGGGCAGCGTATCGGAGAGCCGCAGCTCCGCACGCCACGCTGCGTAACTGAATCCAAACAGCGCTGCGCAAACGACGATCGCGACAGACCGTTGCCAACCATTTCGATGGACAACACGTAGCGCAAAGACGCACGCGGCTATGCTCGTCAATGTGAGCGCCAGCGGATACGGCGGAAGCGCTGCGCACGTTTGCAGCGTGACGACACCGGCTGCGAAGAACGCGAGGAATAGAGTAACGGGCGAGCGCATCGGCGGCCGCACCGCGCGAAACGCGCTGAGCGGCAGCCGGTGACTCTACGATTCGATGATGAGCGTGGCCATTCGCCGTTCGGCCGATGGGAACGGACGGAAGTGAGGTGCTCAGCGCTTCGCGTACAGAACGAGCTGCGTGCAGCGAAACAACGCGATCGTCTTCTGATCGGCCTTGCGCGTCACGACTGCGTCCCAGATCTGCGTCGAGCTTCCTAGATGAACTGCGCGGGCAGCGGCGGCGATTGTGCCTTCGAGTGCCGTCCCAATGAAATTGCACTTGAGCTCCACGGTAGTGAACCCTGTCGCACCTTCGGGAAGATGCGTGATGCAGCCGTAGCCGCAGGCCGTGTCGGCGAGCGCGATCACCGTCGCGGCATGCAGATAGCCGTTTGGTGCCAGTAGGTCCGGTCGTATGTCCAGCTCGGCATCGACGCGACCTTCGTGGAATGCGGTCACGCGAAAGCCCACGAGACCTGGCAATCGCCCGGTACCGCGTTGATTCAGCGACTCGAGCGTAACGCCGGGGCGCGGTCCCATCGGAGCTCCTGTTGTTAGGCGGAACGGCCAACCGCCTGCGCGATGTCGGCTGCGAAGCGGTCAACGGCTTCAGGCGGCGTGTCCCAGGCGCACATGAACCGCACCCCGGTCGCGCCGACGAAATTGTAGAAACGCCATCCTTTGGCTCGCACCGCCTCGATGACGTGCAACGGCAGCTCGACGAAAACACCATTGGCTTGAACCGGCGCGATCATTTCGACGCCGGGCAGGTTTTCGATTGCTGCAGCGAGCCGGCGGGCCATCGCGTTCGCATGCGCTGCGTGCTTGAGCCAGACGCCATTCTTCATGATCGCCGACCAAGGAGCCGCGAGAAAGCGCATTTTCGAAGCGAGCTGACCGCCCTGCTTACGACGGCGCAGAAACTCGTCGCCGAGGGTGCGATCGAAAAACACGATCGCTTCACCGAACGGCAAGCCATTCTTCGTGCCGCCGAGACAAAGCACATCGATGCCGGCACGCCACGAAATGTCGGCCGGAGAGCAGCCTAGCGACGCGACCGCATTCGCAAAGCGTGCGCCGTCGAGCTGCACTTTCATTCTGCGAGCGTGCGCGGCTTCGCAGAGCAGGCGGAGCTCCATCGGCGAGTAAACGGTGCCAAACTCGGTGGCCTGCGTGAGCGCCAACGCGCGCGGTCGCGAGCCGTGCTCGTCGTGCGCGGGTCCGATTGCAGCAATCGCTTCGGGCGTGAGTTTCGCATGCGGCGGTTGCGCCGTCAGAAGCTTCGCGCCGCCGCTAAAGAACTCGGGCGCGCCGCATTCATCGACGTTGACGTGAGAATTTGCATGGCAAATGACGGCGTCGGTGCTGCGGCAAATCGACGCAAGCGCGAGCGAGTTGGCCGCCGTGCCGTTGAAGACGAGATACACGTCGCAATCCGTGTCGAATGCTGCGCGGATCGCTTCGGTTGCGGCGCGCGTCCAGTCGTCGGCACCGTAACCGGGCGCGTGGCCGCGATTCGCTTCCACGAGCGCAGCGAGTGCTTCGGGACAAACACCCGCATTGTTGTCGCTCGCGAACTGCGGCGACTGCGGGTCCGCCGTCACAGCCGTTGCGCGATCCAGTCGCGGACCGAATTGAGCGCCGCGGGAAGCGCAGCGGGATTCGTCCCGCCCGCTTGCGCCATGTCCGCACGGCCGCCGCCTTTGCCGCCGACTTGTTGCGCGACATGATTGACGAGCTCGCCCGCCTTTACCTTTGCCGTCAAATCCTGCGTCACGCCGGCGATCAGCGTAACTTTTCCGTCGGCAATGCTGCCAAGCACGATCGCGGCGCTGCCGAGCTTGTCCTTCAACTTGTCCATCGTTTCGCGCAACGCCTTGGCATCAAGGCCGTCGAGCGTCGCCGCGAGCACTTTCGCACCCTTGATGTCGACCGCGTCCGCCACCAAATCCTGTCCCATGCTGGTGGCGGTTTTCGCCTTGAGCCGCGCCAACTCCTTCTCGGCGGCTCTCGCGCTCTCCTGCAATTGCGCAATACGCGTCTCGAGCTCGGTGACCGGCGCTTTCAGTAGTTGCGCGACGCGAGTCAGTTGCGCCTCTTGTTCCTGGACGTAGTCGAGAGCGCCACGACCGGTCGTGGCTTCGATGCGACGAATGCCGGACGCCACGCCGCCCTCGCTCAGGATTTTGAAAAACCCGATGTCGCCGGTACGCGAAACGTGCGTCCCGCCGCACAATTCTCGCGATGTGCCGATGTCGAGTACGCGCACTTCGTCACCGTATTTTTCGCCGAACAGCATCATCGCCCCCTGCTTGCGAGCCTCGTCGATCGGCATCACGCGCGCCGTGGTCGGGGCATTCGCGAGAATTTCTACGTTGACGATTGTTTCGATGCGGCGAATCTGTTCATCGGTCAGCGGCGCGTTGTGCGCGAAGTCGAAGCGCGTTCGTTCGGGATCGACGAGCGAGCCTTTCTGCTGAACGTGCGGACCAAGTACCTCGCGGAGCGCCTTGTGCATCAAATGCGTCGCCGAATGGTTGCGCATCGTTCGTCCGCGCGCATCCTCGTCCACCGCGGCAGCGACAGTGTCGCCGATTTTGAGCTCGCCCGTCTTGAGTTCACCGATGTGCCCGACGACGTCCGGCTGAATCTTTTGTGTATCTTCGACGGTAAAGAGCGTCAAGCAAACGCCGCCCTTTGTGAGCTCGCCGCGATCGCCGACTTGACCGCCCGCTTCGGCATAAAAAGGCGTTTTGTCGAGAACGACCACGCCGCGCTCGCCGACGATCAGCGTTTCCACCGCTGCACCGCCTTTGTACAACGCGACGACGCGACCTTCGTCGGACAGTGTCTCGTACCCGCGAAAGCGCGTCTTCGGTCCGGAATAGGCGAGCGACCCGCCGGCCTTGAACTGCGACGCAGCCCGTGCGCGCTCGCGTTGTGCTTCCATCGCGCGATCGAACGCCGCTTCGTCGACCGTCACGCCGCGCTCGCGGCACACATCGGCCGTGAGATCCAACGGAAAGCCAAACGTGTCGTAGAGCGTGAACGCCGTTGCGCCGTCGAGAACATTGCCGCCGGCGGCCGCGAGCTTGGCGAGCGCCTCGTCGAGAATGCGGATTCCATTCTCGATCGTCTCGCCGAATCGTTCCTCCTCGGTCCGCAACACTTGCGCGACGCGCTCTTTGTTTTTCGATAGCTCTGGATAGGCGTCGCCCATCGCCCGATCGAGATCGTCGACGAGGCGATAAAAGAACGGCTGCCTTTGCCCCAGCTTGTAGCCGTGACGGATCGCGCGGCGAATGATCCGCCGCAGGACGTATCCGCGACCTTCGCTGCCCGGAATAACCCCGTCGACGATCAAGAACGCGCAGGCGCGGATATGATCGGCGATGACCTTGAGCGACGCACTGTCGCGATCCTTCGCGCCCGTTTCGCGCGCGGCGGCGGCGATCAGGTCGACGAAGAGGTCGATCTCGTAATTCGAATGGACGTGCTGAAGCACCGCTGCAAGGCGCTCCAGACCGAGACCCGTGTCGACGCAAGGCCGGGGCAACGGCGTCATTGCACCGGCCGCATCGCGGTTGAACTGCATGAACACGAGATTCCAGATCTCGATGTAGCGATCGCCCTCCGCATCGGGTGATCCGGGCGGGCCGCCGAAGACATCGGGGCCGTGGTCATAAAAGATCTCGGAGCACGGACCGCAAGGACCGGTGTCGGCCATCTGCCAAAAGTTATCGCTCGCGAACTTGCCGCCCAAGTTATCGCCGATCCGTACGCATCGGTCAGCCGGGACGCCGATCTCTTTCGTCCAGACGTCGTAGGCGTCGTTGTCGTCGATGTAGACGGTCGTCCACAAACGGTCCGGTGGAAGCCCGTAGTGCTTGGTCAATAGCTCCCACGCATAATGGATCGCGTCGCGCTTGAAATAGTCGCCGAAGCTGAAATTGCCGAGCATCTCAAAAAAAGTGTGGTGCCGCGCCGTGTAGCCGACGTTTTCGAGATCGTTGTGCTTGCCGCCCGCACGCACGCAACGCTGCGCTGTGGTTGCGCGCACATACGGCCGCTTGTCGACGCCGAGAAAGACGTCCTTGAATTGCACCATCCCGGCGTTCGTGAAAAGCAACGTCGGATCGTTTGCCGGAACGAGCGGCGAGCTGGGGACGTGCGTATGCCCCTTCGAGACGAAGTACTCGATGAATTTCCGGCGGATTGCGGCGACGTTCATGCGCGGAGTTCGGCGCCGTACACCCGGCGACCCAACGTACCCAAAGAAATCAAAACGTTAGATTTTAACGCGAATGGCGCGTTCCGCGCATTACGCGCGCTGGATTACTCGGTATCACGCGGCAGTGTCGTCGCGGACGCCGGCGCTCCGCAGCACTTTGAGCGCGATCGTGATCGTGTAACCACGCGCTTGGAGAAAGCGCACCTGTCGCGCCTTTTCACGCTCGTCTTTGGGCGGCACGCCGAAGCGCCGTTGCCACAGTGCCGTCGCATCAGCGATCTCGTCAGTGACCGCCATCGACGCCAGCGCTTCGTCTGCGGCAGCAGGCGCGACCTGCTTTTGTCTCAATTGATGCGCGATCGCGCGTTTGCCGTAGCGACCCGCTTTTTGCGCGATCAATGCTTGCGCAAAGCGCGCGTCCGACAAATAGCCGCTTTGTTCCAGCTGATCGAGCACGCGCTCGACGTCATCGCGTGTCGCGCCGCGTGCGATGAGGCGCGCGTGAAGCTCGGCGCGGGAGTATTCGCGTCGAGCCAGCAATCGGACGGCCGCAGCCTTGAGCGACAGTGGTTGTTTTGCCAAATGCCGCCTATTCCGCCGCCGCGCGTTACGTATCGGCGCCGTTGCCCGTTATCTTGATCCGCGACGGCGTCGGAACGCCGACCGTTTCGCGTATTTTCGCCTCCACTTCCGCGGCGATTTCAGGATGCTCCTTCAGAAAATCGCGCGCGTTGTCCTTACCCTGCCCGATTTTTTCGCCGTTGTACGCGTACCACGCGCCGGATTTCTCGAGCACGCGGTGCGTCACGCCGAGCTCCACGATTTCACCCTCGCGCGAAATGCCTTCGCCATAGAGAATATCGAACAGTGCCTCCCGGAATGGCGGCGATACTTTGTTCTTGACCACCTTGACGCGCGTTTCATTGCCGACAACTTCCTCGCCGCGCTTGATCGAGCCGATACGGCGAATATCGAGGCGCACCGATGCATAGAACTTGAGCGCGTTGCCGCCCGTCGTCGTCTCCGGATTGCCGAACATCACGCCGATCTTCATGCGGATCTGGTTGATGAAGACGACCAGTACGTTTGCGCGCTTGATATTCGACGTGAGCTTGCGAAGCGCCTGACTCATCAGCCGCGCCTGTAGTCCCGGCAATTGATCGCCCATCTCGCCTTCGATTTCGGCCTTCGGCACGAGCGCCGCGACGGAATCGATGACGATGATGTCAACGCTTCCTGAGCGGACCAGCATATCGGCGATTTCGAGTCCCTGTTCACCGGTATCCGGCTGCGAGATCAACAAATCGCCGACGTTGACGCCGAGCTTGCCGGCGTAAACGGGATCGAGCGCGTTCTCGGCATCGATATACGCTGCGATGCCGCCTTGCTTTTGCACCTGAGCAACCACTTGCAGGCACAGAGTCGTTTTGCCCGAGGACTCCGGACCGTAGACCTCGACCACGCGTCCCCTCGGCAAACCACCCGTGCCGAGTGCGATATCGAGGCCAAGCGAGCCGGTGGAGACGACCTGCAGATCGTTCTGCACTTGGGACTCGCCCATCCGCATGATCGAGCCCTTGCCGAACTGCTTTTCGATCTGCGCGAGTGCAGCGGCGAGCGCTTTGCCCTTGTTATCGTCCATCGGGAGTCCTGCGGTCGAGAGCGTCATTTTGGAGCCTTTCGGTGGTCCGGAGTGCTTGGAAGCAGTGGGTATTGGGGCATTTCGGCCTTGATTATTGCATAGAACGATCGTTCGGTGTAGTGGAAAAACGGTCTAATCCACAAGGCCGACGCGAGCGCCGTATACTGACAAAAATTGGCAGTGGTTGCGTCTACCGTTACAAGCCCACTCCGGAAAGCTGCCGTTGTCACGCGCCGAACGCCTGCTCGCGCTCATCCAGCTTCTGCATTGCCACCGCTTTCCCGTCAGCGGTGCGGCGCTTGCCGCGGAACTCAACGTGAGTCTCCGTACCCTCTATCGCGACATCGCCGCCTTGCAGGCCCAAGGCGCGCGGATCGATGGCGAGCCGGGCGTCGGATACGTGCTGCGGCCCGGTTTCATGCTGCCTCCGCTGATGTTTTCGCCGGACGAGCTCGAAGCGCTCGTCCTCGGGTCGCGCTGGGTAGCGGAACGCGCCGACAGCGCGCTGCGCGAGGCCGCGCGCAACGGCATCGCGAAAATTGTCGCCGTCCTTCCAGCGGATTTGCGCCATGCCGTCGATGGATCGGCGCTGTTGATTGGACCCGTCGCGTCAATCGCCGCCGGCGATGAAGAGTTAACGACGATCCGACGGGCGATCCGCTCCGAGCGAAAGCTCTCCATCACATATCTCGATCTCCAATCGCGCGAAACGCAACGCATGATCTGGCCCTTCGCGCTCGGCTTCTTCGAGCGCGTGCGTGTGGTCGCTGCCTGGTGCGAGCTGCGCCAGGCGTTCAGGAACTTTCGCACGGACCGGATCACGGCGCTGTCGGTCGAGGACACACGCTATCCGCGACGGCGCCACGCGCTGATGAAGGAATGGCGTGAGCGCGAAGGGATCACCGAGCGGTAGCGCTGTGAGCGGCGAGCAGGGGTCCCACGCGTGCCGTGGGGATGCGAGCAATCGCGAATCAGCGCATGAGGCCGACGCTCGGTAACACGCGTGACCCTTCCGTCCCGAGGAGGCCGACGCCCTCCTCGCTGCTGACAAAATTTGGCAGCGAGGTGCGGGAGGATGTCACATCTCCGCAGAAGCTGCGCTTGCGGAGAAAAAATTCCATCCAACCAAACGGAGACCGTGATGTCCGATCCGAATTTTGTCATTCTCTACGTCGAAAATGCCGTGTCTGCCGCGTCGTTCTATGCCGATCTGCTGGGCCACCCGCCGGTCGAATCGTCGCCGACCTTCGCCATGTTCGCGTTGGACTCGGGCGTCATGCTCGGACTGTGGACGAAAAGCGGAGTCGAACCGGCCGCGACAACGTCCGGCGGTGGTGAATTGGGCTTTTCGGTTGCGGATGCGACCGCGGTTGACGCGCTCCATCAGGAATGGCGCAAACGTGGGCTGAAAATCACGCAGGCGCCCACTGAGATGGATTTCGGCCGCACGTTTGTCGCGCTCGATCCCGATGGGCATCGGCTACGCGTATTTGCGCCACGTTAACCGCTCAGTCGTCTCGGCGCGATGTCGTCTCGACGAGGTCGATCAAGCCGCGTAACGCAATCGCGACCGACGCTTGTCGTACCTCGGCGCGATTGCCGCTCAGATGGTGTGTTCGCCTGATGACGGTGGCGCCTTTTCGCGCCCAAGCGAAGCACACCATGCCGACCGGCTTTTCCGGCGTGCCGCCGCTTGGACCGGCGATGCCGGTGACCGCCACAGCCAACACAGCGTCGCTTCGCTTTAACGCGCCTTGCGCCATCGCGACCGCAGTAGCCTCGGAGACCGCACCATGCGCACGAAGAACCGACTCGTCAACGTCCAGCAACTCATGCTTCGCATCGTTCGAATAGGTGACAAAGCCACGATCGAACCATTCCGAGCTGCCGGCGATCGACGTGATCGCGCCCGCGACTAAACCGCCGGTGCAGGATTCCGCCGTTGCAACGAGCGATCTATGCGCGAGCAAACGCTGGCCCAGCTCAGCGGCCAACGACTCGATTTCATGTTCGTTCATCGGCATTCGTCGGGACGTGCGCGGTAGTGATACGTGTACGCGGTCGCAAAGCCGTATTTTCGATACACGGCAAGTGCCGGCGCGTTTTCGGAATCAACTTGCAGATACGCGTGCGTCGCGCCGTTTTGCCACGCCCACAATAGAAGCTCCGCGACAATTTGAGACGCTGCTCCGCGACCGCGGAACGCGGCGTCGGTCACCATGTCGTAAATGCCGGCGAGCCCGCGATCGAGCGTGACTTGTCCGCAGCCGATCGTCCGTCCATCATGCCGCGCGACGATCGCGCGAGTCACGAGCGGTGTATTCGCCAGACGCTCGAAATGGGCTGCGCGCTGCTCCGGCGATGATCCTCGAAGCGCCGCCACTTCATGCACGAATTCTTCGATCGGCGGTGCAGCAAGCTCGATTCCGGTGTTCTCCGGCCCATCGGGCGGACTGACCAGCGCCAGCACTTGAACGTAGGTGGGCTGGAAGATGATGTAGCCACGCTCGTCAAGCGCGCGGTCGAGATGCGGCGGCTGGATGAACGGCGTCATTCGAAACAACGTCGGCAAGCCATGCGCAGCGTAGAGTCGTTCGCAGCGATCGATCTTCACATCGAGCGAAAGCGTCGAGCCGAAATACGGATTGACGCTCCGTGCGCGCTTCGCCTTCCCCGGCGATACGCGCAACAGCCAGCCATCGTAGAAAAGCTGCCGCTGCGTCTGCAAGGCGTTCAACCCCGCTTCTTCGACAAGCGTCAAGTCGATGCCGGCCATCACCGAGCCCCCACGAGCCGCACGACGATCGCGAACACGAACAGCGTGTACGCCGCCGCGAGGAGATCGTCCAGCATCACGCCAATGCCGTTCTTGAACGCCGCATCGACCTGCCGAATCGGTGGCGGCTTCGCGATATCAAAGCCGCGAAAGAGCAGGAACGCGAACGCCTGGCGCAGCGGATCGTCGCCGACGAAATAGAGCACGATCAGAAAAGCGACGATTTCGTCGATGACAATAGCGCCGTGATCGGGAACGCCGAGATCGCGGCCCGTGACGTCAGCCGCCCACGCTCCGAGTGCGAACAGCAGCACGATTACCACGATGAATTCGACATCGGACCCATACGCATGCAGCGCCGCGGCAATTGGAATTGCGACGAGCGTGCCGAACGTTCCGGGCGCAAAGGGCGCGAGCCCGCTGCCGAATCCCAGCGCAATGAAATGCGCCGGACGGCGTAGCAGGAAACGCAGGGTTAGCGACGCAGCTGTCACGATGCGAAATGATCGAATGCGCGCGGCAACGACGCCAATGGATTCCCACGTTCGTCGCGGACGATGAATTCTTGCGCCGCCGTGATCGTGCCGATCCGGCTCAACGGCAGCTTTAGTGCGCGACCCACATCGATGACGCGATCGTGGAGCTCAGGATTCGCGGTAAAGCACAACTCGTAATCGTCGCCGCCCGCGAGCAGACATCGAAGCGCCAAATCGCGTTCCGGGCCCGCCAGCTTCTGGTCCAGGGCAAGCGAACGTGGAACTGAAGCGAGGTCGATCGTCGCCCCCACGCCAGATGCTTCGAGAATATGTGCGAGATCGCCCGTCAGACCATCGGAGACATCGAGAGCTGCGGATGCGATTTCGCGCAGTCGTTCGCCAAGCGTGACGCGCGGTTCCGGCGCCTCGAGTCGTACGCGCGCCGCTTCCAACGCCGCCGGTGCGAGCTTCGTTCGTTGCTGCATCGCTGCGAGCGCGAGCGCCGCGTCGCCGAGCGAACCCGAAACATAGACGTCGTCGCCGCGCTTTGCGCCACTGCGCGTGAGTGCCGTGCCGGGCGGCACTTCGCCGATGATCGTCACGCAAAGATTGCGCGGACCTTTGGTGGTATCGCCGCCGATCAGCTCGACGCCGTACTGATCCGCAACGGCAAAGATACCGGCCGCGAATTCGTCAAGCCAAGCCTCGTCGGCATCAGGCAATGCTCCCGCGAGAAGCGCATAACGCGGTGTCGCCCCCATCGCCGCCAAGTCCGAAAGATTGACCGCCAGCGTCTTGTGCCCGAGACGACGGGGATCGGTATCGCGCAGAAAATGCCGACCCTCCACCAACATGTCGACGGAGACCACGAGGTCCATTCCAACCGTGGGACTGATGACGGCTGCATCATCGCCGACGCCGATTCGCACCGAACGGTCGCGCGGCGAGCGGCGAAAATAGCGATCGATCAGCGCGAACTCGTTCACGCGTGCGCGCCGCGCTCGCGTGCCAGCGCAGCGATCTCCTCAGCACGAACGTCGGTGGCGAGCTTGTCAAGGACGCCGTTGACGAATTTGTGACCGTCCGTGCCACCGTACGCTTTCGCAAGCTCGACGGCCTCGTTGATCACGACGCGGTAAGGAATCTCGAGGCGATTCACGAGCTCCCATGCACCGATCACGAGGATAGCGCATTCGATCGGCGACAATTGGTTCGGCTTTCGATCGAGGAACGGCGCGATGCGCGCCATCAGGCTATCGTAATCACGCGCCACGCCGGACCACAACTCGCCGAAATACGGTTGATCCGCACGCTGATGTCCAATGCTGTCGCGGAGGTCAGTAGCGATCTGTTCGCTCGCCGCACCACCGAGCTGCCGCTCGTAGAGTCCCTGCAGCACAAGCTCACGCGCACGGCGGCGTGGATTAGTTTTCATCGATCGCGTCCAGAAGATTGGCAAGCTCGAGCGCTGCCTGTGCCGCCTCGTAACCTTTCGTGTCCATCCGCGCCCGCGCCTGTTCCTCGGTGTCGCACGTCAGGACGCCGTTGCCGATCGGAATGCCGAACTCGAGCTGCACGCTGGAGATGCCCGCCGCGGATTCGTTCGCGACGATTTCGAAGTGATACGTGTCGCCGCGAATAACGGCGCCTAGCGCCACCAGTGCATCGAAGTCACCGCTCTGGGCAAGCCGTTGGAGCGCGAGCGGCGTTTCGAGAGCGCCCGGAACGCTGACGACTTTAGTGTTGTCCTCCGTCACGCCGGCCTCGGTGAGCGCGCGCAGCGCGCCCTTCAACAGTCCGTCGCCAATGTCCGGATTGAAACGCGACAGGACAAGCGCGACCCGGCGGTCATGACCGCGCAGACTGGGATCGATACGCCGAATGGCCATGGTTACGAAGTCGGGTGACGACTCGAGACGGCAAAAGCACAGCGCTTCGTTACGAAGCGCTACGCGCCGCCGGCGCGTCCTCGTAGCCCGTCACTTCGAGATCGAAACCGGCCATGCTGGGCATCTTCCGTGGCTTGGCGAGCAGGCGCATCTTGCCGACGTTCAGATCACGCAGGATCTGTGCGCCGATGCCGTAGTTGCGTAGATCCATCTTCGTCACCGGCGGCGGCGAATCGGCCAATGCGCGGCGGCGGAGCTCGTCGGCGGTCTCGGTACGATGCAAGAGCACGATGACACCGCGGCCCGCCTGCGCAATCGCGCGTAACGCCTCTGCCACGCTCCATGAATGCGTTGCGCTTTGCTGGTCGAGCAAATCCATCACCGACAGCGGCTCATGCACGCGCACGAGCGTTTCGGTCGACGGCGAGATCGGACCGCGGACGAGCGCCAGATGCGTTGCATCGGTCAGCTTGTCGCGGTAGACGATAAGCCGGAACGCGCCGAACTGCGTCGCGAGCGGCCGCTCGGCGATCCGTTCGATGAGCTTCTCGGTGCGGCTTCGGTAGTGAATGAGATCGGTAATGGCGCCGATCTTCAGCCCGTGTTCGTCGGCGAAGTGCTCGAGGTCCGGCAGGCGCGCCATCGTCCCGTCGTCCTTCATGATTTCGCACAACACGGCCGCGGGCGAAAACCCCGCAAGGCGCGCGAGATCGCAGCACGCTTCGGTGTGGCCGGCGCGTGCCAGGACGCCGCCTGCGTGAGCGACGAGTGGAAAGACGTGTCCGGGCTGGACGGTATCGTCGGGCCGTGCGCCGGGCGCTGCCGCGACGCGAATCGTGTGCGCGCGATCCGCGGCCGAAATACCCGTCGTCACACCGTGCGCGGCTTCGATCGACACCGTGAAATTCGTCCCGTGCGATGACCGGTTGATCGCCGTCATCGGCGCAAGATTCAACTGCCGCGCCCGCTCCTCGGTGATCGGCATGCAGATCAAACCACGGCCGAACTTCGCCATGAAATTGATCGCTTCGGGCGTGACGCGATCGGCTGCGATGACGAGATCGCCCTCGTTCTCGCGGTCCTCCTCATCGACGAGGACGACCATGCGCCCATCGCGCAACTCCGCAATGATCTCCTGGATGGGCGAGATCGGCATCGTGTGAGGTAAAACGCGTCGTGCAAACGCTATGTTACCGGAACCGCATCCGCAACTCGCCCACCACTGCGTTCCGGAGTACGCCTGCCGTCATCACCATGCGACGACGGCAGCGACGCGGGACGCACGCGGAACCATGCGGCGTAGAGCGCCGGCAGGAAGATCAGCGTCAACACCGTCGCGATCACGAGCCCGCCCATCATCGCCACCGCCATCGGCCCGAAGAAGTCGCTCCGCGTCAACGGAATCAGCGCGAGCACAGCCGCAGCCGCCGTCAACACGATCGGTCGGAACCGTCGCACCGTGGCGCCGATCACCGCATCCCACGGCGTATGGCCCGCTGCAATGTCGCGGTCGATCTGATCGACGAGAATCACCGAATTACGCATGATGATGCCCGAGAGCGCGATCGTGCCCAGCATCGCGACAAAGCCGAACGGCTTGCCGAACAAAAGCAGAGCCAGCGTGACACCGATCAGCCCGAGCGGCGCGGTCAGCACGACCATCACCATCCGCGAAAAGCTTTTCAGCTGGATCATCAGCAGCGTCAACACGACGATGACGAGCAGCGGTACGCCGGCAACAATCGATTTTTGCCCCTTCGCCGAATCCTCGAATGCGCCGCCGGCCTCGACCCGGTAGCCGAGCGGCAGCGTCGCGCGAACGGCGTCGAGTTGCGGATTCAAACGCGCGGTCACGTCAGGTCCTTGGGAGTCGCCTTTCACGTCCGAGCGCACGGTCACCGTCGGCAAGCGGTTGCGGCGCCAAACGACGCCTTCTTCGAGCTCGTAGCGAATGTCGGCGATCTGCGTGATCGGCACCGCCCTGCCGTTGCGCGATGGGATCGCGAGGTCCTTCAGAAAGCTCATCTTCGCGCGCTCTTCGGCGGCACCGCGGAGCAGCACCTCGATCTGCTTGTCGCGCTCGCGAAAATAAGTGACGTTCGTTCCCGACAACGAGCTGTTGAGAAACGCGGCCAGGTCCTGCGACGACACGCCAAGCAACCGCGCCTTGTTCTGATCGATCACGAGGCGGATCGCTTTCGTGGGCTCGTCCCAGTCGAACTGCACGTCGCGCGTCGCGGGGTCGTGCCGCATGATATCGGCAGTCTCGCGTGCGATTCGCCGCACCGTCGCAATGTCTTCGCCGGAGACGCGAAACTGAACCGGAAAGCCGACCGGCGGCCCGTTCTCGAGACGCGACACACGCCCGCGCAATCCCGGAAAATCGTTCGCGAACAGCGTCAGCAATCGTTCGCGCACGCGTTCGCGCTCCACGTTGCTTTTGGCTACCAGCACGAATTGCGCGAAATTCGATTGCGTCAATTGTTGGTCAAGGGGCAAGTAGAAACGCGGACTGCCGCTGCCGACATAGGTAACGTAATTCTCAATGCCTGATTCGCTGTCGAGCACCCCTTCGAGCTTTTTCGCTTGCTCGAGCGTCGCGGCGAACGAGCTGCCTTCGGAAAGGCGCAGGTCCACCAGCAATTCAGGACGCGATGACGCCGGAAAGAATTGCTGGGGTACAAAACGGAACAGGCCGAGTGCACCGACGAAGAGTACAAGCGTTGCCACAACTACCAACCTGCGATGGCTAATGCACCACGCGATCAGCGCGCGAAACCGGCGATAGAACGGCGTGCGATAGACCGCTTCCTCGTCGCCGAGATGCGCAACGTGGGCGACGACCGGCGGCTTACGCGTGAGCTTTGCCCACAGGCGCGCGCGCAACGACGCGCCATGCGTTTTCGTCGGATCAGGCAGCATCTTGTAACCGAGATACGGAATCACGACGACGGCGACGACCCACGACGCGATCAACGCGATCGCCGATACTTGAAAGATCGAACGCGTGTATTCACCGGTGCCGCTTCGTGCGGTCGCGATCGGTAGAAATCCCGCGATGGTGATCAACGTGCCCGTCAGCATCGGAAATGCCGTGCTCGTATAGGCGAAGCTCGCCGCGCGCACACGGTCGTAGCCCTGCTCCATCTTGATCGCCATCATTTCGACCGCGATGATCGCGTCGTCGACCAGCAATCCAAGCGACAGGATCAGCGCGCCGAGGGAAATCTTGTGCAAGCCGATGTCGGCGATCCACATGCACGCGAACGTTGCCGCAAGGACAAGCGGTATCGACACGGCGACGACAAGGCCGGTCCGAATCCCCAGGCTCAGCAGCGATACGACAAGAACGATCACGACTGCTTCCGCCAGTGAACGTACAAACTGGTTGACCGAGCGCTGGACTGCCTTAGGCATGCTGGTAACCGGTTCGACGTCGAGGCCGACCGGCAATTGCGCCTGGATCCGTGCGATCTCGCGATCAAGGTCATGACCGAGCTCGATGACATCGCCGCCCTGCGCCATCGTGATGCCGACACCGAGCGCTTCGTGTCCACGCCAGCGCATTTTCTGCTGCGGCGGGTCGACATAGCCCCGATACACGCGGGTGATGTCACCCAGACGAAATACGCGATCATTCGCGCGAATGGCAATGTCCGCGATGGCGTCGAGCGAATCGAAGGTACCCGTCGGTCGAACGTAGATGCGGTCGGTCGGCGTGTCGAACACACCCGATGCGGCAATCGCGTTTTGCGCCGACAGGGTCTGCAGGATCTGCTGCGGCTCGATGCCGAGCGTCGCGAGCTTCGCGTTCGACAGCTCGATGAAAACCTTCTCTTCCTGTTCCCCGATGAAATCGACTTTCGCGACACCCGGCACTCTGAGCAACTCCGCGCGAATGCGATCGCCGAACTCCTTCAAATCGCGATAGCCAAAGCCGTCGCCGACGATCGCGTAAATGTTCGTGTACGTATCGCCGAACTCGTCGTTGAAGAACGGCCCTTGAATGCCCGGCGGCAGCGTCCCGCGGATATCGCCGATCTTCTTCCTTACCTGATACCAAGTCTCCGGAACCTGCGCCGGCGGCGCCGTATCCTTGATCGCGAAGAAGACGAGCGACTCGCCCGGCTTCGAATAGCTCCTTACAAAGTCGACGTTGTTGACCTCCTGCAGCTTGCGTTCGATCTTGTCGGTCACCTGTTGCTCGACGTCGCGCGCCGACGCGCCCGGCCACTGCGTCTTGATCACCATCACCTTGAACGTGAACGGTGGATCCTCTGACTGACCGAGCCGCTGATACGCGATCGCACCGATGAACGCGCAGACGATGATGGCGAACAGCACGAGCGAACGATGCTGCAGAGCCCATTCGGATAGGTTGAAGCGCGCTCGCGGCGCGCCGATTGGCTCGACGGGCTTCACGTCAGATTTCTCGTTGGCTTGGTCGAAGCGGGAACAGTGATGGGCGCACGCACAGGCGACGCCGTCGACGCGGTATCGGCCGAGCCTTCGTAGGGACGTACCGTTTCGCCTTCGCGAAGCTTATGGACGCCGGCCGTGACGATCCATTCGCCGCTCGCGACGCCGCCCGTCACGATGACCCCATCCTCGCGGAACTGGCCCACGACGACGGGGCGGAGGCTCACCGCATGCGACTTTTCGTCGTAGATCCACACCGCCGACGCGTCGCCTTTTCGATAGATCGACGTAAGCGGCAACAACGCGTCGTTCGCGGCGTCTCTGCCCGCAACCACGACGTTCGCGGTCATTCCCCAATGCAATGCTGGATCGGGATCGACGATTGTCACTCGGACGGCGAACGTCCTCGTGACGGCATCGACCGCAGGTGCAATTTCGCGGACTCGCGCCGTGTAAATCCTTTGCGGGTTCGCCCACAGGAACACGCCGAGCGTCGGCGCAGTGGGACTGGACCCCCACGCTTGTGGCTTCGCCACTGCGCTGCCCCCCGAGGGGGCCCAATTCGCGCCTTGGGGCGGCCCTGCGGCGCGAAGCTCGGCGATCCGGCTCTCCGGCACCGAGATCGCCACTTCGCGTTCTTCCTCGCGCGCGAGCTTCATCACGGTTTGCCCTGCCGTGACGACCTGTCCCGCCTCGACGCTCACCGCGGTGATGACGCCGCTCTCCGGCGCAACGAGCGTCGCATACGCCGCCTGATTCTGTGTCACCGACAGTTGCGCGCGCGCCTGCTCCCATTTCGCGCGGTTGGCATCGAGCGCGTTCCTCTTTTGATCGAGCGCCGATTCGCTGATGAATTTCTGTTGGCGCAGGTTTTCATAGCGATCGAATTCCGCTTTCGCGTAGCGGTACTCGGTTTCTGTGGCCGCGACGGCTGCTTTTTGCGCATCGGCCTGCAGCGCGACATCGGAAGGATCGAGCCGCCCGAGCGGTTCTCCGCGTGTGACTCGTGCACCGACGTCGACGCTGCGTCCGATCACCTTGCCGCCGATCCGAAACCCGAGGTCGATTTCGTGACGGGGCTTCACTTCGCCGGCGAAGACCGCGGTCCCCGTCGTTCCGCCGACTTTCACCTGCATCAGTTGCACCGGGCGCACCGGTTCCGGCGCGGGTTCGGGCTTGGCGCATGCAACCAATAGAACGATGGCGATCACCATCGCGGTTCCCACTATGATCCGTGCGATGCGTTCCATTGCGTTCATTGCTTCATCCTTTGTACGGGCGCGAGTCGCCGTCCGATGGAGCCGTCCCATAGCGCGCCCAGCGCGCGTTGAAGCTCGCTTGGATAGTCGATTGCATCGATGTGACAGGTCCCAGGTACAAGGTCCTGCCGACTCGCCGTCATCTGCCACAGCCCGACGATCAATGCATAGCTGTGTCGGAGCAGCGCAACGCCGCCGCCCGGCGGAAGCTCCGGGAAATGCCGCTCGAGGCCAACGCTCGCCGACTGAAGGCGCTGCGCCATCCGCTCCTTGAATGCGAGCGCGATCTCGCGCGGGACTTCGGTCTCGAGCACGCCGAAGCAGCGTGTCGCCAACGGGAGGAACGTCGGACGCTCGACGATATGCGTGCGCGTAAGCGCCATGATCTCGTCGATGTTGACCGGCTCGTTTCGTGCAAGCAGCGCAATCAATGCGCGAAAGAAATCGTCGACGTGCCGTTCATGCAAGGCGAGCAGCAGCTCGTCCTTGCTCGTGAAGTAGAGGTAGACCGTGCCCTTGGCGAGACCGGCCTCGTCGGCCACCTCCGCCATGTTGGCGACCCGTACCGGCGCGCGCGTGAGCAGACGTTCGGTTGCGTCGAGGATCGCGTGGTGACGCTCGTGCTTGTCTTCGGTGTGGATTGCCCGTTGCCGGATGGCCATGGTTTCGCTCAGTAAATGACTTTCAGTCAATTAGTGAGCAGACTAAATGACCTTCGGTCAGTTGTCAAGCATGGGATTGAAAATCAGCCCGGGCGGGCCGATGCCCGCTAAAAGAGACTTACGACGGCTTGGGTCAGTGCGCTGTCTGCGTCAGCGTGATCGAGAACGACGCTGAAGTGATGCCGATCGGAAATAGCCAATAGTCCCGCCATTCCGGGCGGCCGATTGTCCGGCCAACCATCGAAGATGAGCTGTGATTGGCGCACGAATTCGGACGTTTCGTCATTGCCGACGGCGACGACCAGCGGAGCGTTCGTCGTTGGCTCGTAATGTACCGGCGAAACGCGTCGCGCTTCCTGGGCATCGAGGCGCAGATCCGCATTCATCGTTGACAGCACCAGCGGCTCGAGATCATGCACGCCCGAAAGTGTCACACCGCCGGTGAACGGCGCCGCGACGAGTCCGAAGCGAGTCCAATCCGTTGCGAACAACATCGCAACCAGATGGCCGCCGGCGGAGTGGCCACCGACAACGATGCGATCGACCGCCGCGCCGTGGCGTGGTCCTTCGCGAACGAGCCACAGTATTGCGCGCCGGGCTTCGTCGACGATCGCAGCAACCGTCACGGCGGGACAAAGATCGTAATTCACGACGGCGACTGCAATCCCTTGCGCCACGAGGGGTGACGCGACAAACGAAAAATCCGCTTTATCGAAGGCGCGCCAATAGCCGCCGTGAATGAACACGAACGTTCCGCGCGGCTTGATCGCGGGCACGAAGAGGTCGAGTGTTTCCTTCGGCCCTGGACCGTAGCGCAAATCAAGCTGCGGACGAAGTGCGTTCATCGCCGCCTGCGACAGCTCTGTGTAACGTGCGATAAAGCGCGGGTGTTCCGGTACGGCGGCCCGATTGTTGTAACCACGCTCGACGAACTCGGGCGTGTACATAGGCGCCTCGCGCGTCATCTCTGTTTTATTCAGCGTCCGGTTGTTTCGCCGGCGCTGCGAGCGCGAACGCCGGTAATTGGTTGCATGCCGCTTCGATGCGCACGAGCGTCGGATACGGCGTCAGATCAATCTTGAAGCGACGCGCATTGGCAAGCTGCGGGACAAGACAAATGTCAGCGAGCGTCGGCGACTCGCCGTGGCAGTAGGTGCCGGTCTCGCGATCGCGCGTAAGTTGGCGCTCGAGCGCTTCGAATCCAACATCGATCCAATACCGATACCAGCCGTTCTTCTGCTCGTCGGTTGTGCCGAGCGTGCCCGTCAGGTAATTCAAAACACGAAGATTGTTGAGCGGATGAATTTCGCACGCAATCGACAGCGCGATCGCGCGCACCCGTGCCCGGTCCTCCGGCGTTTCCGGCAACAGTGCGGGCTCGGGGCGTATCTCGTTTAAGTATTCGATGATTGCAAGCGACTGGGTCAAGATTCGATGATCGTCAAGCTCGAGCGCCGGCACGAGTCCCTGCGGATTCCGCGCGAGGTAATCCTGGGCGCGCTGATTACCCATTCGCAGATGGACAAAGGCGCGGTCGTCCGGCGTCATGCCCTTGAAATTGAGAGCGATGCGGACGCGGTACGCGGCCGACGAACGAAAGTAGTCGTAGAGCTTCATCGCGCCTTCAAAAAGCCGAGATGCCCGTTTGCGCGCGGCCGAGGATCAGCGCGTGAATGTCGTGCGTACCTTCGTACGTGTTGACCGTTTCCAGGTTCAGCACGTGACGAATCACGTGAAACTCATCGACGATGCCGTTACCGCCGTGCATGTCGCGCGCCACTCGCGCGATGTCGAGCGCCTTGCCGCAGCTGTTGCGCTTGAGGATCGACGTGATCTCGGGAGCCGCCTTGCCTTCATCCTTCAGTCGTCCAAGCCGCAGGCACGCCTGCAGTCCGAGGGTGATCTCGGTTTGCATGTCCGCCAGCTTTTTCTGGATCAACTGATTCGCGGCAAGCGGTCGGCCGAATTGCTTCCGGTCGAGCACATATTGTCGCGCGGCGTGCCAGCAGAATTCCGCAGCACCGAGCGCGCCCCATGCGATGCCGTAGCGGGCGGCATTCAGGCACCCGAACGGCCCCTTGAGTCCTTGCACATTCGGCAACATGCTGTCCGCCGGCACGAGCACTTCGTCGAGGACGATTTCGCCGGTAATCGACGCGCGCAGGCTGAACTTCCCTTCAATCTTCGGCGCCGATAGACCTTTCATCCCCTTCTCGAGGATGAAGCCGCGAATCGTTCCGCTATCGTCCTTCGCCCACACGACGAACACGTCGGCGATCGGCGAATTCGAGATCCACGTCTTCGCGCCCGTGAGGCGGTAACCGCCATCTACGGATCGTGCACGCGTCACCATCGAACCGGGATCCGAGCCGTGATTGGGCTCGGTCAAGCCAAAGCAACCAATCTTTTCGCCCGTCGCCAGTCGCGGTAAATACTTCTTGCGCTGCTGCTCGCTGCCGTAGGCGTAGATCGGAAACATCACGAGCGAGCTTTGCACGCTCATCATCGAGCGATACCCCGAGTCCACGCGCTCGATCTCGCGGGCAATCAAGCCATAGCAGACGTAATTCAGGCCCGCGCCGCCATACTCTTGCGGAATGGTCGCGCCGAGGAGTCCAAGCGCGCCCATCTCGGTGAAGATTGCCGGATCCGTCTTTTCATGGCGAAACGCATCCGTGATCCGCGGGAATAGCTTCTCCTGCGCGTACGCATGCGCGGTATCGCGCACGATCCGCTCTTCTTCGCTCAGCTGCTCGCCGAGCAACAGCGGGTCTTCCCAGTTGAAGCTGGCTTTGACCGAATGTAGACGTTCGGGTGCGTTCACAATGCTGGCCGGCGGGAATGAAATGCGATTATCGCGCCTGGGACTTCGGCGCGTCCATCGCTGCGTCAGTGGGTTATGACTCTTCGTCCGGCACG
>DASXSP010000078.1:0-7261 GCA_036505865.1 Casimicrobiaceae bacterium
CAAACCCGGCGAAGGGCCGCGCTTGTCCGAAGCCGAGATCGCCGATCTCGAGGCGTTTCTGAACACCCTGACCGACGGGTACCGGTTGCCGTCAAACCTGCGGAAATAAAAAGAGAGATAACGCCATGCATCCAGTCCGCACTATTCAACGACCGCGCTTCGCTCGCTCATCGCTCACGCTCGCGTTGCTTTGCGCCGTGTCGGCCCTCACGCCCAAAGCGCACGCCGACGAGGCGCAATTGCGCGCCGAACTCGCCGAGCTGCGCGCGCAAATCGCCGAAATGAAAGCGCAGATGAAGACGCTGCTCGAGCAGGGCAAGACGCCCGCAATCGCGCCGGTCCCCCCAGCCGTCGCGGGGACAGCCGCACCTGCCGCCGCCGCGCCCAACGCCGAGCTCGCCGCGCGCGTCGACAAGCTCGAGCAGAAGGCCGCCGCGGAAGGGCTGCGCTTCGGCGATACGACGATCACGAGCTATGGCGAGATTGCCTATTCGCGGCCGACCAACGACGTCAACGCGACGAGCGCCGACCTCGTGCGCGCGGTGATTGGGTTCAACCACAATTTCGACGTCAGGACCCGCGCAGTCGGCGAATTCGAATGGGAGCATGCGGTGACCTCCGCCGACGATCCCGGCGAGGCCGCGGTCGAGCAACTCTACGTCGAGCGCCAGTTCACCGATCACTTCGGCGGGCGCGCCGGTGTCGTCCTGATTCCGCTGGGCTTCTTAAACGAGCGCCACGAGCCGACCGCGTATTACGGCGTCTTTCGCAATTTCGTCGAGACGTCGATCATTCCGACGACGTGGCGCGAAGGCGGCGTCGCGGTCTACGGCAGCACCGACTTCGGACTCAACTGGAACGTCGGCGTGACGACCGGGTTCAACCTCTCCAAGTGGGACCCGACGTCCGACGAGGGCCGCGCGTCGCCGCTCGGCAGCATTCATCAGGAGATGGCGCTTGCGCGGGCGCGTGACCTGTCTGTTTACGCGTCGGCCAACTACCAGGGCGTGCCCGGGCTCACGATCGGTGGCGGCGTCTTCACCGGTGGCGCCGGACAGGGCGCCGAAAACTTCGCGGCACCCAACGCGCGCGTGACGCTGTGGGAGCTGCACGGCCGCTGGCAGCCGGGACCGTTCGATATTCAGGCGCTGTATGCGCGCGGGACGATCTCGGACACCGAGGCGCTCAACCTGACGTTTGTCGGCGATCCGACGCCGGTACCGAGCTCGTTCTGGGGCGGCTACGTTCAAGGGGCGTGGCATGCATGGCGGTACAACGAATACGCGTTCGATCCGTTTCTCCGCTACTCGCGCGTCAACACGGCGGCGTCTTACGCGCCGATGCCCGAAGGCTTTGGCATCGCGCCGTCCCCGACCGAAACGATCTGGACGGTCGGCGCCAACTTCTATGTGACGCCGAACGTCGTGCTCAAGGTCGACTACCAGAAGTTTAAGGTCGACATGACGCTCGATCGCTTCGATGTCGGCGTCGGCTACTCGTTCTGACGCGCGAGGCGGAGCCCGCGATGCGTCATGCATGGTTGATCCCCGCGTCGGGTATCGTGGCGATCTCGCCGTATGCGCAGGTCGCGTATTGCGCAGAATACTCGAGCGTTGAGAAGGCGCAGCAGACAGCGTTCCCTGACGCGGTCGCGTTCGAGCCCATCGTCGTCGCCGCGGACGCGAAGGCGGCGGTAGCCGAGAGCGCGGGGCGGTTCGTCGTGGATCCGCGCATCTGGCGCGTGCGCGGACCGGCGGGTGCGCTGGGATGGTTCATCGTCGACGAGGTCATCGGGCGCACGGAGCTCATCACTTATGCGCTTGCGCTCGATGACCACGGCGCGGTGAAGTCGCTCGACGTCCTCGCGTACCGCGAATCGCACGGCGACGCGATCAAGCTTCCGGCGTGGCGCAAACAATTCGTCGGCAAGCGAGCGAACGACCCGGTACGGCTCGACACCGACATTCGCAACGTCTCGGGCGCAACGCTTTCCTGTCGGCACGTGACGGACGGCGTACGCCGATTGCTTCTTATCCATGAACGCGCGCTCGCCCGGGGATGAGCGGACATGCGCTGTACGCCGTGCGCAACCTTGGCTGGGCACGCTCGTCGACATCAGTGCGCATGCGAATTGTCAGCACGCGCTCACCGAAGGCGTCGCTGAGGCGTTCGCAGCGATCGCACGAATTCACCACGCATTGTCGAGCCATGATGCGGATAGCGAGTTGACGCGCGTCAATCGTCGCGCTGCACTCACGAAGCAAGCGATTTCGAAGGAATTGCGCGCGGTGCTTGCGTGCGCGCTCGCGCTCGCTGCATCGTCGGACGGGGCGTTCGATCCGACGGTCGGCGGAGAGTTGGTCGCCCTCGGGATTCTTCCGCCGTTGGCTCGTCACGATCGCGGCGCGACGTGGCGGGACGTGACGCTCGATGAAGAGGGCGTGGAGTTCGAGCGGCCGCTCGTGCTTGATTTGAACGGCATCGCGAAAGGTTATGCCGTCGATTGCGCCATCGCAGCACTTCGCAATGCTGGCGTGACGCGCGCGTGCGTCAATGCAGGCGGCGACCTTCGGGTTTTTGGGTCTGCGAACGAGACCGTGTATGTGCGCACCGGTGGAGCGCAAAGCGTGATGCTGCCGTTGATCACGATTGCCGAAGGTGCCGTCGCGACGAGCGCCTATGGCCATCAACGACGCCGCATCCGAGGGCGGATGGCGACGCCATTGATCGAACCACGTGGCCGGTTTCCCTCAATGACGACGCGGACCATCACGGTTGCGGCGCCAACGTGCATGATCGCCGACGCGCTCACGAAGGTCGTTGCGCTCAAGGGCAAGCGCGCAGGCAGCGTATTGGCCGGGTACGGTGCGAGCGCGGCGATCCTGTCGCCCGCGAAAGGACGTTGGCGCTGCGCACGTGTGCCATGTATTGCTGGAAACAATGGTTGACGATCCGCGTGCCGAGCGCATGCGGCTGCGACGGCCGGCGCGATGGTCGCTCTACGTCACGATGATCGTCTTGATCGGCAGCGGCGTCGGATGGTTAGTGGTGCATTACGGCGCCGTAAGCGTCGACGATCTGCGCCGACTTGCCGTCGAAGCGCTGATGCTGAAAATGCATGGCGCGGCCGCGTTCGCGGTGTTGATCGCGATCGGCGCAATGTTCGCGCACCACGTTCGGCGCGGGTGGGCGCTTTCACGCAATCGCGTGAGTGGCACGATCGTTATCGCAGCGCTAGTCGCACTCGTCGTGACCGGCTACGCGCTTTATTACCTCGTGAACGATGCAAATCGCGCGTCGATCTCGATCGCACATTGGGCCGTCGGCATTGCGCTCGCGCCGCTCTTCGTGGCGCACGTGATCATGGGCCGGCGCTTACGCGAATGGCGTCCTCGGCACAGTGCCCGGAGATTTAAGAAGAGGGCAGAGGCGCATTCTTCGGCCAGATGAGCCACAGCCGGCCGTCCTGACGCATCCGGCCAGCTTCGCGCCCTGCTGCATCACCGAATCCCCAGAAGAAATCCGCGCGCGTCGCCCCGCGGATCGCGCCGCCGGTGTCTTGCGCCATCACGAGCCGTTGGAGCGGTCGCGATGACAACGGGTACGTTGTCGACAGAAATATCGGAGCGCCCAGCGGAATGAAGCGTGCGTCGACTGCGACCGTGCGCTCCGCCAGAAGGGGCACGCCGAGCGATCCAATCGGTCCGTCGATCGCGGCATCGAGCGAGCCTGACGCGGGCGGCGGAACCTCGCGGAAAAAAACATAGCTAGGATTTTCATCGAGCAGCGCGGGCAGCGCGTCGGGATGCGCGCGACCCCACGCCTCGATCGCTTGCTTGGATGCGAGTTCCGGCGTCAACTCGCCCCGCTCGATCAACACGCGCGCGATCGAGCGGAACGGGTGACCGTTCTGATCGGCGTAACCGACACGCATCACGCTGCCGTCGTCGAGCTTGATTCGCCCTGAGCCTTGGATCTGCAGAAAAAAGGCATCGATAGGATCGGCGACGAACGCAATCGCTTTCGCTGCGAGCGACGGGTTGCCGTGCTCGATATCCGCGCGCGGCCAATACGGCACGACGCGTCTGCCGTCGATGCGGCCGCGCACGCGTTTGTCCTTGAGCTCGGGATAAAGCGTGGCGAGATCAACGATCAACAGGTCGTCGGGAACCGCGTAGAGCGGCGCACGAAATTTCTCGGTTGCGCTGCGCGCGCCCGCCAGCAACGGTTCGTAGTAGCCGGTGACGAGACCGACGTCGGTGCCGTCGCCGTCGCCAATCCGGTATACGCTAAAATTGTTTTCGAAAAACGCGCGGACCGCGGCGCTGTCGTTGCTATTGACTAATATCGCCGCTGCACACGGCGCTTGCCAAATGGGTTGCATTGCGGGCGCGCTCGTCAATGCGCGGCAGCCGACGAGAAATGCCGGCCATACGGCTTCGACGCGATCGTCGCGCCATCCCGGCAGTGCGTCGAAGTGCATGGGCGAGAACGTAGCGCGTGGCGCCGCGGCCGGAACGCGCGGGGCAACGGGCGGCGCGATTTGGCAACCGGCCAAGACGGCGGCGATGATCGGGATCGCAACGGGAATGTAGCGGACGAGCGAACGCACGATGGAGTGGATCTATCTCGAGGCAGCCATCGCGCTGGCGCTGTTGATTGCCATCGTCTGGTGGACTGCGTCCGCTCGGCGAAAGCCGGACCGCGACGCCCCGCCGCCCGCGCGCGACAACGAGTGATGTATGACACTCAATGCAGCGTTCGCGGGACCGATAGCGTGAACGACGGAATCAGCGCCTCAAACGTCTGTCCGTCCTCGCCGACCATCTGGTACGCGCCGCGCATCGTGCCTACTGGCGTGGGGATGCTAGCGCCGCTCGTGTATTCGAAGCGTTCGCCAGGCTTCAACACCGGCTGCTGTCCGACGACGCCCAACCCTTTCACCTCTTGGATCCGATGATCGCCGTCGGTGATGTACCAATGCCGGCTGATCAACTGCGCCGCGACGGTACCCGTGTTGATGAGCGTAATCGTATACGCGAACACGTACTGGTTTTTCGTCGGGTCCGATTGATCGGGAAGGTACGCCGATCGCGGCTCCACCGTGATTTCGTAGCGCTTTTCGTCGGCCATCCGTGTATCGTGCGTGCGTTGCAACGTCAACCGATTATAGTCTCATGAAGACCCCAGTTCGGATCGCACCATCGTTGCTCTCCGCCGATTTCGCGCGGCTCGGCGAAGAAGTGCGCGCCGTGATCAAAGCGGGCGCCGACCTCGTGCACTTCGACGTGATGGACAACCATTACGTTCCGAATCTCACCGTCGGTCCGCTCGTGTGCGCCGCGGTGAAGCCGCATGCCAGCGTGCCGATCGATGTCCACTTGATGGTGAAGCCTGTCGACCGAATCGTCCCGGATTTTGCGTGGGCGGGCGCGTCGTTCATCAGCTTTCATCCGGAAGCGTCGGAGCACGTCGATCGCACAATCAGTCTGATCCGTGAGCAGGGCTGCAGGCCGGGTCTCGCATTCAATCCTGCAACGCCGCTGCATTGGTTAACGCACGTCATCGATCGCGTGGATCTCGTGCTCATCATGTCCGTGAATCCCGGTTTCGGCGGACAGTCGTTCATACCGTACACGCTCGAAAAGTTGCGGGCGGCGCGTAGCGCAGTCGACGCCGCAATCGAGCGCACCGGCCGCGAAATTCTGCTCGAGGTCGACGGCGGCGTGAAGACCGATAACATCGCTGCGATCGCCGCGGCTGGAGCGGATACTTTCGTTGCGGGCAGCGCGATCTTCGACAGCGATGACTACCAGGCAACGATCACCGCGATGCGCGCGGCTGCCACGGGCGCGCGCACGAACCCATGATCAGCGAAGCGGAATTCCGCGCCTTCGCCGCGCAAGGATTCAACCGCATCCCATTGGTCCTCGAATCGTTCGCGGACCTCGATACGCCACTTTCGCTTTATCTCAAGCTCGCCAACCAGCGGTACACGTTTCTGCTCGAGTCGGTCGTCGGCGGCGAGCGCTTCGGCCGCTATTCATTCATCGGCCTGCCCGCGAAGATTCGCATCCGCGTTCACGGCCGCCATGTCGACGTCGAAGACCGCGGTGGAATCGTCGAGCGCTACGACGGCGATCCGCTGATGTTCCTGCGCAATTACATGCAACGTTTTCGCGCGGCGGCCGTTGCGGGGCTGCCGCGCTTCTGCGGGGGTCTGGCGGGCTATTTCGGCTACGACACGGTCCGACACATCGAGCCCCGTCTTGCGGCGCACCAACCCGTCGAACGGGGCGACCTCGACGATCTGCCGGACATGCTGTTGTTGCTTACCGATGAGCTTGCGGTCATCGATAACCTCTCCGGCAAGATCTACTTGATCGTCTACGCGGATCCTGTGCAAGCCGACGCCTATTGGACCGCGAAGGACCGGTTGCAAGCCTTGCGCCAGCGACTGCGAATGCCAGTCACGATTCCGTTCCAGACAGCGAGCACAATGACGACGCCGGCAAGCGAATGCGGCGCCGAACGCTATCAAGCCGCGGTGCGGCGCGCGAAGGAATACATCGCCGCCGGCGACATCATGCAGGTCGTGCTGTCTCAGCGGATGAAGCTGCCGTTCACCGCGTCGCCGTTGTCGCTGTACCGCGCGCTCCGCTCGCTCAATCCGTCGCCGTACATGTTCTATTACGACTTCGGCGACTTTCACGTCGTCGGCGCATCACCCGAAATCCTCGTGCGCAAGGAAGGATCGACGGTGACGTTGCGGCCGATCGCTGGCACGCGTCCGCGCGGCACGACGCGCGATGCCGACGAAGCGTTCGCGGCGGAGCTTGCAGCCGATCCGAAGGAGCGCGCCGAGCACGTGATGCTGCTCGACTTGGGGCGCAACGACGTCGGCCGTGTCGCGACGATCGGCGGCGTGCGCGTCACCGAGCAGATGGCGATCGAGCGCTATTCGCACGTGATGCACATCGTCTCGAACGTCGAAGGCACGCTGAAGCCGGGACTCTCGTCGTTCGACGTGCTCGCTGCGACCTTTCCCGCGGGCACCGTCAGCGGCGCGCCGAAAGTGCGCGCGATGGAAATCATCGACGAGCTCGAGCCGACGCGCCGCGGTGTCTATGCGGGGGCGGTCGGCTACATCAGCTTCCAGGACGACATGGACACGGCGATCGCGTTGCGCACGGCCGTGATCAAGGACGGCGTCATGTACGCTCAGGCGGGTGGCGGCATCGTGCACGATTCGTCGCCGGCC
>DASXSP010000079.1:0-23548 GCA_036505865.1 Casimicrobiaceae bacterium
GCTCGATGACGCTGCACGTATCAAGGCGATCGAGCGCGACACAAATCACGACGTCAAGGCAGTCGAATACTGGCTCAAGGAACGCTTCGCCGGTGTTGCCGAAGTGGCACTGGTCAGCGAATTCATACACCTCGCGTGTACGTCCGAGGACATCAACAACCTGGCGCACGGACTCGCGCTCATCGAGGCGCGCCGCGACGTTTTGCTGCCGCTGCTGCACGACATCGTTGCCGATCTTCGCGCGCTCGCGCATGCGCATGCCGATGCGCCGATGGTGGGTCGCACGCATGGTCAGCCCGCAACGCCGACGACGCTCGGAAAGGAAATCGCCAACGTCGTCGCGCGTCTTGATCGACAAGCTGCCGCGTTCGGAAAAATCGTGATCAAAGGCAAGATGAACGGCGCAGTCGGCAATTACAACGCGCACGTCATCGCGTATCCCGGCGTCGACTGGGAACGGTTCGCGGCGAAGGTCGTCATGTCGCTCGGGCTCGAGTTCAATCCGTACACGACGCAGATCGAGCCGCATGACTGGATCGCCGAGTATTGCGATACGCTGGTTCACACGAACAACGTCCTGATCGATCTCGATCGCGACGTTTGGGGCTACGTGTCGCTCGGTTACTTCCGCCAGCGCGCGAATGCCGGCGAGGTCGGCTCGTCGACGATGCCCCACAAGGTCAATCCGATCGATTTCGAAAACTCCGAGGGCAATCTCGGGCTCGCCAATGCGCTGTTGCGCCATTTGTCAGACAAGCTGCCGATATCGCGCTGGCAGCGCGACCTCACCGACTCGACGGTGCTGCGCAATCTCGGCGTGGCGATCGGCCATACGGTGATGGGATGGACGTCGCTACGACAAGGACTAACGAGGCTCGACGTCGACCACGAGCGCTTGGGGGCCGATCTCGATGCGAACTGGGAAGTGCTCGCCGAGGCGATCCAGACGGTGATGCGGCGCTATGGACTGCCCGAGCCGTACGAACAATTGAAGGCGTTGACGCGCGGCAAGAGCGGAATTACGCGCGAGTCGTTGCAGACGTTTGTCGACGGGCTTACGCTGCCGGACGACGTCAAGGCGCGACTCAAATCGCTCTCGCCATCCACGTATACAGGAATCGCCGGGGCGCTTGCGAAGCGAGTGTGACGCCGCGCTCGTTTTACTGCCGCCCCGCGCGTCGTTCCTTGACGAATGTCGACACCGCCGGAATCAGCGATACGACGACGATCGCAAGCACGATGTACGTCAGATTCTCCTTGACCCACGGGATGTTGCCGAACAGATAGCCCGCGTAGACGAGCGACGTTATCCACGCCACGGCGCCCACGATGTTGTATGACAGGAAGCGAGCGTAGCTCATCCCGGCAACACCTGCCAAAAACGGCGCGAAGGTCCGAATGATCGGCACGAACCGTCCGATGATGATCGTGATGCCGCCGTATTTGTCGTAGAACGCTTGCGTTCGCAACAAGTATTGACGCTTGAACCAGCGCGACTCCGGTTCATGGAACACCTTGGGCCCGATGTAGTGCCCTACGGCATAGTTGATCGAATCGCCGAGAATCGCTGCGGTGACCAACACGATCGCCAGCACGTGGATATTGAGATTTGCCACCGCCACGACGGTGCCGGCGATGAAGAGAATCGAATCGCCGGGTAGAAACGGAAATACGACAAGGCCCGTTTCGGCGAAGATCACAAGGAAGAGGAGACCGTACAGCCACGGACCATATTGCGCGGCGAGCTGTGCAATCGTCTGATCGAGCGCGAGCAGCGAATAGATGAGCGTCGTAATCATCAGCGGCGAGTTGCGTACCGGGCGCTACGCATGCATCCAGCGTGCCGCTTGCTCGCGCACGACATCCGGCAACGTTGTCTTATCGGCGAATGTTTTGCGGAGCCACGCCGCGTCGTTGCCCTCGCCGTGTGCAACGGCCAGCACCGCTTCGAGCGCGTTCGTCGATGCGAGGTCGACCGCATGTGGAAAGAGCTCGCGTAGCGTGTTCTGAATATCTTCCGCGATACCCACCGGTGTTCGCGTCGCCGGATTGACCAGCGTGCCCGACATGCCATGCCGCGCGGCCTGAAACCGGTTGTAGCTGTGCACGAGGTAAAGATCCGGCTTGATCCAGTCGACGCGCTCGGCCCATAACCAGCGCGCCAATGCCTGCGCGTAGGCAGCGATAGCGGCAGCGCGATCGACGGTGAGCGGCGTATCGCAGACGCGTATCTCGACCGTTCCAAATTCCGGCTTGGGTCGCACGTCCCAGTAGAAATCCTTCATGCTCTTGACGATCCCGAAGTCGTACATCGTCCGGAAATAATCGTTGAACGCGCGCCAGTCGGCAACGAACGGCATGGTGCCGGCGAGCGGGAACGTATTGACGATCGAAAGACGCGACGAATCAAACGCCGTGTCGACGCCTTGGTAGAACGGCGACGATGCGGTGAGGGCGATGAAATGCGGCAGATAACGGATCATCGCGTGATTGAGATAGATCGCATCGTCAGCGCTCGCGCAGCCGATATGGACATGCTGGCCGAACACGGTGAACTGCTTGGCCAGAAAACCGTATTTCTCCGAGACCGATAGAAAGCGCTCGTTCGGATAGATCTTGCGGTCCTTCCATTTCTGGAAAGGATGAGTGCCGCCACCCGCGATCGCGACGTTCATTTGCCGTGCATGCGACGCAAGCTTGTCGCGTGTTGTACGGAGCTCCGCGAGCAGCGTTTCGTAGCGTTCGTGAACGCCCGAGTTGATCTCGATCATGCTCTGCGTGATTTCGGGCTTGAGCTCGCCGGCATGTACATCGTTCGCGGCGCGGCGCAACAAGTCGTCCGCATCCGGCGCCAAATTGAAGTCGCTCGTGTTGACGAGCTGCAACTCGAGCTCGACGCCGATCGTCAACGCTTGCGAATGCTTGAACTCGAGCGGGACCATGTCAGTCCCGACTGTCCTGCTCGCCCTCGCCAGAGGCGACCAGTGCGTAGCGTGTGGCGATGGGCCCGATCACGTGCAGAATCGCAATGCCCGACGCGACAATTGCCGCGAGTCGCGCACCGAAATCCGGCGCAACGTCGTAGATCGGCTGCGTGATCCCGATAGCGAGGCCGGCCATCGGTGTCAGCGCGAGCGACAACGTTGCTGCTTGCTGGACCGAAATTCGCGCCGGCCATGCGAACAGATACAACGCAAACGCCTTGCCGAGCAGCCGCACGAGCACGAGCGCGAGGCCTATCCACGCGATCGGGCCGAACTGTTCAGGTCGGAGCGTTGCGCCGGTCAGCACGAACAAAACGACGAAGAACAGGCGCGCGGCATGTCCGAAACGGATGTCGATCAACCGATGATCGGGATCGAAATTGCGCGCCGCCACGCCGAACACGAGCAACGCAAGGAGAACCGATAACCGTCCCATTTGCGCAAGTCCAACGGTCAGCACGATCATGCTTACGACGAGAATGAACTGCGGCGCATCGGCCTTGCCGACGAAGCGCGCGAGTAACCGCGCAACCCGAAACGCCACGTAGCCGAGCAGAAAGGATCCCGCGACGAGCCACAACGCGCGAGCCGTCGGGCTCCACGACGAGCCTCCGTCACCGGCTTCGATGAAAGGTAAGAGCAATGTGACACCCAACATCGCGACGATGTTGTTGAGCGCGACGTGCCACAACGCCCGCCTTGTGACGGGTCCCTCGGCCTTCAACTCCGCTGCGACGAGCAACACGACGGCCGGCGCCGTGGCGACGCCGACGGTCGCAGCGACGGCAGCTTCGAGCGGCGCAATATCGAAATGGCGCAGGAGCGCAAACATCGCGCCAAACGATAACAGGCTTTCCGCCAGCCCGGAGGGCAGCAGCCACCGGTCGTGCCGCGCCCATTGCAGGTCAAGGCGCCGGCCCAGCTCGAAGACGATGAGTCCGAGCGAAATGTCGGCGAAGATCCGCGTATCGCGCAACGCCTCTTCGTTCAGCACGTCGAGCATGCCAGGACCCAGAATGAAGCCGATGGCGATGTATCCGGTGATCGACGGCAGCACACGCGTGCGCGACGCGATCCGGCCGCCGATTAATCCGGCAAGCAGCAAGAGACCGAACAACGTGAAGCTGTTTGCGCCCGGCGGCCAAGTGGGAAGGAAGTCGGGCATCAAAATTGGCTGCGCGGCCCGATAGCTTTGTCGTGTCCTCGCTCGCCCCTCGCTGTACGTCTGTGTACTATGTCGGGGCTCGCTGTGGGCCTTCGCGCTCTCGGGCCGCTCGCCGTGATTTTGAGAGAGTTTCCTTCAAGGGAGGATCTTTTCGCCTTCGGGGCCGCCGCGCTTCTTGTCCGGCTTCACCAAATCTTCGCGCGATACGCCAAGCCACATCACAAGCGCCGCCATGACCAAAGCCGACGAATAAATGCCGAAACAAATGCCGATCGCGAGGGCGAGCGCGAAGTGATGCAGCGTCTCGCCGCCGAAGAAAAAGATCGACATCACCATCAGCAACGTGCAGCCGTGGGTGATGATCGTTCGCGACATCGTACTCGTGATCGCGCTGTCGATGACGTGCATCACCGTTGCTTTGCGCATCTTGCGGAAGTTTTCCCGAATCCGGTCAGCGATCACGACCGACTCGTTGACCGAGTAGCCGAGAACCGCGAGCACGGCAGCGAGAACGGGCAGCGAGAATTCCCACTGGAAGAACGCGAAAAAACCGAGAATGATGATCACGTCGTGCAGGTTCGCGATGATCGCGGCGACTGCGAAGCGCCATTCGAAGCGCAGCGCGAGATAACCGACGATGCCGAGCGACACGAGCAGCAGCGCGAGCGCACCGTTTTCGTAGAGTTCCTTGCCTACCTGAGGCCCGACGAACTCGACCCGCTTCTGGCTTGCGGTCGGATCGTCGGCCTTCAGCGCCGCCATGACGCGTTCCGACAGTTGGGCGCTCGATACGCCCTCTTTGAGCGGCAAGCGAATAAGCGCCGTATTCGAGCTGCCGAAGCTTTGCGCCGAGTATTCGCCGAGCGCCAGCTTGTCGATTGCGCCGCGAACGCGGTTGAAGTCGACGGCGTGCTCGTAGGCAACTTCGATGACCGTGCCGCCACGAAAGTCGACGCCGAGGTTCAACCCTCTCGTTGCGAGAAACAAGACGGCGGCCAGGAACGTGACCAACGAAATGACGTTGAACACGAGCGCATGCCGCATGAACGGAATGTCGCGCGTGAATCTAAAGAATTCCATGGCGTTGTCTTAGGCAGCCCGCGATAGGTGGGATTGGCGTTGCGTCACGTTTTTACCACCGCGGTGGGATTCGGCCGCCAAACTTGGCCAATCGAGATCTTGTCCAGCTTCTTGCGGCTGCCGTAAATCAACGCGACGACGCCGCGTGAGATGAAGACCGCCGAGAACATCGACGTCAAGATGCCGAGGCAGTGGACGACCGCGAAGCCGCGCACGGGTCCGGTGCCGAACGCCAGCAACGCAAGACCGGCGATCAGCGTCGTCACGTTTGAATCGAGAATCGTATTCCAGGCACGCTCGTAACCCGCCTGAATTGCCGCATGCGGTGTCGCGCCCCAGCGGAGCTCCTCGCGTATCCGTTCGTTGATCAGCACGTTGGCGTCGATCGCCATGCCGAGCGCCAGCGCGATCGCCGCCATGCCGGGCAACGTCAATGTGGCTTGAAGCATCGAGAGAATGGCCACGAGCAACAGCAAGTTGATGCACAACGCGAGCGTCGAGATTGCGCCCATCAGCAAGTAATACACGCAGATGAAAACCGCCAGCACGCAGAAGCCGAACACGACCGAGTCGAATCCCTTCTGGATATTTTCCTTGCCGAGCGAGGGACCGACGGTCCGCTCTTCGACGATTTCCATCGGCGCCGCAAGCGCGCCCGCGCGCATCAGGAGCGAGATGTCGTTCGCTTCGCGCGTCGACATCCGTCCGCTGATCTGCACGCGTCCGCCGCCGATCTCTTCGCGGATGACCGGCGCGGTGATGACTTCGGCCTTGCCTTTCTCGACGAGCACGATCGCCATGCGCTTGCCGACGTTTTCGCGCGTGACTTCCTTGAAGATGCGTGCGCCCGTTCCGTCGAGATTCACATGGACCGCGGGCTCGTTGGTGCGGCTGTCGAATCCTGACTGCGCGTCGTTGATTCGATCGCCTGTGAGCACGACTTGGCGCCGGACAAGAATGGGCTCGCCGTTACGATCCTGAAATAGATCACTGCCGAGCGGAATCTGCCCGCTTCGCGCTTGGTCCAGCGCGCCCGGCTCATCGTTGACCATGCGGATTTCGAGCGTTGCCGTGCGCCCCAGAATATCCTTGGCGCGCGCGGTATCTTGGACGCCGGGCAGCTGCACGACGACTCGATCGCTGCCTTGCTGCTGGATGATGGGTTCTGCGACGCCGAGCTCATTCACGCGGTTGCGCAAGATCGTGATGTTCTGCTGGACCGCGCCGTCTTGAATGCGCTTTTGTGCCTCGGGCTTGAGTCCTGCAACCAATCGAAGCTCGCCGCCCGGCGCATCCTGCTCGCGTACCAACAGGTCCGGAAATGCCGTCTCGATTGCGACCCGCGCCTTGCTGCGCTCAGCCTCGTCCTTGAATCGGAGAACGACGTTCGACTGCTCGCGGCCGACGCCGCCATAGATGATCCGCTTCTCGCGCATCAGCGAGCGGATGTCGGTCGTGTACCGATCGGCCGCCTTGTCGAGCGCACCTTTCATGTCGACCTGCAACAGAAAATACACGCCGCCGCGTAAATCGAGACCGAGATACATCGGCAGTGCGCCGATCGACGCGAGCCATTGCGGCGACGATGAAAGCAGATTCAATGCGACGATGTAATTGTCGCCGAGCTTCGCCTGCAGCGCTTCTTTTGCTTTGACTTGCGTGTCGAAATCGGCGAAGCGCACTTTGACACCCGTGGGATCCAGCACTTCGCCGCGATACCCGATACCGGCGATCTTGAGCGTGTCCTCGACCGTTGCGAGCAGCGTCGAATCGATCTTGACGCCCGTTTTCGATGACGATACTTGTACAGCGGGCGCGTCCGGAAACAGATTGGGCAACGCGTAGACAAGTCCGATCACCAGCGCCACGCCGATGACGATGTACTTCCAGAGCGGATAGCGATTCATTGGACAGAGCGAGCTGCGGCCATCACAACGACTTGATCGTGCCCTTGGGCAGCAGTTGGGAGATGGCGCCGCGCTGCACCGTCATCTCGACGCCGTTGGCGACTTCGACCACCGCGTATTGGTCGGTGAGCTTCGTAATCCTGCCAACGATGCCGCCCGCGGTCACGATTTCATTTCCCTTTTCGAGCGATTCGAGCATTGCCCGCGTTTCCTTCGCCTTCTTCTGCTGCGGGCGGATCAGCATGAAATAGAACACGGCGAAGATCGCGATCATCGGCAAAAAGGTGAGCAGCGTGTCAGTTTGCGACGCGCCGCCCGCGGCCTGTGCGTAGGCAGGGGTGATGAACACGAAAATCCCTCCGGTGGCAAAGTAGTGGCCAGTCCGTTGCGATTACGAACCGCTGCAACGGCGCTCATACCGGCTGCGCCGGAGCTATCCCGCGCATGATTGTGCCGGTCGATGGCTTTGAAAACCAAAGATTTTATCATGGGACCTTGCTTCGATCCCGCCGTCGCATGCCGCCGGTTACACGCCGCGCGAGCGCTCGGCGCGAAACGTGTCGACGAACGCCGTCAAATCGTCGGCCTCAATCGCATCACGCATCTCGGCCATCAACGTCAAGTAGTAATGCAGGTTGTGAATCGTAGCGAGCCGCGCGCCCAGAATTTCGTTTGCGCGTTGCAAATGATGCAGATAGCCGCGGGTGAACTCGCGACATGCGTAGCACGTGCACGTCGGGTCGAGCGGCGACGTATCGCTGCGGTACCGCGCGTTACGTATCTTGAGGTCACCATAACGGGTGAATAGCCAACCGTTTCGCGCGTTCCGCGTCGGCAGCACGCAATCGAACATGTCGATGCCGGCCGCGACGCCTTCGACCAGATCTTCCGGTGTTCCGACGCCCATCAGATAGCGTGGCGCCGCCGCGGGGAGCCGAGGTGCGGTGTAAGCCAGAACCCGCAGCATTTCTTCCTTCGGCTCGCCGACGGACAAGCCGCCGATTGCGTAGCCATCGAATCCGATGTCGACGAGTCCGTCGATCGACGCGTCGCGGAGATCCTCGTGCATCCCACCTTGGACGATGCCGAAGAGCGCATTCGGATTGCCTGCGTGCGCGACCTTCGATCGCTCCGCCCAGCGTAGCGACAGCTCCATCGATCGCGCCGCTTCATCGCGCGTGGCGGGATACGGCGTGCATTCGTCGAACACCATCGCCACGTCGGAGTTGAACGTGCGCTGGATGTCGATCGACAGCTCAGGCGACAGAAACATCCGATCGCCGTCGACCGGCGACGCAAACGCAACGCCGTTTTCTTCGACTTTGCGGAGCGGCCCAAGGCTATACACCTGAAAGCCGCCCGAATCGGTGAGGAGTGGCCGATGCCATCCCATGAAGCGGTGCAAGCCGCCGTGCGCGGCGATGACTTCGAGGCCCGGACGGAGCCACAGATGGAACGTATTGCCGAGCACGATTTGCGCGCCCAACGCGACGAGCTCATCGGGCGCCATCGCCTTGACGCTGCCATAAGTGCCGACCGGCATGAATACCGGCGTGTCGATGGTCCCGTGCGCAAGGTCCAGACGGCCACGCCGTGCCGCACCCGACGTCGCGAGTACGGAAAAGCGCATGGGAGAAATGAGCTGCTTGCGGCCGCGTGCGTCAGCGGCGTGTCGTCCGGCGCGCAAATCCGCCGAACACAAGCAGGAGCAACGCCGTGAGCACAAGCGACGCGGGCGAAAGCGATGGAATGACGGAGGGATCACCTACGGGAATTGGCGGAGTAGCCGGGGTACCCGGATTGCCATTGCCGCTCACGCATCCGGCTGCGCCAAAATCGAACGCGTTGCGCCATACGCGGTAGAAGTCTCCGCCGAAATCGATTCCGGCAATGGCGACGATCGGATAGTTTGGCGCGATTGCGATGTGGATCACGCATGCCACTCCGGTTACGCGGTACGCGATGGCGGGGTCGGCGCCGCCTTTGGCGTTTTTCTGGGCCCAATTCGCGACAACAACCGTTCCGGGCTTGGCCTGATTTCCACCCGCGAAGCGGGCTGCCGTAAGCGTCGTGATGCCGGTCGTCAGAGGGTGGGCGACGATCGAAGCAGGATCGAGCGAGCGCGGCGCGTAGCTGGTCCCGCTGCCGTCGGTTGTGTTGGGATCGATTGTTTCGAGCGCGCCCCAACCGTGGGGTGTGAACGCGGGCGGACCGTCGCTGCGGTCCTGGTCGTAGAACGTGCCAAGAACAACGGGATGGCCAGCGTTGGCGTAAGCGGCGACCACGGCGCCGACGGCGGGCGCGTTGGCGAATGTGTTGTCCTCGAACAAGAGCAGTACATCGTAGTTTGCCGTCAGCTCGGCGAGCGACGGAACCGAAGTGCTGACGTCCACGGCCAGGAACGTATGCCCCGGCAGGTTCGCGTTGAAATCGGTGGCGGTTTCGCTAGCGTAGCCGTCCGAGAGAATTCCGACACGCGCGGCATGCGTCGGGCCGCTTGCGAGCAGCGCAACAACGGCGATAGTGATGGCTGCCGTAGTGAAACGGATCCGACGGGTTTGCATGGAAATGCGGAATTCGACGCAGGCAACGGGTGCGAGGCCGATTTCCGTAACGATTGCGACGGTGGCAAGAGTAGCGTTTTCCACGCTATTCGCCAAGAGAGATGACGATGTGCGAAGCGTCGAACCACCACTATTGTTGCGGTTTCCGCCGATCAACGTCGAAATTGTCGTCCGTGAGCGACAGTTTCTAATCGGATGGACCACCGCTCCCCGACCGTTCGAGCAGCATTGCGTCGCCGTAGCTGAAAAAACGATACCGCTTTGTGATGGCGTGTTCATAAGCTCGGCGAATCGTTTCCACGCCGCCGAAGGCCGCCACGAGCATCAGCAGTGTCGATTTCGGCAGATGAAAATTGGTGAGCAACCGATCGACGACGCGGAAGCGGAAGCCAGGGGTGACGAACAAACGTGTCTCATCTGTGACGCCGCGAACGTCGCCACGAGCGTTGACCGCCGATTCGAGCGCGCGCAACGTCGTCGTACCGACCGCCAAAATGCGTCCGCCGCGAGCCCGCGTATTTCTGATCGATTCCGCGGTGGCAGAGGGAACATCGAACCTTTCGACATGCATGCGATGCTGCGAAAGGTCCTCGGACTCCACAGGCGCGAACGTGCCCGCGCCGACATGGAGCGTAACGAACGCTGTACCGATGCCGCGGCGTGAAAGCGCGTTCAGCAGCGGCGCATCGAAATGCAGACCGGCCGTGGGCGCGGCCACGGCGCCTGGGCGCTCCGCGTACACCGTTTGATACCGATGCACATCGGCGTCGCTGATTTGCCGTGTGATGTAAGGCGGCAGCGGCACTTCGCCGTGGCGCTCAACCCAGTCGGACAACGGTTCGTCAACGGCGAAACGCAGACGGAACAGTCGCGCGTCGCGTGTAACAACTGTAGCGATCGCGCCGCCTGCAAACTCGATCGGCGACCCGATCTTCGGCATGTGGCTCGCCTTGATCTGCACCCACGCCTCGTTGCGATCGATGATCCGCTCAATCAACGCCTCGACGCGTCCACCGGTAGGTTTGCGGCCGACAAGCCGCGCGCGGATCACGCGCGTGTTGTTGAACACGACGAGATCGCCCGGCGGGATCAGGTCCGGCAAATCGCGAAAATGCAAATCGGCGAACGCGTCGCCCGCGACGTACAACAACCGGCTCGAAGTCCGCTCCTCCGTTGGCGCCTGGGCGATCAGATCGGCGGGAAGCGCGTAATCGAAATCGGAAAGCGTGAGCGGAAGCCTGCGATGACCGCTCATGACGTTCGCCGATGCAAGGGGACAACGCGTGGTGCCGGGGAAGGGACTCGAACCCTTACGATATCGCTACCGGCGGATTTTGAGTCCGCTGCGTCTACCAGTTCCGCCACCCCGGCGATCTGAGACGACTTCAAATACGAGCATGCGAGCGTTGCGTTGCCCGGCGATCGCAAAGACGTCATTATCGCGCAAATTGGACACGCCCTCGAATCAAGAGCGCATGAGCACCGTTCGCAACGTGCTGTTCGTGATGTGCGATCAGCTACGCCGCGATCATCTGTCGTGCTACGGCGGTCGCGTGCACACGCCGCACCTCGATGCGCTGGCGGCGCGCGGCGTGCGTTTCGACAACGCCTACGTGCAATCCGGCGTGTGCGGTCCGTCGCGGATGTCGTTCTATACCGGGCGCTACATGAGCTCGCACGGCGCGACGTGGAACCGCGTTCCGCTCTCGGCCGCGGAGCTTACGCTGGGCGATTATCTGCGCAGCGCCGGCCGCAGTGCGACGCTGGCGGGCAAGACGCATGTGTTGCCGGACAACGCAGCGCTCGAGCGTTTCGGCATCGAGATCGAATCCGAGCGGGGCGCGCTCCTTCGCGAGGGCGGCTTTGCTGTGCTCGACCGCTACGACGGGCACACGCCGCCGGGATCCGAATCGGGATACGCCGATTATCTTCGCGCCAACGGTTATCGCGGCGACGATCCGTGGAGCGATTATGTGATCGCAATGGAGGACGGCTCGCGCATCGTCTCCGGTTGGCAGATGCGTAATGTGCACTTGCCTACTCGAGTGCGCGACGAGCATTCCGAAACGGCGTACATGACCGATCGCGCGCTCGATTGGATTCGATCCCAACACGAGAGTCCGTGGGTGCTGCATCTCTCGTATGTCAAGCCGCATTGGCCCTACGCGGCACCGGCGCCGTGGCATGCGCTTTACCGAGGCGGCGACGTTGGTCCGATTCGGCGCGGCGCACAGGACGGCACCTCCGATGAGCACCCGGCGGTGCGCGCGTATCGCCAGCACGACGAATGCAATGCCTTTGCGCACGAAGAAGTGGCGCGGCATGTTCGTCCAGCTTACATGGGGCTCACCGCGCAGATCGACCATCATCTCGGACGCCTGCTGAGGGCGCTCGATGAAAACAGACGGATGCGCGATACGCTCATCATTTTCACTTCCGATCACGGCGATTTTCTCGGCGATCGCGGACTCGGCGAAAAAGAGCTGTTCTACGATGAGATCGTCCGCGTTCCGTTTGTGCTCTACGATCCATCGCCGAAGGCGGACGCGACGCGAGGAAAAGCGGATTCGCGTTTTGTCGAGAGCGTCGATGTTGTGCCGACTGTTCTCGACACACTGGGTATTCCGCTCCCGTCGCACCGTGTGGAGGGTCGCTCGCTGCTCTCCCTCACGCGCGGACCTGGAGACGCCGATTGGCGCGATGCCACGTTCTGCGAGCTGGATTACAGCTTTCGACGCGCGCGGCGCGTACTCGGACGCGATGTGGGCGGATGCCGCGCGTCGATGGTACGGACGTCGCGCTGGAAATACGTGCACTGGCAAGGGATGCGCGCACAACTTTTCGACCTCGAGGTCGATCCCTGGGAGACGTGCGATCTCGGCGCACGGCCCGGCTACGATTCGACAATCGCAGAAATGCGTGCGCGTATGTTCGACTGGTTATCCACCACGAAGCGCCGTACAACGATCTCCGACGGCGAAGTCGATGCCCGGACCGACGTTCACCGGCGACACGGCATTCACATCGGCATTTGGTAGTAGGTGTGGACCCCACGCTTGCGGCCATGACGCGAGCAGCCGGCGAGGGGCCTCGCAAAGCGGGGATCGACGGCCATTGCGAGTCGGCATACGAGGCCGACTCTTGTCGCGGCCATTCTGTTTATTCGCCCAATGAGGCCGAGGCGCCGCTGCGCTGCCTCCACGCGGTTACAAGTGCAACGCCGCCAGCACACCTAGCGCGAGCGACACGGCAGCGACTGCGTAACTGAAGTACTTGAGCTGGCTGTTGCGCGTCAAAAGCGTGATCGCGGCGAGCGCAATGGCGATCTGAATGAGCGTCGTCGCTTGTGCCCACCGATGATGGACGTGCATCGATGCTTCGCTTTTCCCCTCGGACGCTTTAGCCTGTTCCTCGAACTTTTTCGCCTCTTTCATGATGTCGGTTTTTTCATCGGAATAGCGTTTCGCTTCCGATCGAAACTTCTCGCTTGGCTCGCCGGATGTAAGAACCGCGCCGAGCTCGGCCAAGTTCTGCTTGCCGCTCTTCGCTTGATAGAAATTCCACTGATCGGACGCCTCCGTCTTCTTGATCGCAGCGTCGTTCTTGTAGAGCAGCGCTTCGTTTTGCGTCGCACCGCTCATGTACCCGAACAGCGCCCCGACCGTCGCGAAGATCGCCGTCATGACCGCGATACGGCCAGCGAATGGATCGCGGGAATGCGCCGCGTGCTCGAGCTCGTGGTCGTGCGGTCCGTGAACGTGAAACGTATCTTCAGACATCGTTTTCTCCTTATCGACCCGAGAACCTCATCGAATTGCGCTTATGTGCCAATGCGGCGGAAAGTGACGAATGCGTAGTGAAACCCTTCGGGACCGTCGAGCGTATGCGGCTCGCGATCGATTTCGCGCCATTGCACGCGATCGAGCGATGGAAACGTCGCGTCGCCTGCAAACGCGCGCTCGATCTCCGTGATATATAACGTGTCGGCGAGAAGCAGCGCATCGCGGTAAAGCGCTTCACCGCCGATGCAGAATATCGGCGGCGGACGCTTGGCCTGCGTCAGAGCTTGAGCGAGCGATCTTGCGATTTCGGCGCCCTCTGCACGATATTCCGGCGTTTGCGTGACCACGATGTTCTGCCGGCCCGGGAGAGCGCGCGCCAGCGATTCCCACGTCTTGCGCCCCATGATGACCGTGTGGCCGCTGGTAAGCGCGCGAAACCGCTTGAGGTCCTCGGGAAGTCGCCATGGCAGCCGATTCTCGATGCCGATGACGCCGTTCTGCGCGACGGCCGCGATCACCGCGAAGGCAGGTCGGTTCGTGACGAGCATCGCTGCAACGTTGCGGGGGCACGTATTGCTTCCAGTGCGCGTCGCGAGTCGGGTGAGAGTGTCATAATCGCGCGGATTATAGCGAGACAGCTGCCTATCCAGCGTGTATTACCCCCGCTCGTTCCTCAAGTTCATTCTGCTGGGCTTCCTGCTCGTCAGCCTGCCGTTGGTCTACGCGCTCGCCGAATTGATTCTGTCGCTCGACCGTCTGTCGTCGCAGGCGGGTACCGAAGTGCTGCAGGCGGCGCAAGCGGGACGGACCAGCCGTCTCATGTTCGAACAGACGGCGACACTCGAGCGAATTGCGCGTCAGCATCTGATTCTCGAAGACAACTTGCTGCTGGACGACTACGCGCACGTGCGCGAAGATTTTCGCGTGGCGGCGCGCGAGCTTGCGTCGCTGCCGCTTGAACCTTCGCAGATCGTCGCACTCAACGACCTTAGCGAACAGGAGAATCGGCTCTATCAAAGCCTGACGTCATCGAAGCGAACACCCGAGATCGCAACTGAGATCGCCGATGGATATTCGAAGCTCGTCGACGGCACGCGCAGCGCGACGACAGCCACCAATCAACTTACGCAGCATGCGATCGAACGGCTGCAGGAAACCGCCAGTCGTGGACGCGAGAAGTGGTTCTATGTCGGCCTCGCGACTGTCGCGATTGCGGTTGCGCTCGCGATCATGTTTGCCGTGCTGATTGCGCGGCCGATCCGGCAACTCGATCAGGCAATCCGGCAAATGGGTACCGCCGATTTCACGCACGCTATTCGCGTGTCCGGACCGCAGGACTTGCGCTATGTCGGGCAGCGGCTGGAATGGTTGCGGGCGCGACTGTCCGAGCTCGAGCAGCAGCAGACGCGATTCCTGCGGCACGTTTCGCATGAACTGAAAACGCCGCTCACCGCGGTTCGCGAAGGGGCGGAGCTCTTGCGGGATAACGTCGGCGGCAAGCTCAGTCCCGAACAGCAGGACATCGTCCGTATCGTTCGCGAGAACACGCTCCAACTACAGAAGCTGATCGAGGATCTGCTTGCTTATCACCAATCGCGTGCGATGGAACCGGTGACGCTCGGTCCGATTGCATTGTCAGACGTCGTCGCGCGCGTGTTGCGGGAACAAAAGCTGGCGGCGCTGGCCCGGATGATCTCGTTCGACACGAAGCTCAAGCCCGCGCTCATCATCGGCGACGCCGAGAAGATTCGCACGATCGTAGATAACCTCGTGTCCAACGCGATCAAGTATTCTCCTCGCTCCGGTGTGATCGAGCTTCGCATCGGCACCGAGGGCCCGAACGCCGTGCTCGACGTCATCGATGAAGGGCAGGGCGTGGCGGTCGATGATCGGGAACGCATTTTCGAGTCGTTCTATCAGGGGCCCGCGCCCGCCGAAGATCGCGTCAAAGGATCCGGGCTCGGTCTCGCAATCGCCCGCGAATACGCGATCGTGCACGGTGGCCGTATCGAAGTTTTGCAGCGATCCGCCGGTCAGCACGGCGCGTGGTTCCGTCTGTCGCTGCCGTTGGCGACCGGCGTTGCGTCGGCGAAGAGCGCGGCCGTCACGCCCGCGAACTTGGCGGACATCAAATGACGGCTCGGCGTGTGCCGCTTGTCGTTGTCATCGCTGCATTCATGGCCGGCTGCGCGACGAAGCCGACGGTGCTGTTGACACCGCAGGAGCAATACGAGCCCGAGTCGGTAATCGTCCCGCCCATGACGCCGTCTGCTGACGCGCCGCCGATCGAACCAGTCGAGCCTCCGCCAGTGCCCACGCCACCGGTATCGGCGATCGCGCAACGCCTCGCGGTACCTCACGAGCCGTTGCAGGAACCGCCAATGAACCTCGCAGCGCTTGTCGCGCCGTCGGCTCCGCCGACTGAAATGACCGAAGACCAACAATTGCTCGCGTTGCTCGCTGATCTGCAGCGTTACGGCGCAATGTCCGCCGACGAGTTACGCCGCGAGCTCGCGAACGCATCGGCCGCGCTCGGACGCCAGCGTTCCGACGCAAATCGGGTGCGGCTTGCCGTTCTCTATACGATCCTCCGAGCGACGCCGGCGGACGATCAGCGCGCGTTGCAACTGTTTGAGAACGTTGCGAAGAGCAACCCTGGACCGACGCCGATCAAGCAGCTTGCGGCCGTGCTGCAGGCCCAAGTGATCGAACGACAAAAAGCCGTGCGGGACGAACAGCAGAAAGCCGACAAGGTGATCCAGAAGCTTGAAGCGTTGCGGGAGATGGAACGGAGCCTGATGCGCGATCGCGTGCGCAGTGGCGGCGGCGGGGGTGGTGGTGGCGGCGGTGGCGGCGGTGGCGGAAGTGGTCATTGACACGAAGGAATACGTGCGATGAACACCGGTGACATCCTGCTTGTAGACGACGACCCTGACCTGCTGCGGCTGATCAGCCTGCGGTTAATGTCGGCCGGCTATCGTGTCCGCACGGCGGACAGCGGCGAAACGGCGTTGGCAGCCCTTGCGCTCGCGAGGCCGGCGACTGTGATCACCGACATGCGGATGCCGGGCATCGACGGACTGCAGCTCTTCGAGGCGATTCATCGCCACCATCCCGCGTTGCCGGTCATCATTCTTACCGCGCATGGAACCATTCCCGATGCCGTCAGCGCGACGCAGCGCGGCGTCTTCGCCTTTCTGACGAAGCCGTTCGACAGTCAGGATCTGCTTCATAAGGTCGCCGCAGCAGTCAAGTTATCGGGAGATGACGTGGCGGCCGGTGACGCCGAAACGCCGGCGTGGCGTGAAGGCATCATCACGCGCAGCACGAAAATGGAAGATTTGCTGCGCCAGGCTCGGCTCGTCGCCGATTCCGACGCGAGCGTGCTGATCTACGGCGATTCGGGCACCGGAAAGGAATTGCTCGCACGGGCGATTCATCGCGCGAGTCCTCGGCGCGAAAAGCCATTCGTGGGCGTCAATTGCGGCGCCATTCCGGCGGAGCTCTTGGAATCGGAGTTGTTCGGACACGCGCGCGGCGCATTCACGGGCGCAATCGCCGCGCACAAGGGGCTTTTTCAGGCAGCCGACGGCGGCACGCTTTTCTTGGACGAAATCGGCGACATGCCGCTCCCGCTGCAAGTCAAGCTGTTGCGCGTCTTGCAAGAGAGCGAAGTGCGACCCGTCGGATCGACCCAGGCAATACCGGTCGACGTGCGGGTGATATCGGCCACGCACCGCGATCTCGAAGAGCAGCGGGCAAGCGGCCGTTTCCGTGAAGATCTGTATTACCGGCTGAACGTCGTCTCGCTGCACCTTCCGCCGCTGTCCCAGCGCCGCGAGGACATACCGCTACTGGCGGCCCATATTCTCCGCAGCCTGTCCGAGCGCTATCGCAAGCCCGCGCCGACGCTGGCGCCTGACGCGATGGCATCGCTGGTGGCAGCGCCATGGCCGGGTAATGTGCGACAGCTTTTGAACCTGCTTGAGCAGGCGGTCGCGCTGACTCCGACGCCGGTCATTCCGGCGTCGCTCGTACAGAAGGCGCTCAAGGAAGACGCCGCGGCGCTGGTGCCATTTGAAGAAGCTCGCAAGACATTCGAACGCGATTACCTCGCGCGGCTGCTCAAGATAACCGGCGGAAACGTCACGCAGGCGGCGCAGCTCGCCAAGCGCAATCGTACGGAGTTCTATAAGCTGCTACAGCGCCACCGGCTTGAGCCGGCGATGTTCAAGGAGGGCAAAGTCTAACTTTTCCCGGCGCGATTTGGGCATGACAAGAGCATCGCTGTCGTCAAAGAGCGACACCGTTTGCCCTTGCTAATCAGCGACGTAACATAACGGCAACAACAAGCGTCTGCGAATCGCGACAGTTGCACCATCGCGCCGTCAATTTGTCGTGTGCAATTGCAGCATCGAATTGGCCGCTCACCACCGCAAAACTGCGCGTAAGTCGCGCGGACATTCCTTCGACTATTAGATGGCATGTCGCTTGCTTCGGAATAGGCAGGCACAGATGACGTTATCTAATGTCGAGGCTTCATATGGAATCGTTTGCTCCCGAGTTCGCTCACTACTGGCTCACCGGCCAGCCGGCGGGCGCGGGCGAAACGAAAAGCGACAGTCGGGATAACGAGACGAACGCGCAACAGGCCGCACTGGAGGCGTTGGCCGAACGCGTTACGGCAGCACGCAGCGTCTTCTAGATCTTTTTTTGCGCCGCCGGATGATTTGTCCGGCACTCCCTCGCGGGGCAGGGTTTGACGCCTCGACCATCGAAATCCCCCTTGCCCGCTAAATTCCTCCCGGCGGGCTTTTTTTTGGGTGACAGCCACTCCATTCGTTTCGAAGCAGGGTGAGCCGCTGCGCTCATGGCTTCGGGTGGCGCAACCGTGTCGGCGAGCGGGTACCCCGCGCGGCTGACAGCGTCGACCCACCGCCGCCGACGCGGCCGCGCCGCCCGCTTCGCCGACTGCGCCACAGGCGCCCTTCGCGCAGCGCCTCACCCCTCTTCGACGCGCCGTAGCGGTTCGAAGCGCTCAAATCGATCAATTTGTCGGAGTTTGCGTCGAATCGCACCGCCATTTCGGAAGGCAGCGGGCAGGGCGCGGCGAGCGCGAGTGGACGCGGCTGCCGTAGCGGGTGGCGCGGCTGTCGGGCGGCGGTGGGTCGACGCTGTCAGCCGCGCCGGGTACCCGCAGGCAGACGTTTGCGGACATCCGAGCGCTTAAGACGCGCCCTGCCCGCTGCCTTACTAGAAGATGAAGTAATGCAGAATTAGACCGCCACCGGCGCTTTGATCGCCGGATGCGGCTCGTACCCGACGAACGAGAAGTCTTCGAACTGGTAATCCGAGATCGATGAAGGCTTGCGCGCAATGACGAGCTTCGGGAGCGGCAGCGGCTTTCGCGCGAGCTGCGTTTCGACTTGCTCCATGTGGTTCAGATACAAGTGGCAATCGCCGCCGGTCCAGACAAAATCGCCCACGTCCAGATCGCATTGCTGCGCCATCATGTGCGTCAAAAGCGCGTACGAAGCGATGTTGAACGGCACACCTAGAAAGATGTCGGCGCTGCGCTGATACAGTTGGCACGACAAGCGACCGTCGGCCACGTAGAACTGGAAGAACGCGTGGCAAGGCGGCAATTTCATCCGCGGAATGTCGGCGACGTTCCATGCCGACACAATGAGACGGCGCGAATCCGGATTGCGGCGGATCTCCGCCAACACCTGCGCGATTTGATCGATATGCCCGCCATCCGGCCTCGGCCAGCTCCGCCACTGGTAACCGTATATCGGGCCAAGCTCCCCGTTGGCCTCCGCCCATTCATCCCATATCGTGACGCCCTTGGCGTGCAGCGACTGGACGTTCGTCTCGCCGCGCAAAAACCACAGCAGTTCGTGAATGATCGATTTGGTGTGGATCTTCTTGGTCGTCAATATAGGGAATCCGCGACGAAGATCGAAGCGCATCTGATAGCCGAACACCGACAGCGTTCCGGTGCCGGTCCGGTCGTTCTTGCGATGACCGTGACCGCGCACATGGCGCATGAAATCGAGATAGGCCTGCATGTCGGAGATGAGCGCATCGGGATAGGCGCTCGTTGATTTTATCGGATCGGCGCGAGATGCGGCGGAAAGTCTACGTGCCGCGCCGTTCATTCCATCCGACAGGCGGCATCTTGACAGCGCGCTGCGGCTTGATAAACTTTGCGACCATATGACTAGATACCTAGTCCTTTCGATGAGAACACACGCCAGCGCGTTCCGCGTCCGCCGCCGGCGGCATTGCGCCGGATAAATCGATGCGTCAATCCTATTCGCGCGCCCTCCCGCGCGCCTGGCAGCCCACCGCCCGCATCTTTACGGCGCTGGGCGACCCGCATCGGCAACGGATCATCCTGATGTTCGATGACGGCGAGCGCTTGTCGGTCGGACAGATCGTCGACGCATCGCCGCTGTCGCGCTCGGCCGTCGCGCATCACCTCCGCGTTCTTCGCGAAGCCGGCATCCTGCGCTGTGAAAAAGTCGGCAAGGAGGTCTGGTACTGGCCGTCGCCCGACACCGTGCGCGCTGCGCTCGATGCCGTGAAAGATTATCTCGACGGCCGCTTCATGAATCGCTAGTGTGCGATTCGCCGGCTCGCAACCCGGAATTCTCCGTGCACGCACCCAACCAGTTCGACTTGCTGCGACAGCGCCGGTTTGCGCCTTTTTTCTGGACGCAATTTCTCGGCGCAGCGAACGACAATGTATTCAAGAACGCATTCGTCGTATTCGTCGCATTCGAGGCCGTGGCGCTCACGTCTGTCGATGCGGGAATGATCGTCAATCTGATCGGCGCGATCTTCATCGTTCCGTTCATGTTGCTGTCGGCGACCGCAGGACAGCTTGCCGATAAGTATGAGAAATCACGGCTGATTCGGTTGATCAAGCTCTTCGAGATCGCGATCATGATCATCGCACTCACCGGGTTTTGGCAGCGCAGCGTGATCCTGCTGTTTGTGGCGCTGGCGCTTTTGGGTATGCACTCGACACTCTTCGGTCCGGTCAAGTACGCGATCCTCCCGCAGACGCTGAAGACCGAGGAGTTGGTCGGCGGCAATGGCATGGTCGAGATGGGGACGTTCGTCGCCATCCTGCTCGGCACGATCGCCGGCGGCCTCGTTGTGGCAATCAAACCCGGTGGTCCGCTGTGGGCCGGAACCCTCGGCATTGCGATCGCAACGGCGGGTTGGCTTATTAGTCGCGCGATTCCGCAGACGCCGGCGCCGGCAAGCGACCTCCGCATCAACTGGAATCCGATCACCGAGACGTGGAAAAACCTTCGCTTCGCGCAAACCGAGATCGTCGTTTGGCGTTCAATGCTCGGCATCTCGTGGTTTTGGTTCTACGGCGCAATCTATCTGGCGCAGCTGCCGGTCTTCACGCGCGACATACTGGGCGGCGACGAGCATGTGTTCACGCTGTTGCTCGCGACGTTTTCGATCGGCATCGGAGTGGGATCCTTGCTGTGCGAGCGGATGTCAGGCCGCAAGGTCGAGCTCGGGCTCGTGCCGTTCGGTTCGATCGGCCTCACGTTGTTCGCGCTCGATCTCTGGCTCGCGACGCGCCACATGAGCGCCGTCGGCCAAGGCGGCCTCGACGCATTTCTGCCGTGGCCGCAACATTGGCGCGTCATCGCCGATATCCTTTTGCTCGGGATGTTCGGTGGGTTCTACATCGTGCCGCTGTACGCGCTGATCCAGCAACGCTCGGCGCCGACGCATCGCTCGCGAATCATCGCCGCGAACAACATCCTGAATGCGTTCTTTATCGTCGCCTCGGCCGCAGTTGCAATCGGATTGCTGAAGGCCGACCTGACCATTTCGCAACTCTTCCTCGTCGTCGGCGTCATGAACGCGGCGGTCGCGCTCTACATCTACACGCTGGTCCCCGAGTTCCTGATGCGATTTCTCGCCTGGTTGCTGGTGCACACGTGCTATCGCGTGCGCGCGCAAGGCCTCGAGAACATCCCCGACGAGGGCCCGTGCATCGTCGTATGCAATCATGTGAGCTATGTCGATGCGGTTGTCATTGCCGCATGCGTGCGCCGGCCGATCCGCTTCGTGATGGACCATCGCATCTTCGAGATTCCCGTGCTGTCGTTCATCTTTCGCACGATGCGAACGATACCGATTGCTCCTGCGAAGGAAAACGCGGCGATGAAGGAGCGCGCGTTCGCGGAAGCAGCGAAAGCGCTCGCTGCGGGGGAGATCATCGGCATCTTCCCGGAGGGCAAGCTCACCGAGACCGGCGAGCTCAATCCGTTTCGGTCGGGCGTACAACAAATGGTTGCGACCACACCGGTGCCGGTGATTCCAATGGCGCTGCGTGGTTTGTGGGGAAGCTTTTTTTCGCGTTCACACGGCGGCAAGGCGATGCGCCGCTTGCGCGGTGTATTTTCGCGCATCGCCCTCGTGATCGCGCCGCCGGTACCTGCGGCAGACGTTGCCCCGGAGCAGCTGCGCGCTCAGGTGCTGGCATTGCGCGGCGCGGAACGATAAAGCACCAACCGGGCAGGGAGGCCCTTGTTCATGCCCATCATCATCGGATTGGTTATTGGCGCGGTACTGGGACTTTGGCTAGGCCAGGATTTCGATGCGTTGTTAGGCGGCGCATTCGTCGGACTCATCGCCGGCCTCGTGATCCACGCATGGCGTAAGCGATCTGCAAAGCACCCAGCCCCTGTTACCGACGCCAGTGCGACACGCCTTGCCGCGCTCGAGGAGCGTCTCGCGCGCGTCGAAGCGATGCTGGAACGCGCGGGGCTAGCAGCGCAGACAATTGCGCCGCAAGCGACGCCGGTTGTCCCTCCGTCCAGGCCGACTGCGGACATCGCCGTAGAGCAGCCGGCGGCGCCGACCACACTCGAGCCTGCGCCGGCTGATGCTTCGCCGGCACCGTCGATCGCACCAGTAACTGCGGTTCCTCCTCCTCCGCCCGCCTATGGCGTCCGCGCGAGTGGCAAACCCAATCCCCTCTGGGCGTGGATCACCGGCGGCAACACGCTTGCGCGCGTCGGCATCATCGTGTTGTTCATCGGCGTGGGCTTCCTCCTCAAATACGCGGCGGAGCACGTCACCGTACCGATCGAATTGCGCGTCGCCGGCGTGGCGTTCGGCGGCATCGCATTGCTTGTTCTCGGGTGGCGGTTGCGCGAGCGCCGCACCGCATACGCAATGATCCTGCAAGGCGGCGGCGTTGGCGTCCTTTATCTCACGGTCTTCGCAGCGCTCAAGCTTTATGCGCTGCTGGCGCCGGGCGCAGCGTTTGCGCTCTTGTTTGTCATCGCGGCGCTGTCGAGCTGGCTCGCCGTCCGCCAGGACGCGATCGCGCTTGCCGCGGTAGGCGTCGTGGGCGGCTTTTTTGCGCCGATCCTCACGTCCAGCGGATCGGGCAATCACGTCGTGCTCTTTGCGTACTACGCGTTGCTGAACGCGGGCATCTTCTTCGTTGCCTGGTTCAAGGCCTGGCGATTGTTGAATCTGTTGGGCTTCGCGTGCACGTTCATCATCGGTACGCTATGGGGCGTGACACGTTATCGCGAAAGCGATTTCGCCACGACCGAGCCGTTCCTGATCGTATTTTTCCTGTTCTACGTCGGCATCGCCGTTCTCTACGCGCTCAAGCGCTCCGTCGAAGTGAAGCACTACGTCGACGGAACGATCGTATTCGGCACTCCGCTCGTCGCGGCAGGCTTGCAACAGGCGCTCGTTCGCCAATACGAATTCGGCATGGCGGCAAGTGCCGTGGCGGCGTCCGCGCTCTATCTCGTGCTCGCGCGATTCCTCTGGGGCCGCGGGCGCGAAGATTTGCGACTGCTGGTCGAATCGTTTTTGGCACTCGGCGTTGTGTTTGCGACGCTCGCCGTGCCGCTTGCGTTCGATGCGCGTTGGACGTCGGCAACCTGGGCACTTGAAGGCGCTGCAATTGTCTGGGTCGGCGTTCGCCAGAGTCGCCTGCCCGCTCGGATCTTCGGGCTCCTGTTGCAGCTCGCGGCGGGCGTTGCGTTTGGGATCGGGTCAA
>DASXSP010000080.1:0-4005 GCA_036505865.1 Casimicrobiaceae bacterium
CGATGGACTGCGCGATCGCGCTTCGGAGACACGCACCGCGGCAAGTGTGCTCATCAGTACTTCACCCGCGGATCGACAACGAGGTAGAGCAAATCGGTAGCGAGGTTGATCAGAACGTAGAGCCCGGCGATCACGAGGAGCGCGCCTTGGATGACGGGGTAATCACGGCGGAGCACCGCGGAGACCACGAGGTTGCCAACGCCCGGCAACCCAAACACGGTCTCGGTAACGATCGCGCCGCCGATCAACAGCGCAAACGTGAGGCCCAGCACGGTGATCACCGGGATCAGCGCGTTGGCGAGCGCGTGGCGCAAAATCACGCGAGCTTCCGACAATCCCTTCGCGCGCGCCGTGCGGATATGGTCGTCGGAGAGTACGTCGAGCATGCTGGCGCGGGTGAAGCGCAGGATCAATGCCGAGTTGACCACGCCCAAAACGATCGACGGCAACACGAGATGATGAAGGCGCTCGGACAGCGGTACGCCCGGATCGCCGTAACCGGCCACCGGAAACCAGCCGAGGCTCACCGCGAAGATTTGCATCAGAATCAATCCGAACCAGAAGCTCGGAATGCTGGCGCCGAGCATCGCGAAGCCCGAAAAGATTTGGTCGATCGTCTTTCCGCGCCACACCGCCGCGATGATGCCGCAGGGCAGACCTATCAATCCCGCGATGAAAATCGAGAACAGCGTGAGAAAGGCCGTCGGCTCGGCGCGCTCGAGCAGCGCTTGCGTCACCGGCCGTTGCAGGAAGATCGACTGCCCAAGGTTGCCATGCGCAAGCTCACCGAGCCAATAAACGAACTGCACCGGCAGCGGTTTGTCGAGCCCGTACGATGCGCGCAACTTCGCGATGTCGGCGGCGGTTGCCTGATCGCCGAGCATGATCGCTGCGGGGTCGCCTGGCGCAAGGCGCGTGATGAAGAACACCAGCGTGGCGACCAGCACCAAAACGATGACCATGCCGCCGAAGCGCGACGCCAAGTAGCGGGTCATGCCGGAGCCGGACAACGAGTTTCTCCGAAAGATTGCGACGCCCCGACAACGCGCCGTCGTCGGCGTATCGCCGCGATCGATCGCCGTTGGACCTTTACTTAGTGAGGCCGGTGTTCCAAAAGAACGGCCACGGCATCGCGACGTAGCCATCGAGCTTGGTCGAGCGTGCAGTCAGGCTGTTGAAGCTGCCCACGCGAATATAGGGAACTTCCGTGTAGACGACCTCCTGCACCTTGCCCCAGAGCGCTCCGCGCTTGGCCGGATCTGCCTCGGCGTCGAACGCATCGAGCGCCGCCTTCTTGGCGGGCGAGCTCCACCATCCCGGCGCACCTTCGCCCAATTGCGGCGGCGTCAACGTCGGCTCCGGCAGCACCGCGGAGTGCGTGATGTAAATGTCCCACAGCGCAGGATCGTTGCGGCGCTGGATCAGCGTGGCCCAGTCGACGACTTGCATGTCGACCTTGAACCCCGCGGCCTTGAGGTTCTCCGCCATCACCAATGCGATCCGATAGTGGAAATCGTATTGTTGACTCGTCAGGATCTTGATCGGCGTCCCGTCGTACTTCGCCGCAGCGACCATCGCCGCCGCCTTCTTGGCATCGCCCTTGCCGTAATTCTCGGCGCCCGCCATCGAATAGTACGGCGTGCCCTTCGCGTAGTGGTTGCCTTCGGTCGAGTAGAACTTCGGGTCGCCGAAGCCGGCACCCATCATGTCGGCGTCGGAAAGCGAAGTCTGAACCGCCTGGCGCAACGCGACATTCGCGAGCGGTCCCTGCTTGGTATTGAGCACGAGGTACGGGAAGCCGAACGGCGCTGTGAGCACGGCTTTGACGTTGGGTTTGCCGTCGATGCGCGAGAACGACTCGACCGGCAGCAGGTCGGCGAATTGGTATTGTCCCGACAGCGAGCCCTCGACCCGCGTGTTCGCGTTGGGAACGGGAACGAAACGCAGTTCGTCGAGCAACGCCTCACGTTTTCCCGCGTAGCCGCTCGCCGCCTCCTTGCGCGGACTGTAGCCGTCGAAGCGCACCAATTGCACGTATTGGTCCGGCTTGCGCTCCTTGAATTGATAAGGTCCGGTGCCGATGAACTGCGTAAGTGGAGTGGCGACCGTTTCCTTGGGCATGATGACCGCGAAGCCGGAGGGCAATGCAAAGTGCGAGACCAGCGGCGCGTACGGTCGGTTCAGCGTGATCACGACCGTGTTGGGTCCTTTCGCTTCCAATGTCTTCACTTCCTTGGCGATCGCCTTGCCGCGCGGCGCCATTTCCATCCAGCGGTTGAGCGAAGCCACGACATCGTCAGCGGTCATCTCTTTGCCGTTGTGAAACTTGACGCCCTTGCGCAACGGAATCGTGTAGACGAGGCCGTCCTTCGAGATCGCCGGCATGCTCTCGGCTAGCATCGGCGCGACGTTCCAGTTGCCGTCGAACGTGTACAGCGGCTCGTACACGTGTTGCATGATCGTTCCCACGAGATCGGCGGTAGACGCCATGGGGTCGAGGGTCTGCGGTTCGGCGACCATCGCCAGATTCGCGGCGCCCCCCTTGGGCGGCGCGGCCAGCGTCGGTGCCGTCACCAGCATGCTCGCGAGCACCGCGCTCAGCAGAGCGCCCGCCGCCACATAACGCCGGACCTGAGAAGCAAGAGACGTGGGGATCGAAATGGCAGACATCATGGAAGCTCCCTCGAACGGATGGGCGGTTATCTAAATTACATCGCCGCCGGAGTGTACCGCCACGACCAGCTATATTACAGATCGATTCGGCACGCAAAACCTGGGCGATCGCATGCGCGTGACGATGCGCGCGTCGCTTCGCCAATCAGTCACCGACAGGAGGATCCGGCATGAGCATTGAATTCCTTGGCGCGCCACGTTCAGGTGCCGGCGGCCAACCCTTGCCCTTCTCGCCCGCGGTTCGGGCCGGACCGTTCGTCTTCGTTTCCGGCCAGGTTGCGATGGGGGACAACGGCGAGATTGTGCCAGGCGGCATCGAGACGCAAACGCGACAGGCGCTCGCGAACGTCGAACGTGCGCTGAAGCTCGCAGGATGCACGCTCACAGATGTCGTCAAAACCACTGTCTGGCTCGATGATCCGCGTGATTTCTGGAGCTTCAATCGCGTCTATGCGGAGTTCTTCCTCGGCGACAAGCCGGCGCGTTCGACCACGCAAGCCAAATTGATGGTCGACGCCAAGATCGAGATCGAGGTGATTGCCTACAAGGCATAAACCCCAGATATAACGCCCGTCTCGATAAGACTTATCAGTCGTGGCGGCCCTTCTTCGCGAATGCGCTCGTGCTTGATCCCAGCATCAGCGCCATCGCGGCGGCTTCTTTCCTGCCGAGCCGGTTTTCTGAACGCTCGCGAACTCGCAACCTTACGCCCATAGTGTTGCCAGTTGTTCGCGCTCAGCAAGACGCTCGACTCTCTACCTGAAGACAAAAAACTTCCACTGGCATGTCTCCGGGCCACACTTCCGAGACTATCACCTGCTCCTCGATGAACAAGCGGATCAGATCTTCGCGACAACGGATGCGATCGCTGAGCGCGTGAGAAAGCTCGGCGGGACAACGCTGCGCTCAATCGGCCACGTCTCGCGGTTACAGCGGCTCGTCGACAACGACGCGGACTATGTCGCCCCGCTCGACATGCTGAGCGAGCTACGCGACGACAACCTGCAGCTGGCCGCGCACTTACGCGAGGCTCACGAAATCTGCGAGAAGCACGGCGACTTCGCAAGCGCGAGCTGCATCGAGAACTGGATCGACGAGGCGGAGCGCAGGGTTTGGTTTCTGTTCGAAGCGAGCCGGGACGATGGCGGAAGCCGCGGCGGCTTACCGGACTGAAGTGGAACATTGCGCGCGCGGCTGCCCGGAAAAAGCGTGTTAGCAATCCACCGTGAATCAGATGCCGAGAGCGCTGCAAGCGATACTGCGCAAATGTTTCGGCCTGTGAGAATGGCCTGACCGCGCGCAACTGGTGCCAACACTCCGCGCGCGTGGAAC
>DASXSP010000081.1:0-34014 GCA_036505865.1 Casimicrobiaceae bacterium
GACGTGGGCTCGTGAGCGAGCACATACGGTAGGTTGTAATCGGTATCGTTCAGCCGGATACGCAGCGTGTAGCGGTCCGGCGTTTCGAATCCGGCGATCTTCGCGTCGTAGTCGAATTTGCCGCTCTTTTTCGCGTCCTCCACGAGCGCGTCGAGGCCGACGATCTTGCCTTCGAGCAGCCACGCCCATGGTCCGCGAATCTTCGGATCGATCAGACGCTTGAGCGAATACGCAAAGTCCTCGGCGACGAGCTCGCGCTTTTTACCTTTGAATGCGGGATCCGGCGTGAAATAGATGCCCTTGCGAATCTTGAACGTGTACGTCTTGCCGTTATCGGAGACCGTCGGCATCGCTTCCGCGCTCAGCGGCACGAGCTTCGCCGGACGCGACAGATAATCATAGGTGAGCAGCGTTTCGAACATCGCCTGCTCGATCGTGGCGGAGTAGAGATCGTGAGCGGCAGCGGGATCGAAACCGGTTTCGGCGGCCGGCAGCACGTGCCGGATGACCTTCGTCATCTCGGCCGCGAGGAGCGGTGCCGACATAAGCGCGCAAAGCGCCGCGATGCAAAGCGTTCGAACAACGTGGAAAGCGTTCATCGGGAATGAGAAGCCGTGTGGTTAGAGACCGCTCACGCCGCGCGCGTCGATATCCATATATTGGAATTCGGCATGCAGGATCGGATGCTTCTTGTAACCTTTCACCCACGGCCGAATCAGTTGATTGCGTTCGCGCGAGATATGGAGGCTCCAGGCACCGTCGACTTCCATCTGCCGTGTCATATCGAGGAACAACAGATTGCGCTCCGGTGACGGCGGCATCGCCCGCGATTTCTCGTAGAGCGCGTCGAACGCTTTTGATTCATAGCAACCGTTGTTGCTCTGTCCGGTGTTCGGACCATAGAGCAGTTGCATGAAGTTGTCGCCGTCGGGATAGTCGGCGATCCATGCGGCGTTCCACATCATCAATTGACACGCCTTCGCCTGCTTCAGATTGTCGGCGAATTTCGATACGTCGAACACCATCCGAAGACCGATCGCATCCATTGATTTCTTCCACAGCTCGTTGAATTCGCGGTTCACCGCCGCGCTCTCCGTTGCTTGGCGAAGGATGAGCGGCTTGCCATCGGGCAGCGTGCGATAGCCGTCCCGACCTTTCTTGTAACCGAAGTAGTCGAGCAGCTTGTTCGCGAGGACGGGATCGTACTGGTTGATGCTGCGGTAGCTCGGGTCGTGGCCGACAACGCCCACGGGAATCGGCATCTCCGCCGGGACAGCCTGGAATTTGCGGATCACCCGAATTTCTTCTTCCAAGTTATATCCCATGATGATCCCGCGGCGAAGCGCAATTTTTTCCTTGGCAAAGCCGCCGATGATCGGATCGCGGAAATTGAAGAACGTGTACGCGATGTCCGGATCGATCGCGCGAAACAACATCACGCCCTGATCGGTCCACTCTTTTTTCATTTTGTTGCCGGCGTCGAACACTTGCGGCCGGAAGGTGGCCGGCAGCGCAAGGTAGTCGAGCTCCTTCTGGTTGAATGCCAGCCATCGCGACTGCTCTTCCTCGATGATGCTGATCTCGACCCGCCCGATCTGCGGCATCGTCTTGCCGCGCATCGCCTTGACGATACCCTGGTCCCAGGGATCCGCCGTGGGCTCGAAATCCCAAACGAAGCCGCGATAATCGGGGTTCGCCTCGAGCGTGATCTTCGTCCCGCGCTTCCATTCCTTGAGGAAGTAGGGTCCAGAACCCACCGGATGCGCCTGCAAATCGTCGCCGTAGGCTTCGACGATCTCGCGCGCCATTGCGCCAAACGGCACATGGGCGACCGTGTATTGGAACAGGTAGTCGGGGCTCTTGAGCTTGAACCGAAGGGTGTATTTGTCCAGTGCGACCATGCCCGGCACGGTCGCTTTGTAGTTGAAGCTGCCGGACTTGCGCGCCGCCTCGATCAGCTCGTCCAGTCCTTCGATCTTTCCCTCGAGCATGAACGCCCACGGCGAGCGATTCTTTGGGTCGGCGAAGCGCTTGAACGTGTAGACAAAATCTTCCGCCGTCAACTCCCGCTTCTGGCCCTTGAACGCTGGATCCGGCGTGAAGTAGATGCCACGCCGAATCTTGAACAGGTACGTCCGGCCGTTGTCGCTGATCTCGGGCATCGACTCCGCGGCGAGCGGGACGAGCTTCGCCGGCCGCGCGAGGTAGTCGTACGTCAGCAGGCGGTCGAAGATCGCTTCGTTGACGGTATTGGAGTAAAGGTCGGAGACGCGTACCGGATCGAATCCGGTTTCCTGGACGGGGAACGCGACCCGCAGAACCTTCGAAGGATCGGCAGCGGCGGCAGAAGCAGCGGCGGCGAGCCCCAAGATGGCAACCACTGCGCGAATCCCGCCGTACATCCCGACTCCAGAAAAGAAAAAGCGGCGAAATGTAACATATCGGCCGCCGTACCACATTTCGATGACGCGCCTTTGACTGCCTCAGATGACAGCGGTTCAAATCGACTTTAGACCCTGCCAGTGAAACCGCCGTATTGGGACGAAGCCACGACCGCCCTCGCCGCGCGCGATCGCATTTTGCGCCGGTTGATCGGCGATTTCCCGGATATCCATCTCGTCCGCCGCGGCGACGCCTTCACCACACTCGCCCGGGCGATCGTCGGCCAGCAAATCTCGGTCAAGGCTGCGCAGACGATCTGGGAGCGGCTGGTTCTCGCGACGAACGGCGGCGGAGTCCCCGTGCACCTGCACCCGGTGCGTATGGGCCGGACTCAGAGGCGCACATTGCGGCGGGTCGGCCTTTCGGAGCGCAAGGCCGAATACGTGCGCGACCTTGCGAGGCATTTCGTATCGGGAAAGCTCGACCCCGCGACTTGGCCGTTGCTCGACGACGAGGCGCTGATCGCAGCGTTGACGGACGTCAAGGGGATCGGTCGCTGGACCGCAGAAATGTTCCTGATCTTTCACGAGCTCCGCGCCGACGTCCTGCCGGTCGACGACATCGGATTGCAAAAGGCGATCGGCGTTCACTATCTGGAAGGAAGCCGACCTACTGTCGCGGCGATGCGCGAGCTGGCGACGGGTTGGCAGCCCTATCGGAGCGTTGCGACGTGGTATCTGTGGCGCTCGCTCGATCCCGTACCCGTGGAGTATTGAATGGCGGGTGGAGTCCTTCAACTCTGCGCCCTCGGGCTGGCTGCCTTGGTCGCTTGCGCCCACGCCGCCGAGGCGCCGACCGCCGTCGCCGCGACGCCGTCGGTTGAAGACTTCTTCCGCAAATCGCAGTACGGCGGAGCCGTGTTGTCGCCGAGCGGCCGCTATCTCGCCGTCATTGTTCCCGTCAGCGGCCATCGGGGTCTTGGCATCATCGATCTGGATATGCGTGCGGCGCTTCGAACGATGACAACCGGCGACGGCGACATCGTGCGAATCGTTTGGCAGAGCGACGAACGCCTTATCGCATTTTTGGGCGACTTGCAGGAAGTTGCCGGCGAGCCGCCGCGCGAGTGGGGCATGGTGGCCGTCAATCGCGATGGAAGCGACCTCAGAGTCCTCGCCCGCAAAGAGATCACCGTCGCGAATCGGTCGCGGACTCATCGCGGTTTCGAGCGACCGTGGACGGTTAACCTGCAGCGAGCAATTGTCGGGACCAATAGCGTGCTTTTGACGGCGCGCGAACGCGACATCAAAACCCTTGATCTCTATAAATACGACACGGTGACGGGCGAGAAGACGCTATTGTCGTTCGACTCGCCGGGCAACGTAGATCGCTGGGTCGTCGATTTCGACGGCGTTCCGCGCGCGGCCGTGTCCGACGATGTCGATCACGACACGTCCGCTTGGTTCGTGCGCAAAAGCGCCAACGACGCGTGGACCAAAATCGGCGATGCGAAGCTCGGTCGTTTGAATGAGATTCCGTTGCAGTTCGATGCCGACGGCAAGATCCTCTATGTCGCGGCGCGCAGGGACGACGCCGACCGATGGTCGATCTACGAATACAACATCGAGACAAACCGCTGGGGCGGCGCCGTCATTCGCCATCCGGAGCGCGACGTCAACGAAGGCAACGCGGGGTTCGTTGTCGACTACCGCGCACGCAAGCTCCTCGGACTCCGCTACGCGAACGATCGCCCCTCGGTCGAGTGGTTCGATCCTGAATGGGCGCGCGTCCAGAAGACCGTCGACGCGGCGCTACCCGACACCGTCAACTTAATTCAACGACCCGAGGACGCGAAACGCTGGGTCGTCATCGCGTATTCCGACCGCAATCCCGGCGAAGCCTACCTGCTCGACAGCAAGACGATGCGGATGGAGAAGCTCTTTTCGTATCGGCCAAGGATCGATTCGCGCTCGATGGCGCCGATGAAGTGGGTCCGTTATCCCGCTCGCGACGGCCTTCAAATCCCCGCGCTCTTGACCGTTCCCGCAAGCGCCAACGGCAAGCCCGTTCCCTTGATCGTCGACATCCACGGCGGTCCGCATGTCGAGGCAACGAGGTGGGGTTACAGCGCCGAAGTCCAGTTTTTAGCTTCGCGCGGCTATGCGGTGCTGCAGCCGCAGTTTCGCGGAACGGTGGGATTCGGATGGAAGCATCGGTCGTCCGGGTACCGCAAATGGGGCGATGAAATGCAGGACGACCTCGAGGACGGCGTCAAGTGGACCGTCGCCCAGGGAATCGCCGATTCGTCCCGTGTCTGCTTTTACGGCGGCAGCTACGGCGGGTACGCCGCGATCTGGGGCGCAATCAAGAATCCCGGACTCATCAAATGCTCGGTTGCCGTCGTCGCCGTCACATCGATCGATTATCTGTTCGACAATGCTCAGACCGATCTTGCCCGTCTCGCGGATCGTTCGACGCTGATGGACGCTTGGATCGGCGATCCCAAAACCGAGCGCGCGCGATTCAAACGCGTCAGTCCGCTCAACAACGCCGACAAGGTGGGCGTCCCGCTGCTATTGGCGTATGGCGGAAGCGACGTACGCGTGCCGATCGTGCACGGCACGGACTTTCGTGCCGCGCTCGACAAGCACCACAAGGAGTACGAATGGGTTCAGTACAGTAGCGAAGGTCACGGATTCAACCGCGACGAGGACGTGTTCGATTTCTACCGTCGCGTCGAACGGTTCCTCGCGAAACACATGCAAAGCGAAGCGCCTGCAGCAAAGCCTGTAGTGGCGCCCGAAAAATAAGGGTCGCGCCAGAGCACGGACGGGACTCCGCGAAGAGTCCCGTCCGTAGTGTTTCGTATCGTCGCCGCGAGAATTATTTGACGAGCGTGTACAGCCCTGCGTGGGCGACCGGCGTCGCACCGGCCGATACTTCGAGCCAACCTTGGTGGCCCCCGAGCGCTGCACCCTTTTGTGCAGTCATCGTCACGGCGACTGTCGTTGAGGCGCCTGCCGCCAGCGAAACCGCGTTGGTCGACACGCCGTAGGCAACGCTCGCATCGCCGCCGTTGACCGCGAGTGTCCACGATGCGGGACTGCTTCCAACGTTACGAAGCGTGACGTCGAAAGTCCGCACTTGGCCGCTTCCCGAAGGGACCGCGCCGAAGCTGATGCTTACCGGGTCGATCACCACGCCGGTGGTCACGGCCTTCGCGAGGTTCTCGAGGCCGCTGCCGGTGATGTTGATGTTCGTTTCGACGTTGGCGGTCTGGAAGTTTTTCAGCACGCCGCGCTCCGCCGTGTTGACGATGCTGGAGCGCACTTCCGCGGCCGACCAATCGGGATGCTGGCTGCGCACCACCGCAGCTGAGCCCGCCAAGTGCGGCGTCGCCATCGATGTTCCTTGGAAGAATGCGAAGCACGGGGGCGCCGCACAGAACGCATGCGGTATCGAGCTCAGGACATTGACGCCTGGGGCGACAACGTCGGGCTTGATGCGGAAGTCCACATCAGTGGGGCCCTGGCTGCTGAAGCCGGCCATGATGTTGGCGTTGGGCGTCAAGAAGTACGACAGCGTGGCGCCGATCGTAGCCGATGCTCCGCTCGCCGCCTTAAGCGCTTGTCCATCGTTAATCCCGACCATGTAGGCGGGGACCGTCGGTTGGGCCGGCGTACCGTCGCTTGCCATCGCGACCGGATCGCCGGCGACATTGTTCGCCACCAGGACCGCGATCGCGCCCGCAGTCTGCGCATTGCGGATCTTCTGCGAGAAGGAGCAGACACCGCGCGAGATCAAGCCGATCTTGCCGGCCAGACTTCCGGCCGGAAGCGCCGAGCAGGCGGTGTTCAGCCCGTTCGTTGTCCCTGCGACAGCGGCGAGCGGTGCCGTCAGATCGGCGCTCACGACCGCGAAGTCGCCCGTGGCCGCGCCATAGGTGTTGCCCGCTGCGGTAACCGGCGCGCCGACAAAATGAGGCACGCTGCTCGCGCCCGCACTCAACGCACGCGCCGCCGAGCCGGGTGATTCAACAGTAAACAACCCGGGACCCGAATTACCGGCCGCGACGGCAACGACCATGTTGGCCTCGTCCAGATTATCAACCGCGATGGTCAGCAGATCTTGAATACCGTGCGCGCCGCCGCCGAGACTCATGTTGGCGACGTCGAAACCGTCGGCGTAGGCCGCGTCGAGTGCATTCAGAATGTCCTCGGAACGCGCGTTCTCGACATCGCCGGGAAATACGTTGCCGAGCAGCGCTCGCGGCGCAACGCCGGACATCTTGTAGGGAATCGTCACGCCCTGAACGGTCGCCGCCGTTTCGAAATTGCAGGCGACGGTGCCGGAAACATGCGTGCCGTGATCTTGCAGCGCCTCGGCGGTGTAGTGCCGGCTCGGCGTCTTGTTGTTGAACACTTTGGCGGCGATCACCTTGTTGTTGGTGAAGGGTCGCCGACCTGCTTTTGGCTCGGATAGCCCGCGTCGCCGAAGCACGGGTGCGTAACATCGATACCCGAATCGACGATCGCGACTTTCACGCCTAAACCCGCATTGGCCGGGCCGCCGCCTGTCGCCCACGCCTGCGTCGCATTGATCAATGCCAGATCCGGGTCAGCGGCGATAGGGCGATAAAGCCCCTGATATTCCGCGTGCTGCACCAAGGGCGTTGCGGAAATCTGCTGCAACGTCGCGCCATTCAACTCGACCGCGACGGCGTTAAGCGAGATATCGAACTCGCCGGTCACCTTCGCTTGCGGCACGTTCGCGCGGAGCCATGCCTTGTAGTCATTGCGTAGCGCCGACAACTGTGCGCGGTACGCTTTCACGTTATTGTTATCGAAATCGATCTTCTTCCCATGCGCGGGTTTCGTGCGCGCGTAGGTCGCGAGCGGGTCCCCGCTCAATTGAACAAGCGCCGAGCTCGCGTCTTGTGTAGCTTGTTGCGAGCTGTCGTTGCCCGGCGCGGCGAACGCCGTCCCGGTAATGACCAACGCGCCCAGCGCGAGACCGGCGCACAATTTGCGATACATTCCAAATCGTGTGGATTGCACATCGAATTTCATTTGACCCCCAGTACCATTTGGCCCGCGATGTCGCGGATTGAAAAATCGTCGATCCGATCGTGTCGGATTTTCGAGGTAGCGCGAGTCTAAACGCCGGAACATCGATTCGCAATCATTCGGACAATAAATGCGCGAGCGATTGAACTTGTTTACTTTCGGCTGGTACGCTTCAATGTAGGCGATCAAAAAACAGGAGAGAAGATGATGCCCGCTGATGCGCCGCGCTATCCGGGACCGCTCGCACTCGCGCAATCGCTCTCTGCTTTCGCGCTCGCGAGTGCTGCAGAAGCGCAATTCACGCGGGACGGTCCGCGCGCGGATGTCGAATACCGTGATCTTGGCCTCGCCGCCGCAACCAACGGGCAAATCAGCATCAAGCATGTTCGGGCGATCATGCCGCTTCCCGCCCCAACCGGCTGGCATTGGCACGATATGACGGCTCACTTCGTCTTCGTGCTCAAGGGTTCGCTGACTTTCCGCTTTGCGGGAATCGATGGCGACGTCGTTGTAACGGCAGGCTCGGGAATCTCGCAGCCTGCCGGTGTGGCGCACAACGTTGTCGCGCGTTCCGACGATCTGGAGCTTCTCGAGATCAATGTGCCGGCGCAATACGGGACGTTCGATCTCGCGGTTCCGAAGGATGCCGTGCAGCCATGAGCGATCTCGTTGTCGAGAGTCCACGCGAACATGCGCTCGCGATGTGGCTTCGCAAACGCGGCGGCGCAATCGTCGCGTTCATGGCGCTGTTTGTCGTGTGGGAAGCGGCCGTCCGCTTGACGGGCATCAAGGAATACCTGTTGCCGCCGCCGTCGCGCGTCTATTTGGAGTTCACAAAACGTTTTGATCCGGTCATGGTAAGCGCGTGGGTCACGACGCGGGAGATCATCGCGGGCTACCTGCTCGCTATCGTCGTCAGCGTTCCGCTCGCGCTGTGGATCGCGTATTCGCGCTTCATGGAAAACACGATCTATCCGGTCATTGTTTTCCTCCAGATCATTCCAAAAATCGCCGTCGCGCCGTTATTCATCATCTGGTTCGGTTTTGGCTTCACCCCCAAGTTGTTGGTTGTCTTTCTGCTGTCGTTCTTTCCGATCATCGTGTCGAGCATCGCGGGTTTCAAAAGCGTCGATCCCGACATCATGGATTTTGCGCGCACGACCGGCGCGAGCCAATGGAAGCTGTTCGCGATGATCCGCTTGCCCCAGGCGCTGCCGCAGATCTTCACCGGCCTCAAGGTCGGCGCGGCGCTCGCCGCCACAGCGGCGGTCGTCGCCGAATTCGTTGCGTCGGACAAGGGACTCGGCTACTTACTGTTGCAATACAACGGCAATCTCGACACGCCGATGGTGTTCGCGATCATCATCCTGTTGTCGATGATCGGACTCGCCGTCTATTACGTCGTCGAGCTGATCGAGCGCTTCACGATTCCGTGGCACGTTTCACAGCGGCTCACCGCCGAAGAAGCGCTGGCGTAAAACTACACGTAGGAGGATTCATGCGCGCACGTGGACTTCTGATTACGCTGCTGCTCGCGTCGTTCGCACAGCCGTCATTTGCGGCCGACGCGGTTTCCTTTCGTCTGAACTGGTATCTGGGCGGGCTGCACGTGCCTTTCTACTACGGCAAGGAAAAGGGCTATTACGCTGCCGAGGGCATCGATCTCACGATCAACGAAGGCCGCGGATCTGCGAATACGGTCCAAGTTGTCGCCGCAGGGTCCGACACGTTCGGGCTTGCCGATTCATCGAGCGTCATTTCGACGGCCGCACGCGGCGCGGAGGTCAAATCGGTCATGTCACTTTTGAACTCGACTGGATTTTCCGTCGTGTCGCTCGCGGAAACGGGCATCAAGACGCCAAAAGATCTCGAGGGCAAAAAGCTGGCGGTATCCGCCGGCGATCCTCTCGGGCAGCTATTCCAAGCGCTCGCGGCGCACAACAAGCTCGATCTCTCCAAGATTACGATGGTGCAAGTCGATCCGGCGGCGAAAGTCGTTGCGGTACTGGAAAAGCGCGCCGATGGCCTGCTGGGCGGCGCGGATGATCAGTATTTCTTGATCAAGCAGCGCGGCATCCAGCCGGCGGCGTTACGTTTCTCCGAGAACGGCGCCAACATTGTCGGCATGACGATCGTTACGAAGACCGACCTTATCAAGAGCAATCCCGATCTCGTGCGGCGCTTTGTCCGCGCGACGATCAAGTCGTGGGACGAAGCAAAAAAGAATCCCGGTGCAGCGGTTGACGCAGCGCTCAAGGTGAAGCCCGATTTAAACCGGCAGTCGACGCTCGAGCAACTACAAGTCGACATCGAGCTCCTCGATTCGCCGAACTCGAAGGGACGCATCGGCTGGGGCGCGCAAGCCGATTGGGATCAAACGCTCGATTTGCTGAAGAAGTACCGCGACCTCAAGACAACGGAGCCCTGGACTGCGTTCCACACGAACGAATTCGTTGCGGCGAAGTGAGCGCCACAGGGCCTCGGCCTCCTTGGATTTGCAACGAGAATCGTTGCGCTGAGAGTCGGCCTGGTGTGCCGACTCGCATGGGCCGTCGATCCCCACGAAGCGGGGCCCCTCGCCGGCTGCTCGCGTCGCTATCCCGCGGCGCGAACTACTCCCCCTTCGGGGGCAGCGCAGCGGCGGCAGCCGCAAGCGTGGGGGTCTCACGTTGAGTACGGCGGCGATCGTCATCGATGGCATCAGCAAGACGTTTCGCCGCGGAAGCACCGAAACGCGCGCGCTCGAGCGCATCGATCTAACCGTTCGCGATGGTGAATTTCTCGCGATCGTCGGCCCGTCCGGCTGCGGCAAGAGCACGCTGATGCGATTGATAGCCGGTCTCACGCCGGCGACCGCGGGTTCCATCACCCTGCACGGCGCTATCGTTGCGAAACCGCAAACGGCGCTCGGCATCGTGTTTCAGAGTCCCGTGCTGCTCGAGTGGCGCAATGTTCTCGGCAACGTGTTGCTGCAGCTCGAGCTCCGCGGGCGCGATCCCGCGCCTCACCGCGAGCGTGCGTTGGCGCTGCTTGCGACGGTCGGGCTCGCCGAATTCGCCGATCGCTATCCGCGCGAGCTTTCCGGTGGCATGCGCCAACGCGCGGCGATAGTGCGCGCATTGATTCACGATCCGCCGCTGTTGCTGATGGATGAGCCGTTCGGGGCGCTGGATGCGCTCACGCGCGAGCAGATGCGCGTCGATCTCGAAGCGCTGTGGCTCGAAACGAAAAAGACGGTCGTCTTCATCACACACAGCATCGACGAGGCCGTGCTGCTTGCCGATCGTGTCGTTGTCATGTCCGCGCGGCCGGGGCGGATCGAACGGATACTGGATATCGATCTTGTGCGACCACGCGGCCTCGATGCGCGGACGCTGCCGCGCTTCGCCGAAGCGACCAACCTCATCACGTCGATTTTTCTCGCGCGCGGGATTCTCCGCGGAACGCGACACTAGGACCTGTTAACAGGCCCTAACTGCGTCAAAACGCCGTCGACCAGGTGCAGCGTCCGATCGGTACGCATGGCTAAATCGGGATCATGCGTGACGATGACGAGCGACGTGCCGATCGCGCGATTCAATTCCAGCATCAGATCGAAAATGTGCGAAGCCGTCTTGCGATCGAGATTGCCGGTCGGCTCGTCGGCAAGCACACAGCGCGGCTTGGTCACCAATGCACGCGCAAGCGCGACGCGTTGCCGTTCGCCGCCGGACAATTCGCCGGGCAAATGCCGCGTTCGATTGCCGAGTCCGACGCGCTCCAGCATTGACTGCGCCTGCGCTTTCGCCTCCGTCGTTGCGACGCGCCGGATCGCGAGCGGCATCGCTACATTCTCGAGCGCCGTGAATTCAGGCAATAAATGATGGAACTGGTAGATGAATCCGAGCGCGCGATTGCGCACGTCGCCGCGTTCCGCTTCGGTCAGCGCCGCGAACGGCGCGCCTTCGACAAACACTTCGCCATCGGATGGCGCATCCAATCCGCCCAGCAGATGCAGCAACGTGCTCTTGCCTGAACCGGAAGCGCCGACGACTGCGATGCGCTCGCCCGCGCCGACGTCGAGATCGATTCCCATCAGCACCGGAACGTCAAGCGGTCCATTGCGATACGTCTTACGAAGGCCGCGGCACGCGAGCACCGACACCTGAACGCGTGCCGTCTCTTCATTCATATCGCAGCGCCTCGGCGGGATTGACGCGCGCCGCGCGCCAGCTTGGATAAATCGTTGCCGCAAGCGCGAGCAGCAGCGCGATCACACCGACGGTGATCACATCAGCAATTTGTAAATCCGACGGCAGATCGCTGATGTAATAGACGGTCTTATCCAGAAACTGAACATTCAACGCGCGCTCGATCGCGGGAACGATCGTGTCGATATTGAGCGCGGTGAGCACGCCGGTGACGACGCCAATCAGCGTGCCGATAACACCGATCAACATGCCCTGGATCATGAAGATCGCCAAAATCGATTTCGGAGCCGCGCCGAGCGTTCGCAGGATCGCGATGTCGGCCTTTTTGTCGGTGACGACCATTACCTGCGCCGACACGATGTTGAACGCCGCGACTGCAACGATCAGCGTGAGAATGATGAACATCATCCGCTTCTCGATCGCCACCGCCCGGAAGAAGTTTGCGTGATTGCGCGTCCAGTCGCGCACGTCGGCGTCGGACGGCAGCACGGACAGGAGCTCCATCGCAACGCGTGGCGCAGCGAACATATCGTCCAACTTCAGCCGGATTCCGGTCGCGTTTTCGAGACGATAGAGCTTTTCGGCGTCCTCGAGGTTGACGAATGCCAGGCCGCTGTCGAACTCCGACATGTTGATCTCGAAGATGCCGCTAACCTTGAACGTCTTGATTCGCGGCAGCATCCCCGCCGGCGTAACGACGCCTTGCGGCGTGATCGCAACGACGCTGTCACCGACGCGCACACCGAGCGCCCGCGCAAGCTCTGCGCCGAGCACCATGTTGAACGTCGAAGGCGCGAGCGAGGACAGCGATCCGCGAACCATGTGCTTGCCGACATCGGCGACGGAGTCTTCCTGTGCGGGATCGATACCGCGAATGAGGACTCCCCGATTCACCTCGCCCGCCGACAGCATCGCCTGTCCTAGCACGTACGGTGCGCTGGCGACTACCCGGGGATTACGGCGCGCGAGAGAGGTGATGGCAGCGGGATCTTTGAGCTCGGGAAATCCGCGTACTTCAATATGTGAGGCGACGCTCAAGATCCTGTTGCGGAGCTCGAGCTGGAACCCATTCATGACCGACAGCACGACGATCAGCGCCCAGACACCGACGACGATGCCGGCCATCGACGTGAACGCGATGAACGAGATGAAGGCGTTCCGCCCCGACCCTTTGCGGGCGCGTGTATAGCGCAGGCCAACGGCCAGTTCGTAGGGCGACACGAAGGGTTCTTATCGAAGCGCTGTTATCAGGTGTCCCGCGACGCCAAAGGAACCTGTTCGAAGGCGCCTACGCCTCCCAGTCAATGGCCCGGCGGCCGGTCGTCAGCACGCTGACAATCGCTTTGGCGTCCTGATGCAATGGGTGCTTTTGATAGACATCGAGCGCGGCGCGGTTGGCGAACTCCGCATAGAGCACCACGTCGTCCGCGTGCGCGTCGTAACCGATATCGATACCGACCTCGATCGCGTGCATGCCCGGGATGTGTCCGCGCAGCGACTCGAGCGCACGCTTGACGGCATTGGCGTGAGCCGCTTTTTGAGCGGGATCCTTGATTTTCCAGACGACGACGTGCTTGATCACGGGCAGAGGCTTAACAAAGTTAGCGTACGATTATCGCATGCTCGAATTGTTGTTTTCCGCGACTGTCATTGCACGAAGCCGTCCCCGCAGAACGCGATGCTCACGCTGATCGTTCCGGGATTACTTGCACACGGTACGCAGGCATTAGCCACGGCGCCGTTCCAAGCGTTCGCGCGTTACGCCGATCCACCGGTGCAAACGACAGACGGAATTGGGTCGGCATTATGTGCGGCGCTCGACCTCCCGCAAACGACTCCGCTTGCGCCGCTATACGCAATCGGTGCAGGTTTGGACGTCGATGATCGGTACATGGTTGCCGCGACGCCGGTGACGCTCGTTGCGGATCGTGACATTGTGATGCTCGCAGGCCGCGTTTACGACCTTCGCGGTGACGAGGCGGCGATGTTGCTCGAGCTCATCAATCGTCACTTCGCCGACGACGGCGTGCAGTTCGTCGCGCCTCGTCCGTCGACGTGGTTTGCGCAATGCGAACGCGCGTTCGCGCTTGCGACGTCTCCGCTCGACGCCGCGATCGGGCGTTCCATTTATCCGTATCTTCCGCGCGGCGCCGATGCCAGCACTTGGCAGCGCTGGCAGGTCGAAGTTCAGATGCTGCTGCATGAGCACGCCGTCAACGAGCAGCGCGACGCACACGGGTTGCTGCCCGTCTCGAGCATGTGGTTCTGGGGGAACGGCCGCTTGTCGGACGTCGGAAGGCCGGCGCTTGCCGCCGCATTCGCCAAACCCGATGAAAGCGGCGATCTAGTCCGCGGCCTCGCGCGTCACGTCGGTCTTTCGGCCGATGTGCTACCCGCAACGTTCTCGCCTATCGTTAATCGATTTAATCAGAGCGAAAATGCAATCATGGCGTTGGCATCGACCGCAGACGAATCGGCGATCGAGCGCTTCGGCATCGATTGGCTGCAACCGGCGCTCGCCGCGCTCGAGTCCGGCAGACTCGAAGCGCTGCGGTTGATTGCGGACGGTCATGGCGCTGCCGTATCGTGGGTCGCCCGACGGCCGTCCCGCTTTGTCCGTGTCACATCGCGTTTGCGCACGCGTCCGTTCGCGATTCCGGCGTTCGCAGAAGAATGACGATTCCTATCGTCCGGCGCGCGGTACCGTCCAATGTCGATGCGTTACTGGGCGCCGGCGTTCCGTCGGTGCTCGCGCGCGTTTACGCCGCACGCGGCATCGAATCGATTCGCGAATTAGAGCACGGTCTCGATGCGCTTCCGAGCTTCGCGTCGCTCGGGAACATCGATGCGGCAGTTGATCGACTGGCGCATGCCATATCTACACATGAACGTATCGTCATCGTCGCCGATTACGACGCCGACGGCGCGACCGCGTGCGCGGTCGGAATTCTAGGCCTTCGCGCGCTCGGTGCAGACGTCGATTTTATCGTACCGAACCGTTTTGAATTCGGTTACGGACTGACGCCGGAAATTGTCGCGCACGCAGCGGATCTCGGGCCGCGCCTCCTCGTCACCGTCGACAACGGAATCGGCAGCGTCGACGGCGTGGCGGCCGCGAAGGCGCGCGGAATCGATGTCCTCATCACCGACCATCATTTACCCGGCGCGACGTTGCCCGACGCGATCATCGTCGATCCCAATCAGGCGGGTTGCGGTTTTCCGTCGAAGAACATCGCGGGCGTAGGCGTCATGTTCTTCGTGCTGATCGCGTTGCGCGCGGCGCTCCGTCGACGGGGCGCGTTCATCCATGGCGCAGAGCCGAATCTCGCCACGTTGCTTGATCTCGTCGCGCTCGGAACGGTCGCCGACGTCGTACGGCTCGATCACGTCAACCGCATTCTGGTGGCGCAGGGACTTGCGCGCATCCGCAACGGACGCGCTCGTCCGGGCATTGCAGCGCTGTTTACCGTTGCGGGACGCGATCCTGCCCGTGCGACGGCATTCGATCTCGGGTTCGTCGCCGGACCGCGACTTAACGCCGCGGGTCGGCTTGCCGACATGTCGATTGGTATCCGCTGTCTGGTTGCGCGATCGTTCGCCGAGGCGACACCACTCGCGGCCGAGCTCGATACGCTCAATCGCGAGCGCCGCGACGTCGAGCGCACGATGCAGGAGGAAGCGCTGGCCGACCTCGAGTGTGTTGAACGCACGGCAAGCGTCGATGCGTTCACGCTGTGCGTCTATCGGCCGGAATGGCATCAAGGCGTCGTCGGCATCGTCGCGTCGCGCTTGAAGGACCGCTATCACCGCCCCGCTATCGTTTTCGCGCGTGGTGTCGCGGGGGAGCTCCGCGGCTCAGGTCGTTCGATTGCCGGATTTCACCTTCGCGATGGGCTGGATCTCGTGACGAAGCGCGCGCCCGGACTGATTCGCCGCTTCGGAGGCCACGCTTTCGCTGCCGGATTGACGATCGATGAAGCGGCGCTTCCGGCTTTCGCCGCGGCGTTCGAAACCGTCGCGCAGGAAACGTTGACGCCCGCGCATTTACGCCGATCGTTCGAAACGGATGGCGCGCTGCAAACAGGAGAGTTGACGTTCGAGTTTGCCCGAGCGCTGCAGCAGCGCGTTTGGGGTCAGGGGTTCCCGGCGCCGGCGTTCGATGATCGGTTCGACGTTGTTTCGCAGCGCGCGGTGGGCGACAAGCACGTGAAGCTCTGCCTTACCCGCGCTGGCGAGCGCTTTGATGCGATCGCCTTTCATCAGCCGGATGCGCTTCCTCCTCGGATCCACGCCGCCTACCGGCCGGAGATTCACGAATGGAATCGTCTCGAGGCGCTCGAGCTCGTCGTCGAGCATTGGTTACCAGTTGATTAGGGCGCTTGGTACGGCGCGTGAGCGGTCACTCACTTCCAGCACTACGAGTCGGACGATTGTGCAATGGCATCCGCGTCAACCCTTTGATTTCCTTGGCCGTTGTATTTTGGTGCAGTTTTGTTCCCCGCGGTGCAATAAAGCTTGTGCGCCGCAATATTTACAGTTAAATTACAGCGGTTTAGCTCGGCCCGGCGCAGCCACCGCCAGGGGCGCATCCCGCGCAAAAATACAACAGGAGAATCGTTCATGCGTTTGACCGGAAAGGTCTCGATCATCACGGGCGCAGGCCAGGGCATCGGACGTGCGACCGCGCTCAAGTTCGCGGCCGAGGGCGCGAAAGTCGCCGTCTGCGATATCAATCTCGAATCGGTCAAGGAAACGATGCAGGAAGTCGAAGCCGAAGGCGGCGAAGCGGCCGCATTCCGTGTCGACGTCACCGATAAGGAAAGCATCGCGCGGATGGTCGAAGGCGTCATGGCGAAATGGGGACGGATCGACACGCTCGTCAACAATGCCGGCATCGTGCAGGACGCGCAGTTCAAGAAAATGACCGACGAGCAGTTCGAGCGGGTGATCGACGTCAATTTGAAGGGCGTCTACAACTGCACCAAGGCCGTCGTCGACATCATGCTCGAACAGAATTCCGGCGTGATTCTGAATGCGTCGTCGATCGTCGGGCTCTACGGAAATTTCGGCCAGACCAATTACGCGGCGACGAAATTCGGCGTCATTGGGATGGTCAAGACGTGGGCACGCGAGCTCGGCCGTAAGGGGATTCGCGCCAATGCCATCTGTCCAGGATTCATCGAAACGCCGATCCTCGCGCACATTCCGGATAAGGTCATCAAAATGATGGAAGAGAAAGTGCCGATGGGCCGGCTCGGTAAACCGGAAGAAATCGCGAACACGTATGCGTGGCTTGCCTCCGACGAAGCGTCGTACATCAACGGCGCGGTGATCGAAGTGTCGGGCGGCTGTACCATCTAGGCAACAAAACAGCGTCGGCGGACGGCCGCTCGTCGGTCGCACCGCGGTTCATCCGTTCGGCAGGTTGAGCCGCCCGGCGTGGGCAGGGTACGATGCCATCGTCATCGTACGCATTTCCCCCCTCATGCGATTTCCCACTGCGTTCTTGATCGCGGCGCTCGGAGCGCCGGTCGCCTTTCCGGCTTTAGCCGACAAGACTGCCGATAGCGTGCTTCCGCAGTACAAATCGATTGGCGGCAACCCGGGACCCCAATACAACTACGTCTGTCCCAATACCGACGGCAAAGGCGGGCTCGACTGCTATTTCGACGCGGTACAGCATCTCTACACGATGTGTCGCCACGTGAAGAGCATCGAGATCATCGAGTTCGGCTACGAAAAATCGGAGGAAAGCACCAACGGCGCGAAGAGCGAGTACTGCATCGATAAGCAGAAGGTCAATATCACGCGTCCCTATCAGGCCGCGCTGCGCGAAGCGTCAATTTCGAAGCAGGCGGTCGAGGGCTTGCGGAGCCTGCAGGAATTCTGGCTCGACGCGCTCGTCAAATTGAAATGGAAGCCCGGCGAATCCGATGTCGAATACAAGGCCCGCGTCGCGCTACCCTACGACGATTTCCGCAATCGCATCGACGGTATTCGCAAGATCGTCGCGGTCGTCCAGGAAAACACGACCCCTCCACCCAAGTCGGGCCGTGACAAGAAACAACGCCGAAGCTGATGTGGATGAGGTGTCGCTGCCGATGACTGCGAGCACCGACGCGCGGACGGACAGCCACGACCCTTCGATCGATGCGACGCTGACGTCCGTGTTTGGCGACGGCGGCGTTTTGTCCCGTTCGTTACCGGGATTCCGTTTCCGGGCGCAACAGCTCGCGATGGCGCAGGCCGTCGCCCGCGCAATCGCATCGCGAAGGGAGTTGGTCGCCGAGGCCGGCACGGGTACCGGCAAGACGTTTGCCTACCTCGTCCCCGCTCTGCTCTATGGCGGCAAAGTGATCGTATCGACGGGCACGAAGACCTTGCAGGACCAGCTCTACGAGCGCGACATCCCGCTGCTTCGCGACGCGCTTCAAGTACCGGTGACTATTTCGGTGCTCAAGGGTCGCGCAAATTACGTCTGCCATCATCATCTCGAGCGCGCAGCGCGCGAGGATCGGCTGCCGTCCCGGGAAGACACCCGCCATTTGCGAAAAATCATCGCGTTTGCGCGCGCGAGTGAGCGCGGCGATCGCGCCGAGCTCGCCGACGTGCCCGAGAACGCGTCGATCTGGCCGCTCGTCACATCGACGCGCGACAATTGTCTCGGCTCCAACTGTCCGTTTCACAAGGAATGCTTCGTGCTGAAGGCGCGTAAGGATGCGCTCGACGCCGACGTCGTCGTTGTCAACCATCATCTGTTTTTTGCCGATGTGATGCTGCGCGACGAAGGGCTCGCCGAGCTGCTGCCGGCGTGCAACACCGTCATCTTGGACGAAGCACACCAGCTTCCAGACACAGCCACACTCTTTTTCGGCGAGCAGACAACCGCGGGGCAGTTGGCCGAGCTCGCGCGTGACGCCGAGATCGCCGCCCGCACGAACGCGCGGGACGTTCCGGGCCTTCCCGATGCCGCGACGGATGTCGGTCCCGCGATCCGCAAAGTGCGCCTCGCCGCGGGAGAATTCACCGGCAAGTTCACGCAGCAGACGATTGCAGCGCGTCCGGGCTTCATCGAGGCGCTCGACCAACTCGCTGCGGCGCTCGATCGGCTTGCCGCCGAGATGGAGCACTACGCGGAGCGAAGCGAGGACCTCGCGAGCGTCGCTCGGCGTACCGACGAAGCGACAGCGCGCGTCGCGCGGTGGCGGCTCGGCTTGACTGCGGAAGCAAACGACGCGGACGGCGATTGGATCCGCTGGATCGACGTGACGCCGCAAGGCTGGCAGCTGCAATCGTCGCCGCTGTCGATCGCCGATATCTTTCGTCGCCAAGTCGAATCGACGGGCCGCGCGTGGATTTTCACGTCGGCAACGCTCGCCGTCGCCCGCGATTTCACGCATTACACGCACGAGCTCGGATTATCGGACGCCGCAACCGGATGTTGGGATAGCCCGTTCGATTACGAAGCACAAGGTTTGCTGTATGTACCGCGCGATCTCCCACCACCCAATACGCGCGAACATACCGACGCCGTCGTCGATGCGGCGTTGCCCGTCTTAAAAGCAAGCGGTGGACGCGCATTCATGTTGTTTACGACGCTCCGCGCGCTCGCCGCGGCACGAGAAAGGCTGGTCGATGCGTTCGAACGCGATGAGCTCGATTATCCGTTGCTCGTGCAAGGCGACGGATCGAAGACCGAGCTCCTGACCCGATTTCGCACGCTCCGCAACGCCGTCTTGTTGGGTAGTGCGAGTTTCTGGGAGGGCGTCGACGTTCCGGGCGATGCGCTGTCGCTCGTGGTGATCGACAAGCTGCCGTTCGCGCCTCCGGACGATCCATTGTTGGCCGCGCGACTCGACAAGCTCAAGGCGGATGGCGGCAATCCATTCCTCGACTGGCAGCTTCCGCAGGCGGCGATCAGCCTCAAACAAGGCGCCGGACGTTTGATCCGCACCGAAACCGATCGCGGCGTACTGATGATTTGCGATCCGCGGCTTACCGACAAACCGTACGGACGTCGAATCTGGCAAAGCCTGCCGCCGATGCGCCGGACTCGCGATGTCGGCGACGTGCTCGCATTCTTCGATTCGACAACGCAGCCGTCGGACGCTGCGGATACGACATTGGCGCTCCAGCGCTGAATGGCCTTTCGTGTCGTCGTGCTCGGCGGATACGGCCATTTCGGCGCCCGTATTGCACGCACGCTCGCGCGGGATGCCGGCATGGAGGTTACCGTCGTCGGCCGCGAACCCGCGCGCGCTGTGGATACGGCGGCGGCAATCGCGCTCGATTGCGGCAATCGGGTCGACGCCGCCGCGTTCGATGTGACGGCACGCGATATCGGCGCGCGCCTTCGATCGCTCGAGCCGAACCTCGTCATTCACACGTGCGGACCGTTCCAATCGCGTGATCACGGCGTCGCGCGCGCTGCGCTTTCGGTCGGCGCGCATTATGTCGATCTGGCGGACGCACGCAAATTCGTCTGCGGCATCGGCGCGATCGACGACGCCGCACGCTCGCGCGAACTGCTGGTTGTCAGTGGCGCAAGCACGGTACCGGGAGTGAGCGGCGCCGTGATCGATGCCTTCGCGCACGAGTTCGACGCGTTGCAATCCATTGATTTTGGCATCGCACCGGGTAATCGCACCCCCCGAGGCAGCGCAACGATCGCTTCCGTCGCAAGTTATGTCGGCCGGCAGTTCGGCGTCTGGGATGCGGGTGTGTGGCAACCGGCTTACGGCTGGCAACGGCTGCGAAGTCATCGCTATCCGCCCGAAGTTGGTACGCGCTGGCTTGCGGACTGCGACGTGCCCGATCTCGAGCTTTTTCCCGAACGCTATCCCGGCGTGCAGTCGGTGCGCTTCGGCGCAGGGCTCGAGCTGCCGTTCCTGCACTTCGGCTTGTGGCTCTTGTCATGGCCGTCGCGCTGGCGCTGGATCTCGCGGCTCGAAGCGCACAGCGAACGTTTGCGCCGGAGCAGCGAATGGTTTGCGAAATTGGGCACCGACGTCGGCGCGATGCATGTCGAGATGCACGGTTTCCGCCGCGGCCATCGACTCGACGTGCTATGGACGCTTGTGGCCGGCCACGGCGATGGTCCGCAGATTCCTTGCACACCTGCGATCGTGATCGCGCGAAAGCTCGCCGCCGGAACGCTCGTCGCGCGCGGAGCGCTGCCGTGCGTTGGCCTGTTTTCGCTCGAAGAGTGCCTGCGCGAGCTGGAGGGTTACGACGTTCGCACGATCATCGAGCGGACGTTGATTTAGACCTCTCCTGCTGCTGCTCGCGCCTCGGCCTCCTTGCACATGCCACGCGATGCGCAACGCTGGTTTGTCGGCCTCATGCGCCGACTCGCCCCGGTCGCATCCCCACTCGCGCGCTCGCGGGGCCCCTGCTCCCCGGCTCGCGTCGCTACCAAAACTTCCACCACGGCTTCGGCGGCGTTCCTTTGACGTACACGCTCTCGGGATAATTCTTGACGAGAATTTGGCGTGAATCGTCGGCCAGCTGATTGAGACCGAGCTTTTCGTAAGATTTGGCGAGAATGTCGAGCGCCTGTTCGTTCGACGGCGTCTGCGGTGTATTCACAATCGCCGCCTGCGCGCGGTTGGCGGCGGCCACATAGGCGCCGCGATTGTAGTAATAGCGCGCGACGTTGACTTCGTACATGCCGAGCGCATTGGTCAGGTAGCGCATCCGTTGTTTGGCGTCGTCGGCGTAGCGGCTGTCCGGAAAACGCTGCACCAGATCCTTGAACGCCGAGAACGATTCGCGCATCTGTTTGGGATCGCGCTCGGAGAGATCGAGCTCGTACACATAACCGAGGATCCCCTGGTCTTCGCGAAAATAGACGAGGCCCTTCAGGAAATACGCGTAGTCGACGTTGGGATGATTCGGATACGTTCTGATGAAGCGGTCGCACCCCGCCGTCGCAGCGGCCTGCTCATTCGCGCGCCAGTTGGAGAACGCCCCTTCGAGAATCGCCTGTTGCGCGTAGCGGCCGTATGGATAACGCGACTCCAGCGTTTCGAAGAGCTTGACCGCCCGCGTATAATTACCTTCCAGCATCGCGTCATGTGCGGTGCTGTAGAGTTTTTCGGCAGACCAGCCCGCCGTTTCCTCTTTCACCTCGGGCAGCAGGCCGCAGCCGGCCAGCGCGAGCACCAACAAAACGCCCGCGATCCACGTTTTTACCCGCGCCCTGTGTCCAATCATCGGTGCCATCCTTCGTGAGTCGCGCGAATTATAGCGGAGCAGACGTAGCGATTCGCGATGACGCCGCCGCTGCGCCGCTCGAGCTTACGGTGCCGCCCGACCTCGCCGGCTTGCGCTTCGACCAAGCGCTTGCGCGGCTCGTTCCCCAGCATTCCCGGAGTCGGCTTAAGGACTGGATCGACGCTGGGCGTATCACACTCGACGGGGCAATCGCAGAGGGCAAACAGCGGCTTTGTGGCGGGGAGCGGATCGTGATCGATGCCGCAGAGGATCCGATTGCAGTCGCCGATGCGCCGCAGCCGATCGATCTTGCGATCGTTCACGAAGACGATGCAATTCTGGTCGTCGACAAGCCGCCCGGCTTGGTCGTCCATCCGGGCAGCGGCAATCGTGATGGGACGTTGCTGAACGCGCTCCTTCATCATGCGCCTCATCTCGCGGCGCTTCCGCGGGCCGGCATTGTTCATCGGCTCGACAAGGATACGAGCGGCCTGTTGGTCATCGCAAAAACAGCGGTGGCGCAAACCGATCTCGTGCGGCAACTGCAGGCGCGCACAGTGAAACGTGAATACGTCGCGCTCGTGCACGGTGACGTGGTGCGCGCGACGACGATCGATGCGCCGATCGGCCGTCATCCGCGCATGCGCACGACGATGGCGATCGTCGCGAGCGGCAAACCGGCGCGCACGCACGTCACGCCGCTCGAGCGATTTGGCGCGGCAACGCTCGTGCAATGCACGCTGGAAACCGGACGCACGCATCAGATTCGCGTTCATCTTGCGGCGATCGATCATCCGCTGGTCGGCGATCCAAGCTACGGCCGCCGCCGCGGCGCTATGTCGGTACCGATGTTCCACCGTCAGGCGCTGCACGCGATTCGGCTGGCGTTTGATCATCCGCAAACGAAACGGCGACGGCAATGGGAAACGCCGTTGCCGGACGATATGCAGCATCTGTTGTCGCAGCTTCGCGCCACCAAACGATGACGATCACAACAACGTCGCCGCTCGGTTTGCGTCTGGCGGCGGCCGGTCTCGATTGGATTGTGCCTTCATGGTCCGTGCCCAAATCAATTCAGGCTATCGCCACGACGCGCAACGGCGGCGCGAGCGGCGGCCGCTACGCGACGTTAAACTTTGGCGCGGCGACCGGCGATGATTCCGCGGTCGTCGCCGAGAACCGACGTCGTCTCGCGGCATACATTCCATCAACGCCGGTGTGGCTTCGGCAAGTGCATGGCGCCGACGTCGCGATACTCGATGCAGGGGCGATCGATTCCGCCCGAACAAGCGCTCCGATTGCCGACGCCGCGGTCACCCGGGAGCGCAACACAGTCCTCGGCGTGCTGATCGCCGACTGCTTGCCTGTGTTGTTTGCTGAACGCAGCGGCAACGTCATCGCTGTCGCACACGCAGGTTGGCGCGGTCTCGCGCGCGGCGTCCTGGAAAATACCGTCGCGGCGATGGGCGTCGAGCGGGCCGAAATCATCGCGTGGCTGGGGCCGGCGATCAGCATGAACGCATTCGAGGTCGGTCAAGACGTTGTGGACGCCTTCTCGGAGTCCGACGTAGACGAATGCTTCGTCGCAAAGAGTCACGATAAATGGAACGCCGATCTCTACGCGATCGCACGCAAGAAGCTGGAGCGATTCGGCGTTCAAAGCGCGAACGACGGCGGTTATTGCACCTTTACGAACAGCGCACAGTTCTTTTCATATCGACGCGACCGAGAAACCGGCCGAATGGCGGCATTGATCTGGATCGCGTCGTAGTACCATCGAACGACAACGACAACAACGATTCAGCAATTTCGTGCGTACCCTGTTATCGATCGTCATTGCCGCGCTTGCCGGCGGCGTGCTGTCGACGCTTGCGGCGGCGGCAACGTTGCGGCTTGCGTCGTCATGGATCCCGCGACTCGTCTCATTTGCGGTGGGCGCGCTTTTGGGCGCCGTGTTCCTCGAGTTGCTGCCGCACGCGCTCGAGAACGGCGGCGTGCATTACGTGATGCTGGTCGTCCTAATCGGGCTTCTGGCGTTCTTTCTGCTCGAAAAGCTGGTGCTTTGGCGCCACGCACACGGTCATGAGCAGCATGCGCACGACGATGACGAATCGGAGCACGATCATGCGATGCACGGCCATGCAAGCGTCGACGGCGGCCGCCCTGGATTGATGATCCTGATCGGCAACAGCGTCCATAATTTCTGCGACGGCGTGGTCATCGCCGCTGCGTTTCTCGCCGATCACGCGTTGGGCATCGCGACGACGTTGGCGATCGTCGCGCATGCCGTACCGCAACAGGTCGGCGATTTTGCGGTTCTGCTTCACTCGGGGTTTGGTCGCGCGAAAGCATTCGCGTTCAACGTCGGCGCAGGCTTTGCGACGCTCTTCGGCGCGCTGGCCGCGTACGTGGCGTTGGCGGGTATGGAACGCGTGCTGCCGACCGTTCTTGCAATTGCGGCGTCAAGCCTCCTCTACGTTGCCGTTGCCGATCTCATTCCCAGCCTGCACCGGCGAAGCGAACCGATTGAAACGGCCAAGCAGGCATTGCTGATCGGACTCGGGCTTGCAGCGATCGGGATTGCGCACATGGCGCTCGAGCATTGAACGGCCGGCCGCAAGCGTTGCTCTAACATACCCGAATCAAGATCGTTGCTGCGTCATCAATGTCAGTGCTCGATACTTCACAAGTCAATCAATGGAGCGATCTTGCCGCACGCTGGCAAGAACTTGCGCAGCAATGGGCGAAGTGGTGGATGACATCGGCAATACCGCCATCGGCGCCGGCGCAGCAGACGGTCAAGACATCGGCGCAGGGAATTTCGCCGATGTTCGACGCACGCGCCGTTGCCGAGCTGACCGACCGATTTGCGCCGCGCTTTCAGCAGCTGTGGACTCGCGTGATGGGCGGCTCCGCGACGGCGATATCGGAAACGGCCACGTCGGCGGAAAGAGATCGCCGTTTCAACGCGACCGCATGGCGTGATCAACCGTATTACGCGTTCATCAAGGACGCTTATCTGCTGTACGCCGAATATCTGACCGAGCTCGCGTCGCTTGCGCAACTTCCGCCTGTCGACAAACGTCGACTCGAGTTTGCGACGAGGCAATATATCGACGCGATCGCGCCAACGAATTATCCGGCGACCAACCCGGAAGTGATGCAGCGTGCGATGGAGACTGACGGCGCAAGCCTGCTTAAAGGTTTCGCCAATCTCATCGGCGACGCGCGCAAGGGCCGCATCACAATGAGCGACGAGCGCGCGTTCGGCGTCGGACGAAATCTGGCGGTGACCTCTGGCAGCGTCGTTTTTCGCAACGACCTGATCGAGCTGATTCAATACGACGCGACAACGCCGAGCGTGCACAACCATCCACTGGTGATGGTCCCGCCGTGCATCAATAAGTTCTATATCCTCGATATGCGGCCCGAGAATTCGTTCGTTCGCAATGTAGTAGACCAGGGCCATACGGTATTCATGATCTCGTGGCGTAACGTACCGCAAGAGCTCGGCCAGCTATCGTGGGATGACTATCTCGAGCGCGGCGTTCTGACCGCATTCGACGTCGCGCGCGATATCACGGGAAGCAAGATTTTGAACACCCTTGGATTCTGCGTCGGCGGGACCATGCTCGGATGCACGCTCGCCGTGCTCGCAGCGCGCGGCGATCGGTCAGTGGCGAGCGCGACCTTTTTGACGACGATGCTCGACTATTCCGACCCGGGCGAGATCGCCGTTTACATTTCGCGCGAATCGCTTGCGGCGCGTGAGCCTGCGCTTCTGGCAGGACAGCGCATTCATGGAAACGAGCTTGCAAGCGCGTTCGCGAGCCTGCGCGCCAATGAGCTCGTATGGAATTACGTCGTGAACAATTACCTTAAAGGACAAACGCCGCCCGCGTTCGACCTCTTGTACTGGAACGGGGATTCGACCAATCTGCCCGGCCCGATGTATGACTATTACGTGAAAGAGATGTATATCGAGAATCGACTGCGCGTGCCAAACGCTTTGACGATGGTCGGTCAGCCGATCGATTTGCGGAAGATCGCCATGCCATCGTACGTTTACGCGTCACGCGAAGACCATATCGTGCCGTGGCGCACCGCGTATCGGACGACAACGCTTGTCGGCGGCGAAACGACGTTCGTGCTGGGGTCGTCCGGCCATATCGCGGGCGTCGTCAATCCGATCACGTCGTCGCGGCGCAGCTACTGGACCAACGATACGCTGCAGGAAGATGCCGAAGATTGGCTGGTGCGCGCACAAAACTATCCGGGCAGTTGGTGGCCGCATTGGTACGCATGGCTCGCGCGCCACGGTGGCGCAAAACGCCGCGCACCGCAGTTGACGGGCAACGCGGGGCATCCTCCGCTCGCGCCGGCGCCGGGTTCGTACGTGCTCGAGCCGGCGAGTTAAAGGAACCCGCGGCTCGCCGCTCGCGACGCGCCAAAAGGAGACCACGGGACAGCCGCGTGTCGAGGCGTTAACATGACGGCAAGTGGCCGGCGCCATTTCCTTCGGCTCTTTTCCCAGGAGATTTCCAAATGACCGACATCGTCATTACCCATGCAACACGCACCGCAATCGGCAAATTCGGCGGCTCGCTCGCCAGGATTCCCGCGCCGGAGCTTGGTACAACAGTGATCCGCGCGCTTCTCACCCAATCGGGCATCAAACCGGAACAGATCTCCGAAGTGATTCTCGGTCAGGTGCTGACGGCGGGCAGCGGGCAAAATCCCGCGCGGCAGGCCTCGATCAAAGCGGGTTTGCCGAGCTCGATACCCGCGATGACGATCAACAAGGTGTGCGGTTCGGGACTGAAGGCCGTCATGCTTGCCGCGCAAGCGGTGCAGTGCGGTGATGCCGATATCGTGATCGCCGGAGGACAGGAAAACATGAGCGCGGCGCCGCATGTGCTGCCCGGCTCGCGCGACGGCTTTCGCATGGGCGATGCGAAGCTGATCGATTCGATGATTGTCGACGGCTTGTGGGACGTTTACAACCAATATCACATGGGCACGACGGCGGAGAACGTCGCCAAGCAGTACGGCATTTCGCGTGCGCAACAGGACGAGTTCGCCGTCGCGAGCCAGAACAAGGCAGAAGCCGCGCAAAAAGCCGGACGATTCAAAGAAGAGATCACGCCGGTGATGATTCCGCAACGCAAGGGGGATCCGGTAGCGTTCACGACCGATGAGTTCGTGAAGGCCGGCACGACACTCGATTCGATCGCCGGATTGCGCCCAGCATTCGCGAAAGACGGAACGGTAACGGCTGCCAACGCATCAGGCATCAATGATGGCGGCGCGGCGGTGCTCGTCATGACAGCGACGCGCGCGGGGCAATTGGGGTTGAGGCCGATCGCCAAGATTCAGGCGTTCGCATCGTCGGGCGTCGATCCGTCGATTATGGGGATGGGACCGGTGCCGGCGTCGCGCCGCTGCCTCGAAAAAGCGGGCTGGAAAGCAGCGGACCTCGACTTGATGGAGATCAACGAAGCGTTCGCCGCACAGGCTTGCGCCGTCAACAAGGAAATGGGCTGGGATACGTCCAAAATAAACGTGAACGGTGGCGCCATCGCGCTCGGCCATCCGATTGGCGCGTCGGGATGTCGCGTGCTCGTGACGCTGTTGCACGAGATGGTCAAGCGCAACGCAAAGCGGGGACTCGCGTCACTTTGCATCGGCGGCGGAATGGGCGTCGCGATGGCGGTGATTCGCTAGTCCAACTCGGCTCGATCACAAGCTTCCAAACGGAGGAACACGATCATGGCAACGACAACGCGCGTGGCGCTCGTCACCGGAGGAATGGGCGGATTGGGAGAGGCGATCTGCATCAAGCTCGCCGCGCTTGGCGACAAGGTCGTCACGACGTTTTCGCCCGGCAACACCAAGGCGCAGGAATGGCTCGAGACGATGAAAAAGCAGGGCTACGCGTTTCGGGCGTTTGCCTGCGATGTCACTGATTGGGATTCCGCTGCCGCCTGCGTGCAGAAAGTGAACGCGGAAGTTGGACCGATCGACGTGCTCGTGAACAACGCCGGCATCACGCGTGACATGACGTTCAAGAAAATGGACAAAGGCAATTGGGACGCCGTCATCAGGACGAATCTCGATTCCTGTTTCAACATGACGAAGCAAGTGTGCGACGGCATGGTTGAGCGCGGCTGGGGCCGCATCATCAACATCTCATCGGTGAACGGGCAGAAGGGCGCTTTCGGGCAGACGAACTACTCCGCGGCCAAAGCCGGCATGCATGGCTTCTCGAAAGCGTTGGCGCTCGAGGTTGCGCGCAAAGGCGTCACGGTGAACACGATTTCGCCGGGCTACATCGGCACGAAGATGGTGATGGCGATTCCAAAAGACGTGCTCGACAGCAAGATCATTCCGCAGATTCCGATGGGACGGCTCGGCAAGCCGGAAGAAGTCGCGGGACTCGTCGCGTATCTCTCGAGCGACGAAGCGGCGTTCGTCACCGGCGCCAACATCGCGATCAACGGCGGCCAGCACATGTTTTGAAACGTCGGTCGCTAGGAGGCTCGCATGCGGCTTCGCTGGTTCCCCCATCGGCAGATCGCAGCCATCGTACTTTGCGCCGTCGCTTTCGTCGCCGCGGCGCAGGATACGTTTCCTTCGAAACCCATTACGCTGATTGTTCCGTTTCCACCGGGCGGCGTCGCCGATATCGTCGGCAGACCATTTGCCGATGCGCTTTCGCGTGAGTTGAAATCGCCGGTTGTGATAGAAAACAAAACGGGCGCCGGCGGCGGCATCGGCATGGGCTTCGTCGCCAAAGCAAAGCCCGACGGCTATACGTTGCTCGTCGCGCTGTCGTCGATTTCGATTCTTCCCGCCGCCGACAAAGTCATCGGACGCGCGCCGCTCTATCAGCTCGATCAACTGATGCCGATCGCTCGGCTGACCGCCGATCCCACCGTTCTTGCGGTTCGTGCCGACAGCCCGTGGAAGACTTTGCAGGACTTTGTCGATGACGCGCGCAAACGTCCTGGTGCGATCAACTATGGATCGTCTGGCAACTACGGCACGATGCACATGCCGATGGAGATGTTCGCGCAGAGCGCGGGCATCAAGCTGCTGCATGTGCCATTCACGGGTGCGGGACCGGCAGTCATCGCGTTGCTCGGCGGCACGATCGAAGCGGTCGCATCGGGACCGTCTACCGTTATTCCGCACGCGAAGGCGGGAAAGCTCCGCGTGCTTGCGTCGTGGGGCGACAAGCGGCTCGCATCGCTGCCGGACATTCCAACGCTGACCGAGTCCGGGTACAACGTCGTGTTCTTTCAATGGTCAGGACTGTTCGCGCCTGCGGGAACGCCGGAACCGGTGATGGCAAAACTACGCGAGGCCGCGCGCGCCGCGGCGAGCGACGCAAAGTTCGTCGGCGCACTCGCAGCCGTCGAAACACCCGTGCAGTATCTGGACGCGCCCGAGTTGCAAAAGTTCTGGACCGCCGACGCGAAGAAGCTTGCCGATGCTGTCGAGCGCGTCGGCAAGCTCGAATAGCGCCGCCAGCGGGGAAAAAAAAGCCCCACACGTTGCCGTGCGGGGCCTTAAGGCTGTATCAATCAGGAGGAGGATATTGATACAGTGGAGACTACACCCACCGTTCTCTGGGACCGCCCTCGGAAATTCAAGTTCCCGGACCGTTCTCAGCACTGGCGAGTCGGCAATCGGCCGGCTCGCGCCGGCCGATTGCTCCGCTCACGTTACTTTAAGCAGCGCGCTTGCTCTTCGAAGCGGCGGTTTTTTGCGTGCTGGCAGCCGCGGCGCGAACGCTCGCGTCAGCCAGATTCACCACCTGCCGAGTCGCCTTCTGGAACTGGTCGAACGCAGCAGTCGAAGCGGCGAACGTCGATTTCAGCGCGTTGACGGCGACATCGGAGCCCGCCGGTGCGGCTTTCGTTGCGCTTTCCATCCACGACGCGACGCCCTTCGTGTAGGTTGCCCATGCTTCTTCGGCGAGCGCCGTGAACTGCGATTGCGCCTCGGACGAGAGCTCATAGAGCGTCCGCGAGTAGCCCGTCGCGGCTTGCACACCGAATTCGGTGAACTTCGCGCGAAGGGCAACCAGCTCCTGAACGTCCTTGACGGACGCTGCGGCTTGCGCGCCTTCGACGCCTTGCGCCAACGCCAATTTCGCCGTGTTCAGGTTAAGCGTCAGGAGCTTTTCTGCGTTTTCGAGCGACAGCGCCGCGAGCTTAACCGCATTCGCGTAACCCGCCTTGTTGATGTCGGTGATGTGTTCGGTTGCGTTGTACATAGTCATTTCCTCTACTGGTGAAAAGGTTGGCAATGTCGATTTTTTCGCAGCACAGCCGTTTCAGCTTCTGCACCGAAACGTGGCAGACACCTCATCCGAGCCGCTGCCTGCGGGTCTTTTTTGCTGCACTGCACAATTCCAATTGTAGGGACCGGAAAAGCTCAAGTCAAGAACTTTTTTGTGCGGCGCACCATCCAACCCCGCTTCCCCGCGGGCGTCAAATCCAAACGCGCGCTAAATCAGCGGGTTATAATCCAAGGTCACCCTTTGGAGCGCGCGATGAGCGATTCCGTCCGCATGATCAAGAAGTATCCGAACCGCCGGTTGTACGACACGGCCAACAGCGGTTACATCACGCTCGCCGACGTGAAGCAAATGGTGCTCGAAGGCATCAATTTCCAGGTCGTCGATGCCAAGACGAATGAGGATCTGACACGCGCAATTTTGCTGCAGATCATCCTGGACGAAGAGTCCGGCGGCCTACCGATGTTCAGCTCCGAGATGTTGGCGCAGATGATCCGCTTCTATGGCAGCGCGCAACAGACGATCATGGGGCAATACATTGAGCAGAACGTCAAAGCATTTCTGGCAATCCAGAAGAAGCTGCAGGAGCAGGCCAAACAGGTTTATGGGGACAAGATGATGTTGACCCCGGACCTCTGGAAACAGTTCATGCAGATGCAGGCGCCCGCGATGCAAGGCATGCTCGGCAGCTATCTCGAGCAAAGCGCCAAGCTCTTCATGGATATGCAGCAGCGGATGCAGGACCAAACGCGCGGAATGTTCTCCGCTTTCCCTTTTCCCACGTTCGGTGCGACGCCCCAAGGCACTGCCGACGACGAGAAAAAGCGTTGACACGCTGATACGGCGCATCGCAGCGCAACAACGCGCGTCTAGCGGCGAACATTGCTGCGCCGCGCATCGTTGAAGAAATATCCGATGAGACGAATCCATATGCACCACGCTCGTGCGCCGCGCGTCGGCTTTGTCTCGCTCGGATGTCCGAAGGCTTTGGTGGATTCCGAGCAGATCGTCACGCAGTTGCGCGCCGAGGGCTATGCGATCTCGCCGTCGTACGAAGGCGCCGATCTCGTCGTCGTCAATACGTGCGGCTTCATCGATGCAGCGGTCGAGGAATCGCTCGATGCAATCGGCGAAGCCCTAGCGCAAAACGGGAAGGTCATCGTCACCGGCTGCCTGGGCGCAAAGGGCGGCGGGGATCTGGTCCGTAACACGCATCCAAAAGTGCTGGCCGTGACGGGACCGCATGCGACGCACGAAGTGATGACGGCCGTACATGCGCATTTGCCGAAGCCGCACGATCCGTTCATCGATCTTGTTCCGGCTCAAGGGATAAAGCTCACGCCGAAGCACTACGCATATCTGAAGATTAGCGAAGGCTGCAATCATCGATGCACGTTTTGCATCATCCCCTCGATGCGTGGCGATCTCGTGAGCCGTCCGATCGGCGACGTGCTCCTCGAAGCGGAGCGTTTGTTTGAGGCAGGCGTCAAGGAGCTTCTCGTGATCTCGCAGGACACGAGCGCTTACGGCGTCGATGTTCGATATCGAACCGGCTTCTGGCGCGGCCGACCGCTGCGCACACGGATGATCGAGCTCGCGCAAGCGCTGGCAGATCTGGCGAAGCAGCACGGGGCCTGGGTGCGACTGCATTATGTTTATCCCTATCCGCACGTGGACGATGTGATCGCGTTAATGACCGACGACGCCGGTGCAGGTGGTCTGATCCCGTATCTCGATGTCCCTTTCCAGCACGCAAGCCCACGAATACTGAAGCTGATGAAGCGGCCGGCGGCGCCTGAGCGCGTGCTCGAGCGCGTGCGCGCGTGGCGGCAGGTGAATACGGATCTCGCGATTCGAAGCACGTTCATCGTCGGCTTTCCAGGCGAAACGGAAAGCGAATTCGCGGAGCTCCTCGCGTTCGTCGGCGAGGCACAACTCGATCGCGTGGGGTGCTTCGCATACTCTCCCGTCGACGGTGCCGTCGCGAACGATCTGCCCGATCCCGTTCCGGAGGCGATCAAAGAGGAGCGGCGCGCGCGCTTCATGGCCGCGCAGGCCGACGTCAGTGCGTGGCGATTGCAACAGAAAATCGGTCGCACGCTTCCGGTGCTTATCGATCGTATCGAGGATGGCCGCGCGACCAGCCGTTCCGCCGCGGATGCGCCCGAAATCGACGGCGTGGTGCATATCGAAAATGGATCCAATCTCGCGCCGGGGACGTTCACGCGCGTGCGCATCATCGGTGCGGATCAACACGATCTTCGCGCGGTACTCGCGCAATAACCCGATATCCGGCTCTTTTGCTCGGCGCAGCTTACGGGCACACGGCAGACCGGCTAGAATCGCGGCGTGATCGAGCGGCGAGCCGTAGCGTTCACCGCGAGAGCAACTCAACAACAACACCACACCAGCGCAGCCGTAACATCAGGCTTGGCGCTCGCCTTGGCCGACGCCCTTGATCGGCGCTATATGCCGGTCGCGCGTTCGCGATTGCAGTACAGGGAGGCTCTGATCGCATGAAGATTCTCGTCTCGTCTTTCGGCCCGGTGGTGCCGGCGCTCTTGGCATTCACGCTGCTGTCCGGTTGCGGCAAAGAGGGCGCCAAAGCACCACCGCAGCGTCCACCGGTCGACGTGACGGTGATGACGGTGACCGCGCGCGATACACCGGTCACGTTCGAATTCGTCGGGCAAACGCAAAGCTCGCGCGAAGTCGAGATCCGCGCGCGCGTCGACGGCTTTCTCGAGAAACGCCTCTATGTCGAAGGCGACCTGGTCCGTGCCGGTCAGCCGCTGTTCCAGATCGACCGCAAGCCGTTGGCGGCGAGCCTGCAGTCGGCCAAAGGCGAGCTCGCGCAGCAGCAGGCGACGCTCGATGTTTCGGCTGCGAATCTCGCGCGCATCAAACCGCTGGCCGAGCAGAATGCGGTGAGCAAGAAAGACCTGGACGACGCGATCGGCAACGAGCAGAAAGCGCGCGCGGCAGTCATCGCGGCGCAGGGGCAAGTGCGGACGGCCGAGCTCAATCTCGGCTACACGACGATCAGCTCGCCGCTCACCGGATTGTCGAGCTACGCAAAGTTGCAGGAAGGGACTTATCTGTCGGCATCGAACAATCTGCTGACCTACATCGCTCAGCTCGACCCGATCTGGGTCAACTTCTCGATTTCCGAGAACGAATTCCTGCGCTATCGCGACGAAGTGCAGAGAGGGGTGTTGCGGTTGCCGAAAGACAATGCGTTCGACATCGAGATCGTGCTCGCCGACGGCAGCATCTACCCCGAGCGCGGCCACATCGGTTTCGCGGATCCATCGTTTTCCAAGGAGACTGGCACGTTCCTCGTGCGTTCCGTTCTGGCGAACCCGAAGGGCCAATTACGACCCGGGCAGTTCGTCAAGGTGAACGTGATCGGCGCGATGCGTCCGCACAGCATCGTCATTCCGCAGCGCGCGGTTCAACAAGGCGCGAAATCGCATTTTGTCTGGGTCGTCGGAAAGGACGGCAAGGCGGAGCAGCGACCCGTCGTCGTCGGCACGTGGGATGGCGACAACTGGTTCATTCTCGACGGACTGAAAGACAGCGACACGATCGTCGTCGACGGCGCGATCCGCGTGAGCGCCGGTGCGGCGTTGAAGACCACGCCGTACGCTCCAAAAGCCGAATCGATCGCGGCGCCGCGCAAGGCGGCCGAACCGATGTCGATCGAGCAGACGCAGATGTCGGCGCCGACGAACAATTCGCCGAAGGATCCGCCGGCGGAGAAATCGCGCGACGCCGCGAAGGTCTACTTCGAAAAGGACAGCGACGTGCTGACGCCACAAGGCGCGCAGGCGCTCGGCCCGCTCGCGCGAATGCT
>DASXSP010000082.1:0-33692 GCA_036505865.1 Casimicrobiaceae bacterium
CGTTCTGTCTATCTCATGCTGGATCTGATCGCCTGGTACGTCATCGTCCCGTTGTGCCTCGCTTCGGTCGTAACCGGCCTTGTCTCGTCACTGAGCACCACGTGGGGTTTGTTCCGTCACTATTGGGTCCTGCTCAAAATCTTGATCACCATTCCGTCCAGCCTCATGTTACTCGTACACATGCAGCCCATTGGCTACATCGCAGGCATCGCGGCAAAGATGCCCTCGTCCATTGCAGATCTCCAGAGTCTCAAGATCCAACTCGTGATCGAGGCCACTGCCGCCCTGCTGGTGTTGCTCGTGGCCACAGCGCTGTCGGTGTACAAGCCGAAGGGCATGACGCGATACGGATGGCGTAGGCAGCAGGAGCAACGTGCCCTGGCGCAGCCATAAACGCACGGTTTCCTTCTAGCGCCCCGATTGAACAGCGGGCTGTAACCGACGCGCGCTTAGACGCTAAGCATCGAATCGGTGTGACTCACGAGATGACGACGACAAGCGCGATGAAGCTCATAGCGGCAAGTGCGGCCCGTGCCACGTGCCCATATTCCCAGCGGTTACGCAGTTCCGTCCAGACCAAAGCATCGGCTCGGGTTTGCGTCCGAGTACGGCCGAGTCCAAGGAAAAAAGTGGACCCGGCGCTGCTAAGTGCTTCACCTTGCATCCAGATCTTGTTCACGGGATGTACGACGATCCAGTACACGACCTGCATCCCGACGAGGCCGAACAAGTGCCCCGAGCGTCAGCCAAAAGGCTGCGGTGTCCCGAGGCGTGATGTACAAGAGCACGAGGCTTGAAATCAAGCTTGCGGGTTCGCTGACGCCTCCGATGGTGAAGCCCGGATAGTAAATGCGCTGAACAGCGAAATACAGATCCTTGCTGAGACGCATCTTCCCCGGCAGCTCTAAGGCGTGAGCGAGGGATAGAGCCATCGCCACGGCGACGAGAGCCAAGGTTATAGCTTGCAAGAGCGTGACCATTCCACTCGCTCAATGATCATGATCGTATGCAGGCAAGGTTCAGCCCATCACGAAATGAAATGATCTATCCGCACACATGTACGCAGTCTATATACACCGTATATATACCGCAACGCAAGTCTTCTAACGTCGCCTCTAGGCGAAAATCGAATGTGTAGCGTATATGTACGTCGTATATCCGGCTCAACTCATCACCAAATTCAGTGACGATGCGAACGACGGCCCACAAGCGCCTGTCGGTGATCAAACGGGGGAAGTTAACGCGCGAACGCGTGTTGGCTGAAGCACTCGTCCTGCTCGACCAGGAAGGCGTGCAGGCCTTAAGCATGCGGCGCCTCGCCGCACATCTCGGCGTCACGCCGATGGCTCTGTACAACCACGTCGGCAGCAAGCGAGACCTGCTCCGAGGCATTGCAGAAATCGTGGTCGACCGGATCCACTATCCCGACAAAAGTGATGATTGGCGCGAGCAGGTACAGGGTTGTTTCCAAGCGCTGCGAGCGGCCTGTCTCGAACATCCAGGCGCCGTTCCACTGATCGAGTCGGCTGACATGCTTCCAGCCTCGGTTTTCCGACCGATGGAAATCACTCTCTCGACGCTGCGAGGGGCTGGTATTGATTCGTTAGATGCTCTACGCGCGTATTACCTTCTAATGACTTTTACGATCGGCCAAATCTCGTATCAGATTAAAGGATGGGCGCGCGGCGTCGATTCAGCGGACGCAATGCAACGCGGGCGCATTCCCATTGAGAAATTTCCAAACGTCAGCCAAGCGTCGTCAGCCGTCGAGTGGGACTTCGACGCGTCTTTCAAATTCGGCCTGTCGATCATTCTTTCCGGGCTAGAGTGCAAAGCAACGCGATTGCGCAGCCGTAGGGCACGGACCAGACAGTCAGACGCGCGATAGGTGCAATTCGATTCGAAACTGGGCCATCAGATTTCAAGCGCGGCCAGTGCAGATCACGCGACGGCACGGACAACAGCCGTCACGTTCGATCGGCCGTAGTCGCGCACGGATATCTATCCTTTGGCGATCTGCATCCTGTTCCCCCATTTCCGCGGACAGCTTGATTGGGTGCAACCTCGACGTCCCCAGTGTCCAATTTTGCGTAGCCTTATGTCGTCACCTCGATCACCATTGTCAGACCGCCGCCACCGTGTGTTTCAATGTTGTTGTTGGTCGTGTGATGACCGATGTGGCAGTGGATGAGCCACTTACCGGGCTGACGCGCACGCCATACCACGTCGTATCGTTGGCCCGGACCCACGTTGACCGTATCCGCGTCGAACCTCGCTTGTGGAGGTAGCAGCTGCCCATCGCGCGCGACGACTGTGAATGGGCCCCCGTGCACGTGCATCGGGTGGATGAAGTTATTGTTGCTGCCGATGAAGCGCAATTTGACGGTCTGGCCAAGCTTGAGTCGAATGATGTCGGTCGATGGATACGCTTTGCCATTGATGGTGAAGTAGTTCGGCAGCGCACCGTCCATCAGCATCGCTGGATAAGTGAGCCCCTCACGCTGTAACCATTCCTGGAGTTGGATGACATACTCGGCGTCCGCCTTCGTCTCGAGCGCCGGAGTCTTGGGGTCGATGATGAGCGCGCCGTACAGTCCAAGGCTCTGCTGGCGATCGACATGCGCATGCGTGTGATAGAAGTACGTTCCCGCCTGTTCGGTCGTGAACTCGTACGTGAATTTGTCTCCCGGTGCAATCGGCTCCTGTGTGATTTCTGCCGGGCCATCCATTGCGTTGGGCAGGATCAACCCGTGCCAGTGAACGGTCGTGGCTTCCGGCAGGCGGTTCGTCACGTTGATTTGAATACGATCTCCTTCGGTCACGCGAATGCGAGGGCCAGGTACTTGGCGGTTGAAGGCATACGCCTCCACGGTGACGCCGGCCACAATGGTCCACCTGATGACCGACGCTTCGAGATCAAATACCTTGACGCCGTTTTCAATTCGGGGCGTAAGTGGAGTATCTCCACGAGCGTCCGACGGTGCGATGTAGGTGACGTAGCGCGGAAGAATCGCGCTCATGTCGCGCATCGCAGCTGCCGGCGTGTCCCAGCCCATGATCATCCCGGGTGGCATGATGGAGCTTCCGACATCGCGCGCGCCTAAACGCAGATTCACTGAAAGCGCCGGCATGACCATTCCCGTCAACAAGAAAAGCACTGTGATGCCAGTGACCGCACTCAATTGTGGGCGCGTTGTCTCCGGCACCATGGGATGGCCAGCGTCCGCGTGTCCGCCACGGCGACGCGAATGTTGGGGTGCACCTGCCCTAGCGGTGCGTGCGCCGACGCGCTCGGTCATCAAGCCGTGTTTCAGCTTGCGCATCACCATCCATACGTTCGCGGGAAACGCGAACGCAAACCCGACGATGACGCCGAGCGACATCACGCCCCAGAACAACAGTTCCGTAGGCTGCATTGCCCGCATATCGCGACCCATCATCAGCAGGCTCATAACAGGCGCCATTCCCGCCATCATCATGTTCATGCTGATCAGCTCTGGGACGAACATGCGACGGACGTTCTCCAAGTACGTTCCGCCCATGATCCGTCGCATGAACAGCGACTGGAAAATCAAGAGGCCAAAGAGAAAGCCCGCGGTATATTCGACGATCAGGTCGATCCACATGGGCAGACCGAGCAGCGCCGTGATCGCCGCTGCGACGATGATGCCGGTCGCATCGCCCGCACAGCAGTGAATTGTCGAACCTACCGACTGCTTCCAGAGCGGCCGAATGAACTCTTCGTGCGTTCCGGGCGACGGCTCCTTGTCGGCCATCACATAGAGCAGCAGTCCAAGCGGGCCCATGTAGAGCGTAATGAGCACGAAGCCCCACTTCATCACGCCTGCTTCGGGATTGTGCGTGAACTGATCGTAAGCAACGTACGCGGTCGACAGCAACGCGAGCACATACCATACGATGAGTACGAGGTCGATGGGCTGAACTATCACGGGGCCTCCACACGTTCGTTGTTGCGGTGACTACTTGCTTGTTTGTATGTCCGTCACGGTGAGCACGCCATCGATCTTATCGGCAGCGAACTTGGTCTCGTGGCGTTCCTTGAGCTGCTCGAGCATCGCTGGAACCTTGATGCGAAAGACCATCGTCGATGGCGGCATTTCGAGGTTTTGCAAAGGCCCGTGCTTGATCGTGACCTTGGCTGCGGCCTTATCGACTTTGCGGACTTCACCGTCGCTCATCGATGAGGCAGCGGCAATTATCCTAGGGTCAGCGTGATGCGAGTCGTGTTCGCTGCTGGTCTGTGCCGCGACGGGCGTGGACGCGAGAAGCGCTGATAAAGCAAATGAGGCCAGAAGTGCGCTCATGAAGATCTCCTTTCCACCACGGGAACATTGCTGAGCGCAATGCTGAGAAACGTCCCCTTGCGAAAAGCGCTTTTGCTAACGGACAGCGATCTTGCCGCGCATGCCGGCTTCGAAATGTCCGCGCTGCAGGGCACGCGAAGTCGACGGCGCTGGCCCAAGTGAATTGCCACACGAGATCGCCAGTCTTTCCGGGGTCAAGACTGATCTGGTTCGGATCCTCGTGCTCCATCTCGGGAAACTTCTTCATCAACGCGGCGTGTTCGCGTAGCTCCTTCGCCGTGCCCAGCAGCATCTCGTGCTTGAGCTTCGCGGAATTCTTGACGACGGGAGATCGCAGCCATGAGCAGCACGGTCACGCTGCTGGTCGTCCACTGCGAATCAACAGCGAACTCCCTTGTCATTGCGATGCTCGCGGAAGCCGTGCCGAGTAGCAACGGTGTCCAGCGACCACTGCGATTGGCAGCGAGAGCTAGAGCTCCGACGCCGAGCACGAGGAAAAGTAGCATTGCCTGCAGCAAGTATGGCGTGTAATCGACAAAGCCGACGGCCACATCGGCGCTAGGCCGATCGGAGACGCAGCGCATTGCCAACAACCGAAACCGAGCTCAACGACATCGCGGCGGCGGCAATGAGTGGCGACAACAGGGTGCCGAAGAACGGATAGAGAACACCAGCCGCGATCGGCACGCCGAGCGCGTTGTAGACCAGCGCAAACAGCAGGTTCTCATACATGTTGTGGACCGTCGCCTCCGAGAGCTGGCGCGCCCGCGCGATGCCGCGCAAGTCGCCCTTCACGAGCGTTACTTGCGCACTGTTCATCGCCACATCGGTTCCGGTACCCATCGCGATGCCGACGTTGGCGCGCGCGAGCGCGGGGGCGTCGTTGATGCCGTCACCCGCCATCGCGACGCGCCGGCCTTCGGATTGCAATCGCGCGACCAGGTCCGCCTTGTCCTGCGGTCGCACCTCCCCGTGAACTTCATCGATGCCGAGTTTTCGCGCGACTGCTTGAGCGGTCGTCGGACCATCGCCCGTAGCCATGACAATGCGAATACCGGCCTGATGCAGCGCTTGGATTGCACCCTCTGTGGATTCCTTGATCGGATCGTGCACCGCGAGCAAGCCAGCGAGACGACCATCGATCGCGAGGAAGATGACGCTCGCCCCGTCGGTGCGCAATCGTTCCGCATCGGCCGTAAGCGGCGCGAGATCGATTCCGGCGTCGCGCAATAACGCCGTATTCCCGAGAAGCACGGAGCGCCCTTCCACCCTGCCGCGCACGCCGATACCGGTGGAGGATTCGAAGGATTCGGCTTTAGCCAGTTGCAGCCCACGACTCCGCGCCGCTTCGACGATTGCATTGGCGAGCGGATGTTCGCTACCCTGATCGATACTTGCCGCAATGCGCAAGACTTCCTCTTCGGTAAAGGGCGAAACGCCGATCGCCTTCGCGAACACAGGCCGACCCAATGTCAGCGTGCCGGTCTTGTCGACGATCAGTGTGTCGATCCGGCGCAATGTTTCGAGCGCCTCGGCATCGCGGAACAACACGCCGCTCGTCGCAGCTCTCCCGCTCGCCACCATGACCGACATTGGTGTGGCGAGACCAAGTGCACAGGGACAGGCGATGATCAGCACGGCGACCGCATTGAGAACCGCGTAGACGCCGCGCGGCTCGGGGCCTAAGAACCACCAAACCAAGGCCGTCAACACCGCGATGCCAAGGACTACGAGCACGAAATAACGTGCCACGTGATCGGCAAATCGTTGCATTGGTGCGCGGCTGCGCTGTGCTTGCGCGACCATTTGAACAATTTGTGCGAGCACAGTCTGTGAACCGATCTTTTCGGCGCGCATGACCAGACTGCCCGTGCCATTGATCGTCGCGCCGATCAGCCGCGCACCGGCGACCTTTTCGACCGGTATCGGCTCGCCCGTCAACATCGATTCGTCGACGCTCGATCGTCCGTCGGTCACGACTCCGTCGACCGGCACCTTCTCGCCGGGACGTACGCGCAGCGTGTCGCTGATATGCACATTTGTGAGCGGGATATCTTCTTCGGTCCCATCGGAGCGAATGCGCCGCGCAGTCTTCGCTTGCAATCCGAGCAGCGAACGAATGGCCGCTGATGTTTGCGAGCGGGCCCGCAGCTCGAGCATTTGGCCGAGCAAAGTCAGCGACACGATGACCGACGCTGCCTCGAAGTAGACCGCGACGCGACCCATCTCGCGAAATTCCTGAGGGAACAATCCCGGCGCCACGGTACCCAGCACACTGTAGACATACGCCGCCGCGACACCGATTCCGATCAGCGTCCACATGTTGGGACTGCGGTGGCGAATCGAATCAATGCAACGGATGAAGAATGGCCACCCGGCCCATAGCACCACCGGCGTCGCGAGCACTAGCTCGAGCCACGACATGGCGGCGGGCGCGAGCGGAATGAAGCGGTGTCCACCCATCGCGATGACTACGCCAATCACAGTCAACGGCAGCGTCCACCAGAACCGTCTTGTGAAGTCTTCGAGTTCGGGGTTCTTTTCCTCGTCGAGCGTCGGCATCTCGGGCTCGAGCGCCATCCCGCAGATAGGGCAGTTGCCGGGCTCAGGTCGGCGGATCTGCGGGTGCATCGGGCACGTGTACATGGTCACCGGGCCATCACTCTCCTCTTTACGTATTCTTGCCGGTGGCACGTCCACGCGCTTTCGCATCACGTCCGCTTCGTTTTCCACATGATGCGAATGATCATGCGGTGCAGTGGCCGTGGCGTGCGAAGAAGTCTCCACGCCGGGCTTGGCGACGTACTGCGTTGGCGCTGCCATGAATCGTTCGCGGCAACGCTCGCTGCAAAAATGGAGCTCACGGCCCTCAAACGTGTGGCGATACGGCGATTCGGCACCAACTCGCATGCCGCACACCGGATCGACGAATGAGCGATCGGTCGTGCCCTCTTGTCCGGCAGCATGATGGTGAGCTTGCTCGTTCATCGGCAACTCCGATTCAAGGCAATTACATGATTTATCCGCTTGCCGCGCCAAACTGACGGACAAGGTCGCGGGCCATTTGTCCTACGCACCAGCGTGCATACATTGGACCAAACAGCATGCCCAGCCATCGGGCGGGTGCGCGCGCTGGCAACGCGTAATCGATCGCGATCCTGACATGCGACTGATCGCCGCGTGGCTCGATGCTGACTGACATCTGATACCCGCCAATTACCAGCAGATGCGGCTCGCCGACGGTCTCCCAAGCTTTCAACTTGGGCGGATCGCGCCGCACGACCGTGCCTTCGACATTAAGTGGTATGCCGAGCATTCGGCCCGCCAGACGGATATGCGGTCCGACAGTGCGGCCACCGTTCGCATCGGTTTCAATCGTCATTGATGCGCCCGCAAGCTGCCACGACCGTCGCGCCATGTGCGCCGAGAGACGCTCCGGCCGATCGATGTACTCGAAGACGATCGAGGACGTCGCGCCTACTTCGCATGCTGCTTCAGCGTGGCGCATCCCTGCACTCGGCGACTCAATCACAGCGTTCCGCGTCACGCTCCTGACTGCTTATACACAGCAGGATGTTTCTTCCTTGCTTCGATGCTGCTTCGATGCAGTAGAACAGCAGTGCCAAGACCCAAGGACCAAGGAAGGAGAGGATGAGCCACTTGAGATCCGAATCAATGATGAAGTTGACAAAGACCATCCATCCAATGGAGGCGACGCCCGCGATCGCGACAATAACCGCAGCACTCTGGGCTCTTGCGCGGAACGTGGTGATCGCCACATAGACTGTAAGCAGTCCAGTAGCGAACGCATAACCCCGATCACCCACATCACTCGGCGTAGCCCGGCAATAAACCCGGCACATGGGTCTGAACTTCCGCTAGCGATGTCCCCATGTAGCGCAGATCTTCGGGCAGCAACGGCGGTCGGAGCAAGACGAAATACAGACCAAGCCCCATAAGCACGACGCCAACGAGTGCGAGAACCATCGACGAGCAAGGGAACGATCTCATGGTGATCTTGATTGCCTGGCTGAATGCCTCGGGCCGGTCTACCGAAGAAAAAGGCTGACCGCCATGCCCAGTTTTATGCTCCATGGAGGGGCGTTGAAGGCACGCTCTGACGCTGCATCGCGAACCTGGCGATAGTGATCGAGTCCCCTGCGGACGCTTTGGCTAATCACCTGCTCGAGTTGCATCCACGAATTGTCGGGCGCACTCCCGTAGAACGTGCGGGAACGCCCATACACAATGAAAGAAAAGGCGGCCCGAAGGCCGCCTATTTGCGGAGGCGTTGCGCCTATCGTAATGTCAAGGTGCTTCAATCGTCATCGTTTTCTACGACGCATTCGTTTGCTTGACGATCACGTCCGATTCGTCGGCGTTCCAGCTGACTACCCCTCTGAACCCCGGGGCACGTCGCAACGCCCAGAGCCCTCCGGCGCCCTGGTCTGACGAGCTGCCGAAGATGACCCCGTCCTCCATCACGAACACGTCATCGGCATGCCCGGTGTGCCGCGTGGACTGGCTCCTAGCGGGCGGCACATACCAGGCGGCGGCTTTCGGGTAGTGGATGTCGGAGAAGTCGACGCCCCAGAAGCCACCTTCTTCCCACGCGCTGTGGACGACGTCGCCGCGAATATACCGCTCGACATCATGCGTACCCATCCGGTTGCCGAGCCGATCTTTCGGACAGTTCGCATGCATGTTCATGGGAGTCCTGAACCCCGAAATCTCCCTCGGGCGTTTCTCGTTGCGCACATCGATGAAGTGCAGGTAGCCGAAAGGACACTGGCCAAGCTCGTCGCCGCCGACTATGGTCTCAACCCGCTGGCTAGGCTTGGGATTTAGGAGGCCCCAGCTGTGCGTCTGGCCCGGCAACGGAGGCATGGGGATGGTGGCGGTGGTCGGAGGATTTGGGACCACAGGATCGAACGTCGGACGGTTCTGCTGATCGGCCCAGTTGACCTCGCCGACCCTCTTTGGATTACTAACCTCGGTCATATCCAGGATGACGAGACCCTTGTCTCGCACCGCCAAATAGCAGCGGTCATGCCAAGTGGTCATGTCATGGACCATGACAGTGGGTGCCGGCAGGCCAAGCTGGGGCGCGGGTGCCGGACCGGCCGCCTCGTTTTGAGGCGACCACCAAGTCCGCATTGCCACTTCGGCTGCGCTCTCTCCCATTCCCGGATACCACCACCGCCCTACGGTCACGGGGCTTCCGGGATTCGTGATGTCACAGATGTCGAGGATTTCAGCGATGAATCCGTTCGGCCTAAAGGCGGAAAATGCGAATCTGCCTCGGGAATCCTCTTGAACCCACAACCCGTGGAACGGCGCATTCGCAGTTGGGTGTATGTCGGAAGGCTGGTAAGAGGCCAATCTGACCGGTGCAGCGGGATTGCTGACATCCCAGGTTTCGAGGGCCTTGTTTCGCTTGACGACCAGAATGTCGCCGCCCTTTATGTCGATGTACTGGGTGTTGTCGGTGGTGGTCGAGTGTTGGGTCACCGTATGCGGCTGCCGCCAGACCACCTTCATTTGCTGCGGATTGGTGACATCGACGATGGTCCAACCCATCGCGCCGTTGCCGCAGTAGGCAAACCTGCCCCTTCGAGTATCGATCACGCGAAATTCGTAGGTCTGATCCCAGCCCGGAGAACGGGGCTGACCGGGGATCCGCATGTCGTTAAAGCCGAGGATCCGATACCCCCCTATATCCCCGTAGCTCGGTTGCATGAGTGGGAGTCCGTCGTTATGGAAAGCCCAGCCCGCACCCGTCATACCCAAGCCAGCACCGACGCCGGCGGTTTGCAAAAATTTCCTGCGATTCATGGTCATGCGTACCTCCTGTTGTGATGATGCCTGCGCACTTCTTCTACACATCCCCATGCGATGTGCTCGGAGTTAAGAACAGACGTTTGAGTTCGCGTGCTGAGTTATTTGAGCGTTTCACCTCCTGCTTTTCACGCATCGGCGTTTTCCGCCAAGCGCCATTGGCGCAAGCGGCGACGCTAACCACTCTGCTCAGATGCGCGCTTCGAATGATTTGTCTCATCGCTGGCGCATCTATTGCTCGTCCCATGACTGTGACGCAAGCGCATAAGCGCAATTCGCGCGAACCATTGGTGTGAAGCCTTCTGATGACGGCATCAGCCAATCCGGAAGCGGCCGTGATCAAAAAATCATGGACTTCCTCTTAAGCTGCCGCGCGCGCTTGATTAGCGCTTCCGTGCGATCTCGGCGAAGCCGGCGTTTTGCGCCGACCTTTCGTGAACGATGGCGCTACGACGAACTGTAGCGACGAGTAAGGAAACACGCTTTCGTATGACTGACCAAATTTGCGGAAACGTGACCTTCGTTGAGCGCTCGTGTAGCGATATGTGCGACCCGCGAAGATTTTCAGGGACCTGACAGACGATCCATAAGCTGCCATGCTCCCGCGTTCATATTTGAAGTCAGAAGGAGTTGGGCGATGAAGCGAGTTGACGCCGTGTTGGCGACGCTTGCGGTTGGGATCGCGATTGCAACCTGGGCACACGCAACGGACAACGCGAGCAAGCGCGAGGCAAGCAAGATGATGCCCGTGCCTCCTTCTCCGGTTTCGCCAAGCGCAACGGCGATGGCTCGCGGAGAGGTGAAGAAAGTGGACAGGGAAGCCGGCACGATTACGGTCCAGCATGGAGTGCTGGACGACCTTCAAATGCCGGCGGCGACCACGGTGTTTCGAGCGAAAGACCGGGCGCTGCTCAATCAAGTGAAGCAGGGCGACAAAATCAATTTCGGCGTTAGCAACGCGAGCGGGCTCGTCACCATGATCGAGATTGAACGCGCCAAGTAGAAAATGAAGAGGCGGCAATGAGCCGCCCCGCATTACGTAGGTCGCGGACAAAAGTCCGCTCGATCCGAGCAGTTAGATCATTTCGGCTGGTTCGCTTCGAGCGCCCAGATAACGAACGTCACTTGCTTGCGGCCGCCGCCGAGATCGAGCTCGTAAATGGCCGTTCGACCGCCGTGCGATTGCTTGACCAATTGCCCCCAGTTGCGAGGATTGTCGGCATCGATATCGGCTGCAAAATTGTCCGCCGTCGGCTGGCTTATGGTGTTCGTGCTGTCCAAATGTGAATAGATGATGTCGAGCTCTTCGTAGTCGTGCGCGTTCGGATGCTGGTTGCTCGCCGGATTGTTGGTGTAATCCATGCACGTCCCGAGGTTCGGATTCGAGAAATTCTCGTCCTGATGATCGAGGCCGAACGTGTGACCGATCTCCTGGCACGTTACGAGAGCTCGCCACGCGGGCGTGTTGTAGGTCGCCGTATTGAAGTAGGTATCGTTCAGCCGCACGGTGCCCTGCGTTATGTGCGTTCCACCGGTGATCGAAATGCTCGCGATGCCGAGCCACCCGTTGTTGCCATACGCTCCATTGCATACTTCGACGCGGCCCGACGTGCCGCGGCAATTTTTGCCTTTGGCGAGGCCCGTTACCACGGTTGTATTGAGCACGTCGGAGGCGCTCCAGTCGCTCGACGCCGTGTTCAACGCAGAAGTCCACGTGCTTGATACGTTGTTACCCAGCTTGACGGTGAACGGATTAGAGGTACGGGCCCAGTGGTAGCCATTCCACGAGTGCGTAGCAATCGCAGTCGATGCGGCGCCCGCAAGAGCAATCGATACGAGTCCGGCCACCAACGATCGGCGATGAAATTTCACGTGCATTTTCCCTGCCTCCTATGGGGTTATGACAGATGAATGGGGCCGCTGAGTATAGCCGAAGATTTTCAAGGCAACACGCGCGGGTCGTCGCCCACCGCTAAGCGGCGTCGAAAGCCGACTCAAACGCATTGGTGGCGTCGCAGCGATCGTTTGCGGGCGCATTGACGCAGTCAACGTGTCGACTACACAACAATCGAATCTCTCCCGCGTCCTACTCGCGGCTGCGATACTGACTGGGGGCGAGTCCCGTCAATCGATGGAACGCTTCGGCAAAATGGCTTTGCGTGGAAAATCCCACGCGCTGCGCGACTTCCGCAATGGGAAGGTCGGTCTCGCGAAGCAACGCCTTCGCGCGCTCGATTCTGCATTCGGTCACGAACCGGTGAGGTGCACACCCAGTCGTTCCGCTGAACGCGTGCGCGAAGTAACCCGGGCTCATCGACAGCGCTTCGGCGATCTTTTTTATGGGCAACCCATCGCGCAAGTTGTCGTTGATATAGTCGATCGCGCGCCGTAGTTTGTACTGAGGTAATTTCCGTGTCGAGCGTTCCACCGGGCGCTCGAAGGTCGAGTAATACCGCAACAGGTGGACGGCAAGCTCGTTGGCCAGCGACTCCACATAGACGCGGCCCCCAAGATTCTCGGCGCTGGACTCTGCGAGGAGCCTCATCGCTAAATTTTCGATGTGGGCATCGCGCGTCGCAAAGTTGTCGACTAGCTCTACACGCTGGCTGGACGCGCCTAGCTCGGCGACTATCGAATCGACTAACGGCGGGGCTAAACGCAGCATCAGAATCTCCGCTTCGTCTTCATGACACCATCGCTTCGGTTCGCCGACCGGAGCGATGATTATGTCGCCCGCATGCATCGTCCTCTGCGAGACGCGTCCGTTGCGGGACTGAAGGAGATTGACGGGCCCTCTTAGCAGTATCGAAACGATGTGCTCGGTGTGCTGCATCATTACGTCTACGCGTCGACCGCGATAGAGCTCGACCGCAATCGCGTTGCAGCCGTACGGCCTGCGCGAAAGCAGCGGCGCCGGTAGCGTTCCCGACGTCGCACGGCGAACTCGTAACATCTCCGGCCGCTTGGTAGGCACGCTCAATTGGGCGTCGGTTGTGCAGCTATCGCCGTCACTTACTGTTCCTGCACGCGGATCTTGCGTCGCTCTACTTCGCAGGCTCGATTCGAGTAACGGTGAGCGCGCCTCCGACCTTGTCAGCCGCGAAGCGGACTTTGTCGCCTTGTTTGATCTTGTCGAGCATCGACGGCTCCTGCACGCGAAACGCCATCGTCATGCCGGGCATCTCGAGGTTTGGAATCGGGTCGTGCTTGAGCGTGATCTTGCCCGCGTCCTTGTCGACTTTTCGTACCTCGCCGTTGATCATCGGTGTAGCCGCCCCCTGCTGCGCTTGCGCGACCATCACCGGAGAATCGGATAGCGACGGCGCGGCAGACACTGCAGATGCAAGCGCGAACGCGCTCGCCGCCAACAACAAATGAGTCTTACGCATGTTCTATTCCTTCATTGGCAATCGATACGAAACGTCATTGGACGACGACGGCCCCCACCATCCCCCCTTCGAAATGGCCGGCGATCAAACACGCAAAGTAGAACGTGCCCGGGCGGTTGAACTGCCAAACGATGTCTCCCGATTTGCCCGGACCGACGTGCGCCATATGCGCCTCCTCGTGCTCCATGTCGGGAAACTTTTTCATCAACTCCGCGTGCTCCTTCAGATCCGCCATCGTGCCGATCACCATCTCGTGCATGACGTTGCCCTTGTTGTGCATCACGAACCGGATCGTGTCTCCACGCTTGATCGCCAGCTTGTCGGGTGAAAAGCGAAAAGTGTCGTGCGCATCGACGTCGATCGTGCGCGAGACTTTTTTCGGATCGCCCGCGATGCCGAAAGGCATTTGCTCGGCCTTGACTGCTGTCTTCGCAGCTTTGTTCGCATGATCGGAATCGCCGTGACCGAATGCAGCCGGCGCAAACGAGAATGCCCAAACAAACGCGAGAATTGCCGATCGCCTAGTGATGCCCTGCATGTCCATTTCCTTTCTTGAGGTTGAGAATCGGTGAGTTGCTCTTTGGTGCGGGCGTTTCCGCCTGTGGTGCTCGGTCAACCACGGGTGTGGCGCCGTCTAATGCGTACGCCTGCGTGCCCGCGGGCTGTCGGTACCATCCCGGGTCCTTGTAGTCATCGCGCGCGAGACCTTCGCGGATCTTCACGGTCGTGAACATGCCGCCCATTTCGATCGAACCATATGGACCTTGCCCGCTCATCATCGGCAGCGTGTTGTCGGGCATGGGCATCTCCATCTCGGCCATGTCGGCCATGCCGGCGGAGCCCATCGTCATGTAGTCGGGAATGAGCTTCGCGATCTTGTCGGCGACGCCGCGCTGATCGACGCCGATCATCGTAGGGATGTTGTGCCCCATCGCATTCATCGTGTGATGCGATTTGTGGCAATGGAACGCCCAATCGCCCGGCGCCCTCGCGTCGAATTCAATCGCCCGCATCTGGCCAACCGCGACGTCGACCGTCACCTCGGGCCAACGGGCGGACGGCGGGATCCAACCGCCGTCCGTGCCCGTCACGACGAATTCGTGTCCATGAATATGAATCGGATGACTCGTCATCGTGAGGTTGCCAATGCGAATTCGCACGCGGTCGTTTTGGCGCACAACCATCGGATCGATTCCGGGAAACACGCGGCTGTTGAAATTGAACAAATTGAATTCGAGCATCGTGCTGACCTTCGGAGTGAAGGTGCCCGGATCGATGTCGTAGTTGTTCAGCAAGAAAACGAAGTCGCGATCGACGCGCATGAAATTACGGTCCTTGGGATGCGTCACCCAGAAGCCCATCATGCCCATCGCCATCTGGACCATTTCGTCGGCGTGCGGGTGATACATGAAGGTCCCCGGACGCTGCGCGACAAACTCGTAGACGAAGGTCTTTCCAGCCGGAATCGGCGTCTGCGTGAGACCGGAGACACCATCCATTCCATTCGGAAGACGCTGCCCGTGCCAATGGATCGATGTGTGTTCGGGTAATCGGTTGGTGACGAAGACGCGCACGCGATCGCCTTCGACGACTTCGATCGTCGGTCCCGGGCTTTGGCCGTTGTAGCCCCATAGATTCGCTTTCATGCCGGGCGCCATTTCGCGCACGACCGGCTCGGCGACGAGGTGGAATTCCTTCCAATCGTTATTCATCCGCCATGGCAGCGACCAGCCGTTGAGCGTCACGACCGGGTTGTAGGGCCGACCTTTCGGAGGATGCAACGGTGGTTGCGTGCTCGCGGAATTCGTAGTCGGCGCTTCCGGCAACGACGCGGCGCCAACCTTGGTGACAGCAGCCGCACCTAAGTACGCTGCGCTGCTCGCCATGAAATTGCGTCGATTCATCGTAAGTTCCTTTTGCATTCAATGCGCGCCAGCCGCACTGGCCGTTGGCGTCGCAGCCGTTCGGCTCGGAACACGTCCGCCGGCCGAAGCGCCGTTCTGTGCGAGCTGCAGATCCGTGTCCGCAATCCAGAAATCGCGCAGCGCTTCGACGGAGTTGTTGACGCTGGCGATCTGTGCACGGGCGGCCTCCAGCAGCTCGAAGACGCTGATCAGCATTGCGTTGTACCGAAGCACGTTTTCATCGGCGATCCGCTTACGCAGCGGCACGACTTCATCACGGTAGTGGCGCGCGACGTCGTACGCGGTTCGGTACGTTTGATACGCAGCGCGCACGTCCGATTGCGCGACCTGCGCGATCGCCGCCGTGCGATGCACGCTTTGCATGTACGTGGCCTCCGCGCGAGCAAGCTTTGCGTCGCCCCAGTCGAACAACGGCACTTCGACTTCGATTTCGTAGCCGTTTTGCCGCTTCTCTCCCGTATTGCTTTCGTTCGTGTAGCCCGCTTCGAGCACGTTGATAAAGCGAGTCGCACGCGTGAGTCCGAGGTTGGCTGCGAGCGCCTCAGTGCTGCGCTTCGCAATCTGCACGTCAAGTCGACGCTCGAGCGCGGCACGTTCCGCGTCGAGCGCTTCGATCGAAGTCGCCGGCAACTCGGGAAGACGCTCCTGAAGTTGATACCGCAGATCGGATGCGGAAACACCGAGCAGTCTCGTCAACCGTTCGCGTTCAACCGCGGCTGCGAGCCTGGCTTTGGCCAACTGCGTCGTCGCATCCGCGCGAAATGCCTGTTCGCGCATTTGCGCCAGCTTGCTGAAGTTGCCCGCTGCGGCCAATTTTTCGGCGAGCTCGGCGCTCGCTTCCGCCGCGGTCATAACCTGCTCGAAATAAGTTTGCGATTGCTGCGCAGCAACCGCCGCAAAATAAGCGCGCCGCGTTTCGTATGCGAGTTGCAGCACGTCGCTCGCAGCTTGCAATTGCGCCGCTTCGAACTGACGCGCTGCGACTTTCTGTGCGAGAGGCATCGTCAACATCGCCACGACGTTCAGCATTACCGTGCGGTCGATGGTCGTCGCGTCGCTGCTCCGCCGATTGCTGTAACTGAACGTCGGATTTCGCAGCCGTGCCGCCTGCACGAGATCCGCTTCGGCAATGCCGAGCTCGGCGAGGCTCGACTTCAATTGCGCGTTGTTGAGGAGCGCCATTTGCACCGCATCGTCGGCGCCGAGCGGTTTGGCGAGAATCTCGCGCGTTGCAGATGCAGCCGATCCGTTGTCAGGTCCGGTGACCGGAAGCGTTGCTTGGGAGCCGATGCGTTCGTTCGCGAGTGTCTGGACGGCGTTGCGGCCCGCATCGGCCGAAAACGTCGCGCAGCCGCCGAGCATAAACAACATGATCGCGAACGCTGCCAACGTGAATGCGTTTCTGCCATTGCATCGACGCAGCGATTTCATGAAGATCCTTCCCGATTCAATCCTGCCGCATAGAAAACGCGGTCCGCCCATCGGAGCGTGCAGACGATCGCACGCCGAAAAGGCGCGTCAGAGCGCAGCCGACCGAAGTCGGCTACCTAGACAGCAATGCTTCGGGGAGGTCGAAAAAGATTGTCGCCGGCGCGAGAGCGCATTGCCGAATCGACAGGACCGGATACCTTGAGGGCGGCGTCCGGTGCAACAAAATCGGGGAGAAAAGCTGCTACTGGCGCCGCCGAGAAGCAGCATTCGCTGCAGATGCTGCATTTGCCAGGCTCATCGTTGCCCGGAGTTTGGTCGCTCGCGGCATGATCATGCGCATCCAAGGCATCGAGCCCATGGTGGTCATGAGTCGCCGGAGCACCGTGCTCGTCGACCAGTGCGCTCGACGAATGATGCGAACCGTTCGGACAAACGAGTCCCGTTGCGCCCACTGCCGCCTGGAACGGCACGCAGATGAGCAGAACAAATAGAACGATTGAACGAATCATCGAAGACACGAAATTAGGATAACAGACGCCGCGATCGCGGGCCAACCGACGCTTGACCGGGAGAACGCTCGCGGTGCGTGCACGCGGCGGTCGTGAGCTCTACGCAGACTTCAACAAGTGAGTGGGCCGGGCGTCGTCGGGCAGTCGTCTTTCTTCATGCCTTCCAGCTTGCCGTTTTCGAATGCCCCTTCATAGCGAATGTTCTTCGCGCTGACATACACGCCGCGACCATTCGCCTTGCCCTCCTTGAAATTGCCCTCGAGCCGCGCACCGTTCTCCCAGGTGTACGTGCCTTTGCCGTCGGGCCTTCCCTTGCTGAAGTAGCCGACATAGGAGTCGGCGCCCTTGGCTTCACCCTTTCCTTCCGCAAGCTCCGTCCTTTCGTTGCATTCGCCTTCATAGTCGCCGCGGAGGTATCGGTCCGCGACACGGCAATGAGCTGACGCCACCTCGCAGAACGCGATGACCACACCGACCGCCAATGCTGCGCAGATACGTCGCTTCATTGCGATTGCCTCCAGACTGCGTTCAACAAAAAAGGCACGCCTTTCGGCGTGCCCTTTGTGGATTGCCGGCTTTTCGCTCTGCTGTCAACGAGCCGACGACGCCGGCGAGTTTGTTAGAGCTATTTGCCTGGCGGGAAGACGATATTGGCCGCGGGACCCATCAGCTGCAGAAGGTCCATGCCCGAGCCGTTACGGTCAACCGCGATGATGTAGCCGCGATTGTCGATTTCGAGATTGTTGGTCATATAACCGTCTTCGGTCGTGTTCGCATTCGCCTCCGGCACGTAGAACGCCACTTCGACCGGCGCCTGCGGCTCGCGGATGTCCCACACCCGCACGCCGCCCGTGAAGTACGCGAGCGCCGTCAGCTTGCCGTACATCGGATTGCGGAAATTCTCCTCGCTCGAGTGGACCCCGAAGCGCGCTCCGCGATCGCAGTAGTTGCCCCGCGGATATTTTTCGCCGGCGCGGGGATCAACCGACATGGTCGAGAGGACCATCGGACCCTGCCACACGTTCGGTTCAACACGCGTGCCGGGCGGAGCGGTCTTGGAGTTTTCCACCGTCACATCGACGACGAAACTCCAATGCGGCGCTTCGGCGCATAGATCGCTCGTCGCTTCCGATGCGAGCAGTACGATATCCCGTGTCTTGAAATCATCCGGCGGAGGCTGTCTGTAACTCTGATAGCTCGGAGGCTTCAACCCGAACACGGGCATCGATGTGTGCCCGCCCTGATCCGGAGACATGTACAGAATCCCGACCTGGGGTGCGAGCAGCTCGGCTTCGGTCGGCGTGTCCGGGTTGGCACCGTTCCATGTTCCCCCGAGAGAAGCCGGCAGCAGCTTCTTACGGTCCAGAATCTGCATGACGCCGTCGTCACCGACGCCCCATGCCGTATACACGCGGTTCCCGATGATGTCGTCCGCGGTGGCGCCTCGCGCCAGTTTGCCGGCAGCGTTTGGATGTTCGTACGCGGAGATCGGACCGTGCAGCGAGGTCGAAACTGGTCCGCTCGAACCCGGTTGCCCGCCTGGCAGGCCGAACGTGCGCACGTAAACCGGGCTCGCAGGAGTGCTCCAGTCGACGATGAGCATCGACTGGCCCTGGCGCCATTGCGGCGCCGGCGCGCCTTTGCTGCCTGGCAGGTAAGCGATGCCCGTCTTGCATTCCCACCACAGCTTGTGCGTGTTGCGCAGATTGCGCATCGCTCCTACCAATGTGGGATTGCTGACGTCGGTGACGTCAAAGACCTCGTAACCCGAGACGGTGAGATTACCCACCTGGACGTTGCGCATCAGGTAGACATGGCCCGGTGTGCCATGCGGAAGATCGGAACCAAGGCACATGCGGTTCGATTGCGTCTGGGCCGAGCCGTTTGCGACCGGACCGGGAATATGGAACTTCTCGACCGGGTTCTTCGGATCGGTAATGTCGATGATCATCGTTCCGTTCGGCTCCAGTGGGTTCCCCGGCTTCAGCGGATTCGCGTGAAGTTCGTTGGTACTGCTGTGAGTACCCACGAATGCCATCACCCTTCCATCGGGATACACGATGAAATTCGGGTGATAGGCTGGACGCCCCTGCAGGTCGGTGTGCCCGACGCGCTGCATGTTCTTCGCTTCGCCGCTCTGCTCGATCGCCGATGCGCCACCGCTCAATGCCAGGACGGCCGCGGCCGCCGCCGACGTTGCAATGAAGCGCGCCATGGCGCGTTTACGGAATGGTACGTGCATATGCTCCTCCTGATGACGATCTAATCTCTCTAAGTCCAATTCGCTGCCACAAGGCAACCCGCTGGACCTGCTCAACACAACCTCTTGGCTGGCTTGATGCTCTATCGATGACTCCTCGATTAACCCCCTTGCTTGTGTACGGCCGTTACGCGACTTCGGTGATCAAAACGAACCGATCGGTCGGAGCCATAGGCCCAAACTTCGACGCGGCCGCCCTTGCCCGGCTCCTCGTTGAACGTGTCCGTCGGCTCGCCCCAAATTGCCCTGACTTCCTCGGTCGTCATGCCAACTGCGGGTTCGGCAGGCAGCGTAGTGCTGGAATTCATTGCAACGGCTGCCGGCTTCACCTGCTTTGCGGTCGGCGCCGGCGTTGTCCTCGGGCTCGACGGCAGCGAGCCGAGCGAGTCGATTTCACAGCGGAAATTCTGATAGACGATGACGCCGTTTTTTCCGGCGCACTTGAAGATCTCCGCGGATGTAGATGCCGTAGCGAAAAACAGGGGCGCAACGATCCACGCGAGCTTCCGCATTGCTGGAATTCCTCCAAACGTACCGCTCAAATGGCGGTTCAACGACCCAAATTCGAACCTATTCGGCTATCGATAGGTTGCGACAATTTTTGAAATCCTGTGATTAGTCGCACAGTTCTTAAAACATTGTTCCGGGTCGCAAAAGGCTGGCGTCAACTCCCGCCGCGGAACTCGCGTGGCGTCACACCGGTGGCGCGCCGAAATGCAAACGAAAAATGGCTTTGATTGCGAAAGCCGACGCGATGTGCGATTTCGGAAATCGGTAGATCGCTCTTGCGCAGCAGTCCCTTCGCTCGATCGATCCGGCGCTCGACGACATAATGATGAGGCGCAAGACCCGTTGTCTGCTTGAACGCGTGCGCGAAATGGCCCGGGCTCATCGCCAGGACTTCCGATATACGGTCGAGCGTCAAATCCTCGCGCAGATTTTCTTCAATGAACTCGGTCGCGCGCCGTAATTTGTAGATCGGCAGGCCGTGCGCATGCTCGACAACGCTGCCGCGTGTCACGCAGTAGTTGCGCAGCAGGTGAACGCCCAGCTCGGTTGCGAGCGCTTCGGCGTAGATCTTGGTTGCATACGCTTTGGTCATCGATTCGCCGAGCAAGCGTTTGACGAGTTGCTCGATATGCGCATCGCGCGTCTGAAAGTTGTCCAGCAATTCGGTACGCCGCTTCGCGGCGCCGCGCTCCTCGTCGATGATCCGCTGCAGAAACGACGGCGGCATGCGCACCGCAATGAATTCGGCCTCGTCCTCGTGACGCCACTGCTTCGGCGGACCGGCCGGCGTAATGATGACGTCCCCGGCGCGCATCGTCGTACGAAGCTCCTTGCCGTTGCGGCGCTGGTAGAGATCAAAACGTTCTCCTGTTATCACGGAGATCGTGTGATAGGAGCATTGGGAGACGACGTCGATACTGCGGGCGCGGTAGAACTCGACGGTGAAAGCCGCCCAGTTCGACGACCGGCTCGATATCACAGGCTGCGGCAGCGTCCCGTGAAGCGCAAGACGGACCGGGGACGTGTCCGATGAACCGTTGATACGCATGGCGCGATATTCTAGACGTGCGAGTTGAATCAAGCTAGGTTAGTTGGCGAGAAGATCGTGTACCGTACATGCGACGACGTGCGTCGCCCGTCGCAGATCCTCGAGCAGCAGATTCTAATCGGGCTGCTTCGCGTTCGATTCGGTGATCGTGCGCGGTCCCGCGCCGTACATGATGATCGGAACACTGTGCTCGCCATACAATCGCGCATCGGAATAGAGCGGCACGCCGACGGCTGGAATATCGATTCCGAAAATGCGCTTGCCGTGCCGTTGGATCGCCGCGACAAGCTTTTCGTGTCCGGGCAGCGGCTGCAACGCCTTGGCGACCAACAGGCGTTTGATGTCGACGCGGATGCCATCGGATCCCGCTATCGCCTGCGCAATCAGCGCACGAACCCGCCCTTCGACAAAAAAGGGGTCCTCCTCCGCGGTCATCCTGCGATGAAGCTCGCCGCAATCGCGAAGTCCGGCCGCGTCAATTTGTTTTCGAGCAGGAACGCAGGTCCCGCCAAGCCGCCGAATTCTTCGTCGTAAGTGAAATGCAGCTCGACAGACCCCTTCCTCGGCGCGCCTTGCGCAGCAAGCGCCCGCAGCGCCGCGAGCGCGTAGGTGTACGTCGCAATGTCGGACTTCGATACGGCAACACCGCGCGCGTACATGCGACCGTTCTCGATCACACCGTCGTATGGTGGTTTCGTCCAACCTTCACCGGGCGGCACGACGTCGCCGTGCGCATTGAGCGCGACTGTGGCCCCCTCGTCGCCGAAACGGTGGCGCACGATCAGATTCGTGACGCTTTTCATTCCGTAGCCGTGCAGAAATTCTGACGGAACCGGATGCTGCTAGACGGCGAAACCGAGCGCTGTCAAAAGCGCCGCGGTTTTCTCGGCGGCGGGGGCATTGTCGCCAGGCGGCGTATCGGTTGGGACGCGCACGACTTCGCGCAAGAATTCGACCTGCTCGCGATGACGGGCATCGATCCAGCGGCCGATGGCGTCGTACGGATCCATCTCCAGTCTATTCAACGGCCTGGTTCGAAGTGCTCGAAAAAGTGCAGCAGAACCGACGTCGCGGTCTCCGCGTCTTCCGCAGTCATCGTCTCGTCAGGATGATGGCTGATGCCGTGCGTCACGCATCAACTCGATCAGATATTCGCCGGCTTGCTTATGCTGCGGCGTCAGGTAGGTTCGCGTCAGGCGCGGCGCATCTTCGGTGAACTGTGCGAGCCGATCCGCTTGGCGCATCAGCGCACTTCCGAAACGCATCGACGTGCTCATGCCGAGGCTGCCGATCCCGACACGAGGATCGCGCGAAAATCGTTGACATTGGTGAGCGTCGGCCCTGTGATCACCGAGTCGCCGAGAGCCTCGAAAAATCCATGTCCGTCGTTGTTGGCGAGGCTCGCGCGCGGACGAATGCCCTTGGCCCACGCGCGTTCAAGCGTGTCGGGTGCGACGATGGCACCGGCGATCTCCTCCTGTCCGTCGACGCCGTCTGTGTCGCCGGCGATCGCGTAAACACCTTCGCTGCCTTCGAGCGCAATCGCCAGCGACAGCAAGAATTCGACGTTGCGTCCGCCGCGACCGCTGCCGCGCACCGTCACCGTGGTCTCGCCTCCAGACAGCAGGACGCACGGCGCCGCGATCGGTTGCCCATCCGATACGACATGCTGTGCGATCGCCGCCATCACCTTGCCGACGTCTCGCGCCTCGCCCTCGATACGGTCGCTCAGAATCAATGGCGCGATATTCGCCTCGCGTGCGATCATCGCTGCCGCTTCGAGCGCCATTTGCGGTGTCGCGATAATCGCAACTTCTGCGCGAGCAAGCCGCGAATCGCCGGGTTTCACCGTTTCGCCGTCACCTGATTCGAGCACGCGCGTCACGGCGGAAGTCGCGTCGATCGCATAGCGCCGCAAGACATCGAGCGCGTCCGCGCACGTCGTCGGATCGGCAACCGTCGGTCCTGATGCGATGTCGATCGGATTATCGCCGGGCACATCGGAGATCAGCAGCGTCACGACCTTAGCCGGATGACACGCCGCCGCGAGCCGGCCGCCTTTGATCGCGGAAAGATGGCGTCGCACACAATTCATCTCGCTGATCGTTGCACCGGATTTGAGCAATGCGCGGTTGACCGCTTGCTTGTCTTCGAGCGTGACGCCGTCCGCAGGCAGCGTCAGCAGCGAAGAGCCGCCGCCGGATATCAAGCACACGACGAGATCGTCGGCAGTCAACCCGCCTACCCGCTCAAGAATCCGCGACGCTGCAGCGACACCCGCCGCATCCGGCACGGGGTGCGCAGCCTCGACAATCTCGATTCGGCGACAGTCGACGCCGTAACCGTAACGTGTGACGACAAGTCCGGTGACAGGATGCGTCCACGCATCGTCAAACGACTTGGCCATCGCCGCGGAGGCCTTGCCCGCACCGACGACAATCGTGCGGCCCTTTGGCGCTGGCGGCAGATGCGGCGGCAGGCAATGCGATGGTTGTGCGGCGTCGATCGCCGCGTCGAACATCCGGCGGAGCAGCGCGCGAGCGGACGTCATCGCGCAGCGATCATCGCGCCGGCGGCGTCTGACCGATTTCGAAATTAGCGAGCTTCTCGAGAGCGCGCACCAAGCCCGAGTGATCCCACGCCGCGCCGCCGTTCGCCGCACACGCGGTGAACAATTCCTGGCACGTCGCCGTGTTGGGGAGCGCAACGCCGAGTGCCCGGCCGGTCGTCAACGCGAGATTCAAATCCTTCTGATGCAGCTCGATGCGAAAGCCCGGCGCGAACGTCCGCTTCAACATCCGCTCGCCGTGGACTTCGAGTATCCGCGACGATGCAAAGCCGCCCATCAGCGCCTGCCGCACTTTCGCCGGATCAGCGCCCGCTTTCGCCGCATACAACAATGCTTCGGCCACCGCCTCGATCGTCAGTGCGACGATGATCTGATTGGCGACTTTCGTCGTCTGGCCGTCGCCATTGCCGCCGACCAACGTGATGTTCTTGCCCATGAGCTCGAACAGTGGCTTCACTTTGGCGAACGTCGATTCGCTGCCGCCGACCATGATCGTGAGCGATGCTGCCTTCGCGCCGACCTCACCGCCCGACACCGGGGCATCGAGATATTCGCAGCCGAGCGCATTGATCTTTTGCGCGAATTCCTTCGTCGCCAACGGTGAGATCGAGCTCATTTCGACGACGATCTTCCCTTCGGACAGTCCTTTCGCGACGCCGTGCTCGCCAAATAACACGTCTTCGACGTGAGGTGTGTCGGGCACCATCGTGATGACGATGTCCGCTTTCTGCGCAACGTCGCCACTGCTGCTGCATGCAATGCCGCCGGCGTCCGCAAGGTCGCGCGGCACGCCGCGACGGCTGTGAAGGAACACTCGATGGCCGCCCTTGATCAAGTGGCCCGCCATCGGCGATCCCATGATGCCAAGACCGATGAACCCGACATTTGCCATGGTTTATCTCCGATCCACTTTCGATGTCACTGTTTTGTCAATTAGAGGCCATGCGCTGCACGCCACGTGAGTCCGCCGACGGTCGACGCCTTCGGCTTGTATTCGCAGCCGATCCAACCGCTGTAACCGATCGCGTCGAGGAACCCAAACAGGAATCGATAGTTGATTTCGCCGGTTCCTGGCTCGTTGCGTCCCGGATTGTCGGCGATTTGCACATGCGCAATCTGCGGCAGATGCGCTTTCATCGTGTTCGCAAGCTCGCCCTCCATCCGCTGCATATGATAGACGTCATACTGAAGAAAGAGATTCGACGAGCCGACGTCGCGGATGATGTCGAGCGCCTGGCGTGTGCGCGATAAAAAGAAACCGGGAATGTCGAATGTGTTGATTGGCTCGGTCAGCAGTTTGATGCCGGCGTCGCCGAGCTTTTCAGCGGCGAAACGCAAATTGTCGACGAACGTCGTTCGCACTTTTTCGGGATCGATCCCTTGCGGCGCGACGCCGGCCAGGCAGTTGAGTTGCGTGCAGCCGAGCGCCTTAGCGTATTCGATTGCCGTTGCGACGCCATCTTGAAATTCGCCGACGCGGTCCGGATGGCAGGCGATGCCGCGCTCGCCGCCGGCCCAATCCCCCGCCGGCAAGTTGTGTAGCACTTGCGAAAGTCCGTGCCGCTCCAACCGTTCGGCGATTTGCTCTTTCGGGTACGCATACGGAAACAGGTATTCGACGCCTGCAAAATCCGCTTGCGCCGCCGCCTCGAAGCGATCGAGAAAATCGACTTCGTTGTAGAGCATCGTCAGGTTCGCGGCGAGTTTGGGCATGAGGGCGATTCCAATCACATCGGACTATCGACTAGCGGCTCCAGAATCCGCTAGCATGGTAACAAAGCAACAAGCCCCTTCCCATGTCGGCCCAGATTCCGCTGCTTGTGGCGTGCGTCGTTATCGCCATCATCTCGATCCCCCTGATCCTCCGGCGGGTGCCTCCCAACTCGCTGTACGGGTTCCGCACGCCGCGCACGCTGGCCAACCGTGATCTATGGTTTCGCGTGAATCACTTTGCCGGCTGGTCGCTGCTGATCGCGTCGATGGCAAGCGCCGCTTTGATTCTGCTGACCCCACCACCGCCCAACGTGTTGCTGCTCGTGGTCCCGCTGGCGCTCGCGCTCGTCGTGTCGCTCGCCTATCTGCGGCGCTGTTCGGACTGAGCGGCCGAGACGACCCACGGCAACGGAGGATTCGCAATGGAAGGACAGCACACCGACAAAGTGTTCGCGGGCTCGATTCCGCAGATTTACGAGTCCTATATGGTTCCGTTGATTTTCCAGCCTTACGCGCTGGATCTCGCCAAGCGGCTCGCGGCGAGATCGCTGACGCGCGTGCTGGAAGTCGCGGCTGGCACGGGGGTCGTCACCCGCGCGATGGCGTCCACTCTCCCGCAGAGCGTGTCCATTGTCGCCACCGACCTTAATCAGCCGATGCTCGATCATGCAAAAGCAATTGGGACTGCGCGCGCCGTGGAATGGCGGCAGGCCGATGCGATGCAATTGCCGTTTGACGACGGAGAGTTTGACGCCGTCGTATGCCAATTCGGCGTCATGTTCTTTCCCGACAAAGCCAAAGCGTACGCCGAAGCCCGGCGCGTGTTGCGTCCGGGAGGCCTGTACCTTTTCAATGTGTGGGATCGAATTGAAGAGAACGAATTCGCTCACACCGTGACATTGGCGCTTGCATCGCTCTTTCCGACCGATCCGCCGCAGTTCATGGCGCGCACGCCGCACGGCTATTACGAGCGCCGTCGAATCGAGCAAGACCTTGCGAGCGGCGGATTCGTTGGGCCACCCATATTGACGACCGTTACGGCGCGCAGTCAAGCCGACTCTCCGCAAGCGCCGGCGATTGCAATTTGCCAGGGAACGCCACTTCGTAACGAAATCGAGGCGCGCGATCCTGCGGGCCTCGCCAAGGCAACGAATACTGCCGCGGAAGCGATCGCCGAACGATTCGGGCGCGGCGCCGTCGAGGGGAAACTACAAGCGCACGTTATCGCGGTCGAGAAATGAGGGGTTAGACGTTTCCCGCGACGATCACGCCGGCAATACTGAGTAAACCTAAGCCGACGGGAAGGCGTAAACGTGCGCCGCCGCGCAGATTTTTTTCCGCCGCCATGAGCGCCGCAAGCGCAAGCATCCAGCCGATGCTCGCCGTGCCGACGACGAACATGCACAGCATCAGCGCCCAGCAACAGCCGACGCAAAATACGCCGTGATCCAATCCGAGCCTGAACGCTTCGCGCGCCGGAGAGCGTCCGTGCCAGCGCGACACGACGAAGGCAAACGGCGCGCGGCATTCCTCGAGACAGCGATACTTGAGCGCGCTGAATTGAAAGAGTCCCGCGGCGGCGAGCACGGCGGAGCCCGCGACCCAGCTGTTGACTGAAAGCCAAGTGATTTCCTGCGCGCCGCGCGTCAACGCCGCATCGGCGAGGTGCGCCGCGATACCGAACGCAAGCCAGGCGACGAAGAAGCCGGCGATGACGAGCATCGTCAGCTGGTTTTCGTCCGAGCGTCCGCGCGTGACGCTGCGAAACATTGTGAGCAGCGGATAAGTGGTTGGCAACATCATCGCGGCGATCATCAGCACCCAGCCGAAGGCGTGAAGCAGCATCGGCACAATGATTTCGCCCTGCGGGATCGTGCGGCATAACGCGAGAAGTGCGCCGGGCTCGAGAAGACCCGCGTGCTCGACGTAGCGGCGATAAGGGCTTGCATTCCAATACCAAAGCGCGAGCCACGACGCGACGACCAGCGCGCCGATCGCGAGAGCGAACCAAAAGTTGCGTGCGACATCGGGGCGGCGAGCGCCTCGATCCGCCGCGACAGCACCAATCACGCGTCGAACATGAACGTGCTCTGCAACGCGTTATGGTTCTTCATGTCGAGGTCGATGCCGAGCTTTTCGTTCTTCGAGCGATACCGCGGCGACTTGCCGACGAATACCGGCGCGCCGGGGACTGTCGAGAACACCGTATCCGCCAATGTCGTCGTCGTGCCCGTCGCGTTCTTGTACGGCTCGAGCTCTGCGTAACCGGCGCTGCCGAGCTTGAGCGTGCCTTTGCCGCCCTGGACATCGAACGTGATCGGCACCTTTTCAACCGAGACGACTTCGCCGATGAGCTTCACGAGCTCGCCGACCGGTCCGCCCAGCTTGCCCGTGTAGACCTTGAGAATCGCTTCCTCCTGCTGCGGCGATACTTTGTCGTCGAGATAGACGGCGGCACGCCAGTTGCCTTCGAGGATGTTGCCGGGGACGTGCGCGATCAGACCGATCGTTCGACCCGCAACGTCGACGCCGTCGATCGATCCCTTGTCAAAGCGCCACGCGAGCATCGTGTCGCACGTGCCGAAGTCGGGGTCCTCGCCAATCCAACAGGGACACAGGACACGGCAGTTGCAGACTTCGAGCAGACGTCCTTCGAGATGATAGGCCATGTGAACCTCCCTAACGGGTTTGAGGCGCGCTCCATTGGGAACGCGATCCGGCGCGGATCATCCTACGCCGACAAATTGCTCGCCGCCATACGTAATATTCCGCAAGGCATCGGACGGAATGGTGCCTTCCCAGAGTGATCGAATTTCGCCTGAAAAAACCGCCAACGCAATGGGACCGCAGTCCCAGTCGCGTTACCGTCGCCCGCCTGCCAGTTGCACCGATCGCGGATGCGCGCGGAGCGTCGCCATGGCCAAGACGCCGATCGCGGGGCCTATCGAGAGCGGTACAAACGCATAACGCCAGCCTATCGCATCGACCCAGTGCGGCACCGCGTAGATCGTGACGAGCGTCAGCGTAAATCCAAGCGCTGTCTGTAGCGTCAGCATCGTACCAACGCGTGACGGCTCGGACAGCTCCGCAATCGACGCCGAGAATTGCGCGGAATCGGCGACGATGCTGACTCCCCAAACGACGCAGACGGCAATAAGCGCCCATGCCGAGCCGCCGAACAAGAGGCCGATCGACGCCGCACAGCTTCCACTGACGGCCATCGCAACGATCGTCAGTGTCGTGCGGCCGAGCCGGTCGGCTAGAAATCCCGCGCCGACGCAGCCGATTGCGCCGGAAGCGATTGTCACGAATGCCGCAAGCTTGGCGCTCGTCGATGCGATAGTCGGAGGCAGCGTCAACGCGAAGCTCGCATGCAGAAATACGCCGATCCACGCCCACATTGCATAGAGCTCCCACATGTGACCGAGATAACCGAGGTTCGCCAGGCGAAGCGGGACATCGCGCCATGCGGTCAGCACATAGTGCGGGTCGAAACGCGGCGCCGGCGCACGGTTTGGACCGACGCCCGCCGCGCCGATCAGCAATGCGGCGAAGAGCGCGAAACCCGAGGCAATCGCCAGCGGAATACGCCAGTCGATGCCGCCGAACGCATTGAATAGATGCGGCAAGGCCGATCCGAGCGTGAGCGCGCCGACAAGGATGCCGACCAGAAGCCCCATATCGCCGCGCGCCCACGTCGAGGCGAGCTTCATCCCGACCGGATAGACACCGGCCATGCAAATGCCGGTAACGAGGCGGAGCAGCGGCGCGAAAACGGAGCGGGGATCGACGACGAGCAGCAGCGCGTTCGCGATCGCGCCGATGGTCGCCGACGCCGCGAATAAGCGCCGGGGCTCGAGGCGATCGGCCAGCCCCAAGATCGCGCTCGCGAGGCAGCCGATGACAAAGCCGATTTGAACGGCGCTCGTCAGCGTCGCCTGCGCGAAATTCGAAAGATGGAATTCGGCGGCCAACGCGGGAATGACCGCCGAAGCCGAAAACCACAACGCCATCGCCGCGACCTGGCAGATCGCGATGATCGTCATCGACGCGCGCTTCGAGGTTGCGAATGCGGTGCTCATGAGCGCCGCCGGGCCGTCCAAAGGCGCGAATTACGCCCCCTTTGGGGGCAGCGCAGCGGCGAAGCCGCCAGCGTGGGGGTCCAAGCTGCCCTCACGTCTTCGGCAACGTGACGCCCTGCTGCCCTTGATACTTGCCGCCGCGGTCCTTGTACGAAGTCTCGCAGACTTCGTCCGACTCGAAGAAGACGACCTGCGCGACACCTTCGTTGGCGTAGATTTTTGCAGGTAACGGAGTTGTGTTCGAGAACTCCAGCGTCACATGCCCTTCCCATTCGGGCTCGAGCGGCGTCACATTGACGATGATGCCGCAGCGCGCATACGTCGATTTGCCTAGACACAACACGAGCACGTTGCGCGGGACGCGAAAACGCTCCACCGTGCGCGCCAACGCGAACGAATTGGGCGGGATAATGCACACGTCGCCGTGAAAGTCGACGAAGGATTTCTCGTCGAAGCTCTTGGGATCGACGATCGTCGAATTGATGTTGGTGAAGATCTTGAATTCGGTCGAGCACCGAACGTCGTAGCCGTAGCTCGACGTGCCGTACGAAACGATCTTATGGCCGTTTGCGTGCCGCACCTGACCCGGCTCAAATGGCTCGATCATCTTGTGTTCGGCCGCCATCCGGCGGATCCAGCGGTCGGACTTGATGCTCACGTATTTTGAATGACGATGCTCGGAAACTTCGCCGAGAAATCCGCCGCCTTCTGCGCCACCGAAACAGCGACCTTACGAGCGATTTCCTTGTAGATCTGCGCCGTCGGGCCATCAGGATCGGCGACAACGGTCGGCCGACCGGAATCGGCCTGCTCACGAATACGAATGTCGAGCGGCAGCGCACCCAAGAACGGCACGTTGTACTCGCGGCACATTCGCTCGGCGCCGCCTTCGCCGAAGATGTGCTCGGTCTTGCCGCAATTCGAGCAGATGTGAATCGACATGTTCTCGACGATGCCGACGATCGGCACGCCGACCTTCTCGAACATCTTGAGTCCCTTGCGCGCGTCGATCAGCGCGATGTCCTGCGGCGTCGTGACGATGACGGCGCCCGTCACCGGCACCTTTTGCGAAAGTGTGAGTTGGATGTCACCTGTGCCGGGCGGCAGATCGACGATCAGAAAATCAACCTCGCGCCAATTGGTGTCCTTCAATAATTGTTCAAGCGCCTGCGTCACCATCGGACCGCGCCACACCATCGGCGTATCGGCATCGATCAGGAATCCGATCGACATCGCTTGCACGCCGTACGCCTCGAGCGGTTCGAGTGTCTTGCCGTCCTTCGACTCAGGGCGACCGGCGATGCCGAGCATCATCGGTTGCGAGGGACCGTAGATATCCGCGTCGAGCACGCCGACGCTCGCGCCCTCAGCGCCTAATGCAAGCGCCAAGTTGACCGCCGTCGTGGATTTGCCGACGCCGCCTTTGCCCGAGGCGACAGCAACGATGTTCTTGACGCCCGGCACGAGCTTCACGCCGCGCTGCACTGCATGCGAGACGATCTTGTGTCCGACGTTGACGGCGACGCGGCCCGCCCCGGGGAGCGCGGAGACCGCGTTTTGCACGAGCTTCCGAATGAGATCGTGCTGACTCTTCGCCGGATAGCCAAGCTGAACGTCGACCGCGATGTGGTCGCCCTCGACGCGCACGCTCTTCACCGCTTTGCCGGTGACCAGGTCTTTCCCGGTATTCGGATCGATCACGCCCTTCAGGCAGGTCGTGATGTCAGCATCGGACAACGGCATCGAAAACTCCGCGAAACACGCGCAAATAAGACAACCGATAGTGAGACGATTCTATCCGAACCAGCGAAGGACCCCCACGCTTGCGGCTTCGCGGCTGCGCTGCCCCCAGAGGGGGAGCAATTCGCGCCTTGGGGCGGCCCTGCGGCGCGAATGCGGCCGTGTTCCTGCGGTCGCTTTGCTACTATTTGTAATTTACCCTAGCTAGCGCAAGGTTTCTCGTCGAAATGCCGGCTTCTTCCGCCCGGACGCTGTTCGTAACGACAGCGCTGCCGTACGCCAACGGCCCGTTTCACATCGGCCACATCATGGAGTACATCCAGGCCGACATCTGGGTACGCTTTCAGCGCATGCAAGGACACACGGTTCATTTCGTTTGCGCCGACGACACCCACGGCGCGGCGATCATGCTGAAAGCCGACGCCGAAGGCATCACGCCGCAGGCGCTGGTCGAGCGGATCGCGGCAACGCGACCGAAGCATCTCAACGGTTTTCATCTGAGCTTCGACCATTGGCATTCGACCGATTCGCCGGAAAACGTCGAGTTGTCGCAGGATATCTACCGGCGCCTCAAGACCGTGGGACTCGTCTACGCGAAGCCAATCGAGCAGTTCTACGATCCGGTCAAGGCGATGTTTCTGCCGGATCGCTACATCAAGGGGACGTGCCCCGTCTGCGGCGCGAAGGACCAATACGGCGACGCGTGCGAAGTTTGTGGGTCCGTTTATGCGCCGACTGACTTGATCGATCCGTACTCGACGTTGTCAGGCGCACGCCCGGTGCTCAAAACGTCGGACCATTTTTTCTTCAGATTGTCCGATCCTGCGTGCGTCGAGTTTTTGCGCGCATGGACACAAGACGGCCGGCTGCAAGCCGAGGTTGCGAATAAGGCGCGCGAATGGTTGGGCGAGCAGGCCGAGGCGAAAGGGCTCGCCGACTGGGACATCTCGCGCGACGCGCCCTACTTCGGCATTCCGATTCCCGACGCTCCGGGAAAGTTCTTCTACGTTTGGCTCGACGCGCCGGTCGGGTATCTCGCCAGTCTCAAGGCCCACCTTCGCAAGCGCGGGATCGATTTCGCGCAATTCCTGCAGGATCCTGGCGTCGACCAGTACCACTTCATCGGCAAGGACATCGTGTATTTCCACACGTTGTTCTGGCCGGCGATGCTCAAGTTCGCTGGCGCGCCGTACAAAGTGCCCGACAACGTCTTCGTCCACGGCTTCATCACGTTTTCCGGCGAGAAGATGTCGAAGTCGCGCGGCACCGGTATCAGCCCCGACGTTTACCTCGACCTGGGTCTCAATCCGGAATGGCTTCGTTACTACCTCGCTGCGAAACTCAACGGCAAGGTCGAGGACCTCGATTTCAATCCCGACGACTTCATCGCGCGCGTCAACAGCGATCTCGTCGGCAAGTACGTGAACATCGCGAGCCGCGCAGCGAACTTCATCACGAAAAACTTCGCGGGTAAGCTCGCGACGCCGGCGGAATCCGAGAACGACCGCGCCAACCGGTTGACGATCGCGCAGATGGAAGCCGAGGCAGCGCGTACAAACTACGAAGCACGCGAATACGGCAAGGTGCTCCGTGACGCGATGCGCATCGCAGACCGGATCAACGAAGCGTTCGATGCCGCGCAGCCGTGGTTGCTCGCCAAGGACCCGACGCGGCGAGATGCGTTGCAGACGATCTGCTCGCAATCGCTTCAAGGCTTTCAATTGCTGACCGTGTTGCTGACCCCCGTCCTGCCGGTGACGGCCGCTCGCGTTGCGCGCGAGTTCTTTGGCCTCGATCGCGAGTTCATCTGGTCCGACGCGTGGAAAGAGCCGATAGCGGTTGCGGCGTACACCCATTTGCTTGCGCGCGTCGAGGTGAAGCAAATCGATGCGCTGCTGGAAGGTCCCAAAGCCACGAGCGCTGCTTCCCTTCAATCGAGTGTCGCAAGCGCCGCGTCGGCCCAGACCGCTGCACCGCGTTTCGAGAGCGAAGTGTCGATCGAAGAGTTCGCCAAGATCGATCTGCGTATCGCGCGGATCGTCAATGCGGAAGCCGTCAGTGGTGCAGACAAGCTCTTGAAATTGACGCTCGACGTTGGCGAAAGCCGCCATCGAACGGTATTCGCCGGCATCAAGTCGGCTTATCGTCCTGAAGACCTCGTTGGGCGATTGACGCCGATCGTGGCGAATCTCGCGCCGCGCAAAATGAAATTCGGTCTTTCCGAAGGAATGGTTCTCGCCGCATCGGGCGACGGTCCGGGTATTTTCTTGCTGGCGCCCGACGATGGTGCGGAACCCGGCATGCGCGTGAAATGACGGCCCCCACGCTTGCGGCTATCGCCGCTGCGCTGCCC
>DASXSP010000083.1:0-7645 GCA_036505865.1 Casimicrobiaceae bacterium
GGCATTCCTTGACCGTCAATTCGATGTCGGCGTCGGAGAGAACGATGGCGGCGTTCTTCGCATCAAGGCCGAGAATGGCGCGCAGCCGGTGCGACTTCGGATGCTGCTTCTTGAGATGGTCGGCGACCTTGCTGGAGCCGATCAGCGCCAGGACGTTTACTTTTCCCGACGCGAGCATGCGCGGCACCACGACCGCGCCGGGCGCATAGACCGTGTTGATCACGCCCTCCGGAAACGCGCTGCGAAACGCTTCGAGCAGCGGCGTGAACAGCAGCGTGCCGTACTGCGGCGGCTTGAAGACGACGGTGTTGCCCATGAGCAGCGCGGGGATCAATGTCGCAAACGTCTCGTTCAACGGATAGTTGTACGGACCCATGCACAACACGACGCCGAGCGGCGTGCGGCGGATCTGTCCGATCGTGCCTTCGACCACGGTGAAGCGCGAGCTGTTGTTGTCGAGATCCTTGAGCGCAGAGAGGGTCTGCTTGATGTAGTCGACGGTTCGGTCGAACTCCTTTTCCGAATCCGTGAGGCTCTTGCCGATCTCCCACATGATGAGCTGCGTAACCGCCCGCCGCTGCGCCATCATTTGCTTGACGAAGTCCTGCATGCAGTCGATGCGATCAGCCACGGGCATCGTTGGCCATTCTCCGCGCCCGTTGTCATAGGCGGCGACCGCGGCGTCGAGGGCTTCATCGCTCTGCGTCTCGCCCATTACGGGGTAGCTGCCGATTTCGAGTTGCTTCAGTTCGTTACCAGGCGACCTCACGCAAACCGGCGACAACACGGTCTTGCATGTGCCGTTCCAGGTTCGGAGCTCGCCGTTGACGAGCCAGGTACGCTGGTGAATCGGCGCGGCGAGCCCATGCTCGGCGGGAATCTCGCGCTCGAGCGGGAACAATTTGGCCAATGTCTCGCTAGTTACCATTGCTCGATCCTTTCGGTTGCGGACATTGCGGCGATAAATTCAAGCGAAAGGTACAGAACGATGGATCATGCCGATTGCTTCGATCCGCTGACATTCGTCGCGCCGCTCGCCAGGAACTGCGCGACTCGATCGGCCGTCGGTAACGGGGCCACCGCTCCGTAGCCGATGGTCGTCAATGCTGCGGCGGCACTTGCCCATCGGGCCGCAGAGACGACATCATCGCCGGCGGCAAGCCGTGCGAGCAATGAGCCGTCAAAGCAATCGCCGGCGCCGGTTGCGTCGATGGCATCAACCGAAAAAGCGGGGATTCGCGTGCGCTCCGCCCCGTGCGATACCCATGATCCCGCTTTTCCCAGCTTGAAGACAACGGTTCGCGCTCCTTGGCGATGACACCAATCGAGGATGGCAACCGGATCGTCCAATCCTGACAACAGACGCACATCGTCGAGGCTTGGCAAAAAATAATCGGTGAGAGGGATCGTCGCAAGAATCACCGCACGAGCGCACTCGAGCGGCCACAGCTTGAGACGCAGGTTGGGGTCGTACGCGACCTTCACGCCGGCTGCACGCGCAATATTGATGGCGTGAAAGACGCTCTCCGTTGCCGATGTGCTGATCGCCTGGCTGATGCCGGAGACGTGCAGGTACCGCGTGCGTTCGATCAGCGGGCGCGGAATATCGGCAGGCTGCATGCGGCTCGCTGCGGACGCGCTACGAAGGTAGCTGAACGTATGCCCATCCTCACCATGCCGCACGAAGTAAATGCCGGTAGGGGCGGAAGCATCGATGCCCACACCTTCCGTATCGATTCCCTCATCACGCCAGAGCGCGAGACACATTCGTCCGAAGTCGTCGTCGCCGAGCTTGGTAACGTAAGCGCCCTTGGTACCCTGGCGTGCCGCGGCGATCAGCGCATTCGACGTGTCGCCGCCGAATCCTTGCAGGTACGCGCGCCCATCCGCCTGGCCCGTCTGATTGAACTCGACCATCGCCTCGCCGATGGCGACGATATCAACGGGTGCGAGTTCATTCATCGGGGCACTATTGCGCGCCGGCGAAGCTCAACTGCACCTTCATCGCGCGCGCCTTGTCGCCGGCGAACTGGAACGCTTCGACCGCCTGCTCTACCGGATACGTGGCAGTCAACAGCGGACGCATGTCGACGCGTCGATTGGAAATGAGCTCGACCGCCCAGCCGAATTCAACGCCGGTGCGAAATGCGCCGCATACCTCGAGTTCCTTGGTTACCACCGCGTTCATGGGCAACGTCGCTTCTCCTCCGAGCCCAACGATCACGATGGCGCCGAGAGGTCGCGTGACCTCGAGCGCACCAACCAGCGCACGCGGATTGCCGGAGCACTCGAACGTCATGTCGAAGTATCCTTTGTGAGGGGCATAAGGCGCCAACGCATCGGGCTTCTCGGCAACATTGAGGGTTCGATCGGCGCCAACTTTCGCGGCCGTCGCAAGCGGTGGCGCGCTGACATCGGTCACGACAATCTCGCTTGCTCCGCCCTGCCGCGCGGCCATGATCGTGAGGCAGCCGATCGGGCCACACCCCGTCACCAACACTTTCTTGCCGAGCACGGAGCCCGCTCGCGTCACCGCGTGCAACGCGACCGAGAACGGCTCCGCGAACGCGGCTTCGTCGAGCGGCACATCAGCCTTCACGGGAAAGGCCTGCTCCTGCGCGATGACAATCTCGTCGCGGAACGCGCCTTGAACGTGCGGAAATCGCATCGCGCTGCCGTAGAAACGAACATCGAGACACTGATTCGAATGCCCTTCGATGCAGTAACGGCAGTGACCGCACGGATGACTCGGGTTGACGGCAACGCGATCGCCGACTTTGACGCGCGTGACACCCGCGCCGATCTCGACGACGGTTCCCGCGACTTCATGTCCGAGGATCATCGGTTCCTTAAGGCGAATCGTGCCGAATCCGCCATGCTGGTAATAATGCAAATCCGATCCGCAGATTCCGCCTGCGGCCAACGCGACCTTGACTTCACCTGGACCGGGACCGGTCGCAGCGGGCATGTTTTCCACCCGTAAATCGAGGGGAGCGTGAACGACGACTGAACGCATGGGAATTCCTTCCGCAATGAACGATATTGATGGTGAGATGCGTCACAACACGGCGAGCATGCCGCCGTCGACATAGATGATTTGTCCGTTCACGTACCCGGATGCCGCGGATGCGAGGAAGACCGCGGCCCCAACCAACTCCTCCGGCTTGCCCCAGCGACGTGCCGGTGTCCGCCCTTTGACCCATGCATCGAACGTCGGATTCTCGATGAGGGCCTTGTTCATCTCCGTCATCATGTAACCCGGTCCGATGGCGTTCGCCTGGATGTCGTACTCGGCCCATTCGGCGGCCATTGAGCGCGTGAGCAACTTGATGCCACCTTTCGCTGCCGTGTACGGCGCAACGGTGGCGCGCGCGACCTCGCTGGTGAGCGAGCCGATGTTGATGATCTTGCCGCCCTTGCCGCGTCGTATCATCCGCCGCGCGGCCTCGCGTCCCACGACAAACGCGCTGGTTAGATTCGTGTCGATCACCCGCTGCCATTCCGCGACCGAAAGCTCAACCAACGGCTTGCGGAGCTGTATCCCCGCGTTGTTTACCAGGATGTCGACCGCGATTCCCGCGACATCGAGCTTCGCGAAAGCGTCACACACAGCCGACTCGTTCGTGACGTCGAATGCGGCTTCGGTCACGTTGTAACCTTTGGCGCGAAGCGCCGACGCCGCCGTTGCGAGGCGTGCCGGATCAGAGCCGTTGAGCACCAGCGCGGCGCCCGCCGCTGCAAATCCGTCTGCGATCGCGTTACCCAAACCGCGCGAAGATCCGGTGACCAGCGCGGTGCGACCGGCAAGGCTGAACAGTTCGGTTGACATGCAGCGCTCCTGCAATCAGGCGGAAGTGCGCCGAACGGTGAGATCCGAACGCTTGAACACCGCCGGCTGCAACTCGACGCCCAGCCCGGGGCCTTCCATCGGGTACACGTAGCCGTTTTCGATGCGCGGAACCACGGTAACGAGCTCGTTGTACCAACCGCGATAGAACGCGCGGACCGATTCCTGGATCAGCGTGTTCGGCTGGCTGAACGACATGTGCACGGCCGCGATGAATCCCACCGGCCCGATGCAATCGTGCGGCGCGAACGGACGGTGCCATGTCTCCGCCAATGCTGCGATCTTGCGGCCTTCCGTCAGTCCGCCGGTCCAGCACAAGTCGACCATCGCGACGTGGAGCGCGTCTCTCTCCAGCATTTCCTTGTACGGCCAGCGCGAGCCGAGCGTCTCGCTCGCACACACCCAGACGTCCGTTGAGCGTGCGTACTCCGCGAGTGCCTGCGGCGAATTCATCCGGATCGGATCCTCGTACCACATCGGCGCGTACGGCTCGAGGGCCCGCGCGATTTTTTTAGCGGTCGGCAAGTTCCACAGCGAATGAAACTCGACCATGATGTCCATGCGATCGCCCACCGCCTTGCGAATTTTCTCGAATGGCTCAACCGCCTTCTTCATCTCGGCGGCAGAGATGTAGAGACCGCCGTTCTCCTGCGCCGGCGGATCGAAAGGCCAGATTTTCATCGCGGTGATTCCGCTTTCCAGCAGGCTTTCCGCCAATGCGTCTGCGCGATTCATGAAGGCGTCGAGATCCTCGAAAGGTCCATCGCTCTCGCCGACGTTCCAGTTGGATACGGGACGGATATTGCGCGAGCGGACGTAGCGATAGCCCGCACACGTGTTGTAGACGCGAAGCTTGTCGCGGCAAACTCCGCCGAGCATCTGGTGCACGGGTTGCTGGCACACCTTTCCGAAGATGTCCCACAACGCGATGTCGATCGCCGAGGCCGCGCGATATTCCGCACCGGTGGACGACTGCGCCATCGGAAGGTTGACCATTTCTTTACTCAACGCTTCGATGTGCAACGGATCGCGGCCGATCAACCGTCCAGCCAATGTGTCGTGGATATGCGCCTCGACCGCACCGGCGCCGTAGAACGTTTCGCCGAGCCCGATCACTGCGCTGTCGGTATGGACGCGCACCCACAGCACATTCGAGAATTCTTCAGTGCGCAGCGTTTCAAATGCAGTGATTTTCATGAGGTCGTCCGTTTAGTGTGAAGGCGGACGCAAGCGGAGGCCGGAATCCGGCGAGAACAGCACTGCGTCGGTCAGATCGACGGCGACGCTCACCGCGTCGTTGGCGCGTAGATCGCTGTATCCCGATTCGGTGATCATCACTTCGTTGCGGCCTTCGCCTTCTTCGCGGTGCGCGGTCGTGGCGTGATCGAGACGCACGTCGATGACCGATTCGGCGCCGACGTGCTCGACCAGCGCCACTTTTCCAGCCAGCGTTTCTTCGCGTCGCGCGACGATCGTGAATGCGTTGGGGCGTATTCCCACCAGCACATGTCGGTCCCCGCTCGCAAGCGCCGCTAACTGCCGCGGCAGCGCAAACGTGCCCTCTCCGATGCGAAGCGATCCGCGTTCGATGCGGCCCTCGATCAGATTCATCGGCGGCGTGCCGATGAAGCGCGCGACGAACGTGTTGGCGGGATTCAGGTAGATCTCGCGTGGCGTGCCGAACTGCTGCACGACGCCGTCGCGCATCAGCGCGATCATCGTCCCCATCGTCATCGCCTCGATCTGATCGTGAGTCACGTAGACGAACGTTCCACCGACGTCGCGGTGCAGCTTGATGATCTCGGCGCGCATCGACATGCGCAGTTTTGCGTCGAGGTTGGAGAGCGGCTCGTCCATCAGGAACACCTCGGGCTGGCGCACCATCGCCCGGCCGAGCGCCACTCGCTGCCGCTGTCCCCCGGAAAGCGTGCGCGGAAACCGATCCATCATCTCGGTGAGCGCCAGAATTTTTGCGGTTCGTCCCACCAGATCGCTGACCTGCGGCGATTCCTCGATCCTCCGCTTGGCCACGCCGCCGACGATCGGTAGATGAAACCACCACTTGAACTGCCGCATGATCAACGGGAACGTGATGTTCCGGCGAACCGTCATATGCGGATACAGCGCGTACGACTGGAACACGAACGCCATGTCGCGCGCGCTGGGCGGAAGCTGGTCGACCCGTCGCTGGTTCAGGTGGATCTCACCACTGGACACGCTTTCCAGACCGGCGAGCATGCGCAGCAGCGTCGACTTCCCGCAGCCGGATGGCCCCAGCAGCACGAGAAATTCGCGATCCGGAACATCGAGGCTGACATTGCTGACCGCGGTCTTCGATCCGAATGTTCGGGTGACACGGTCGAGTTTGATCGACGCCATGGCAGTTGACCCAATCCTCGCTTCAGCCCTTGACGCTGCCGGCGGTCATGCCGGCCACCACGTAGCGCTGGACGAACAAATAGAAAATGACGGCCGGCAGCGTATACATCAGGCCAATTGCCATCACTGTATGTACCGGCGTGCTCAGTTCGCCGACGAAGCCCGCCAGCCCGACCGAGGCGGTGCGCAGTCCCTGATCGCTGATCAGCGTCTGCGCGAAGATGTATTCGTTCCAGCCGTGGAAGAAAGCGATGACCGCGGCGGCGGCGAGCGTTGGCGCGACGAGCGGAAGGACGACGCCGATGACGATGTCGAACCGCGAGCAACCATCAATACGCGCCGCTTCTTCGATGTCGATCGGCACGCCGTCGATCGCACCTTTCAATATCCACGTGATGACCGGAACGGTGAATGCGCTGTTCGCGAGAATCAGTCCGGCCAACGTATTGAGCAATGCGAGATCGCCGAAAATCGCATAGAGAGGCACCACCAGCATCGCCTCGGGCAACATCTGCGTGATGAAGAGCCCGAATCCCACAAGTCCCATGCCGCGAAAGCGGAACCGCGAGAGCGCGTACGCGGGAAAAATGGCGAGGGCAATGCTCAACACTGTCGTCCCCACCGCGACGATTGCGCTATTTATCACCCACGTTGTCACCGACGTACCGTGGAACGCCTCGCGATAGACGCCGATCTCGGAAAGCTTCGGAACCAGACGCGCAGACGGCGCGAACAGCTCCGACGATGGCGTCATCGACGTGACGAACATCCAGTAGAGCGGAAACGCCGCCGCACCGAGTAGCGCAAGGATCGCGAGCATCCTAAGGCCGTGTCCCAAACCAGCGCGACGAATCATCGCTGTCCCTTGGCGCGTTCGGCGCGCAACGTCAGCCGGAAATAGACCATCGTGATAAGGATCGCGATCGAGAGCCCGACCATGCCTACGGCGGCGGCCTGTCCGAGGTCGCGATAGACGAAGGCGCGGCGATACAGCTCGATGACCAGAGTGTTGGTCGCGCCGATCGGCCCTCCCTGTGTCATCAGCCAGATCAGGTCGAACCGGCGCAACGACCAGATCGTGATGAACAGCGCGAGCAGCATGACCGACGGTTGAATCGTCGGCCACACGACGGCGCGGAAGACGCTAAGGCGATCGGCGCCGTCGATGATTGCAGCTTCACGCTGCTCCTGCGACACGCCTTGCAGTGCCGCGAGGATGACGACCGATGCGAAGGGAAAGATCTGCCAGATCGTGGTGATCAGGATCGCAGGCAAGGCGAGCGACGGATCGTCCAGCCAGTTCTCCGCGCCGGCCGCGAATCCGAGTGCGCGCAACGCGCGATTGAAGATCCCGTATTGGGCGTTCAACATCCACGTGAAGATCAACGCGACCGCGACAGGCGGCGCGGCCCACGGAAT
>DASXSP010000084.1:0-40974 GCA_036505865.1 Casimicrobiaceae bacterium
GCCGCCGTAGCGCTTGGCGTCGCCGTCGCGCAGCTCGATCGCCTCGCGGCTGCCGGTCGAGGCGCCCGAGGGCACCGCGGCGCGGCCCATCACGCCCGACTCGAGCAGCACATCGGCTTCCAGCGTGGGGTTGCCGCGCGAGTCCAGGATTTCCCTCGCGACCACGTCGACGATGGAGCTCATGCTTTCAGTTTCATTTCAGCGAAGCCTTTCTTCTTTACGGTTCTGTCGAGCTCGACGAGAGTTTCAAGCAATCCCTGCATCATGCCAAGCGGCCAGGCGTTCGGCCCGTCCGAGAGCGCCTTCGCCGGGTCGGGGTGGGTTTCCATGAACAGCCCCGCAATGCCACTGGCGACGGCCGCGCGCGCGAGCACCGGGATGAACTCGCGCTGCCCGCCGGAAGCGGTGCCCTGCCCACCCGGAAGCTGCACCGAGTGCGTCGCATCGAACACCACCGGGCACCCGGTGTCGCGCATGATCGCCAGCGCGCGCATGTCGGTGACTAGATTGTGATAGCCGAACGAAACGCCGCGCTCGCAGACGAGGATGTTGTCGGCCCCGCTCGCATCGCGCGCTTTCGCGACAACCTGCTTCATGTCCTCCGGGGCGAGAAACTGACCCTTCTTGATGTTGACCGGCTTGCCTGCCGACGCGACTGCCTGGATGAAATCCGTTTGTCGGCAGAGAAATGCCGGCGTCTGCAGCACGTCGACCACCGCCGCAACGGCCGGGACTTCGTCGATCGTGTGAACGTCGGTCAGGACCGGAACCTCGACGTGACGCTTGACGTCGGCAAGGACCCGCAGCCCCTCGTCCATTCCAGGTCCGCGATATGACGCATGCGAGCTGCGGTTCGCCTTATCGTAGGACGACTTGAAGATGAACGGGATCTCGAGATCGGCGCAGATCGTTTTGAGCTCGCCCGCGACATCGACTTGCAATTGACGCGACTCGACGACGCACGGACCCGCAATCAGGAAGAACGGGCGATCGAGACCGATGTCGTAGCCGCAGAGCTTCACTCAGGCGCCTCGCCCTTTAGTCCGACGCGATGAGCTCGGCAAGCGCTCCTTCCTTCGCGCTCGGACTGCGTCGCTTGCGATCCAGCGCCGCGCGGATGAATCCCACGAACAGCGGATGGCCCCGGCGCGGATTCGACGTGAACTCGGGGTGGAACTGGCATCCGAAGAACCACGGATGCATGGGCAGCTCCACCATTTCGCACAGGTCACCCACCGCTCCGCTTTTTGCCCACGCGCTGACCGTCAGCCCCGCCGCCTGCAGCCGTGGCAAATAATGGTTGTTGACTTCATAGCGATGGCGATGACGTTCGGCGACGCGCGTCGATCCGTAAATGCGATAGGCCAGCGTTCCCGGCACGACGTCGCACGGCTGTGCGCCGAGGCGCATCGTCCCGCCGAGATCGGACGCGACGCTGCGGCGCTCGATCGTTCCGTCATGGTTCTGCCATTCGGTAATGAGCGCAACGACCGGATGCGGGGTATCGGCATCGAATTCCGTGCTGTTGGCATTGGCGAGCCCGGCCATGTGGCGCGCAAACTCGATCACGGCCAGCTGCATGCCGAGGCAGATGCCGAGATACGGAACGCCGTTCTCGCGCGCGAAACGAATCGCCGCGATCTTGCCCTCGACGCCGCGCTTGCCGAACCCGCCGGGAACGAGAATCGCGTCCATTCCCGCGAGACACTCGACACCGTCACGCTCGACGGCTTCGGAGTCCACATACTGGATCTGCACCTTGCTGCGTGCATGGATGCCGGCGTGCGTCAATGCCTCGGACAGCGACTTGTAAGACTCGGTCAAGTCGACGTACTTTCCGACCATCGCGATCCTTACCGTATGGTCGGGGTGCTCGAGACCGTCTACCAGACGCGTCCACGTCGACAGATCGGTTGGCGGTGGCTGGATCTCGAGCTTCTTGCAGACGATCGCGTCCAATCCCTCGGCGTGCAGCGCCGCGGGAATCTTGTAAATGGAGTCGGCGTCGAGCGCCGGAATGACGGCCTCGGGCGTTACGTTGGTGAAGAGCGCGATCTTGCGTCGGTCGCCGTCCGGCAGCGGTCGGTCGGCGCGGCACAGGATGACGTCGGGCTGAATCCCGATCTCGCGCAATTCCTTCACTGAGTGCTGCGTCGGCTTGGTCTTCATCTCGCCCGCGGTGGCGATGAACGGCACCAGCGTGAGGTGGATGTAGCAGACGTTCTCCCGACCGAGCGTGATGCCCATCTGGCGGATCGCTTCGAGGAAGGGCAACGATTCGATGTCGCCGACGGTGCCTCCCACTTCGACCACCGCAACTTCCGCGTCGGCGGCACCGGCCGTTATCCAGCTCTTGATTTCGTCGGTGATGTGCGGAATCACCTGGACGGTGCCGCCGAGGTAGTCGCCGCGGCGCTCCTTGCGAATGACGCTCTCGTAGATCTGGCCGGTCGTGAAGTTGTTGCGCTTGCTCATCTTCACGTCGACGAAGCGTTCGTAATGCCCGAGATCGAGGTCGGTTTCGGCGCCGTCCTCGGTGACGAACACCTCGCCGTGCTGGAACGGGCTCATCGTTCCAGGATCGACGTTGATGTACGGATCGAGCTTGAGATTGGTGACGCGGACGCCGCGGGAAGCGAGGATGGCGGCGAGAGAGGCGGCGGCGATGCCCTTCCCCAACGAGGAAACGACGCCGCCGGTCACGAAGACGAACTTGGTCATGTGCGGCCAGTCCCGGAAATGCATAGTCTACCGGAACGGCGTCGACGCGCCAAGTTGTCGTCCCCGCGCAGGCGGGGCCCAGCGACTTTCACGCAGTGACAACACTGGATTCCCGCTCAGTTACCAAAATGAGCGGGGATGACGGATACCCGCAACGACGCCACGCCTAAGTCGCGCGAGCGAGCCCCGCCTTCAATCGCGCGATCGTCGTCTCCCGTCCGAGCAGTGCCAGCACCGCATCGATCGCGGGTGTCTGCGGCGTACCGCACACGAGGACGCGCAGCGGCATCATAACCTGCGGCGGTTTCAACCCGTGTTTCGCGGCGTTCCCTTTGATCGCGGCAAGAATTGGCTCGCGTTGCCATTCGACGTCTGCGAAATGCTCGGTCAGCGCCGTAAGCGCCTCGCGATTGCCGTCATTGACGAACTCGGCGATTTTATCGACCGCCGGATGGGGCACGGCATAGAAGTAATGCGCTGCGTCGGCCATCTCGGCGAACGTTGCGACACGATCGCGCAGCAGCATCGCGACCGCCCCTGGCGAAGGTCCGGCTGACGAATCAAGCTTCGCCGCGGCAAGGTACGGAACGAGACGCCGTCCGAGCTCGTCTTCGGGCATTCGTTTCAGATGCTCGTGGTTCACCCATTTCAGTTTTTCGGGATCGAATCGGCCCGGCGCCGAAGATAGTCCCGCGAGATCGAACCAGGCGACGAATTGCTCGCGCGTAAAAATCTCGTCGTCGCCATGCGCCCAGCCGAGGCGCGCGAGAAAATTGACCAGTGCCTCGGGCAAGAAGCCTTCTTCCTCATACTGCATCACGCTTACTGCGCCGTGCCGCTTAGAGAGCTTGTGACCGTCGTCCCCCAGCACCGTCGGCAAGTGCGCGTACACCGGCACCGCGGCACCGAGCGCCCGAATCATGTTGATCTGGCGCGGCGTGTTGTTGACGTGATCGTCGCCGCGAACGACGTGCGTGATTCGCATGTCGAGATCGTCGACGACGACGCAGAAGTTGTACGTCGGCGTGCCGTCTGAGCGCGCGATCACGAGATCGTCGAGCTCGGCATTGGCGATCTCGATCGTGCCCTTGACGGCGTCGTTCCAGACAACGCTGCCATCGTCGGGACTGCGAAAGCGCACGACCGGCTTGATGCCAGGCGGCGGCGTCAGTCCGTTAGCAGCGACGTTCTCGGGACGCCAACGGCCATCGTAACGTGGCTTTTCGCCCCGCGCCATCTGCGCCGCCCGCAATGCTTCCAACTCTTGGGTCGACGTATAGCAGTGATACGCGAGACCGCGCGCGAGCATTTCGTCGATGACCGCGCGATAGCGGTCCATCCGCTGCATCTGGAAGAATGGTCCTTCGTCGTAGTCGAGCCCAAGCCAGCTCATCGCGTCGAAGATCGCCTGCACGGCTTCTTGCGTCGAACGCTCGACGTCGGTGTCCTCGATCCGCAGGATGAACGTGCCGCGATGACGGCGTGCAAACGCCCAGGCAAAGAGCGCGGTGCGCGCGCTGCCGAGATGAAGGAAGCCGGTAGGGCTGGGGGCGAAGCGCGTGCGAACCGTCGTCACGGCATCCAGCGCAAATCGAGCGTCGACGGCAATGACGGATTCGGCGGCTCTGGATGGACGGTGACCGGACCCGGCGAGTGACCGTGCGCCCAGAAGCGCGCGATCCGTCGCGCTTCCGCTTCGTTCGCGTTGACCGGAAACGTCTCGTAGTTGCGTCCGCCCGGGTGGGAAACGTGGTACGTGCAACCGCCCAATGCGCGTTGCGACCACGTGTCGATGAGGTCGAAGGTGAGCGGCGCCTGCACGCCGATCGTCGGATGCAGCCCTGATGGCGGACTCCATGCGCGAAACCGTATGCCGGCGACAAACTCGGCAGGCACGCCGGTCGGCGTCAACGGCAGTGCGCGGCCGTTGCACGTGACCTCGTGGCGACCGCCGATCATCCCTGTCACCTTCACCTGCAGTCGTTCGACCGACGAATCGACAAAGCGCGACGTCCCGGCCCCACTCATCTCTTCGCCCAAAACGTGCCACGGCTCGATCGCTTGCCGCAGCTCGATCGTCACGCCCGCGTAGTCGACCGTGCCGAAGCGCGGAAACCGGAATTCGACGAATGGATCGAACCATTGCAGGGAGAATTCGTAGCCGTAACGCGCAAGATCGGCGACGACGTCCCGCAAGTCCGCGATGACGAAATGCGGCAGCAGCCAACGATCGTGCAGCGCGGTGCCCCAACGAACCAAGCCACCTTGATACGGCTCCCGCCAGAAACGCGCGACCAACGCACGCAAAAGCAGCATCTGAACGGCGCTCATCCGCGCGTGCGGCGGCATCTCGAACGCGCGAAATTCGAGGAGCCCGAGGCGCCCCGTCGGCGTGTCCGGCGAATACAGCTTGTCGATCGAGAATTCTGCGCGGTGCGTGTTGCCGGTCAGATCCGTCAGCAGATGCCGCAGCAATCGATCAGTCAGCCACGGCGGCGTCTCGCCGGCTTTCTGCTTTTGCGCAAGTTGCTGAAAGGCGATTTCCAGCTCGTAGAGTCGATCGTCGCGCGCTTCGTCGACACGCGGCGCCTGCGACGTCGGCCCAACAAACATTCCGGCGAAGAGATACGAGAGCGCCGGATGGTTCTGCCAATAGGTGATCAAGCTTTGCAATAAATCCGGCCGGCGGAGCAACGGACTGTCGCCCGGCGTGGCGCCGCCGAGCGTCACGTGATTGCCGCCGCCCGTGCCCATATGCCGGCCGTCGAGCATGAACTTTTCCGTGGCAAGCCGCGTTTGACGCGCTTCCTCGTAGAGCACCGTGGTCGTATCGATCAAGTCTTTCCATGACGATGCCGGATGAACGTTCACCTCGATCACGCCCGGATCGGGGGTCACCTGCAACGCACGGACGCGCGAATCGCGCGGCGGCGCGTACCCTTCGATGACCACCGGGGTCTTGACCGCATTGGCTACGTTTTCAATCATCGCGATCAACGCCGCATATGACTCCATCCGGGTGAGCGGCGGCATGAACACGCGCACGTGACCATCGCGGGTTTCGATCGTCAATGCGGTCTTGATGACTTCGCGCGGCGCTGCAGTGCGCGTTCGGGCTTTTGGCTTGATCTGCGTTCGTGTCGGCAACGCGTCGTGCGGGGCGAACGGGTCGACCGGTGCTTCGAATTCCTGCTCATCGGGAACGACATCGGGAAGCGACTCGAGCGGCAGACGCAATCCCAATGGCGAATCGCCCGACAGCGCATAGAGCCGTTCGCGGCGCAACGGCCACGGACTGGTTTCCCATGTGAACGTCGTGTCGGTATGGTCGTATGACGCCTTCAACGGCAGCACGAATCCCGCGGGCTTATCGAGGCCGGTCTGCAGGAGACGCGCGAGACGCGCCCGTTCATTGGGACTCGAAAGGTCGGCTTGCAATGGGTCCGCGTTGGCCGGAAGCGCCGACTCCCGAAGCAGCAAGTGGGGCGCATCTTCGTACGCCGTCATGACGTAGGTCTCCGGAACGCCGAGCGCTTGGGCAAGCCGCGATGCAAACGCGTGCGCCGTTGCAAGCGTCGAGACGCCTTTGGCCGTTGTGTCGGCGAGAAGTCCGTCATCGTTCCACAGCGCTTCACCGTCGCTACGCCAGTAAATCCCGAGCGACCAGCGCGGCAACGGTTCGCCCGGATACCACTTGCCCTGACCTTGATGCAGAAGTGCGCCGGGCGCAAAGCGACGTTTCAGCCGTCGCTGCAGCGTCTCCGCGAGATCGCGTTTCTTGGGTGACATGGCGACGTAGTTCCACTCCGCACCCTCCATGTCGTCGATCGACACGAACGTCGGCTCGCCGCCTTGCGTCAACCGGACATCCTGCGCTGCCAAGTCGGCATCGACTCGTTGGCCGAGCGCATCGATCCCTGCCCATTGCTCGTCGGTGTAGGGCTTGGTCACGCGCGGATCTTCGTGAATGCGCGCTACTTTCATCGCGACTTCGAATTGCGTGTCGGCAACATCGGAATAGCCGATCACCGGCGCTGCGTTGCCTGGGTCGGCCGTGCACGCCAACGGCAGATGTCCTTCGCCAGCGAGAAGTCCGGAGGTGGGATCGAATCCGATCCATCCGGCGCCGGGGATGTAGGCTTCGGCCCACGCGTGCAAGTCGGTGAAATCGCGTTCGGCGCCCGCCGGACCGTCCAACGGCTTCACGTCGGCTTTGAGCTGAATCAGGTAACCGGACGCGAAGCGTGCCGCGATGCCGAGCGTCCGCATGATTTGCACCAGCAGCCAACCCGAATCGCGGCACGACCCGCACGCGCGCTCCAGCGTTTCCTCAGGCGGCTGCACGCCGGGCTCCATCCGCACCAAATAGCGAACTTCGCTTTGCAGCTGCTGATTCAATCGCACGAGCAAATTGACGGTGGACTCGTCTGGACGAATCGTCGACCGAAACGCGCGAATCCAGTCGGCGAGCCGGGGCTTCGCGGGCGCGACCTCCAAGAACGGAATCAGCTCTTTCGCGAGCGCTTGCGAATACGCGAATGGATACATCTCTGCATAGGGCTCGACAAAAAAGTCGAACGGGTTGATGACCGTCAGATCGGCGACCAAGTCGACGACAATGTCGAGCTTGTCGGTGCGCTCGGGAAACACGAGCCGCGCAAGCCAATTGCCGTAGGGATCCTGCTGCCAGTTCACGAAATGCTGCGCGGGCTCGACCGTCAGCGAGTAACCCAGCACCGGGGTGCGGCAATGTGGTGCCGGTCGCAGGCGGACCTCGTGGGCAGACAGGTTGACCAGTCGGTCATACCGATACGTCGTCCAGTGCGTAAGCGCAACGCGGATCGCCATCGAAACGCCGAACCGCTATGTCCAGTCGGGATCGGGCAACTGCGCAAATACGCGGCGCAAACCCTCGCCCCACTGCGTGTGGACCATCTGGAAATACGGGTCCGACTCGTCGACGCGACGCTGCATTTTGACGCGCAACGTATCGGCTTCGTAGGCGAGCAAATCGATCGGCAAGCCGACCGAAATGTTCGATCGCATCGTGGAGTCGAACGAGACGATCGTGCATTTCGTCGCGTCGATCAGCGATGTTCGCCGATTGACTACCCGATCGATCACCGGCTTGCCATACTTCGATTCGCCGATCTGGAAATAGCAGGTATCGGCGGTCGCCTCGATGAAGTTGCCTTCGCTGTAGACCTCGAACAAGCGGTGTGGCTCCCCGCGGATCTGGCCGCCGACGATGAAGTTGGCCGACGAATCGATGTTGTTTTGCGCAAGGTACGGGCCGTCGCGCGTCTTGACTTCGCGGAGCGCATCGCCCAAATGACCCGCCACATCGAACATTGACTGGGCGTTCCACAAGTTGGGCGTCTTGTCGCCCAATCGCGCGCGCTGTTCGAGTACGTTGACGGCATTCTGCGTGAGCGAAAGATTGCCCGACGACAGCGTGACGATGACGCGATCGCCGTCCCGATGGAACACGCGCATTTTCGAGAACCGCGCGATCTGGTCGACACCCGCGTTCGTCCGCGAGTCCGAAGCAAAGATCATTCCGGCATCGAGTGACATCGCAACGCAATAAGTCATGGCGAATAATGACGGGCGTGGCCCGAGTGCGCGAGAAGCAAAGCCGCGAGTGTACCGGATCGCTGCACGTTTCCGCGCTCAGTACGTCGGCACCAGGAACACGCGGCTTATCTCGCCGCCCAAGCCGGCAATGCGCTCGAGAAAGTCGACGAGATATTCGTGCAAGCCCAACGCGATAAGCTCGTCGGTCCTGCCGTAATGCAAGCGGGCATGCAATTCTCCCGCCTGCCGCGAAAGCTCGCGGCTATGCTCGTCGCACAAACGGTCGAGCGTCTCGTGGATGAAGTTCATGCAGCTGTGCAGCGACCGCGGCATGTCGTCGCGCAGCACCAGAAGCTCCGCCACGCGGTAAGGTGAGATGACATCGCTGTAAATCTTCCGGTACGACTCAAATCCCGACACCGACGTCAACAGCGACTGCCATTGATAGTAGTCGACGGCACCGCCGACGTCGGTTACCGACGGCAATAGGATGTGGTACTTGGTGTCGAGAATGCGCGCGGTGTTGTCGGCACGCTCGATATGCGTTCCGAGCCGGATGAAGTGATAGGCCTCGTCGCGGAGCATCGTCCCGAAGGTGACGCCGCGAAATAGATGCGAGCGCATCTTCACCCAATCGAAGAAGTCGGAAAATCCGCCGGCCTCGATCCGCGCGTAGTCGAAGCCTCGCATTTCGAGCCAAGCCGAGTTCAAGTCTTCGTACATCTCGGACGTGATCGCGCCGCGTACCGAGCGCGCCGATTCCCGCGCCGCGCGCATGCACGAATAAACCGACGAGGGATTGGCGCTGTCGAGCATCATGTAGCGCAAGACATTTTCCGCAGTCAGCACGGAGAACCGCTCATAGAATGCGGTGGCGAGTCCCGACGTGATGAGCGGCACCGCCCAAGGCTCGGCCCATGCAAGACCCGGCTCGCGCCCCTGGTAAGGCAACAGCGACGTACGGTATGTGACATCGAGCAGCCGTGCCGTGTTCTCCGCGCGCTCGATGTGGCGGGCCATCCAGTACAGCTCGTTGGCGGTGCGGCAGAGCATCGAATGCCTAGCTACCCAGGACCCACGTGTCTTTCGTCCCGCCGCCTTGCGACGAATTGACGACGAGCGATCCGGGCCGCAACGCAACCCGGGTCAGCCCGCCGGGAACAAGGTCGATGTCGGTCCCTGACAATACGTAGGGTCGGAGATCGATGTGACGCGGCGCAAGTCCCGCTTCGACAAATGTCGGACAGGTCGACAGCGCGAGCGTCGGCTGCGCGATGTATCGGTCCGGCGCCGCGAGAATCCGCTGGCGGAAAGCCTCGAGCTCAGCCTTCGTCGCCGCCGGGCCGATCAGCATGCCGTAACCGCCGGCGCCATGCGTTTCCTTGACCACGAGATCGGAAAGATGGGCGAGCGCGTGGTCGCGGTCTTGCTCCCGATGCAAGAGATACGTCCGCACGTTATGCAGAATCGGCTCTTCAGCGAGATAGAAACGGATCATCTCCGGCACATACGGGTAGATCGACTTGTCGTCGGCAACGCCGGTGCCGATTGCGTTGGCCAGTGTCACCCGCCCCGCCCGATACGCGGAAAACAATCCCGGCACCCCGAGCATCGAGTCTTTGCGAAACGTCAGCGGATCGAGAAAATCATCGTCGACGCGCCGATAAATGACGTGCACGCGCTGCGGACCCTTCGTCGTGCGCATGAAAACCGTGTCGTTTTGAACGAAAAGGTCGATACCCTCGACAAGCTCGACACCCATCTGCTGCGCGAGGAACGCGTGTTCGAAATACGCCGAGTTGTGCGCGCCGGGCGTCAACACGGCAACGGTCGGTTCCTCAACGCCTTCCGGCGCTACTGCGCGAAGGTTCTCGAGCAACAGGTCCGGATAATGTTGAATCGGCCGGATCGAGCGGGTCGCGAAGAGCTCCGGGAAAAGCCGCATCATCATCCTGCGGTTTTCGAGCATGTACGACACGCCGGACGGAACGCGCAGGTTATCTTCAAGAACGTAATATTCGCCCTCCCCGGCCCGAACGACATCGACGCCGGCGATATGCGCGTAGATCCCGCCAGGCACGTTCATGCCGATCATCTCGCGTCGATACTGGCCGTTCGACAGCACGCGCTCCGCCGGGACGATGTTCTCTTTCAGAATCGATTGGTCGTGATAGACGTCATGCAGGAAGAGATTCAGCGCATGCACACGTTGCTTCAGTCCCGCTTCGAGCGTGTCCCATTCGTTCGCCGGAATGATTCGCGGCACGAGATCGAACGGAATCAATCGTTCGGTGCTTTCGCCTTCGCCGTAAACCGCGAAAGTGATGCCGACCCGATGAAACGCGCGCTCCGCTTCGTCCCTTTTCTGCGAGATTCGATCCGGTGATGTGCGGTCGAGCCAGTCCGTGAATGCCCGGTAATGGGCCCGCACGGCGCCGTCGGGTGTGCGCATTTCGTCGTAAGAGTGGGAGGACATTCGAAATTCTGCTGCTGCGTTAGGTGGATCAAGCAAACCGTACGCCATCACCGGAAGTCCTTTGCCGGCAGCGGCTTAGATCAAGCCGGCTCGAACCGCGCTTTCGGTGCGAATCAAGCCGGAACATTGTGCGCACTACTTTGGGGCAGCGACGTCTTGGACACGGTTCTACACGGCATCAAACCGCGTTTGCGGCACCCCCCTCGCTATGGTTAAATCGCGGCTCCTGTCTGGGTTCGCGGGCGGTTAGCTCAGCGGTAGAGCACTGCCTTCACACGGCAGGGGTCACTGGTTCGAACCCAGTATCGCCCACCAAATGAACCAAGGGGTTACGCGCAAAGTGTAACCCCTCTTTTTTTGTCATGACGAAAAGTTTCGCCGCATTCGTGTTCGATGCGTACGGCACATTGTTCGATGTGCATTCGGTTGCCGCGCTCGCGGAAGAGCTCGCGCCCGGCAATGGCGCCGCGCTATCGCGGATATGGCGTACGAAGCAGCTCGAGTACACGTGGCTGCAGTCGTTGATGGCGACGAGCCGCTTCCGGCGCGAGGATTTCGGTGCGCTGACGGCGCATGCGCTCGACTACGCGATTTCGGCGCTCATCCTGCCACTTGACGGCCAAGCGCGGCGTCGATTGCTCGATCAATACTTGCATCTCGCCGCATTTCCCGGGACGCGAGATGTCATTGCGGCACTGGCGCCGCGTCCGCGCTGGATCCTTTCCAACGGTACACGCGCAATGCTCGAGCCGCTTGTCCGTTCGACCGGTCTGGATGCGGTTCTGGACGGGATCTGGTCGGTCGACGATGCGGGCGTCTACAAACCCAGTCCGCGCGTCTACCAACTGGCCGTGGATCGTCTTGGCGTCAAGCCGGCGCAAATCGCGTTCGTGTCGTCGAACGGCTGGGACGCCGCCGGCGCGAAGGTATTCGGCTTCACGACGTTCTGGATCAACCGCGATGGCGTTCCGACCGAGCGACACGCACCCGAACCCGATTTCGTGCTCGGATCGCTGACCGAGCTTCTCCCGCTTGTGACGACGTGAATCGAATCGTTGCCGGGGCGTCACGCCGCGCGTGACGCGCTGCCGACTTTCGCACGACACGCCGCCACGGCGTCGCGTATCGCGGCAATCGCGGCCGGTCGCGGAAAGCTCCGCCGGTAGGCAAGTGCGATCCGACGCGCTGGCGCGGGCTTGGTGAACGGCACCGGTACGACGAGTCGACTGTGGTACTTCGGCGTCAGCGCGTCGCGCGGTAGCACCGAGACGCCAAGACCCGATGCGACCATGTTGCGCACCGTTTCGAGCGAATTCGTTCGTGTCACTTGCGCTTCGGCGCGATTCAACTCGGGGCACGCGTCGAGGACCTGATCGCGGAAGCAATGGCCGACGTTGAGCAGGATCGTATGCTCCGCCGGCAGCTCGTCGGGCGCGATCGATTTGCGCTTGGCCCATTTGTGTCCATGCGGTACCACGACCTGGAAGGGTTCCTCGTAAAGGAAGTCGGTGACGATTCCGGGCGGCTGAAAGGGCAGCGCGATGATTGCGGCGTCGATGCGGCCGGTCCGCAGCGCTGCTTCGAGGTTTTCCGTTAGGTTTTCTTCGAGGTCGAGCGGCATCTGCGGTGCACGCGCGTGAAGCGCCGGGATCAAGTCAGCGAGCAAATACGGGCCGACGGTGTAGATGACCCCCAACTTCAGCAGGCCGACCAACTGATTGCGCCCGGCTTGCGCGATCTCGCGAATGCGTGCGGCTTCCTCGAGCACCTTTTGCGCCTGCTCGACGATACGTTCGCCGACCGGCGTGATCGTCACTTCGGATTTGCTCCGCTCGAACAATGGGGCGCCGAGTTCCTCTTCCAACTTCTGGATTGCGACAGACAAGGCGGGCTGACTGACAAAGCACTTCGCTGCCGCCCGGCCGAAGCTTCGCTCCTGCGCGACCGCGACGATGTAGCGAAGCTCGTTGAGGGTCATTGGGCCCCCAGGCCCGCGCTCATCTCGGCCTCTTTGCACCAGCGAGCCGTGTCAGTATCGTCGCGTCGGCCTCCGCACAATCGCGCGGCGCCGGCCCTTCGGGTCTCGGCTTCGCCCGCCGCGCTCATGTGCGCCTCGACGCCAGGAAGCGGGCGAAGCCGGCGCCGACTTCAGCATGCTTGAGTCCGTAATCGACCGTCGCTTCCATATAGCCGAGCTTGCTGCCGCAATCGTAGCGGCGTCCCTCGAACGTGTACGCCAGGATGCGTTCTTCGGTGAGCAGTCCCGCGATGCCGTCAGTGAGCTGGATTTCGCCGCCGGCGCCGGGCTGCGCCGCGCGCAGATGATGGAAGATTCGCGCCGACAGCACGTAACGGCCGACGACGGCGAGCGTCGAAGGTACGCTGCCGGTTTTGGGCTTTTCGACGATCCGCGAAATGCGGGCGACGCGCTCGACCGCCGGCTCGGGAATCGCTTCGACGATTCCGTAGCTGCTGATGTCGCCCGACGGCACGTCCATGACACCGATCGTCGAGGCGTTTTCACGCCCCGCCACATCGACCATCTGCTTGATCACCGGAACCGACGCATCGATCAAATCGTCGGCGAGCAGAACGCAAAACGGCTCGTTGTTGACAACGGGCGCAGCGCAGAGCACCGCATGACCAAGCCCGAGCGCTTCGGTCTGGCGGATGTAGACACAATTGATGCCGTGCGGCGTCGCGGCTTGGACCGCCTCGAGCAACGCCGCCTTGTTCCGCAGCGTCAGCTCCGTTTCGAGCTCGTACGCCTTATCGAAGTGATCCTCGATCGCACGCTTGTTACGGCCCGTGATGAAGATCATGTCGGTGATGCCGGCAGCCGCGGCCTCCTCGACTGCATATTGAATCAGCGGTTTGTCGACGACCGGCAGCATCTCCTTCGGGCTCGCTTTGGTCACCGGCAAAAAGCGGGTGCCAAGACCCGCGACGGGGAATACCGCTTTGGTGATGTTTCTCATGGCGATTCCCGAGTGGATGCGCGTGCGGAAAGCAAGGCTTTGAGCCCGGCTTCATCGATGATCTTGACGCCGAGCGCCTGCGCCCGTTCGAGTTTAGACCCGGCGTCGGCGCCTGCGACGACGAAATCGGTCTTTTTCGACACGCTGCTCGTGACTTTGCCGCCGTCTCCTTCGATCAGCGCAGTCGCCTCTTCGCGAGTGAGTGACGGCAGCGAACCGGTCAACACGAACGTCATGCCCGAGACCGCACCCGATGCGCGGCGGCGGGGTGAACCTTCGGCGAAGCGCACGCCGGCGGCGCGCAATTGTGCGATCACGTCGCGATTGTGACGCTCGGCAAGGAAATCGACGATGGCCTGCGCAAGCACGGGACCGACGTCATGCACGTCGAGCAACGCGGCTTGGTCGGCATTCATCAACGCTTCGAGGTTGCCGAAATGCGCGGCGAGATCCTTCGCCGTCGCTTCGCCGACGTGCCGTATGCCGAGCGCAAAAATGAACCGGGCGAGCGTCGTGTGCTTGCTCTTCTCGATGGCAGCGAGAACATTGCCCGCACTCTTCTCCGCCATCCGCTCGAGCCCGGCCAACTGTGCGAGATCAAGCTTGTAGAGATCGGCCGGCGTATGCACGATCCCGTCATCGACCAACTGATCGACGAGCTTGTCGCCCAATCCTTCGATATCCAGCGCGCGTCGGCCGGCGAAATGCAGCAACGCCTGCTTGCGCTGTGCCGGGCAGACAAGACCGCCGGTACAACGCGCAATCGCTTCGTCGGGCAACCGCTCGATCGCCGATCCGCATTCGGGGCACTTCGTCGGCATCACGAACGCCTTCGCATGCGGCGGACGCTGATCGGCGAGAACGCGCACGACCTCAGGGATAACGTCCCCCGCGCGCCGCACGATGACCGTGTCGCCGATGCGAACGTCCTTACGCCGCACTTCGTCTTCATTGTGCAATGTCGCGTTGGTGACCGTGACGCCGCCGACAAACACAGGTTTCAGTTTCGCGACCGGTGTGATGGCGCCCGTGCGACCCACCTGTACGCCGATCGCGACGACCTCGGTCGGCATCTCCTCAGCCGGAAACTTATGCGCGACGGCAAAGCGTGGCTCGCGCGAAACGAAGCCCAACTCTCGCTGCAGCGCGAGGCTGTTCACTTTGTAAACGACGCCGTCGATTTCGAACGGCAGCGACAGACGGCGCTTCTGGACATCTTCATAGAACGCCATCAGCTCTTCTGCACCACGGGCCACGCGACGATCGCGATTGACCGGAAGGCCGAACTTCTCGATCTCATCGAGCGCCTCGGCGTGCGTCTTCGGCAGCGGCCATCCCCGCGTTTCGCCCACGCCGTAGGCGAAGAACAGCAACGGCCGCTGCGCGGTCATCGCCGGATCGAGCTGTCGGACGGCGCCAGCCGCTGTGTTGCGCGGATTGATGAACGATTTCTGTCCGGCGGCGAGCTGGCGCGCGTTGAGCCGTTCGAAGTCCTTGCGCGATATATAGACTTCGCCGCGCACCTCAAATATTTCCGGCGGCTTGTCGGTACGGAGCCGGCGCGGAATCGCGCGAATTGTGTAGATGTTGTGCGTGACGTCCTCACCGACCTCGCCGTCGCCGCGCGTCGCTGCGACCGCAAGGCGGCCACTCTCATAGCGCAAGCTGATCGCGAGCCCGTCGAATTTGAGCTCCGCGACGTACTCAAGCGGCGGCGCGCTGGCGGCAAGACCGAGATCGCGACGCACACGCGTATCGAATTGCAGGGCGCCGGCCGCCGTCGTGTCGGTCTCCGTGCGAATCGACAGCATCGGCACCTTATGGCGGACCGGCATGAACTCGGGAAGCGGCGCGCCGCCGACACGCTGTGTCGGAGAATCCGGAGTCACCAGCACCGGATATTCGTTCTCCAGCGCCTGCAACTCGCGATAGAGCGCGTCGTACTCGGCGTCCGACACGGTCGGCGCGTCGAGCGCGTAATAGTTGTAGTCGTGCGTCTCGATCGCTTCGCGCAGCGCCGCTGCGCGCTTTTGCGCCGCGGCAGGGACGGCGGCGGCGTGCGTCTTCGTCGCCATTGCCAGCATGATCAGGCGCCGAACAGCGCCAATGCCCGGGCGCTGCCCGGTTCGATGTGGACGCGCTTCAGCGCCAGCGTCGCTGCTTCGACTTGTGCGCGGATGCCCGTCAATGCGGCGTCGTCCAATTGGCGTCGGTTGTCGTCGACGAGCTCGGCGTTGAGCGTCGTGGCCATCCGTTTCGCGAGGAGCTTCATCCGATCGAACGTTCGCGTGGGATCGGCGACGCGCGGCACGTCGAGCACGAACACGACGCCGGGTGTCGTGGTGAGCCGCAACGAATCGGCGGTGAAAGGCTCGTTACGCACATTCTGCAGGAAGTATTCGACGGTGCCGGTGTCTTCGTGGACGTATTCGAAGCGACCGCCGGAAGCGAGTCGGAATCCCGATGCTTCGGCGACGCCGCGCAAGCGTGTTCCCGCGATGGCGTTCGGCTCGGGCTTCACGACGGTGAGACCGATCTGCACGTCGACGTCGGCACACAAACGATCGAGCGATTCGGCGCGCGCGACCTCGCTGTCGATGTCCGGCCCCGACACGCGCGCCGGCAATGGAGACGCGAGGTCCACGACGAGCCGCTGAAACGCCTCGAGCTGCGATTTCGACGCCGCGCCGTTGCGATCCGCGAGCAGCATCGTCGCGATGACTTCCACGAACGTTCCGCTGCTGTCATTACCGAGAAGCTGCCACGGGGCGTTACTTTCGCGACGCCCGAACCAATGCACCGGCTTGCCGAGGCGCGCATTGAATCCCGCAGCCAGCAAGCTTCCATTGACCGGGGTCACGAGGTCCAATGTCAGGATCGATTCGATATCCGGATCGGGCTGCACACCGGAATAGCGCGTATCGGCGCTGACGGGCAACGGTTCGCTTTCGGTCGCCACCGTCGAAGCAACCGGTACGTCGTCGTGCTCGATCACGTCCATCGGCGGAACAAAGGAGGAATCCGCAGCGTCCGTCGAGCGTGCCGTCGCTGCCGCAGGCGTCGGTGTTGCGCGAGTCGATCGCGTGATCGCACTGCCCGCGTGGTCGTCGCTCGCTTTAAGCGTGGGCTCGACGCGCGACGGCTGGACCGTTTCGGTGGCGCGGAATGCAGATTCGATGCGACGGCGGACGCGCCGTTCCTGCCAGGCGTTGTAAATCAGAACGCCCAGGACGAGCAGAACGCCGGCGACGATCAGACCCAGTTGGAGATTACTTATCGGCATTGCTTAAGACCGACAGACAACGCTCGGCGGCTGCCGGATCGTGCGAACATCATAAGCAAAATTATACCGCCTCGATCGATCGATAACGCGGCGCGAATCCGGCTATTCGGCGGCTGCGGCAGGCTGCGCCATCTCGAGCGCTTCCGCTATGTCGACGGCCACGACCCGCGAGATGCCCGGCTCGGGCATCGTGATGCCGACCAACTGCTGCGCCATCTCCATCGTGATCTTGTTATGCGAGATGAAGAGGAACTGCGTCTGACCCGCCATGTCGCGGACCATCTTGCAGAAGCGATCGGTGTTCGGATCGTCGAGCGGCGCATCCACTTCGTCCAGCAGGCAGAAAGGCGCCGGATTGATCTGAAACAGCGCGAAGACCAACGCGATCGCCGTCAGCGCCTTCTCTCCACCGGACAGAAGGTGAATCGACGTGTTGCGCTTGCCCGGTGGTTGCGCAATCACTTGGACGCCGGCATCGAGAATCTCCTCGCCGGCAAGTAACAACTTCGCCTGTCCGCCACCGAAGAGCATCGGGAACAGCCGCGCAAAATTGGTATTGACGCGGTCGTACGTCTGTTGCAACAGCTCGCGCGATTCGCGGTCGATTTGACGGATCGCGGATTCGAGCGTCGCCATCGCCTCGGTGAGATCGGCGGCTTGCGAGTCGAGATACGCCTTACGCTCGGTCGTCTGCGAAAGCTCGTCGAGCGCAGCGAGATTGACGGCGCCAAGCTCGGCGATGGCGCTCGCCAAGCGGTCGATTTCGCCTGGCAACGTGCGCGCGCTGCCCCAGGCCTTCAGCGCTTCGGGCAGCGTGTCCACGTCGGCATGCGCGTCGGTCAACTGCTCAGCGAACTGCTGCTCCAACAGCACCGCTGCCTGCTCCTTGAGCTGCATTTCCTGAATCTTTGCGCGCGCGGGATCGAGCTTCTGCTCGGCGATGAGCCGCGCTTCTTCCGCGGCACGAAGCGACGCGCCGAGCGACTCCACCGCATCGCGGGCGACCGCGAGCGCCTGTTCTGCGTGCCCGCGGGCAGCAAGCTGCCGCTGCAGCGCTTCTTCGACGGGCGTCCAATCAATCGAGGCTCGCTCACCGGTTGCTTGCGAGAGCAGCGTCTGTTGTTGCTCGAGTTGCGTGACGAGCGATTCGCGGCGCCGCGCGAGCTCGGCGATCCGATCGCGGCAGCTTCGTTCGGCAAATCCCGCTGCCTGCGCAGCGAGCTCGGCCGCGCGCACGCGCTCGTGACCTTCCCCAAGCGACGCCTCGGCTTGTTCGCGGGCTTGGCTTGCGACGTCACGCTGCGCCGATTCATCGTGCAAGCGCGACTGCAAATCGGCGATCTCCGCATCAACGGTCCGTTGCGCCTCCGATTCGGCATCGTGCTGTCGCGCGACGTCCGCGGATTCTTCGGCAATCTGCGCGCGACGCTTTTCTGCGGCTTCGGCGGCTTGCTTCAACTGCACCAGCTCGAGCTCGAGATCATGGCAACGACGCTGTTGCGACGCGAGCGCCAAGCTTTCATCGTGATAAGCCTGTTGCTTCTCTTTGAGCTCGAATTCGACGGTATCGAGCGCCGCGCGCGCATCGGCCGACGCGCTCGTTGCAGCGGCGATCGCGCCCGAGAGCTCGTCCAGCTCGCGCTGGCGCGACAACACACCGTGGAGCTCGCTGTCGGGCGCAAACAATGAGACGCCTTGCGCAGTGACCAGATGTCCTTCCGGTGTCACAAATGCTTCGCCCGGACCCAGCGTGTCGCGCTGCGCGAACGCGGTCGCAAGATCGCGGCGGCATCGGATTCCATGCAAGCCGTCGGACAGCCAGCGCGCAATTTCCGGCTTGCGGAGCTTCACTTTCGCAAGCAACGAATCCGGGAACGTGGCGGGGCGAAGCCGCGCGACCGCCGCCGTTACCGTTGTCGCGTACGCGGCGATGCGCGTACGCGGCGTGTCGCCGGCGGTCCAACTCAACGCATCGTCGAGTCGCGCCAGCTCGAGCGCGTTCAAACGCTCACGCAGCACGGCTTCGAGCGCGTCTTCCCAGCCCTTCTCGATGTCGAGCGCCTGCCACAAGCGCTTCGCATCCGTGAGCTTGTGTTGGGCGAGCCAGCCGTCGATATCCTGTCCGTGTCCGATTTTCGCCTGTAACGCGGCAAGCGCTTGGGAGCGCGCTTCCAAGTCGGCGAGCATTTTGCTGTCGCGCTGCCACGCTTCGCTCGCCGCACGTTGCCGATCCTGAAGTGATTGCACGGTTGTCGCGAGCGCGTCTTGCGCGGATTGCTTTCCTGCAAGATCGGCGCTTTCCTGCGTCAACTGGTCTTCGACTTCGGTAATCGGCGTCGACATCGGCGCCGCAAGTCCGGCAAGCTCGTCGTCCAGCTTTTCGCGCCGCGACGTCAGTTGCACGATATTGCGAACGATATTGTCGCGACGCGTTTCCGCGACGCGGATGTCCTGTTCGATTTGCGCGATCTTTTGCTGCAGGTCTTCCTGCGCTTTCGCCGCGACTAGCACGGCATCGTCGAGCGGTGGGAGTGCATCTCGGGCATGGGCTTCTGCGGCGCCCGCGCGTTCCCTCTCGGCGAGCGCCTGCGCGAGCGCTTTGTCCGCTTCAGCCTGCTCGTCGGCCAGCGCGGTCCGCTGCGCATCGAGCGCCGCAATCGTCTCTGTCAGTTGAGCGACTTGTTGCGCGATCCGAGTCTCGCTCTCGCGCGCAAACGCGAGCTGCTGTTCAAGTCGCGAAACCTCCGCATTCGCTGCGTAGAATGCACCCTGCCTCTCGTGCAGCGCGTCTCCGGCTGAATAATGTTCGACTCGCAGCGCTTCGAGATTCGCTTCTGCGGCCCGCACATCGGCCTGCAAGGCGTCGAGCGCAGTCGTCAGCGTTGCGATTTCGGCTGTGCAGCGTTCTCGACTGCGCGCGGCATCCTGCTTTTTTGCGAACCACAGCATCTGTTGCGATTGTTTGAGCCGCGCTTCGAGCTCGCGATATTCGGTCGCGACTTTCGCTTGCTGCTCGAGGTGTGAGAGCTGATTGCCGAGCTCTTGGCGGATATCTTCGACACGCGACAGATTTTCACGCGTGTCGGCGAGACGGCCTTCGGTCTCCTTGCGGCGCTCGCGGTATTTGGAAACGCCGGCAGCTTCCTCGAGAAAGATACGGAGCTCTTCCGGCTTTGCCTCCACGACACGGGTGATCATCCCCTGCTCGATGATCGCGTAGGCGCGTGGACCGAGCCCCGTACCGAGGAAGAGATCGTAGATGTCGCGGCGCCGGACCGGGATATTGTTGATGTAATAACTGGAATCCCCGTCCCGCGCGAGAAGTCGCTTGATCGACAACTCCGCGTACTGACCCCACTGTCCGCCTATACGCCCTTCGCTGTTATCGAAGGACAACTCGACGGATGCACGGCCCACCGGCTTGCGATCGCCGGCGCCGTTGAAGATCACGTCCTGCATCGACTCGCCGCGCAGCGCGGACGCTTTCGATTCGCCGAGCACCCAGCGCACGGCGTCGATGACGTTCGACTTGCCGCAACCGTTGGGGCCGACGATGCCGACGAGTTGTCCAGGCGTAGCGATCGCGGTCGGATCGACGAACGACTTGAACCCGGAGAGCTTGATCTGGGTGAGGCGCAAGGACTTGAGCGTGAGGAGAAACTAGATGCGCGAGGACGCGGACAAGCGGCGAATTATAGCGGAATCGCGCGTGCTTTCGACAGGCATATGAGCCGAAAAAAGGTCACATCGGCAAAGCGAGGGCCGCTTCCGGCAATCGCTGCTCTTCGACGGCGTGACATGCCGCAAGCCCACCCTGAGCAGCTTTGAGCAATGGAATCTCGCGACGGCAGCGCGCGTTCGCGTACGGACAGCGCGGATGAAACGTGCAGCCTGCGGGTGGATCGAGCGGATTGGGCACTTCGCCCGCGACGGCGGTGCGCGCTTTCCCCGTCATGTCGAGATCGGGCACGGCGTCGAGGAGCATGCGGGTATACGGATGGCGCGGCGTCGCAAAAAGCGCATGCGTTGGTGCGAGCTCGACAATGCGGCCCAAATACATGACGCCGACGCGATCGGCGATGTGATGGACGACCGCGAGATTGTGCGAAATGAACAGATACGTGAGGCCCATGCGCCGTTGCAGGTCACGCATCAGATTAAGCACCTGTGCCTGCACCGAGACGTCGAGCGCAGAGGTCGGCTCGTCGCAGATCAAGAGCTGCGGCTCCGTCGACAATGCACGCGCGATCGAGATCCGTTGCCGCTGTCCGCCGGAGAATTGATGCGGATATTTCGCGCCGTCGCTCGCTGAAAGACCGACTTGTTCGAGTAGAGCGGCTGTGCGACGTAGCGTCTCGGCATTTCCAAGATCCGGGCGCAGCGCACGCAACGGCTCGGCGACGATGTCAGCGACGCGCCAGCGCGGATTCAGGCTCGCATAGGGATCCTGAAAGATCATTTGCATGCCATGCCGCGCGCGCCGCAACGCCGATGCGCTCATTGAAGCGCCCTCGCCGGCGACCACGCTGCCGTCGTATCGAATGACGCCGCGCGTCGGGGTATAGAGGCCGACGATCAAACGCGCGACCGTCGATTTACCGCAGCCTGATTCGCCAACGAGACCGAGCGTTTCGCCGCGATGAAGCGTGAGATCGACACCGTCAACGGCTTTCAACACCGCACGGGATTTGCGTTCGAGCACGCGATCGAGCCACGGCGGCGATACGTCGAAGTAACGCGCCACGTCGTTGAGCTCGAGTAGCGCTTCGCTCATTCCATTACCTTGTCATCCCGAGGAACGTTAGCGACGAGGGACTTGCTTTTTAACATGCCGGCACCGGATTCCAGCACGCCGCTTCCGTCGCGCCGACACGTTCGAGCTCGGGACGCTCGACCGTGCAGCGCGCGATCGCTCGCGGACAGCGCGGATGGAATGCACAGCCGCTGGGAATCGCCGTAAGCCGCGGCATCGTACCGTCGATCTGGGCAAGACGTTCGCAGCCTTCCGCAATCGACGGAATCGAACCCATCAGTCCGACGGTATAAGGATGACGCGGACGATGAATAACGTCGGCGACGGGACCGATTTCCACAATACGGCCGGCGTACATGACGGCAACGCGGTCGGCCGTTTCGGCGATCACGCCCATGTCGTGAGTGACCAACATGACTGCCGTGCCGTGCTCGCGCGCGAGACGCTTCAAGAGCTGAATGATCTGCGCCTGAATCGAGACATCGAGTGCGGTGGTCGGTTCATCGGCAATGACGAGCTTCGGATTGGCGGCAAGCGCGAGCGCAATGACGACGCGCTGTCGCATTCCGCCGGAAAACTGATGCGGGTAATGATCGATCCGCCGTGCGGCAGCCGGGATACCAACTTCCTCGAGTAGCTGAACCGCGCGCTTGCGTGCCGCCTGCTCGCTCAAATCGAGATGTGTACGGATGGTTTCACTGAGCTGACGGCCGATCGGATACAGCGGGTTGAGCGACGTCAACGGATCCTGGAATACAGCGCCGATCTCGCGCCCGCGCACTTTGCGCATCGCTTCATAAGGAAGATTGTCGATGCGGCGTCCCGACAAACGAACCTCGCCGCTCGCGATTCGGCCCGGCGGATCGATCAACCCAATGATGGCGGCGCCAGTCAGCGATTTGCCTGCGCCCGACTCGCCCACGACACCAAGCACTTCGCCTGGCGCAATCGCGAAGGTCACATCCCGAACGGCGACGAGTGTGCCGCGTCGCGTCGGAAATTCGACGCGCAATCCGCGAACGTCCAGCAGCGGAACGGCAGCAGTCAAGCGCCGCCCTTCTTCGATATCAACTGGTGATGCGACAGCCGACAATCGATTCGACCTCGTCTACGACCGGCGTCCACTCGGGTCGAACCGGATCCTGGAATTGCGCGTTGAGGTAATAGCGCTTGCACGGCTCGATGTTAAGTTGCATGTCCTGGATCGTGCCGGCGAACCCGCTATGGCGCGGCGATTCGACGGCGATCGTGTAAGTTCCCGGCGCTACCTTGTAGGGCACCGTGAACACCGAGTTGTTGCCCACCGCGACGATACGCGCAGGCCAACGATCAGCGATGGTTCGGTTGTATCGAACGCCGGTGACCTCGCTCCACGTAGGTCCCCACGTCTGGCAGCCCGCGAGCGCGACCACTACTGCCGCAAGCACCCGCATTCTCATGTCAGCCCTCCAATTCTCCGTCAGCGCAATTTTGGATTGAGCGCATCGCGCAGCCAGTCACCGAGCAGGTTGATCGCCAGCACCATGATCACGAGCGCGGCGCCAGGGAAAATCGTAATCCACCATTCGCCCGAGAACAAAAAATCGTTGCCAACGCGAATTAGTGTGCCAAGCGAAGGCCTTGTCGGGGGGACGCCGACGCCGAGGAACGACAGCGTTGCTTCGGTAATGATCGCCGTCGCGATGTTGATCGTTGCGAGCACTAACACCGGACCGAGCACGTTGGGCAGCAGATGGCGGCGCATGATGGCGAGCGGCGAAATGCCGATCACGCGGGCCGCCTGCACGTATTCCTTATTCTTCTCCACCATCGTCGAGCCGCGAACCGTGCGCGCGTACTGCACCCAGTTCGATGCGCCGATCGCAAAGATCAATACGGCGATCGCGACGTTGTCGTGCGCGTCACGCGGCAACATCACACGCGCGACGCCGTCGATCAAGAGCGCGATCAGAATCGCCGGAAACGAGAGCTGAACATCGGCCACGCGCATGATGAACGCGTCGACGCGGCCGCCGGCATAGCCGGCGAGCAATCCCAGCGACACGCCGAATACGACTGCGAGCGCGACCGCCGCTGCGCCGACGAGGAGCGATATCCGCGCGCCGAACATAATGGCCGACAAAACGTCGCGACCCTGATCGTCGGTGCCAAGGAAGTAACCGGGCTTGCTGCCGGCTTCCCACGACGGCGGCAGCAACGCGTCCGGTAAATGAAGGGTCGTGAGATCGAATGGGTTATGCGGTGCGACCCACGGGGCGAAGAGTGCGCAAAACAGGCACACCGCCAGAGCCGCCGCCGAGATGATTGCGACCGGCGAATGCCGAAAGCTATAGGCGAGATCGCTGTCCCAGGCCAGCGCGAAGGGCCCGCGAACGCTGACCGGAGTCGCCAGCGGAGGTGTGGACGCCGTCGTGTCGTTCATGTGTCGCTCGCTTCCAAACCCTGCAGCGCTTGCAACACGGCGGCACGTGCCTGTCCGTAGACCATGCCCTTCCAGTCATCGGCGTCGCAGTAGAACGCATCGCGAATCCGGCGCTTGATCGCAGCGCGCGTAGCTGGGTCTGCATCCGGATGGTTGCGCAGCCATTGGTCGCCGCGCAGCGCCTGCAACGCTTCGGCAAACGGCACCGTGCCGTATTCGAGCGCGATACCCGTGCATTCGACGTTGGGACATTCAGCCAACGGCGCTTCGTAGTTGACGCCGGTCAACACCGCCGACGTCGATGATCCATCGTGAAACGACGTGACGTCGATGCCCCACCACGCTTTCGCGCGGGCGATCATCGCAGCGTCGTTCGGCCCCGAATGTATTTTCTCCGCGTGACCGTAGGGTCCCAATCCGGTGTGGAAGTCGATCCACGCCAATCGGCGGCGGGATGCGGCATGACGGCGCAGCACGTCGCGAAATACGCCGTTGCTCCATGCTGGCCTGTCGCCACCGTAGAACAGTCCATCGGCGCGATCGCATTGGCCCCCGGTGATGGCCGCCTGCAATGCCGGCTGTCCATGGGCGGCGATGTACGTGCCGATCCGCGCCTCGTTCTCCCGTGTCGGTGGCCAGATCGCAGGCACGATGAAGTCGTGAACCTCTGCATACGCGGCATTACGCGCCGGCGTTTGCGAGAAATCGCGGAAGTTGCGATTCATGTCGACGTTATCTTCGTTCGTGCGCGCGAGATGGGAGAAGCCGTGGGGATTGAGCGCGTGGTAGAACAGGATCGCAACGCCGCTCTTGGCGATCGCCGCGTCGATCGCCGGTTCTTCTAGCAATGCAATCTGCGCACCCGATCCGCAGAAACCTTCGACGCCGTGCGTCCCGGAGATCAGGCATAAGAGCGACGTCGCGTCGGCGAGACCGAACAACGAAACGTCAACTGTGAGCGGCTCACCGTCGACGCCGCGCGCCGACGGATGCACATGCCTTTCGGCGGTCAAACCGCGCGCCTTCGCCGCAGCCAGAAACTTCTCTCGTGCTTCAGCGTATGTCGGTGAGAACGCAGCGATGACGTTGGATTTCGGCACGACGGATCACTCGGGAAGCGGCATCGCGCGCTCGGCGAGCGACGCCAGGAAACCGGCGCCGAGGGGTATCACGGCATCGTTGAAATCGTATGTGCTGTTGTGCAGGAAGCAGCCGCTCTCTGCGCCGCCCTGCCCGAGACGTGCGAAAGCGCCGGGCCGCGCTTGCAGCATGAACGCAAAATCCTCCGAGCCCATCGATGGATCGAGATTGCGCGCGACATTTTCCGGTCCGACGAGTGTCTCGGCGACGCGCATTGCAAAGGCAGCCTCGGCATCGTGATTAACGGTGGCCGGATAGACGCGCTCGTATTTGAGCGTCGCCTTCGCGCCGAACGCCGCCGCGATCGCCGGAACGAGCTCATTCAAGCGCCGCTCGATCATGTCCTGCGTCGCTGGACGAAACGTGCGCACGGTGCCGACCAACTTTGCATGCGATGGAATGACGCTCATCGCGCCGGGATTTCCCGCCTGCATCGAGCATAGACTGACGACGGCGGTGTCGATCGGGCTCACGTTGCGGCTAACGATCGATTGCGCGGCCGTTATGATGTGGCCGGCGACCAGCACCGGATCGATTGCGGCGTGCGGATGCGCGCCGTGACCGCCGCGGCCATCGATCGTGATCTCGATCCGGTCGGCCGCAGCCATCGCCGGCCCCGGTGTAATGCCGATCTTGCCGGGAGGCAGCGCAGGCCAGTTGTGAACCGCATACAGTCTTTCCGCCGGAAAACGCACGAACAAGCCGTCCTCGATCATCGCTTTCGCGCCCGCGTACCCTTCCTCTCCCGGCTGGAAGATCAGGTACGCGATGCCGTCGAACTTGCGCGTCTCGTGCAAATAACGTGCGGCCGCTAAGAGCATCGTCGTGTGACCGTCGTGCCCGCATCCGTGCATCCGCCCGTCGTAGCGCGATTTATGCGCGAAGTCGTTCTCTTCCTGCATCGGCAGCGCGTCCATATCGGCGCGCAAGCCCACGGACTTTCCGCTGTCGCTCGTGCGGCCCGGAATAACGGCGACGATACCCGTGCGCCCAACACCGGCATGATGCTCGATGCCATAAGCGGACAGCCGCTCGCACACGATGCGCGCGGTGCGGTGCTCTTCGAAGCCCAATTCGGGATGGGCATGGAGATCGCGTCGAACGGCAGAGAAATCGTCCTGCCAAGCGCGAATGTGATCGACTGGATTCTTCATTCAATGCGCGGCCGCGAGCCGCTCGATGCGAAGGCGTGGATCGACGGCGTAATACATGAGATCGACGATCAGATTGATCAGCACGAAGATCAGCGCGATAAAGCAAAGATACGCAGCCATCACCGGAACGTCGGCGAAATTCACCGCTTGGATGAACAAGAGTCCCATCCCCGGCCACTGGAACACCGTCTCCGTGATGATGGCAAACGCGATGATCGCACCGAGCTGCAATCCGGTGATCGTGATAACGGGCACGAGCGTGTTCTTGAGCGCATGGCCGAAGTGAATCGCGCGATCGGTCAATCCGCGGGCGCGCGCGAATTTGATGTAATCGGTGCGGAGCACCTCGAGCATTTCGGCGCGCACGAGCCGCATGATCAACGTCATTTGAAACAGCGATAACGTGATCGCTGGAAGAATCAGCGCTTTGAGGCCGCTCGCTGTCAGGAAACCCGTGGTCCACCAACCCAACGCGACAGTATCGCCACGGCCGAACGACGGCAGCCATCCCAAATAAACGGCGAAAACAAGGATCAGAAGGATCCCGATCAAGAACGTCGGCAAGCTGACGCCGATCAACGATGCCGCGAGCAGCAGATGCGCGCTCCACGAGTTGCGCTTGAGCGCCGTGTAGACGCCGGCCGGAATACCGATGACAAGTGCGAGCGCGGCCGCAACGAACGACAACTCGAGCGTCGCCGGCAACCGTTCCTTGAACAGATCGGAAACCTTACGCGATTGCCGCAGCGATCGACCGAAATCGCCGGTCGCGGCGTTGCCGAGGAAGTGCGCGAACTGCACGTGGAACGGCTCGTCGAGGCCGAGATCGGCACGGAGCTTGGCCTTTTCCTCCGCGGTGGCGTCCTGCCCCACCATGAACGTCACCGGATCGCCGGTGAAGTTGAAGAGCGCGAAGGCGATGAATGCAACGACTGCCAGGACGATGGCCGATTGGAGCACCCGGCGCAGGATGAAAGCGAGCACGTCAATCCGAGTAATGGGCCCCACGCTTGCGGCTACCGCAGCTGCGCTGTCCCCAAAGGCGGAGCGCAGTCCCGCGGTCTTGGACGGCCCTGCGGCGCGAATACGTGACGGCGGGCCGATCATGCCCAAAGCGCGCTTAACCGTCAATCAGGATTCAGCTCTGCGACCCGATGGCACGCGACGCGAATTCCCCGAAACGTCGACAGCAGCGGCACCTCGATTGCGCAACGTTCGACCGCGTGCGGACAACGTTTGTGAAATGCGCAACCGGACGGAGGATCCAGTGGGGATGCCAGGTCACCGGTCAATGCCGCACGTGCGGGTCTACGCCCCGCCGTGAGCGATGGCGTGCTCGCCAATAAGGCGCGGGTGTACGGATGCGCAGGTCGGCAGAAAACGTCGTCCTTCGACGCGTATTCAACCGCTCGACCGAGGTACATCACGAGCACATCGTCGGCGATGTGACGCACCACTTGCAGATTGTGCGAAATGAATAAATACGCGATGCCCATTTCCTGTTGCAGATCGATCAACAGGTTCAACACCTGTGCTTGGATCGATACGTCGAGCGCCGATACCGGCTCGTCGGCGACGACCAATTGCGGATGGAGCATCAATGCGCGCGCCACGGCGATCCGCTGCCGCTGACCGCCGGAGAACATATGTGGATAACGCCGATAGTGCTCCGGGCGCAAGCCGACCTTCGCGAGCATCGCGAGGCCCGCCTCGCGTCGTGTGCTGCGCGAAGCCGTACCGTTGATCGCCAGGGGCTCCTCGAGCAACGCACCGACCGTCTTCCGTGGATTGAGCGACGCGTACGGATTCTGGAACACCATCTGCACGCGTGGCCGCAGCTTCTTGCGCGCGGTTGAGTCGGCGTGCGCGACGTCATTGCCGTCGAGCAGCAGCGTTCCGGACGTCGGGCGCTCGATCATCGTGATCTGCCGCGCGAGCGTCGATTTGCCACATCCGGATTCGCCGACCACTGCGAGGGTCTCGCGTTCGCGCAACGAAAATGAGACGCCGTCGAGCGCTCGAACGAGTCCTTTGTGCTTGAAGAGGCCGCGCGAGACCGCGTAATGACGTGCCAGATCCCGCGCTTCGAGGAGCGGCGCTGACGCGTTCATGTAAGTTCGGCGATCTCGCTCCGCCGTTCCCGTTCCCAATCGCCGGTTGGCCGGCCATGGGCATCGAGCCGGAAATGGCAGCGCGCGCCACGACCTGGCGGCCCCAACAATGCCGGCTCGTCGCGGTGGCAACGGGCAACGGCGTAGCGGCAGCGCGGCGACAACAGGCATCCCGAAGGGCGATCGTAAACACCGGGCACAACACCGGGAATCGCTTGTAACCGCGCACGGTCGACATTGTTCTCCGGCAGCGCGGCCAACAGCGCCTGCGTGTACGGGTGTGCGGGCGTCTCGAACACTTCCGGCAACGGGCCGGTTTCGACCTGCTGGCCCGCGTACATGACGATCACGCGATGCGCGGTCTCGGCGACGATCGCGAGATCATGCGTGATCAGCATCAACGCCATGTGCGTCTCGCTCTGAAGGCGCAACAGCAGATCGAGCACCTGTGCTTGCACCGTGACATCGAGCGCAGTTGTCGGCTCGTCGGCGATCAGCAGTCGCGGCTGGCAAGCAATCGCCATCGCGATCATCACCCGTTGCGCCATGCCACCCGATAGCTGATGCGGATATGCGTTAAGCCGTGCTGCGGCGTCCGGAATCTCGACCTGCTGCAACAGCTCGAGCGCGCGTGCGCGTCGCGCTCCACGATTTGCGCGCTCGCGTTCGGTTCCGTGGACCGCTAGCGCTTCCATCAATTGATATGCCACCGTGTAGCACGGATCGAGGCTCGCGAGCGGATCCTGGAAGATCATCGCGATGTCTTTGCCGACGAGCTGTCGCCTTTCACGATCGCCGATACCGCGCAAATCGTGGCCCGCGAACGTCATCCGTTCCGCCTGAACGCGCCCCGGAAAGTCGATCAAACCGAGCAACGACAGCGCCATTACGCTTTTGCCGGAACCCGACTCGCCGACGATGCCGACGACTTCTCCCCCATCGATCGTCAGATCCACATCGTCCACCGCGACGAATGGATCGGGATCGGCGCCAAAGGTCACCGTCAGGCCGGCGATGTCGAGGAGCGGCACGCGTTACCTTTTTAGGCGCGGGTCCAGCGCGTCGCGCAGGCCATCGCCCATCAAGTTGAAAGCAAGCACGGTGATCAAGATCGCAAGTCCGGGAAATGTCACGACCCACGGTGCGCGCTGAATGAATTCGAGTGCCGACGACAACATCGAACCCCACTCGGGCGTCGGCGGCTGCGCGCCCAGGCCAAGGAAGCCAAGCGCCGCTGCATCAAGAATCGCGTTGGAGAACCCGAGCGTCGCCTGAACGATCAGCGGCGCTGCGCAATTCGGCAGGATCGTGTTGAACATCAATCGCAGTGTGCCCGCGCCGGCGATGCGCGACGACGTCACATACTCGCGCCCCGCCTCCGCGATCACCGCTGCGCGCGTCAGCCGAACGTAGTGCGGCAACAGCACGATTGCAATCGCGTACATCGCATTGATAAGACCTGGTCCAAGAATCGCAACGACCGCGATGGCGAGCAAAAGGCTTGGCAATGCCAACATCACGTCCATCACGCGCATGATGATGGTCTCGGTAAGACCACGAAAGAAGCCCGCGACCAAACCCAACACGATGCCGAGCCCGAGTGAAATCGCGACTGAAATGACGCCGATCAACAAGGACAAACGCGTGCCGTGAATCAACCGCGAAAGCATGTCGCGACCGACCGGGTCGGTGCCGAGCAGAAATGCTGATGTGCCGCCTTCGTCCCATGCCGGCGGCGTCAACGTGAACTCGCGATATTGCTCGTTCGGCGGATGCGGGCTCACGACGTCCGCGAATATCGCGAGTAGCACCAGCAGCACGACGAGCGCGAGGCCGATCAACGCGCCGCGGCTTTGCGCATACGAGCGCCAGAATTCGCCGAGTCGGCCGGGCGGCGCGCCCGTAATGACCGCGGGGGTCGCAAGTTCAGCCATGGCGTATCCGCGGATTGATTACGCCGTAGAGCATGTCGACGATGAGATTGACCGTGATGACAATCGTCGCAATCAGCAGAATGCCGCCTTGCACGACCGGGTAGTCGCGCGACTGGACGCCGTGGATCAGCCAATTCCCCACGCCCGGCCATGAGAAGATTGTCTCGGTCAGGATCGCGCCCGATAGAAGCAGACCCACTTGCAACCCGATCACGGTGATGACCGGAATCAACGCGTTACGCAACGCGTGGACAACAATCACTTGCCAGCGCGGCAGACCCTTTGCACGCGCGGTGCGTACGTAGTCTTCGCGCAGCACTTCGAGCATCGATGAGCGCGTCATCCGTGCGATGACGGCGAGCGGAATCGTTCCGAGGGCGATCGACGGCAAGATCAGATGCGAAAGCGCCGAGCGAAACGCGCCAAGATCGCGCGCGCGCAGCGTATCGATCAGCATGAAGCCGGTAATCGCTGGTACGTCGTATTGAACGCTGATGCGGCCCGACACCGGCGTCCATCCCAAGTACACCGAAAAAAACAGGATGAGCAACAATGCCCACCAAAAGATCGGCATCGAATATCCGGTGAGCGACACGCCCATCACCGCGTAGTCCGCCACGGTATTGCGTTTGATCGCCGCTACGATGCCGGCCGGCAAACCCACGATGACTGCGAAGAGCAGCGCGAAGAAGGCGAGCTCCATCGTTGCCGGGAACAGCGTCAGGAACTCTGTGGATACGTCCTCATGCGTTGTCAACGACGTACCGAGATTGCCGCGCAGCACTTGCCCGACGTATTCGATGTATTGAACGGGCAGCGCCTTATCCAATCCGAATTCATGTAACAGTCGCTCGCGACGAGCGGGATCCATTCCGCGCTCGCCCGAAATGTTCTCAACGGGGTCGCCCGGAATGAGGTGAATCAGCGCGAACGCGAGAAGCGTCACGCCGATGAACGTCGGGATGATTAAAGAAATCCGGCGAAGGAAAAAGGCGAGCATTGCGAAATGTCATCCCGAGCCCGCCCATTTGTCATCCCGAGCTCGCCTTATTTGTCATCCCGAGCGAAGCGAGGGACCTGCTTTTATGTGTGCTCGTGCAATTACATCAAACAGCAGGTCCCTCGCTCCGCTCGGGATGACATAGATTTCGTCGGGACGACAACGCTCGTTACGGCGCTGGCGTCTTCGCGAGATCGACCTTGTCGAAGTAGTGATGCGCCGTCGCATCCATCTTGTAGCCCTGCACTTCCTTGCGTAGCGGATCGAAGCGGATCGAATGCGCGACCGTGATCCACGGCGCTTCTTCCTTGAAGATCACTTGCGCCTGCTCATACAGCTTCGCACGATCGGCCTGCTTCGGCGTTTGCGCGGCCTTGATGATCAGATCTTCGAACGCCTTGTTGCACCAGCGCGCATTGTTGCCGCCGCCTTTCACCGCTTCGCAGCCCAACAGCGGCACGAAGAAGTTGTCGGGATCGCCGTTATCGCCTGACCAGCCGAACATGATCGCCTGGTGCTCGCCGCCCTTGGCGCGCTTGCGATATTCGGCCCATTCGTATGTGACAAGCTTCGCTTTCACGCCGATCTTTTCCCAATCGGCTTGAATAAGCTCAGCCATCCGCTTTCCATCGGGGTTGTACGGCCTTGTCACCGGCAGATACCACAGCTCGAGCTCGAAGCCATTCGGTAATCCTGCTTGTGCCAGCAGCTGCTTCGCTTTCGCGGGATCGTACGGATAATCCTGCACGCCATTGTTGTAGCTCCAAAGGATCGGTGGAATCGGATTCTTCGCGACCTGACCGTTGCCCTGATAGACGGCCTTGAGGATGGCGTCCTTGTTCGTTGCGAGATTCAACGCTTGCCGTACGAGCTTGTTGTCGAACGGCTTCTTTTCGACGTTGAACGCGATGTAACCGATGTTGAGGCCTTCCTTCTGCTGGATCGTAAGCTGCGGGTCCTTGCGCATCTCGTCCAAATCCGCCGGCTTCGGGAACGCCATCACTTGGCATTCGCCGGTCTTGAGCTTCGCATAACGCGCCGTCGCATCGCGCGTGATCGCAAAGACGAGACCATCGATCTTGGGGCGGCCCCTCCAATATTTGTCGAACGCCTTGTAGCGAATGATCGCGTCTTTCTGGTACGAGCCGAACTCAAACGGTCCCGTACCGATCGGATAGACATCGGCGGCGTTGGGTGTTCCCTTCTTCTGCATCGTTTCGAAATATTCCTTCGACAAGATCGACGCAAAGTCCATCGCCATGTCGGCAAGGAACGGCGCTTCCGGACGCTTCAACGTAAACCGCACCGTGTAGTCATCGAGCTTTTCAACTTTGTCGACGATGTTCTTCATCCCCATGTCGTCGAAATACGCGAACGTCTGGCCCGCAGTCAACTTGTGAAACGGATGGTTGTCATCGGCCATGCGGTTCCACGAGAACAGCACGTCATCGGCGTTGAAGTCTCGCGACGGCGTGAAATTGGCGTTGCTGTGAAACTTGACGCCCTTGCGCAATTTGAACGTGTATACCTTGCCATCGGGAGACGCTGTCCACGATTCGGCAAGGCCCGGTACGATGTTCGTCGTGCCGGTTTCGAATTCGACTAACCGGTTGAACATCGGTACCGACACCGCATCGAATGTCGTGCCCGTCGTGAAGAACTGAGGTTGGAAGCCCTCTGGGCTGCCTTCGGAGCAAAAGACGAGCGTGCCCTTGGATTGCGCAGGCGACGCGAGCATGAAGACGGCCGCAATCGCGGCGGCGACTGCGCCGATACGAAGCTTGGTTTGCATGGGAATCCTCTCCCCGGCCGGTGCCGGGACTGGCAGGTTGGAATGCGCGGATGATGCCGCAAACAGGAGCAAAGCTCAACGCGACGCCAGCACGCGCGCCCGGCGGGTCGCGTAGAGGCAAATGCCGGTGGCAACCGAGACGTTCAGGCTGCCCACACTGCCTTGTAGCGGGATACCCGCGATGCGATCACACGTTTCGCGTGTGAGGCGCCTGAGTCCACTGCCTTCGGCGCCGAGCACCCATGCAATCGGACCCGCGACGTCGGCATCGAACAGACTCTCGCCGCCGGTCTCGGCGCCAACGATCCACACGCCGCGCGCTTTGAGATCGCGCAGCGTTCGCGCGAGATTGGTGACCGCAATGACCGGCACGGTGTCGGCCGCGCCGCTTGCCGCTTTCGCGACCGTTGCATTGACACCCACGGCGCGGTCTTTCGGCACAACGAGCGCGTGCGCACCGAATGCATCGGCGCTTCGCAGACAAGCGCCCAGATTATGCGGATCTGTGACACCGTCCAGCACGATGAGAAGCGGCTCTTCATCGATGTTTTCGAGAACGTCGTCGAGCGTCACGTAGGGGAGCGCTTCGTCGATCAGCGCCACGATTCCTTGGTGGCGACCGTGACCCGCAAGCTGGAGGAGGCGCGCTTCGTCGACCGCGTGGACCGCGATGCCGGCGTTCTGCGCCCGCGTGACGATGTCTCGCGCACGCGCATCCTGTCTTGCGCCGGTCATGTATAACGCGTGCACAGACTGTGGCCGCGTTCGTAACCGTGCGGTCACCGCGTGAAAACCGAAGAGAATGCGTGACGAGGCCATAACGGGTGACGTCCGATTGCGCCAGAGTGTAGCCGTTTGACCATGCTACTGTTTCGCGCGCTTCTCCAAAACGATGCTGACCGACCTCCGCCAATTCTTCGAGACGCTGCTGCTCGCCGTCGCGGCGTTACTGCCGATCGTCAATCCGCTGGGCGGCGCGCCGATCTACCTCGCCAAGACGACCGACCTGTCGCCCGAAGCGCACACGGAGCTGTCGCGTCGCGTCGCAATCAACTGCTTCATGCTGCTGCTCGTGTCGACATTCATCGGCGCGTACGTGCTCGATTTTTTCGGCTTGTCGATTCCGGCGGTGCAAGTCGCCGGTGGAGCGGTCGTATGCGCAATCGGCTGGAGTCTTTTGAATGAACCCGACCAATCGCCGGTGGCCGCGCAGGACGCGGTGCGCGCCGACACGCCATCGGATCTCGCGCGACGTGCGTTCTATCCGCTGACGATGCCCCTCACCGTCGGACCGGGGTCAATATCGGTTGCGATCACGCTGGGCGCGAATCCACCGGCCGACGTGCGCTCGCTGATCACCACATCGCTCGCTCACATTGCAGGCATCACGATCGTCGTACTGATTGTGTTTCTCTGCTACCGCTACGCCGATCCAATCCTGCGCAGGCTGGGCGATGTCGGCACCGCGATCGTCACGCGGCTGACCGCATTCATTCTGTTATGCATCGGAGTTCAAATTCTCTGGAACGGCATCGCGGGACTTGCGAAAACGCTTCACGGTTTGCCGCTCAGCTAGCAAGGATCGGTTGTTCCGGCTGATATAATTTCTAGTTTCCGCGCGTCGAGGTCATCGAGGCGCAGACAGCCGGTGTAGCTCAGTTGGTAGAGCAGCGCATTCGTAATGCGAAGGTCGGGGGTTCGACTCCCTCTACCGGCACCAAACAAGCATCCGCTACCGATCGGTAGCAACCTCCCCTTCCCCGTATTTCCCTCTGCACCCCGCACATTGCGGCGCCGCTACCGTTCGGCAGCGTCCGCTTGCAGCCGGGGGTATCGCGGGGGTACATTCCGGGGTATGCGCTGGGGGTACCAGCGTGACAGTGGAGCGTTTGATGCCCCTCACCTCGATCGCGATTCGCAATGCCAAGGCACGTAGAAAGCCCTACAAGCTCGCCGATGAGAAGGGCCTGTATCTTCTGGTCAAGCCCGATGGCTCACGCTACTGGCGCTTCAAATATCGTTTCGGAGGCAAAGAGAAGCTCCTCGCGCTCGGCATCGCGGATGAAGTAACGGTAGGCGAAGCCCGCGACGCGCGCGACGCTGCCAAGCGCCTATTGCGGGAGAAGAAAGACCCTGCGGCCGAACGAAAAGCGGAGAAGCTGCAAAAGAAGCACGCCGCCGCGCACTCGTTCGAGGCTGTCGCCAAGGAATGGATCGCGAAAAAGCGCAACGTCTGGGACGCAGGACATACGCATCAGGTCGAAACGTCGCTCACGAACAACCTGCTCCCGGAGATCGGCACGCGACCAATCTCGGAGATCGATGCACCGGAGCTGCTCGCCGCACTGCGAAAGATCGAGGTGCGCGGGGCGCATGAAATCCGGCAGCGCGTGCAGCAACGCGCCGGAGCCGTGTTCCGCTATGGCATCGCAACGGGCCGTTGCTCGCGCGATCCTTCGCTCGATCTGCGCGGTGCTTTCACTGCACCGGATCGGCGCAACCACGCGGCGCTCGCCGAGAAAGAGCTGCCCGACTTTCTCGACAAGCTCGACAAGTACGACGGCGAGCCAATCACGAGGCTCGCGATTCGCTTGCTCGCGCTCACGTTCGTTCGCACCGGCGAGCTACGCGCCGCCGAATGGTCGGAGTTCGATACAGACGCCGCGGTATGGCGTATCCCCGCGGAGCGCATGAAGATGCGCGAGCCGCATATCGTCCCGTTGTCGGTGCAGGCGCTCGCGGTGCTGGCCGAACTAAAGACCCTCACCGGGTCCGGCCGCTTTGTGTTTCCGCATCGAACGAACCCGCACAAGTCGATGAGCGAAAACACCATCCTGTACGCGCTCTATCGGATGGGGTATCACTCGCGGGCAACGGGACATGGATTCCGCTCAACTGCGTCGACGATCTTGAACGAAGTCGGCTTCGCACCGGACGTTATTGAGCGTCAGTTGGCGCATGTCGAACGCAACAAGGTTCGCGCCGCCTATAACCGCGCGCAGTACCTACCCGAGCGCACGAAGATGATGCAGCAATGGGCGGACTTGTTCGACGCGATTAAGGCGAACGATAAGAAAGTTTTGCACGGCCGGCTCACAAGGGCAGCGTAGTTAGGCAGCACGAGCGGCGGAACAGGACGCGCAAACGCCCTGCCCGCCTAACCACAACGCAACGCGTCTATAGGGAGCGCGAAGGGAAAGCGCATGAGGAAAGCAAGGAAACAGCGAGACCCGTCCAGGGAGCCGTTCGCATCTCGTCTTTCTGATGATGAGCGTCAGGCCATTTCACGACGCGTTCAGGCCGGCACTCATGAGGACAGCGACCTAGAGGCGTTTGTGCATGACATACGTCGCGCCCATCAAAAGATCGGGGCTGCAATTGATCAGATAAAGTCGCCGAACGACGAGCATTTGGCCATATTTTCGCAATCCGATTTAAGCGCGGCGAGTGCCCAGGCATCGGTCGAAACTTCTCTAAGCGCGAAATTGGACTTGGTGTGGGCAGGAGGTACCGCGAAACGCGCCCAAAAGCGAGCTGGCCTAGCGCGGCATAGCGAATTTAATGATCCCGAAATAGCCAAACGCTACAAAGCAAGACGATCAGCATGGCAGGAAATTGACAGGGAATCCGCCGCTCGCGGCGCGCCGCGCTTGAAAGGTCGGCCCTTAGCGGAGGCTATTGCGCGGACCACCGGCCACTCATTCAACACAGTCCGTACATGGATTCGCCAGGAGAACAAGAGGCGACGATCGGTGGCTAGGCAAATGCCCAGGATCGTTCCAGGCGATTACAGTCAGTTGGTGGATTGACAGCGACGAGTCATCCAATTCGGCGTCGGTAATCTTCGTGCGACGACTATCGCCAACCCTCGACTTCCGAGGAAAGCGAATGGCCGCGAACGGAGATAGGAATGGACGACGACGAGCAGCAAAGTTGCACACCCGAGCGCGAAGCGTACAGCGTCATCGAATTCGCTCAAGCCTACGGACTTAGCCGAGCGACGATTTACAACTTGTGGAAGGACGGCATCGGTCCGCGTCCGATGCGCGTTGGTCGACGCACTCTTATAACCAAGCAGTCGGCAACCGAGTGCGTGCGTCGGATGGAAACGGCGACGCCAGAGGCGGGCTAACGATGGACGCCCTCAAAGCAAACCCAGGCAATACCGTAGAACCGCAATCCCTACTTCGTCTTCCCGAAGTTAAGCGCCGCGTTGGCCTTGGCCGCACAAGCATTTACGAAGCCATCGCGCGCGGCGATTTTCCCCGTCCACATAAATCGGGGGAGCGCGCCGTCGCCTGGGATTCGCGCGCCGTGTCACAGTGGATCGAGGCGCGCATCGCTGCATCGCGTGACAGAGTGGCCGCGTGATCGTTGCTACCGAGCCGCAGCGTTCGGCAAATAAGCGCCTTCCCGCATACGGGAAACAATTGAAAGCCGCGCTTGACGCTGGCCTTCGACCGTCCACGGGCGGCGGCAGCATTATCGTGTCGAGCGAATGGGGTTATGCAACGGCCTTCAATCCTGGCCGCGTAGTTTGTCCGCCCGAGGACTCACCGGACGACTATGACTTCGCATTTCTGAACGGCTGCGAAGTAATCGTGCTTGTGCACGAGCGCGACGAGCTGCACGGCCGAGCATTGCTCAATCACCTCGAAGAAGCCGGCGCAAAGCTTGTCGTCCTGTCGATTGTCTGCGAGACCGAGTTATGTTAGCCGCCTACGATGCCAGCCAATACAGGCCCGCAAGGGCCGACGAGCAACACGCGCGAAAGCAGACGCATGAGGCCGTAAAACTCGCTCTGGCGAACAGTTACCAATCGGGGACAGTAGGCACCCAACCCGAAGTAGCGATTGCAACAGCGGGCGATTCTGATGTGCCACAGGTGCAGCTAATCCGCGGCGATTCAATCAAACCCGAGCCGATAACATGGCTGTGGTGCGGTTACTTGGCGGCGGGCAAGCTGCATATCGAGAAGCAGCCCGCCGACGGAGACCTCTGATTGACGGCAAAGCAGACATAGCAACGGCGCTCGCGCGAATCGAACTGTCGTACTGAATGGCAGTCGGGCCACGTCAGCCTTGGCCGATTCCCACTGTCTCTCTGCGGCAACATCGAGGGTGAGATAGGGTTGCCTTTGCCGTTGATTGTGCAACTGAGATTGCGATTTTAGTTGCGAGTCCGCAGAATGCCCCTCGCGTTTTCGAGTAGTTCTCACATCACTGCGGCAAAAGGCCACGAGGTATCCACCAGGTCACGAGCAACTCCGTCCGCGGAGGATGCTCGTATTGCAACGAAAATTCCATTGGCTTCCCCGCTATCGCCACGAGTTGAATACATGTTTGCGGCGTGCGCGTGGCTGCATAGGCGTGCGCACCTCCTGCCTGATTCAGGCGATTAGCGTTGCCGCAACGCTCGGATTCGTTGCCTGCAACCCGGCAGCCGCCGGCGACGCCGCGGCACCGGACGAGGTCCCTGCGCCACGCATCTTCAAACCCGGATTGATGTACAGCGGCGCAGCGTTCGCCAACCTAGGCGGCGGCGTCCGTCCAGGCGGCACCTACACCAGCAACCTGAATCTCCAGGCCAGCGTTGACGGCGCGGCCCTGTTCGGCTGGCCCGACACCATCGGCTATCTCGATGCGCTATGGCTCCAGGGCGGGCTGCCCAGCAACTTCATCGGCGATGCGCAGGGCGTGAGCAGTATTTCCGCGCCCAATGCCGTGAAGCTCTACGAGGCTTGGGTTCAGAAGAATTTCGTTGAAAACCATGTCTCCGTACTCGTCGGCCTCTATGACCTCAACAGCGAGTTCTACACCCTGCAGTCGGCTGCATTGTTCCTTAACAGCTCCTTCGGCATCGGACCCGAGTTCGCGTTGAGTGGCGCGGAGGGGCCATCGATCTTTCCGGATACCTCGGTTGGCATCCGCATTGCCTTCAAGCCCACGGAAGGGGTGGTCATCCGCACCGCGGTGCTGGACGGCGTTCCTGTCGACCGGCCCAACGGAAGCCGCGGTATCTTCGAGGCGGGAGACGGTGCTCTGATCGTGGGCGAGGTAGCCTTCGTGGATCGTCCGCAGGACGCCACGCGTCAGGCGAGCCGGCGGTTGCGCATCGGCAGGCAGTCCAATCTCGGTGCGTATGACCAGAAGGTCGCCATCGGCGGCTGGTACTACACAGCGACGTTCGACGATCTATCGGCAACGCAATCCAACGGTCAACCGGTGCAGCATCGCGGCAGCGGCGGGGTCTATGCGATTGCCGACAAGCTGCTATACACGGATCCGGGCAATCCGGCGCGCAAGCTGACGGTGTTCGTGCAGGCGGGCCTCGGCGACAACCGCGTCGACCGCTTCGGCACCTATTTCGGCGCCGGGTTGACCGCTCCGGGAGTTATCGCGAGTCGCGCCGCTGACGAGCTTGGACTGGCCGTGGCGTACGCGCGCAACGGTTCGCACTACATGACTGCACAGCGCACGCAGGGGCTGCCGGTGACAAACGCCGAAACGGCGATTGAGTTCACCTACCTCGTCCAGGTCAACTCCTGGCTCGCGATTCAACCCGATCTACAATACGTCGTCACCCCCAATACGACGCCGACGATACCCAACGCCTGGGCGTTCCAGGTGCGTTTCGAGATGTCTTTCTAACCGAATCGGAGTCGAAATGGCGGTCAGAGATCGGGAATCCACCGCGGCTGAGCATCCGGCTTCCTTGCCTGTGACGCGGATGTCGCGCGTCATGCTGTTCTTGCTGGCGCTCTGCAGTATTTCGCCGTCGTTCGCGGCCGAAGTGGCTGCCACGCCGACCCAGCCTCTGCGCGTTGTTACCGGGACGATCGCGCCTTTCGTGCTCAAGGATGGTGACAAGCTGACGGGTTTCAGTGTCGATCTGTGGAACGAAGTGGCGCGCCGGATGCGCGTGGAGTTTGCCTGGGTCGACGCCGGCTCACGTGACAAGCAGTTGGAAGCCGTCCAACGCGGCGATGCCGACATCGCTATATCGGCCATCGTGATGACGCCGGAGCGCGAGCAATACGTCGACTTTTCGCTGTCCTATTTCCACTCGGGACTGCAGATCCTGGTCCGCGCCGAAGACGAGAGCCCGATTTTGGTCACCTTGCTGGCCATACCTTGGGTCGTAACCGCGAAGCTCTTCGCTGCCGCAATCGTCTTGATGTTCCTGTGGGCGAACGTGCTCTGGTTCATCGAGCGCCGGCGTCAGCCGGAGCGCATCAGAGGCTACTTGGAGGCTGTGTAAAAACGCGAAACTTGCCTAGACTGAAGAATCCGGTTTCTTCGTGGCGGCAGCATGAAGCGATTCATCGAGGGTCAGGACCGAGCCCAGATCACGTTGCTGCCCGAGTGTCTGGATGACTACATCGCCGAGGACAACGCGGTCCGTGTGGCGGAAGCCTTTGTAGACCAGCTTGATCTTGCAGCGCTCGGATTTGAAGGCATCGATTCGGCGGCAACGGGCCGTCCTTCGTACCACCACTCGGCGCTGTTGAAGATTTACATCTACGGTTATCTCAATCGCATTCAGTCGAGCCGCCGTTTGGAGCGCGAGACGCAGCGCAACGTCGAGCTCATGTGGCTGACCGGACGTTTGATGCCGGACTTCAAGACCATTG
>DASXSP010000085.1:0-5415 GCA_036505865.1 Casimicrobiaceae bacterium
CAGACGAGCATTTCAAGCAGCTTGGTATCCATGGATTCTTTCGAGGACGAGTTCGACAAGCGCTGGGTCGATTCGCGCGCGCACCGGCAGATACCAGAATCGATCGTCGGCGAATGCGGCGCATTTTACCGCGTCCTTTTCGGTCATCAGAATCGCCCGGGCGCCGGCGAACGCGACATCCTCGCGCGAGTAGAAATGATGATCGGGAAACGGATGGCAGTGCGCTTCGATGCCGAGGCTTCTTATCGATGCGAAGAACCGCTCGGGATGCGCGATACCGGCGATCGCATGCACGGTGCCCGGCAGCCATTCGTCGAACGCCGGCGCAAGCTCCGCTCGAGCAAGGTTTCGCCACGGCAGCGTTTCTAGCCACATGCGCGTCGAGCGCGCACCGCTGCCTGCGCGGTGCGCGTCATCGCGCGATACCAAACGAACGACCGCGTCCGCTTCGTTGAGGCGCGCGGGCGGCTCGCGCAGCGGGCCCGCCGGCAGCAGCATGGCATTGCCGAACTCGCGTGCAGCGTCGACGACGATGATTTCCATTGTTCGCGCGAGCGCGTAGTGCTGCAGGCCGTCGTCGGCGATGACGACGTCGACGTTTGGCTGCGCGGCGACGAGCGCCTGCGCCGCAGTTGCGCGCCGACGTCCGATCCACGCCGGCAGGCCCGCCTTGGCGTAGAGCAGTGGTTCGTCGCCGACGACATGCGGATCATCGCCGGAAACAACAGCGCGCGGCGTGACATTGCGGCCACCGTAGCCACGGCTCACGATTCCGGGATGGCGACCGCGTTCGGAGAGTGCGTGTGCCAACGCGAGTGTAAGCGGCGTCTTGCCGGCCCCGCCGACATTCACATTACCGACGACGATAACGGGAACGCGGAGCGCGTGCATGCGCAGCACGCCGACGCGATAGAGCGCCCGCCGTAGCGCGACCAGCATGCGAAAGATCGTCGACAGCGGCCACAGCGCCCACGCAAGAAGCGTCGGCTTCGGCGTGTACCACGTAGCAACGAGACGATCGGCAACGCTCATGGTGGTACCCCACGCTCGCGGCTAACGCCGCTACGCTGCCCCCAAGGGGTGCAATTCGCGCCTCGGGGCGGCCCATCGGCGCTCATGGCGCGGTCATTTGCGCCAGCCGCGCTCACTTTCCCGTGGCTGACGATTGCGTCGCAAACGTGATGTGCAACAGGCCCGCGATTCGCGCGGCTTCCATGATCCGCACGACCGATTGATGCGTCGCCTGGGCGTCGGCGTTGATGATGACGACCGGATCTTTGGCGTCACCGGCCGCTTTACGCAGCATGTCGGCGAGCGCGCCGGCGGTCGTGAATGTGAACACGCTCTTGTCGAGCACATAGCGGCCCTGCGCGTCGACGCCGACGTTGATCTCCCGCGGCCGTTGCCGCGCGGCGTCGGCATCGGCTTCGGGCAGCGTGATCTGCAGCTCCGAAATTCGCTGGTAGGTCGTGGTGACCATGAGAAAGATCAGAATCACGAGCAACACGTCGATCAACGGAATGAAGTTGATCTCGGGGTCGTCGCGCGAACGCGTGCCGCGTAGATTCATCGTGCGTAACCGCTAGCTGCGTTCGCCGTGGGCGAAGTCCACAAGCTTGATCGCCTGCTGCTCCATCTCGACGACCAGCGCATCGACTTTCGCGCGGAAATGGCGATAGAAGATCATGCTCGGAATGGCGACGATCAAGCCCATCGCGGTGTTGTACAGCGCGATCGAGATGCCCTGCGCAAGCTGGATCGGATTGGAGCTCGCCGCCGTCTGCGAGCCGAAGATTTCGATCATGCCGATGACGGTGCCGAACAGGCCGAGCAGCGGCGCCATCGCCGCGATCGTGCCGAGCGTCGTCAGGAAACGTTCGAGATCGTGCGTAACAATGCGGCCGACTTCCTCGATGGCCTCCTTCATCACGGGGCGCGGACTTTTCACGTTCGCAAGGCCGGCAGCGAGAATGCGGCCGAGCGGACCGTGGCGCGCGGTCTTCGACAAAAGGTCGGCGGTCGCGCCGTGGTTTCGATACTCGGTGAGCACGCGGTCTACCAGCCCCGCGGGCGCGACGATGCTCTGGCGGAGCGAATAGAGCCGTTCGAAAATCAGCGCCAACGCGATGATCGACGCGAGGATGAGCGGCCAGATCGGCCAACCGGCTGCTTGAATCATTGACCACACGGATATCACGCTCCGTTTCTAAAATTTTTGCACTGTAGCCTGCCAGTCGACCATTGCGCAACCCGGAGTATCACCGACCGTCGCCGTCATCGCGACGCGTGCGCGCATCGGCCACCGTCGCGCTGATCGCCGCGCCCGCAAGCACGATCACCCAACAGAGATGGATCCACAGCAGAAACACCGGCAGCGCCGCAACCGTCCCGTAGATCATCTGATAGTTGCTAATCCACGTCAGATACCACGCGAATCCGTGTTTCGCCGCCTCGAGCGCGAGACCGCACATGACGCCCCCGATGAGCGCGGGGCCCCAACGCACGTGGCGCGCCGGCACAACCTTGTAGAGCAGCGTCAAGCCCGCCGTGCCGAGGAAGAACGGCAGCATGCGCAAAATCAGATCGCTTTGCGCCTTGCGAATCGGGACGACGGCAAGCGATTCACCGATCAACCACGTCGTGAGCGAGATGCTTGCGCCCAGCAGCACGGGGCCGGCGGTCAATCCGACGAGGTAGACGACAACGCGTCTTGCCAGGGGCCGCCGGCGGCGAATACCCCAGATCAGATTGATTTCGCGCTCGACGGTCGAAATCGCAAGCCCGGCCGTCACGGCGATCATCACGATCGAGATTCCGGTGAGCCTTGCCGCCTGTTCCGCGAAGCCGAGCACGTATTCGTGAATGACCGATGCAGCGCTGCCCGGCAACATGTTCTTGAAAACGAAACCTTCAAGCGCGGCGAACCAATTCGCGAACACCGGAAAACGAGCGACAAACGCGAGCGCAACCGTTGCCATCGGGACTACCGCGAGCAACGTCGTGAACGAGAGACTGCTCGCCGTCCGCGCGAGGCCGATGTCGCGCATCCGCATGGCGACACGCCAGATGAAACGAAACGGATTCAAATCGGCTAACGGGAAGATAACGGCGAGGGTGACCGTGGAGGCTCCGCCGGTCATTCGTTTCCTTGACGATTATCGCAGAATGCCATGCGATCCCGAGCGGCGTAAGCTTGTAACGCGCGTTCGCGACCAAGGAGCGACCACTGAACGCACCGCAACCGATGCGGTCTTCATTTGCAGATCAACGGAGCCATGCAATGACGCAATCTCCTGCAGGACCACAGGTCGCCGTTCTCGGCGGCGGCTGCTTTTGGTGCCTCGACGCCGTGTTCCGCGGGCTTGACGGCGTTTTGAAGGTCGAATCAGGCTATGCCGGCGGCTCGGTTCCGAACCCCACGTACGATGCGGTGTGCAGCGGACGCACCGGCCACGCCGAGATCGTCAAAGTGACGTTCGATCCTGCCGTCTTGACGTTTCGCGATCTCTTGACTGTTTTTTTTACGATCCATGATCCGACCACCAAGGACCGGCAAGGGAATGACGTGGGTACGCAATACCGGTCGGTCATCTTCTGCGAGACGCCCGAGCAACGTGCTGACGCCGAAGCTGTGATCGCCAATCTCAGCGCACAGCGGCTGTGGCGTGATCCGATCGTTACGGAGATCGCGTCCGCAGCGACGTTCTACCCGGCGGAGAACTACCATCAAGATTATTTCGCGCGTAACGACTCACAGCCTTATTGCCAGATCGTCGTGGCGCCGAAGGTCGCCAAGTTTCGCAAGGCCTTCGCCGATCGTCTGAAGAAGAAGGCAACCGCGTAGGAAAACACGCCTCACGCGCGCCGCGTCAGCCATCCCCCTGTCGTCAGGCAGACGCCCACCGACCACAACACGGGCGCGAGGCCGAATGCGCTGCCCACTGCGCCGAATACAAGCGGCACGGCCACCGCCATCGAGTTGATCAACGACATCCGTACGCCGGCCGCTTCACCCATGCGACCCGGCGGCGTATGACTGTGCAACAGCGCCATCACCATCGGCTGGCCGCTGCCGAGTCCGAGCCCCAGGCAGAACGACAGCGCCATCAGCGTCGCGACGCTTCGCGAGAACGGAAAGGCGATGTACACGGCCCCCGCGATGAAGAGCGCAGCCGTCAACACTTGATGCTCGGAGAGCCGGCGTGCAATCAACGGCATCGCGAGCCTTACGACAAACGTCGCGCTCGCGAACGCCGCAAGGATCAAACCGATCATTGACGCTGAAAGCCCAATCGAATTGCCGTAGATCGGTACGAAAATCGTGTGGAGCTCCCACGCCATCGAGATCAGCGCATTGATAGCGAACACCCGCCGGAGCTCGACATGCATGACGAGATCCAACGCGTGCGAGAGCGGGTGCGCCTTGTGCGCCGGATGAGGGCCGGGCAACTCGAGTCGATTGGTTGTGAGCACGAACACCGAGATCAGGGGGAGCAGCGCGAGCAGAGCGAAGGTCGCGCGGTAGCCCCCGTGATCGATGCCAAAGCCCACCATCAGCGGTCCGGCGATCGAAGAAGTTGAATAACCGAGCGCGAGCAAACCGAAGTTGCGAACGCGCGAGCGCGGCTCTCCCATTTCGCCGGTCGCATATTGGGCGGCAACCTGAAACGTCATGAACGAAACGCCGATCAGCACGGCCGTGACGAAGAGCGATGGCAAGCCCGGCGCTATCGAGGGCAGCGCCGCCCCCACGGCAATGCCGCACGATCCCGCCAGCATTGGACGGCGTACGCCGATCCGATCGGCGAGGCGCCCCGCCGGAATGGCGAATATCATCGGCAGCACGGCGTAGAGCGCCAACAGCACACCGACGGTTGCAGCATTCGCGCCCTGGTCCAGCGCATCCAGCGAAACGGCAATGCGCGACCCCGCGAGTACGACGTGGTTGGCGACGCCCAGTCCGATCAATACGCCGAAGGAAGAGAATCGCGCGACACGCGGCGTCATTGGAGAGGCCGGGGCCCGACGGCGCACATGATGGACCCCCACGCTTGCGGCTTCGCCGCTGCGCTGCCCCCAGAGGGGGAATAATTCGCGCCGCGGGAGAGTGATGCGAGCAGCCGGCGGGGGGCCCCGCGACGCGGGGATCGACGGCCAATGCGAGTCATCACGCGAGGCCGACTCTCGAGGCAACGATTCCCATCGCAGATCCAAGGAGGCCGAGGCCCGGCGGCGCTCAAGGTGCGAGACGCTCGACCAGCCAACGGTCGGCGTCGCGGCGATAGGCGATACGGTCGTGCAGACGCGAATGACGTCCTTGCCAGAATTCGAAGCGATCGGGCAGCACCCGATAACCACCCCAATTCGGCGGCCGCGGGACAGGCGCCTGCTCGTCGGGATAACGCGCAGCGACCT
>DASXSP010000086.1:0-21797 GCA_036505865.1 Casimicrobiaceae bacterium
GTGCGAAGTGTTTCGAACCGTGCGCCTGCGGCGCCAGCTTCCGCGATCTCACTGAAAAAACGTGACAGCGCGAAGAGGCTCCGTATGAAGGTGGTCGCGTTCATGTCCCTGTGCGCGCCGGCGTCGCGCAGGCTGACCAATCCGGGCTTTGGGTATAGCGCAAGCTCTTGCCAAAGGCTGCGCACCGCCGCGCGACCAATGGTTCGAGCCGCGTCGGTGCGACAGGAGGCGACCGGCACCGAGGCCAGCTTGGCGGCTCTCATGCGGCCAATTTGCAACGATCGAAGCGATCCAGAAGCTCGTCCCGTTTCATCAGTGCCACGCAGGCGATGTTCTTCACCAGCACGCGTTTGGCACCGTGCGCGTTGGCCCATTCGCGCCACGAGACCGCATCGCCTCCGGGAAATACGATCTCTCCGTCGATCCGCATCGGGACATGCGGTTGCATACGCTCGAGCAGCGCGATCGCCGCATCGAGCTCGCCGCGCGTGGTTGGCGTGGCGAGCAAATCGAGATCGGAATCGACATGGACATAATCGAGACCCGTTTGCGCTTGCCATGCGGCCGACCCGAATACGCGAAGCGAGACGCGCTCACGCGCAGCGGCCCGCGAGAGTGGTTTGAATGTACGTCGGAGCTTCGGCGTCGCCAGCGCAACGACTTCGTCAAGTGCGAGCGGTGGCGCGTCCGCCGCAATCTGTTGGCGCGTCAATCGCAGCGCGAGCCGATGCTTGCCAAGCGATGGCGGGAGTGCAAGGCCGACGGCGGTCGTTTCGCCAGAACACGGTTCATCGTCGTTGGGTCGACGCACGATGAACGGCCATCGATATGCCGACCAAAGCGCAAGCGCGTTGCGCGATGTCGAATCGCAAGTCTCGGACGCAAGTGCCGCATAACCCGCGGCGGTCGGCCAAACGCGACAATGTCGCTGTAAGGCTTTCATTTTTTCATTCCGTCTCGGCGCGCTCGGCGATTTTCGCTGCCAGTCGGCGGCCGCCGCGCGCACGTCCGAGCTCGCGGCGCGTGTCGATCGCTGGCGCGTCGCGCAGCGCGGCGAGCAAGTGCGCGGCCAGATCGCCATCCCAAAGCGCGTCGATTGCACCCATCTGCACGTAGTTCTCCGCGCCGGGCGCAAACACGGGCGACGTCGCTGCCAACGCGCGCAGGCGCTCCTCCGGAAGCCGCGTCACGCGTGCCATCGCCGGAAGATTCATTACGCGTATTTCCGCCTCAGGCAGCGCAGCGCATAGATCGGCCATCATGCCGCTCGTGAGAAAGCCGCCGGACAGCGCTTGATCGTAGACCAGCGCCAACACGCGATGGCCGCGCGCGCGCGCCACTTCGACGCATTGCGCGAGGTGCGCCATGTAGCGATGGATGCCGAGCAATTCGTCGCGATGCCGCAGGCGCTGACCTTGCGTGTCGACGAGGAACAGGATCGGACGTCCGGGATGATCGCGCATCGTGGCGACCACAAGCTTTGCCATGGCCATCGTCAGCTCGACGCCAATCTCGGCATGGTTCGTCGATCCCACGACGGCGAACACCGTATCGCCGCAATGCCCGCTACCGGACAGCAAATCGCCTGTGGCCACAATATCGTGACCACGGTCGAAAAGGCGCTTGGCGACAGCCTGCCAATTCATCATGTTTCCTTACGCTGCGCGCAACCGCTTCGAAAGCGCGATCAGCGCATCGGTCGCAAGAAGCGGCACGTTCGCCGGCTTATCGAAGCCGAGATCGCGCCAGATGTCTTCGCCATCGGTGTAGGCGCCGAAGCGCTCGAGGCGCTGGTCGAGCATTCGCTGCTCGGACTCAACGGCCGCGAGGTCGAGCTTTTCACCTTTGCGCAATACTTGTGCGAGGGCGGAGCGAAACGCGGCCTGACGATCGTCGACCAGCGTTGCGCAATCTCCAAGGAGGAACCGGTGCTTGCCGCCGACGGTGCGCCAGACCAGCGCCCGATCGAGCGAATCGAATTCTTCGACGCCGCGCGCCGTTTCGATCACCTCGGGCCCGGAGAGGCCGAGGCGGCCCTCCTCGGACATCACGATGTTCGTGCAGCATCCGGCTGCGATGCCCATGCCACCGAAACAGCCGAACTTGCCGCCGATCGCAGCCACGACGGGAATTCCGCGAACACGTGTTGCGCAGATCGCGCGAATCACTTCGGATACAGCGATCAGGCCGGCATTGGCCTCCTGCAACCGTACGCCGCCCGACTCGAGCAGCAGCACGACGCCGGCGACCGGCTTCGTCTTCGCGCGTTCGAACAAGCCGACGATCTTTGCGCCCTGGACTTCGCCGACCGCGCCGCCCATGAAACCGCCTTCTTGCGCGGCGACGAGAACGGACAGCCCTTCGAGCGTGCCGCTGCCGATCACGACGCCGTCGTCGAATGCCGCAGGCAACTCGAGCGTGGCGAGATGCGGCGACAACGTTCTCGCCGTCGGCGGCAAGATCTCGCGCCACGATCCCGCATCCAGAATGCCCGCGATCCGTTCCCGGGCCGTCGCTTCGTAATAGCTTTGCATGTCAGGCCGGATCGGGTCGCGTGAATTCTTCGATCGCCTGGTCGAGCCGCAGCGAGACGATCGCGGGCGTGGCGCCTGCGTCATTGATTGAAATGCGAATGCCGCCCAAGCGATGGCGTTCGAAGAAGTCGGCCATGACGGCCTGCCAGACGTCACCAAAACCGTTCGCCGCCGTGCTGATTTCGATCGCGCAGGCATCGTCTTTTGGCGAGGGTTCGATCATCACTTCGAGATTGCCCGACGCGACGACGCCGACAATGCAGGCGTTCGACGCACGGGCCGGCGTTCCTCCGTCGAATCGGAATTGCAATCGCTCCATCATTCGCCCCGCGGGGCCGCCCCAAGGCGCCAATGCTCCGCCTTTGGGGGCATAGTGCAGAGCGTCGCGGCGAAGCCGCAAGCGTGGGGGCCGAACATTCGCGCCGAAGGGCCGCCCCGAGGCGCGAATTGCTCCCCCTCCGGGGGCAGTGCAGCGGCGAAGCCGCAAGCGTGGGGGTCCAACATTCGCGCCGAAAGGCCGCCCCGAGGCGCGAATTGCTCCCCCTCCGGGGGCAGCGTAGCGGCGAAGCCGCAAGCGTGGGGGTCCAACATCCTCACCAGTTACGAAACCGTTTGGGCGGTTGGTAAAGCCCGCCCGACGCACGCACGAGATCCTTGATCGACCGCGCCGCAAGGAGATCGCGGGTCGCGTCGCGTTTGTCGATGCCGAGGTCTTCGGCACGACGGATCACACCGCGTTCGCGCAACTTCGCAACCGCGCCGCGGTCACGCTTCAAGCCGACAGCGGTATAGCCCGCGACACCGCGAATTGCCTGCTCGCGTTCGGCGGCGTCGCGACACAACAGCAAATTGGCGATCCCTTCCTCGGTCAAGATGTGCGTCACGTCGTCACCATAGATCATGACGGGCGGTAACGCCATGCTCGCCGACTCGGCCAAATCCCATGCATCGAGTCGTTCGACGAACGCGGGCTCCATGTGCTCGCGAAACGTCTCGACCATCTGCACGACGAGCTTGCGTCCGCGCGGCGCTGCGCCATTGCCGCGATGGGCCTCGCTTCCGGCAGTGAGCCATGCCTGAGTCGCGTGGCGTCGGCCGCGCGCGTCGGAGCCCATGTTCGGGGCACCGCCGAATCCGGCGATCCGTCCGAGCGTTGCGGTCGAGCTGTTGCCGGCGAGATCGATCTGCAGCGTCGAGCCGATGAACATGTCGCAGGCGTAATGCCCGGCCATCTGACAGAACGCGCGGTTGCTGCGCATCGACCCGTCGGAACCGGTGAAGAAAATGTCGGGCCGCGCGCGGATGTAATCCTCCATTCCCAGCTCGGATCCGAACGAATGCACGGACTCGACAAAACCTGCTTCGATGGCCGGGATCAGCGTCGGATGGGGATTCAACGCCCAATAGCGACAAATTTTGCCGCGCAAGCCCAGCGCTTCCGCGTAAGTCGGCAACAACAGTTCGATTGCAGCAGTGTCGAAGCCGATGCCGTGGTTCAAACGATCGACACCATATTCGGCATAGATGCCTTTGATGGCCATCATCGCCATCAGCACCTGGATCTCCGAGATCATCGCGGGGTCGCGGGTGAACAGCGGCTCGATGTTGTGCGGCGTAGGGCTTTGCACGACGAAGTCGACCCAATCGGATGGAATGTCGATCCGCGGCAACACGTCGACTTGCTCGTTCACCTGCGCGATGACCAAGCCGCTTTTGAACGCCGTCGCTTCGGCGATAACGGGTGTGTCCTCGGTGTTCGGCCCGGTATACAAATTGCCGTCGCGATCCGCTGCCTGTGCGGCAACGAGCGCAACGTCGGGGGTGAGATCGATGAAATAGCGGCCGAACAATTCGAGATAGGTATGGATCGCGCCGATCGCGATTTGACCGTTTCCGGCGAGTTTCGCGAGACGCGCCGCTTGCGGACCGGAGAATGAAAAATCGAGCCGCGACGCGATGCCGCGCTCGAACACGTCGAGGTGCTCGGGCAACGCGAGCACCGACTGTACGATGTGCAGATCGTGGACGCGTCCGCGGTCGACCTCGATCAGCGCTCGCGCGAGAAAATCGGCCTGCTTCTGGTTGTTGCCTTCGATACAGACGCGATCGCCGGCCTCGATCACTTCTTCCAGCAGCGCAACGATCGCATGGGCATCGACCAGCTTGCCTGCGAGCCGCGACCCCAGGCGCGCCGCGGCACGCTCGATTCGACTCGTACGCCGCTGCGCGCGCGTGTTCCAAATTCGCGGCGGCGCCGTGCGCGCACTCATCGCGAGCCCATCACCCAATTCGGAAATCCCGTGGCGATTCCCGGGAAGATGCAGATCAGAAAGATCGCGACGAACATCAACGCGACGAATGGCATGACACCCCACACGACGTCGCGCAGCGGGATGTCCGGCGCAATGTTCTTGATGACAAAGATATTGAGGCCGACCGGCGGATGGATGAGTCCCATTTCCATGACGATCGTCATCAGGACGCCGAACCAGATCAAGTCGAAGCCGGCGGTCTTGAGTGGCGGCAGGATGATCGGCGCGGTCATCAGGATGATCGATACCGGCGGAAGGAAGAATCCGAGGATGATCACCATGAACAGGATCGCGGCTAGCAGGAACCACTTCGACAGCTGCAGATCGACGATGCCCTGCGCGGCGGATTGGCTGATGTGCAGGTAGCTCATCACATAGGAGAAGAGGAGCGACATGCCAATGATGAACATCAGCATCGTCGATTCTTTGAGCGTCGCGCCGAGAATCGGCCGCACATCCTTCGGCCGCCAGACGTGATAGACGACGGCGATCAAAAGAAGTGCCAGCACCGCGCCGAGGCCCGCGGTCTCCGACGGCGTCGCGTAGCCGCCGTACAGCGCGACCATTACGCCGATCAGCAAAATCACGAATGGCAAGACCCGCGGAAGCATCTCGACTTTCTCGTGCAACGTGTATTGCTTCTGCTCGAGATAGGCGGACGCAGTGCCCGCGCGCGTGAAGGCGACGTGCGCAGCGGCGTATTCCTTCCGGTAACGGTAGGCGGCATAGAGTGCGAACAACGCGACGAGCAGCAAACCCGGGCCAATCCCGGCAAGAAACAATCGGCCGAGAGAAACCTCGGCCGCGACCGCATAGAGAATCATCGTGATCGACGGCGGCAGCAGGATGCCGAGCGTGCCGCCGGCGGCGATGATGCCTGCCGCGAATCCCGGCGAGTAGCCCCGCTTGCGCATCTCCGGAATGCCCGCGCTGCCAATCGCCGAGCACGTCGCGGGACTTGAACCCGCCATCGCCGCGAACAGGGCGCAGGTGAAGACGTTGGCGATGCCGAGACCGCCCGGGATGCGCTGCATCCACGCATGCATGGCGAGATAGAGATCGCGACCGGCATCGGAGCGGCCGATTGCCGCGCCCTTTAGGATGAACAGCGGAATCGATAGGAGAGTAATGCTCGCCATCTCCTCGTAGACGTTTTGCGTGACCGTATCGAGCGACGACGCCGGCATGAACACTGCCATGAACAAGATCGCAACGAATCCGAGCGAGAACGATATCGGCATGCCCGAGAACATCACGATCAGCGTGACCGCGCCGAACAACAGACCAAGTGAGAGGACGCTCATAGAAGGACCCCCACGCTTGCGGCTGCCACCGCTGCGCTGCCCCCAAAGGGAGAACAATTCGCGCCTTGGGACGGCCCGGCGGCGCTCATGCTCGCCCTCGTTTTCCAGCGAAGTAAGCCGCCAGTTGCAGCGCGACCTGCGCAACGAGCAGCGTCATTCCCAGCGCCATCAGCCCATATGGAATGGTCAGCGGCGGCGAAAACGTCGACGACGTCGTCATCTTGTCGACCCACGCCTCGTGAAACAGCGTCCACGACTTCCACGCGAAGAACGCGCAGAACGCGAGCGTCAATAGATCGACGATGACGATACGTATGCGATCGACCGACGGGGGCAGAATCGATGCAACGGCCTCGATGCCGATGTGGCCGCGTTGCGCCTGCACCCAGGCGCCCGCAAGGAAGACGGCGCCAACGATGCAGAAGACGGCGACCTCGTCCTGCCAGTCGGTCCCGGCCTTGAACAAATAACGCGAGAAGACGCTATAGGTCAGGACGAATGACGCGACGAGCAACGCGACCATGCCGAAGAGCGCCATCAGCTTGTTGACGCCGACCATCGCGCGCTCGAGCGCACCCAAGAGCCCTGCGTGGATCGTCGTCCTTGGTTCGACTGCGCCGGCGAGGTCGACGTCCTGGTTCATTGGACCGCCACGTTCACAAAACCTTCTGGGCGAGCGCCAGCAGCTTCGCGCAGTTCTCGTTCTTGTCCGCGTAATCCTTCCAAACGGGCTTGGCGATCGCCTGCCATTTCGCGAGCGCGGCGTCGTCCAGGTCGGACACTTTCGCGCCGGCTTTTGTGTAGACGTTGGCGACCGCGTTGTCATCCGCCTTCGCGCTATCGACGGCGAATTTCTCCAGCTCCGCGCCGACACTCATGATTGCATCCTGCTGAGGTTTCGGCAGCTTGTCGAACACCTGCTTCGACATCATCAGCGGCTCGAACATGAACCAGTACGATTTGCTGCGGCCGCTCGTCAGGAACTTGGAGACCTCCTCGAGACGGAACGAGATGAGACTCGTCGATGACGTCAGCGCAGCGTCCATCGCGCCGGTCTGCATCGCCGCGTAAATCTCGTTCGACGGCAGCGACAGCACCGACGCGCCGGCATCCTTGAACATCATGTCCATCTCGCGGCTCCCGCCCCGGATCTTCATCCCCTTCGCATCATCGGGCGTGACCAGCGGTTTCGAGCGGCTGGCGACCCCGCCTGCCTGCCATATCCACGTCACGACGATCACGCCTTTTTCGGCGAGAAACTGCGACAAGAATTTGCCGACTTCCGCGTTTTTCCATTTGCTGCCGACGTCGTATGACGGCACGAGCGCGGGCAACAGGCCGATGTTCGTTTCCGGAACCTCACCTCCCGCGTACGAGAGAGGCACGAGCGATAGATCGAGCGCCCCTCGGCGCAGCGCGCTGAACTGCGAGTTCACCTTGACGAGGGAGGAGTTCGGATAGATGTCGAACTTGAGTCCGCCGTTCGTGCGCTTTTCAACCTCAGCGGCGAATTTGCGGACGAGGCGATCGCGAAAGTCGCCCTGGTCGATCGTTCCGCCCGGAAACTGATGCGAGATCTTGAGCGTTGTGACGCTCTGGGCAAACGCCTTGGAACCGGCAAGTGCGAGGGGAAGCGTGGCGATGGCGCCCGAGACCAGGCGACGGCGAGTCACATTCATGAGAACCTCCTCAGGGGTGTCAGGCTAGCATGCAAGTTTTGTCTTCTTGTATACAAAAAGAATAGTTCGATTCCATAGGAGCGTCAAGGCGGCGAGCCGCAACCAGTCATGGGAGGCGCCTCCGCCTAGACGCCAGGGGCCCGTTATACAAATCCTATTGACTTCGTATCCCATTAAGAATAGCTTGCATACAAAACGCGGGCCAATACGAGTCGGTCGCGTCAGAGATCGAATACAAAAAGCGGTCGTCGGATTAGGAGGGGTTCCACAATGTACTGTAATCGAGACGGCGCTTCTGCGTCCATCGGCGCGCAGCCCATTGTCCGCGATTCTCCTCGTTCGAATCGACGCCGGCGTGCGGTAGGCGATTTTCTGGATGTGCGATTGAAGAGTGCGACGTTCGGCCCGCCGCATTCGTAAATTACTCGATAAATAAATCCTGCGGTCCTCGTGGCACGCAGGACGAAACCGAGGGAGCGGAGAGGGACCGCTTCCAGCCCATCGATGGAGGAGGAAACCGCAATGCTGCCGAATTCGAATTGTCCCTGGCGCCGAGCCTCGGTATCGATCGCCGTTGCCGCTGCGTTTATCGCCGCCGCGTCGGTTGCTGACGCAAGAGTGACCCGGATCGTCGTTGACCAGAAAGTTTCGCCGGCCTTTAACGGGACCGAGTTCGGCAGCGCCGGCAAATACGAAACGATCCTCGGCCGCGTTTTTGGCGAGCTCGATCCGAACGATCCGCATAACACGATTATCAACGACATCGCGCTCGCGCCGAAGAATGCGAAAGGGCTCGTCGAGTACGAGGCCACGTTTTTCCTGGTCAAGCCGATCGACATGTCGAAGAGCAGCCACCTGATGTGGCAGGACGTGCCCAACCGCGGCGGCCGGATCACGCTTGCCGTCGCGAGTCGCAACGACGGCGACATAGGGTTATCCAGCGGTTGGCAGGGCGACAATTCGGGCGACACTGCGCAAGGCGTCGGCAATGGGAACGACTGGGCGAAAGTGCCGATCCCGAGGAACCCCGACGGCTCGCCGATCACAGGGCCAGTCATGGGACGCATCATGAACGTGCCCGGTGTCAACTCGCAGCCGATCATCGAGCACTCGAATCCGATTCCGTACAAGCCGATCACGCTCGATACGACGCAATCGCACCTCGAGTCGCACGATCACGAAACCATCGACGGCATCGTCAGCGGCGTGACCGTCATTCCGAGCGGCGATTGGGCCTGGGCTCGGTGCAGCGCCGCGAACCCGTTCCCCGGCACGCCCGATCCGACGCAGATCTGTCTCAAGAATGGTTTCCAGGCCAACAAGCTTTATCAGGTGGTGTTCACAGCCCAGGATCCCTACATTCTTGCTGTTGGCTCCGCCGCATTCCGCGACGCCGCTTCGTTCTTCAAATACGAGACGCAGGACGACTTTGGCAATCCCAATCCCGTCGCGAATCAGATCCAGTGGGTGATCACGCGCGGAAGCTCGCAGTCGGGGACATTCGTCCGCCAACTCATTCACTACGGATTTACGCAGGACGAGGCGAACCGGAAGGTGTACGACGGCGCCTGGCCGATCATCGCGGCGCGGCGGATCGGCTTGAACTTCCGCTTCGCGAAGCCCGACCTCGTGATGAAGCTCTACGAATCGGGCAGCGAAGGACCGCTGTGGTGGCATCAATTCCCCGATCACGCGCGCGGCAATCCGCCGGGAGGGATTCTTGATCGGTGCGAAGCAAGCAACACGTGTCCGAGGATCGTCGAGCACTTTGGCGCAGCCGAAGTGTGGGGACAGAAGCTGACCACGGGGTGGGTCGGCACCGACGCGAAGAACGATATCCCACTGCCGAAGAACGTGCGCCGGTATTACTTCGCCAGCAGTCCCCATGGCGGCGGCGGCGGCGGCTTCAACGTCAACCCGGGCAACATTCCGCAATGCTCGAGCCAGAATTACGGTCCGGGCACGTTCGCGAGCAACCCGCTGCCGCAGACCGAGACCGTCAACGCGCTGCGGTTTCACTTCCGCAACTGGGTGATGCACGACACGCTTCCGCCGGATAGTGTGTACCCGACGTTGGCGAAGAAAACACTCGTCGAACCGACGCAGGCAGCGATGGGCTTTCCGGATATTCCGGCAGTCCTCGCGAGCTCGAATCCCGATGCTCCGTTCTTCGACGTCGGGACGTCCACCAGCAAGTTCATCCAGGCGATGCTGCAGTACTACTGGGGTCCCGATCTCAACTACTCTGAGAACAGCGGGTTCCACGACTTCGAGCCGCCGAACGTCGTGCAGGTGCTCGATCAAGTGGTGCCGCGTGTGGATCAGGATGGCAACGAAGTCGGCGGCGTTCCCGTCGTTCTGCTGCAAGCGCCACTCGGTACGTATCTCGGCTGGAATATCACCGCGTCCGGTTTCCACAAGGGCCAGGTATGCAACTACCAAGGCGGCTGGATTCCTTTCGCCAAGACGAAGGATGAACGTTTGGCCAAGAATGACCCGCGCCGTTCGCTGGAAGAGCGCTACGGCACTCATGACGGGTACGTCGCCGCCGTGAAAGCAGCCGCCGCCAATGCGGTACGTCAGGGCTTTTTGCTGCAGGCCGATGCCAACGCGCTCATTGCTGCCGCCCAGGCGAGCAACGTGCTGAATCCCTGACGCGCCATTCTCACCAGCATGAAATGCGAGAAACCATAACGTCGTATTTCGAATCCAGGAGGAAATTGCAATGTCTCGAAGTTTGCTTCGGATGCCCCGCAAGACAACCACGCTGGCCGCCGCGATCGCGCTGATGTTTGGATCTGGTGTGGAGGCGCGCGTCACAAGGATCGTCATCGACACGACAACGGCCATCTCCGGCCAGCCGTATCAAGAGCTGACCGGTCGCGCGTTCGGCGAGCTCGATCCGAACGACCCGCACAACACGTTGATCACTGATATCAACCTCGCGCCAAAGAATGCCAACGGCAAAGTCGAATACATCGCGAGTTTCCGTCTTCGCAAACCTACGGACATGAGTCTCGCGAGCGGCGTGATGTGGCACGATGTGCCCAATCGCGGCGGCAACGTGGGGTTGCCGGCGGACTCCTTCGCTGCACACGACGCGCAGTTGCTGAGCGGGTGGCAGGGCGACAACGCGGGTGGGACAGCTGTCCCGGCGAATGCGAGCTGCCTACCGCCCTATGTCGCGCCATGCGCCGCGCCGGCGTTCTCGAATCATTACGTCAAGACGCCGGTGCTCGCGGGCGTGACGGGACGCATCCTCGGTCGCATCATCAATCGCAGCGGCACGAACCAGCCGCTCAACGTGATGGGCAATCCGATTCCATACTTTCCCGCCAATTCGGCGGACAACAGCGACGCGCTGCTGAAAGTGCATACGAAGGAAACGATCAACGGGATCATCACCGAAGGCGAAACGATTCCGAACAGTCACTGGAAATTCTGCTACGGGGCGAGCGCAACGTTCGCGGCCCCGGGTTCGCCGTCCGCCGGTCTACCGGTGCGCGTGTGCATCGATCCAGCCAGCGCTACGGCGGCCTTCAACCCCGCGAAACTCTATCAGCTCGAGTACACGGTGAAGGATCCGTACGTGCTCGGCACGGGCACTGCGGCTTTCCGTGACGTGCAATCGTTCTTCCGGTACGACAACGCGGATGACTTCGGAACGGCGAATCCGGTTGCCGGCAAGATCAAGAATGCGATCGTTCGCGGCTCGTCACAATCGGGCAATTTCACACGCCACTTCATCTTCCTCGGCATGAACGAGGACGAGAATGGGCGCATCGTCCACGAAGGCGCCTGGCCGCTGATCGCGGGTCGCCGCGTGGCGAACAACTCGCGTTGGGGACAACCCGACGGCGTGCTCGAGCTCTATCAGATGGGCAGCGAAGGGCCGCAGTGGTGGCATTCGTTCCCCGATCGCGTCCGTGATTTGCATCCGGGCGGCATCCTCGATCGCTGCGAACGCACGGGCACCTGCCCGAAGATCGTCGAAACGTTCGGCGGCGCCGAAGTGTTCGCGCTGAAGATGACGACCTCTTGGGTCGGCACCGATCCGAAGAACGACATCCCGCTGCCCGACAACGTCCGGCGCTACTATCTGCCGAGCTCGACGCACGGCGGCGGCAACGGCGCGATGGTTCAGAACCCGCCGCTCAACGGCGCAAACTGCCCTGGCAATAATTGGGGCACCGGCACGCTGCCCGCGAACCCCGTACCGGCGACGGCGCTCGTCAATCGGATGCGCGTCGCGCTGCGCGACTGGGTCGTTAGTGGAACCGAACCGCCGGAGAGCGTCTGGCCGCGGATGCGGGGTCCAAAGAACGAGCGCGCGCTGGTCGAAGCGACGAAGGAGGCGATGGGGTTCCCAAGCGGGGTTCCTCTAATCCCGGACTCGATTTTTGCGCCGGAGAACTTCGTGTTTCCCGTGTTCGATTACGACTGGGGTCCCGATTTCGACGAGTTCAACGCGACCGGCGTGCCGACCAACGTGCCGCCGCCGATCAAGCACGTGATCAAGATGCTGGTGCCGAAGGTCGATTCCGACGGCAACGAGCTCGGTGGCGTCCCGACAGTTCTTCGCGACGCGCCGCTCGGGACATATCTCGGCTGGAACATCACGTCGGCGGGTTTCCACGCGGGTCAAGTCTGCAATTACGTCGGCGGCATGGTCCCATTCGCCGTCACGAAGGCGCAACGCCTCGCCAACAACGATCCGCGCCCGTCATTGGAGGAACGATACGGAACGCACAACGGTTATGTCGCAGCGGTGAGGGCTGCAGCTGACAACGCGGCCTGCAAAGGCTACTTGTTTGCCGGCGCGCAGGCGGCATCGATGGGGGCGAAATGCACAACGACGCTGCAGCCCGGCGTCGCCGACGATTGGGCAGCGCTGGTCAACCAGGCGATCAATAGCAACGTGCTGCAATAAGGTGTTTGCCGTGCGCCCCGCCGCGCCGTGGAGGGACGGCGCCCGTGGGCTGGATAGTAAGTAGGAGGAGGAGGCAATATGGGACGAGCGGGGACCGGTGCACCGGTTTCCGTTCTACCCGTGACGCGTTACGCTTGTTGTGGCGAGCGACGAAATTTCGTTCAGGCTCTGCCGAATTTTCTGCACCGAAGCGCGGTAACCCGACCGCTATAATATGAATTACAACGATCAATTTCCCGGATACCCGGCGGCAGCCGACATGCGACCCAAGGCAGGAACGCGCTCGGAGCATGTACGCGAGCTGATCGAGGAAGGAATTGCCACCGGCAGTTTCCCTCCTGGAATGCGCTTGGACGAGATGGAGCTGGCCGAGCGCTTCAACGTTTCGCGAACGCCGCTCCGCGAGGCATTGTTTCAACTTGCGTCGGCGGGCATCGTCGTCATGCAGCCGCGGCGCGGCACCGTCGTCGCCGAAGTCACGCCGCACCGCTTAGTCGAGATGTTCGAGGTGATGGGCGAGCTCGAAGCGCTGTGCGGCCGCTTGTCCGCAAGGCGGATGTCCGCCAACGATCATCAGCGGCTGCTCGAGGCGCATCGGGCGTGCGAACGTGCATTTCACGCAATGGACCCCGACGCGTACTACTACCAAAACGAGCAGTTCCATCAGCTGATCTACGACGGCAGCCACAATGACTTCCTGCGCGAGCAGGCCACTGCGCTGCATCGTCGACTGCGCCCGTACCGACGGCTGCAGCTGCGCGTTCGCGACAGGCTGCCGACGTCGTTTCACGAGCACGAAGGGATCGTCGAAGCGATCATCGCCGGCGACGCCGATTTGAGCGCGCAACGGATGCGCGAGCACGTCGTCGTGCAGGGACAGCGCTTTGCCGACCTGATCGCGTCGCTCGCAGGTTTGCATCGGCAATCGATGGCGTTGGCCGCGAACGACGCTACCACGGCTGCGGCCATCGCGCCGGTACGTCCGCGACGTCCGTAAATAGCCTCACCCGCCGACGCGCCGCCATTGCAGCGTGCGCGTGATCCGTTCCTGCAGTCGTTGCAAGACCTCCGCCGTCGGAACGAGTGCGGGCGCAGTGCGCGCTTCAAACGCCTTCGCGGGAGCCGCCTTGGATGGTGCAACGATCGAGCGAAACGCGGACGCGAAGACATCGGTCTTGTTTGTTGCGCTCGGATTGACCATCGCGAAGAATGGATAGAACGCCCGCGAATCGCTGACGATCGCCTGATAGTCGCCGATGAAGAGTCCGCCGTCGGCCATCGGTGCGTTCGCGAAGTTGAATGGTCCGCCGGCGTGCGTTTCCTGCCAGACGACACCGTCCTTCGACGTGGCGAGCCACGCATCGGCGATGAGCGTGCCGGGGTCGCTGGTGTTGTTGCGCATGTCGTAATACAAAATGCCGATCGTGCCGTCGTCGCGAATCGTCACTGCTGGCAAAAGCGCCTGAACTGACGGCACGCTGTTCACCTGCACGGGTGTAGCCCAGGTGATTCCGCCGTCGAGGGAACGCGAGAACGCGATACCGTCGCGCACGCCGGCGGAAAAGCGCGCGTCCTGCCAAACCGCGGCGAGTTGGCCGTTGGTTGCGCTTGCGAAGCTTCCCAATATCGCACCGTCGCGCAATTGAGTTCCCGTCTCGGGATCGCGCGTGCCGACTGCCGTGATGTCCGCGACATAGATTGGCGCGCCCCACGTTGCGCCGTTGTCGGCTGAACGGATCAGCGCCAAGCGCGTCTGCGAGATGCTTACGTTGGCAGTCGGATCGATTTGCGTGAAGAAGTTGACGATTGTGCTGGACCCGCCGCTGACGGATGGCGGTAGCGCCACGATCTGATTGTTGATCGTCTGACTGTTGCCGCCCGGATCGAAGATCGACCGCGCCGATTCCCACGTCACGCCGTTGTCCGTCGTGCGCGCGAAATAGCTGGGCCCGTTGCCGGAGGGCGCAAGCCGGTCCCATGTCGCGTACACATAGCCATCGTTATAACGGTCCGCGGTGATCGATTCCTTGTCGTTGAAAAACGGGCTGCCATCGACGATCAGCGGTGTGGCATCGCTCCATGTAAGTCCGTTGTCAGTGGAGCGGCTCACCAGCACCGCGCTCTGCGATCCGGCAGCGAATGTGCCGCCATTGAAACCCAGCGCAATTTGAAACGCGGTGCCGCTAGGCGTGATCGCGACCCACGGATCGGTGGCGCGTGCGTAATTGCCGCCGTTTGCGGCCGTGCCTCCGGTGCATCGCGAAAAAGGCGCCTGCGTGATCGACCACGAGCGCCCGCCGTCGCGCGACACGCCGGTGCGCAGCCCCGCGGAGCCGCCGTTCGACCAGCGGTCCTGCTGCCAGACGCCGATGAGGTTGTTCGTGTTGGAGAGATTGACCGCCACCATCGGCTCGACTTCTGCGTTCGTGTAGCGAATGCCGGTCGCCGGCGTGCCGTCGCACCCCACGACGAACGGCGAAGCGCCGGTAACACGCACGCGCGAATCGTCGATCTTCGCGGTCTGCGTGCACATCGCAACGCCAAGCGGACCGTAACCTTCGGACACATAACCGCGCGCGACCATTTGCGCACGCACATTGGCGTCCGTTGTGTACCGGTGATTCGAATCGGCGCGGTTGTTCCAAAGCCGCCAGACCGGCGCCGGAACCGGCGTGGGGATAAGTCCACCGGAACAATCGCCGTTGGCCGTGTTCGGCAGCAGAATGTAGAACTCGCTTGGCGTCTCGTAGATGTAGTCGCTGTAATTTGGGTCGACGCCGATTTTTGCGAGCACCGCCGTGCATTCGGACGGCGACGCCGAGAAGAAGTGGGAATCGCCGTGGATGGGCGGAATATAAAACCGGCACACTGGATTCAAAGCGGCGCTCATCGTTGGAAAAGCATCGAACGCATAGCCCGTGCGCGACCATCCCGCGATGCGCCCGGAATCAAGCGCATCGATGTCGGGAGCGAGCGGACTCATGAAGTAATGGTCGAGCGAGTCGTTGTAGAACTCGACGACGGTGATCGGGTTGGCCGGCACGGCGAATGTTTGTCCGGCGAAGTTGGTTGCCAGATTCGCGCCAACGGCGCCGCTCCGCCGCAACGCGTTGCTGCCGTCGACCGGCAGCGCTGCATATGTAATTTGATCGACGCCGGCGTATGTGACCGTACCCCCATCGGTCGGCAAGAAGCGATCCGGCATCTGATAATCGGGCGCAATCGGGGAGAGCGCCGCAAAGCCGTTGCTGCCGATCAGGACGCGCTGGTTCGCGGTCGTTGCGGTAGGCAAGTCGGTGGGAAACATGAATGCCTTGCTGACACCCGCGTGCGTGGCCGTCAGCGTCCGACCCGCGAGAAGGTTCCCGCCGTTGACTCCTTGCGCTTCACGCAGAACGACATATTGCACGCTGCCGTCGGCGTTCGAATAGACCTCGTCGATGACGAATGTCGCGAAGTCGGCGCGCGCGACTGAAGCGGCAACGAGTGCGACAACGCACGCGCAGTTACGGACGATACGCATGGGCGTTCTCTCCTTCGACATTCGACGTCGCGAATGGGCTGGCGCGCGGTAGTTTAGCCGTGCAGCCTTATGTTGTTGCGTTTATGCCGCAACAACACGCAACGAACGATGAATGCGCTTGCCCGCGATCGCGCGTCAACGATAAAATTCATTCATTCGTTTACCAATACCAATACTGTCGCGAGAACCCATGACCTTCACTACACACAACATGTCGAAGCATCACGCGCCGATCAGCGCGCGTCTTCGCTTGCACGTGTGTCGTGAATCGAGTCGCGAAGGAACATATCGCGGACAGTTGATGCGCTTGGCAACCTTGATTCACTGCCGGGGCGCCGGCACGACGAAGTAGCGCCATCCGACCGGACGATGTTCCGCCGGGTGGACCGGTGGAACAGCGGAAGGCGGATCTCTTTCCCGGTTTTCCCTTCCAGCAGTTTTCCCGGCAGTTGTTCATGTCGCGGTGTTTCGCGCGTTCGCTTGTGCGCATGCGTTGCACCCGCGGTGACGCATTTAACCATTACGAAAGGAGGTCGAGCCACATGAACGACGCAATCACGATGCCACGGCGTGACCGGACTTTCGTGTTGGGAGAGCGCGTGTAACGCGATTGCCCTTTCCCGCGATAGCCCGGTGGCCGAGCAATGCCGCCGGGCTTTTTCATTTCCGGCGCAATGAAATAACAATGAAAGGAAAGGCAGCGAAAATGAAATCAACGATGCAAGACGTCAAGAGTCCTTACTGCGGAAGCGATTACCGGCTCGTACGGGCGGGCCGCCGTGGGACGTATTGGCAGGCGCCTGACGGGCGGTGTGTGCGGCTCGCCGCGCCGGACTGCGAGCCGGTAGTCGAACGCTCGCGTCTGTCGCTCGTCACGATGTTCGTTGCGTTCGCGGCAAGCGGCGCAACGAGGCGATGATGGAACGCGAAATGAGAGTTTCGCTGCAGCCGCAGCGGAAGACGGCGATTTCGAGTGCTGTGCGCGGCACTTCTAACCGATATTGCGGGATCGCCGCCGCGGTCAGGAAAGCGATTGTTCCGACCGCGGTTTGGAGTCGCGGTGTCCTGGCGGGGCGACCCGCCGGGACCGTGGCGAAACGCCGGTCCCGGTTAGGCACCCTAAGCAGAGGCGGCCAAGTTCGGGCATACTCTATGCCAGACAATTTTGCGACAACGGCCGAGAGCGGCTTGGGGAGCCGATCGACGCGCGAACCCGATATGGAACCACTGGTACTCACCGTAGACCTGGCCGGCTTGCCGCAGGCGTGGGTCGACCTCGAAGAAGCGATCACGTATCACGCGAAACAGATGGTGGCGTGGTCGGTCGGCGGCGTCATCAAGGAATTTCGCGGCGGTTGGCAGCGAAGCGGACAGCGTTCGCGGATCGCGACCAAATCGATTCTTGCGATCAAGGGCAGCGCAGGACGCCCGCTGTCGCACGTCCCCGGTCTTACGAACCCGATGTTGTTTGCCCGCGACCGTCACGTCTGCGCGTACTGCGGTGGCCGGTTCCAATCACGCGATCTCTCGCGCGATCACGTGCGGCCGGTCTCGCGCGGCGGCCGTGATTCCTGGACCAATTCGGTGACGGCATGCCGAAGCTGCAACACCCGCAAGGGCAATCGATCGCCCGAGCAGGCCGACATGCCGCTCATCTATGTTCCATATGTACCGAACCGGCATGAGCACTTCATCCTGCGCAATCGGCGGATCCTGGCAGACCAGATGGAATACCTGCTCGCAGGCGTACCGCGTACGAGCCGACTGCATCCGTCCGGCCACGCGTAATTGCTGTCATCCCGAGGCGAAGCCGAGGGACCTGCTGTTGCACTGACGCGACACTCATGACTGTCCACGCGGCGCAGGCGCCGCTCATCGATTTCCCTGCTGAGCTTCCGCACGGGCTCGTGTATCGCCACGATTTCATCACGGCGACCGAAGAAGGCGCGCTGTTGCAATTGTTCGCATCGTTGCCTTTCCGCGAAGCGAAGTTCAAGGAGTACTACGCACGCCGGCGTGTCGTCAGCTTCCATTCCTTAGACGATGACGGGGGTTACGATGCAGGCGACGATGATCTTGCGCCGGCGGGATCGCCGCCGCCGCTACTCGAAAGTTTGCGGCAAAAGGTCGCGGCGTTCGTCGGCATCGCACCAGAATCCTTCATTCATCTGCTGGTCAGCGAATACCAGACCGGAACGCCCATCGGCTGGCACCGCGACAAGCCGCAATACGGAATCGTCGCAGGCGTCTCGCTCGCCAGCCGTGCGCGGATGCGTTTCCGGCCGCTGCCCGCACCCGGCGCGTGGACGCGCGTCGATCCCAAGACCTTGATTGTGCTCGACGTCGAACCGCGTTCGATCTATGTGATGCGCGGCGACATCCGCTCGCGCTGGCAGCACAGCCTGCTGCCGACCAAAGAGCTCCGCTATTCGGTCACGATGCGGACGCTCGCGACGCCGCAGGGCTGACGACAGAACGTTGTCACGGTCGACGCTTCACGAGGCGCAGTATTTAACTTGACGGTTAAATACGAGCGGCGTATCGTCCCTGCATGCCCTCACCGACCCACGTCAGCGCCACACGGGAGCTCGATCGCGTTTTCGCTGCGCTTGCCGACCCGACGCGCCGCGCGATACTGACGCGTCTTGCCCGCGGCGACGCCTCGGTCGGCGATCTCGCCAAGCCGTTCGACATCTCGTTGCCGGCGGTTTCACGCCATCTCGATGTGCTCGAGCGTGCACGGCTGATCGAGCGGCGGGTCGATGCGCAATGGCGCGTTTGCCGGCTCCGTGCACGCCCGTTACGTAACGCGGCAAATTGGATCGATCACTACCGGCGTTTCTGGGAAGCGCGGCTCGATTCGCTCGCCGAATTGTTGGAAGCACCCCCACCCAAACGGAGGAAGAAATGACCGCACGCGACGCATTCGATCTGACGGTTACCCGCATGATCCGCGCACCGCGCCAGAAAGTGTTCGATGCGTTCGTCAAGCCGGAGCTGGTTCGCAAGTGGTTCGGCGCGCGAGGCTTCACGATCACGCGGGCGGATATCGATGCGCGGGTCGGCGGACGTTTTCGGATGACGATGCAACCGCGCACCGGCGAGCCGTACTCGGTCGTTGGGGAATACCGCGAGATCGCATCGCCCGAGCGGCTTTCGTTCACATGGAAATGGGAAGGCGAGCCGATGGGCGCCTTACCGGAGACGCTCGTAACGGTCACGCTCATCGAGCGGCGCGCCGAACATGGCGTGGAAACCGAAGTGAAGCTGCTGCACAGCGGCTTCCCGTCGGTTGAAGCGAGCGAAGCTCACACGCGCGGATGGAACTCGGCGCTTAACAAGCTTATCGATCTGACTGACGCGCGGGGGAGTGCCGCGACGCTAACGTTGATCGGCATCCCACGCAGCAGCTATGTTCGCAGCGTACGGATGGCGATGGCGGAGAAAGGTCTCGCGTACACGTACGACCCGGCCGCGCTGCATAGCGAGAACGTCACGGCGATCAATCCGTTTGGCCGCGTGCCGGCGTTTCGCGACGGCGATCTGGCGTTGTTCGAAACGAGCGCCATCATTCGTTACCTCGACGAATGCTTCGACGGTCCATCATTGCTCGCAGGCACCATCGAGAAACGCGCGATGATGGAGCAATGGACGAGCCTGTACAACGCGCATTGCTACGACGCGATGGTGCGGCGCTATCTGTTGCAGTACATCTCTCCCAAGGGCGCCGACGGCAAGCCCGACCGAAAGACGATCGATGGAGCACTGCCGGAGATCGAGAAGCAGCTCGGCGTGTTCAATCAGGCATACAACGGCCGCAATGTTCTGGTCGGCGACACGATCACGTTACCGGATTTGCTGCTCGCGCCGGTAATCTTCTATCTTGGCCTGTTTCCCGAGAGCAAGGCATTGCTGGAGAAGGTTCCGAACGTCGCGCGCGCACACGCATGGATGGCGCAGCGCGAAAGCTTCAAGACGACGATGCCGCCGTTGGGGTGAAAACGAAGCGGGGCCGCGGAACGGCGACTCGTCTCCGTTCCTTGCCGGCCCACTCGAATTCCGGCATCGGGCCGGAGCAAAATCGGTTCTTGCGAGATCACTCCGCGTCGCGCATCATCGCTCGACCGGGTTCGCCGTCGGGGGTTGCGTCCCGCTGGCTGCTCCCGGTCGCCCGCGCAGCCGCGCTCGTTCAGGAGAGGACGATGAACACGAATCGCGCATGCAACGCCCGCCGTCGCACGTTGCTAAAAGCCATGGCCGGTCTGCCCGGACTCGGCATCGCCGGCGGACTGGTTTCCCTCGACGCCTCTGCGCAGGCAGGGGGCAAAGCGGCCGTCAATCTGCAGCTCGGCTGGCTGCCCGGCAACAATCAGATCGGCGAAGTGGTCGCCAAGCAGCTTGGTTACTTCGCGCAGGAAGGTCTCGACGTCACGATCCAGCCGGGCGGACCGAACATCGACGGCGTCGCGATCGTGGCGTCCGGCAAGTATGAATTGGGACAGGTATCGTCGAGCCCGTCACTGATGCTCGCGGCATCGCAGGATCTTCCCGTCAAGTGCTTCGCCACCGGATTGCAACAGCATCCGTACACGTTCTTCTCGCTCAAAAAGAAGCCGGTCCACTCGGCCAAGGACATGGTCGGGAAGAAGGTCGGCATCCAGGCGACCGGCGTGATCCTGCTCCGCGCGCTGCTCGCCAAGAACAGCATTCCCGAAAGCAATGTCGAGATCGTCACGATCGGCGCCGACATGTCGCCCCTCTTGACCGGACAGGTCGACGTTGTCACTGGTTGGCAGACCAACGTCACGGCGTTGAAACCGCTCGGGCCGGACCGCGTGGATCTGCGCCTCTGGGATGCCGGCGTTCGCCTGTACGCGCTGCCCTATTACGCGACGGTGAAGACGATCCAGACGCGACCCGATGTTCTGCAGAAATTCCTGCGCGCAACGGCGCGCGGCTACGCGTACGCGAACGCGAACCGCGACGCCTCGGCCGATCTCCTCGTCAAGGAATATCCGAACCTGACGCGCAGCGACGAGAAGGTCGGCATCGACGCGATGATGGGCTACGCGTTCAACGATCTAACGAAGACTAACGGCTGGGGAACGATGGATCCCGGCGTATGGCAGGACCAGATCTCGCTCTATTCGCAGCTCGGACAATTCTCCAAACGTACGCCCAAGCTCGATGAAGTCATGACGATGGAGATACTGAACGCGACACGCGACGCGCGGGCGAAGGTTTGATGTCGTGGCGTTCGCGGCCGTAGCGCGGCGGATCAGGCGTCGCGAGAATATCGACAGGCCGGACGCGGGTGACGATCCGCGACAGGCGGTCGCGTGCCGCGGCATGAGCGTGCGGTTCTTCACCGACCAGCGCAGCGTGACGGCGTTGTCGGGTATCGATCTCGATGTCACTCGCGGCGAATTCCTGACGCTGCTCGGTCCGTCCGGGTGCGGCAAATCGACGCTGCTCCGCGCGGTCGCGGATCTGGTGCCGCCGTCGGCGGGCGACA
>DASXSP010000087.1:0-40433 GCA_036505865.1 Casimicrobiaceae bacterium
TTGGCCATCCGCTTGCCGTACGCACCATTGATCAGCACGAGCACATGACCATCGTGGGGCACAAGCGAATTCACCGCCGCTTCGACGGCAAAGGTGCCGCTTCCCTGCATCGGTACGCAGACGTGTGCACCGTCCGATTCAATGACGGCGAGAAGCTTCTCACGCACTTCACGGGTCACGGTATTGAAGTTCGAATCCCATGAACCCCAGTCGCGCAGCATCGCGGCCTTGGTTTGCAGCGACGTCGTCAATGGACCAGGCGTCAACAGAATCGGATCGCGTGTGAAATTCGGCATGATTGGACTTTCGAATGTGCGCGCGTTCGCGCGATCAGCCTGCCGCCGACGGTTTACGCCACGCCTGGGTTCGCGTCAGTAACAGTCGCGTGACGCCGGCGTAGACGATGCAGACGAGCGACGATGCCGCAACAATCAACGTCGCCATCGCCGCGGCAGCGCCGATTTCGCCGGCATCGTCGAGATTGAGGATCGCCACCGACGCGAGCTGCGTCTGCGGCGAGTACAGAAACACGACCGCCGAGATCGTCACCATCGCGTTGACGAACAGATAACGGCCGATGTCCAAGATGGCTGGCAAGCAGACGGGTACGGTCACGCGGAAGAACGTCTTGTAGAACGGCACTTTCAACGACGCCGAGACCGCCTCGAATTCGTTGTCGAGCGCTTTCAATGCGGTCACTGCCGTGAGATGGCTCGATGTGTAGTAATGCACGACCGTGGACAGCACGAGAATGGTCATCGTGTGATAGAGGTCGTTCAACGGGTTGTTCGGATGGTTGAAGAATAAGATGTAGCCGAGGCCGAGCACCATTCCCGGCACACCCATCGGTATCGCCGCCAGTAGGCGAATCAGCGTCCGCACACTATTCATTCCGGTCGTCTTTTCGAGCAGATACGCGCCGCCGAAAATGAACATCGTTCCGAAAACGGCCGTTGCGGCCGCCATCTTCACACTGTTCCAGAACGAAACGATGACACCGGCGTCGATCAACCCAAACGTGTAATGCCGCAGCGAGAAATGGAGATCGTAAGGCCACAGTTTGATGAACGACGTGTAAACCGCCATGCCGAGCACGGCGACGAGCAGAAGTGCCACGACGATGCAGAACGCGAGCATCGCCGCGTCGAACCACCGCGTCGGCTTGGGCGCATAGGGAACCGCGCGTGATGAAAATTGCGACTGCAAACGACCCTGCATGATCCAGTCGACAACGAAGGCCACAAACACCGGAACTAGCAATATCAGGCTGACCACCGCGCCTTTGTTGAAATTTTGCTGGCCGATCACCTGCTTGAAAATGTCGACCGCGAGCACATTGAAATTGCCGCCGATGACTTTGGGGATGCCGAAATCGCTGACCGTATACGAGAACACGACCATCGCGGCACTAACGAGACCGTATTTCGCGCCCGGCAAGGTGATCGTAAAGAACTTGCGCCAGGTCGGCGTTCGCAGCGATTCGGCTGCTTCGTAGAGGCGTCCATCGGAAAGCAGCAGCGCGGTCAAGACGATCATCAACGCGTGCGGAAATGTCGCGTAGATGGAACTTAGAATGATGCCGATCGGTCCGTAAACACTCGCGCCGCCAAGCACGCCTTTGAGCAAGCCTTGCGTGCCGAACCACTGGATGAATGAGATCGCGCTCATCAACGACGGTGCAAGGATCGGCGTCAGCGCGATCACGCGAAAGAAGCCGCGCCATGGCATGCACGAGCGCGTTAGCGCGTACGCATACATGAACGCAAGTGGTACGGTGACACCGGTGACCACTGTCGCGACCCACAGCGTGTTGACGATCGATTGTCGCAGCGCGGGCGTTTGGAAATACTGTTGGAATTGCAGCAAGCCGACGAACGCGCCGTCCCTGTCCTGCACGCTCTTGACGAGAATCATGAAGAGCGGCGCGAACAGGAATAGCGCAAGCGCGGCGCAACAGACAACGAGCAGTCCCTGCGCGAGGCGTTCCTGCCAGTGGTAAACGCGCCGAACCGCAGGCAACGGCGGCGGCAACGTTGCAGCAGCAGTCGCCATTAGGGAACTTGACCGATCAGGCCAGGATGCGGAGCGCCGCGGGTGGAAGACAGACAGACACCGCCGTCCCCGGACGAAGCTGCGCTTGCGCGACGGTGTGGCGCGGCACGTTCAGAACCAACGGCGGCGCGCCCGGCGTATCGAGTGCAACGCCCACCATGCAAAACGCGCCGAGGAACTCGACTTTGGCGACAGTGGCGGGCAACGTGTTCGTTGCCGTCGCACCGTTCATCGACAACGCGATGTCTTCAGGCCGCAAGTACAGCTTGACCGCAGCACCCGAGATCAAATCGCTGCGACCCAGCACGAGCGACATTGTTCCCACTCGACAATGACCGCCCTGCTCTACGACCGCAGACAGCACGTTGACCTTGCCGACGAAATCCGCCGTAAATGGTGTCGCAGGCGTTTCGTAAATCTCGCGCGGTGTGCCGATCTGCTCGATCCGTCCCTCGTTCATCACGACGATCCGATCGGCCATCGACAGCGCCTCCTCCTGATCGTGCGTCACCATGATCGTCGTCACACCGAGGCGGTGCTGCAACGCGCGGATTTCGCCGCGCAGCCGCACACGTTCGAGCGCATCGAGCGCCGACAGCGGCTCGTCGAGGAGCAGCAGACCCGGAGCCGGCGCAAGTGCGCGGGCGAGCGCGATCCGCTGCTGCTGCCCGCCGGAGAGCTGGCTCGGATATTTCGATCCGGCATCGGGCAAGCCGACGAGTGTCAGCAACTCGCGTACGCGTCCTTTGATCGATTCGCGGCGGTCACGGCGATTGACGAGCCCGTATGCAACATTGCTGTCGATCGTGAGATTGGGGAACAACGCGTACGACTGGAACACGATGCCGTAATCGCGATCGACGGCAGGAAGGCGCGAAACGTCGCGGCCGTCCTGCACGATCGTGCCGGCGTCTTGCGTTTCGAGCCCCGCGACGATACGAAGCAGCGTCGTCTTGCCGCAGCCAGACGGGCCGAGAAACACCATGAGCTCGCCGCGCGCGACTTCGAGCGCGATTCCCTTCAACGCTTCGAAGCGCCCGAAGGTTTTGCGAATGCCGTTGAGTGCGAGGTACGTCACACAGCGCCTGGCACTGTACCTGTGGCTACTTCGGTTCTGATTTGCCGTCGTAGCGTTTGAGCCACTCCGCCAAAATCTTGTCGCGATTCTTCGCCGACCACGCGAAGTCGTTCTTGATCAGCCGCTGCTCATAATCGACCGGCACGAAATCGAGCGGCTTCGCCATCCCCGGCATCGCGAGCACGGCGAAGTTCTTCGCAAAGAGCGCCATCGCGTCGGGAGTTGCGAGCCAATCCATCATCGCGCGCGCCGCCTCAACCTTCTTCGTGCTCTTCATGATGCCGCTCGCCTCGAGATCCCATCCCAAGCCTTCGGTCGGAAAGATGATGTCGATCGGTGCGCCGGATTTCTTCGTCGTCACCGCGCGATATTCGAACGACACGCCAATCGGGAATTCGCCGGCGCCAGCCTGACGGCACGGCTTGCTGCCCGAATGCGTGTACTGCGCGATATTGTCGTGGAGACCATCCATGAACTTCCAAGCCTTCGCATCGCCCCACATTTGAATCCATCCGGCGACGTCCAGATATCCGGTGCCCGACGACGCTGGATTCGGCATGACGACCTTGCCTTTGTAAACGGGCTTTGTCAGGTCTTCCCATGTCGCGGGCTTGGGCAGGTTGAGCTTTGCCGCTTCAACGGTGTTGAAGCAAATCGCTGCACCGTAGACATCCATGCCAACCCAGTCGGGCGGATTTTTCGAGTCGCGATATTGCGCCGAAATTTTGTCGAGTCCCTTGGGCGCATAAGGCTGGAGCATCCCTTCATTCGCGAATACGGCCAAGCTCGATGCCGACACGCCGACGACGAGATCGGCTTGCGGATTGGCTTTTTCCGCAAGGAGCTTGGCGGTAATCACGCCGGTCGAGTCGCGTACCCATTTGACGTCGATGTTCGGGTTCGCTTTCTTGAATGCTTCTTCGTAGGCCTTGATCTGATCGGTCTCGAGCGCCGTATAAACGAGTAGCTCGGTCTTCTGCGCTGCCGCCGGCAGAGCGAAAAGCGCGAGCGCCGATGCCGCGACGACGCTCTCCCAACTCCATCCCCGTTTTGAATTCATGATTCAAAGCTCCCTTTTGGTTAACGTCGTACTGAACCGACGAATGCCGCGCTCCGCGCTTCAAGCATCGTACGCGAATTCATAGACAATCGACGTGACGCTGCGATGACGTCGTCGTGCAGATTGTTGACAATCTACACCCTGGGGAGTCTAATCGCAACGTGCTAAAGCCTGCGTCTCGACCTGCCGCGAAATCGCCGCCGACGGCCGCTTCGGCGTGGAAATCGCCCACCCGACCGCGCCACGCGGAGCCCGTCGCCCCCAATGGCGAAGGCGTCCATACGATTCGCGTGCTTCAGTCCAACTCGCTTCCCACGCTCGTACAGCGCGAGCTCGAACGGATGATCCTTGCCGGCGACCTCCCTGCCGGCGCCAAGCTCAACGAGGCGACGATCGCCGACCTTCTCGGCGTTTCGCGCGGCCCCGTGCGCGAGGCGTTTCGCGCGTTGGAAGAATCCGGTCTTGTGCGGCTCGAAAAGAACCGCGGTGTGTTCGTGCGACAGATCGATATCAAGGAAGCCGACGAGATCTATGAATTGCGCGCGGTCCTCGACGAGTTCGTCGGACGTCGTGTCACGCAGACGGCGCGGGACAGCGACATCCGCGACCTCCGCGCGTTGGTCGAGCGGATGGACAAAGCGGCAGCGAAGAACGATCTCGACGCTTACCACCAGGTCAATCTGGCGTTTCACGATCGGCTGGTCCAGTTGACGGGCAATGCCAAGCTGCTTTTCACGTACCGACGTCTCGTCAACGAGCTGCACCTCTATCGGCGCACGGCGCTCGGTCAAGCGGGCGCGGTGCCGCTGTCTTCGCATCAGCATCACGACATCGTCGAGAAGATCGCCGCTCGGCAGGCTGCCGCTGCCGGCCGCGCGCTTTACGAGCACGTGATCGGCAGCCGCGAGCGTATGCACCGATCTGCCGATTTGTCTTCGCGCAAGCCCGCCGGCAAGAAAGCGAGGTGAGCGCAGTGACGCCCAAGTTCGTCACCGTCAATGGCCGCGCGTATCGGTGGCCCGAGCGACCGCTCGTCGTGGTCTGCGTCGATGGTTGCGAGCCGGACTACGTCAATCAGGCGATCGAGGCCGGTTTTGCGCCTTGGATCGCGTCGCTCAACGACATCGGCACATGTCTCACCGCCGACTGCGTCGTCCCGTCGTTCACCAATCCGAACAACCTGTCGATCGTCACCGGCGTGCCGCCTTCGGTCCACGGCATCTGCGGCAATTACTTCTGGGACGCTGAAGCCGGCGCCGAAGTGATGATGAACGACGCCAAATATCTGCGGACCGGCACGATCCTTGCAGCCTTCGCCAATGCCGGTGCGAAGGTCGCAGTGGTCACCGCAAAGGACAAGCTTCGCGCATTGCTCGGACACCGCCTCAAGGGCATCTGCTTTTCGGCGGAAAAGGCTGATCAGGCGACGCTTGCGCAAAACGGTATCGCCGACGCGCTCGCACTGGGCGGAATGGCGTTGCCTTCGGTGTACAGTGCCGCGCTTTCCGAGTTTGTCTTCAACGCCGGCGTCGCGCTGCTCGCGCGCGAGCGGCCCGACATCATGTATCTGTCGACGACCGATTATGTGCAGCACAAGCACGCGCCGGGGACGCCCGCGGCGAACGCATTCACCGGCATGCTCGATGCGTGCCTGCGTCGGCTCGACATGCAGGGCGCTACCGTCGTGTTGACGGCCGATCACGGGATGAACGCGAAGACCGATGCGCTCGGCCGGCCCAATATCGTGTTCCTGCAGGACGCGCTCGACGCATGGTACGGCGCCGGCACGACGCGCGTGATTTTGCCGATTACCGATCCATATGTCGTGCACCACGGTGCGCTGGGGTCGTACGCCACCGTGTATCTGTCGATGCCTGCGATGCGTGACGATGTTTTGCGCCGTATCGCGGCGATTTCCGGTATCGATCTCGTGCTGACGCGCTCTGAAGCGTGCATGCGCTTCGAGCTACCGGAAGATCGCGTCGGTGATCTGGTGATCGTCGCCGAACGACTCACGGTCATCGGCACGTCGCGCCATCGTCACGATCTATCGGGACTCACGGCTCCGCTCCGCTCGCACGGCGGCGTTTCCGAGCAGCGCGTGCCGTTGCTCGCCAACCGTCCCGCGGATGCACTGCCATCGCGGCGTTGGCGCAATTTCGATGCGTTCGATCTCGGTCTCAATCATTTGCGATGAATTCACCGGCTGAAGTGTTGAACCTTCATCCTACTGAGCTCAGGCGGGAGGCGATGCGCATTGCGGGTGAGCGCGTCGAACGACCGCGCACAATCGCCGTCTATAATCCTTACACCGGCGCAGTCGTCGGCACGATACCAAAGGCGACGGTCGACGATGTGCGACGTGCGCTTTCGATCGCCAGGTCATATCGCGCGAAGCTCACGCGTTACGAGCGTTACGATATCTGCCATCGCGCGGCGGCGATCATCCGTTCGCGTGCCGCCGAGATCTCTGATTTGATCACGTCCGAGTGCGGCATCTGCAAGAAGGATTCACTCTACGAAGTCGGCCGCGCGTGCGATGTCTTCACGTTCGCCGGCAACGCTGCGCTCAATGACGACGGCCAGATTTTTTCGTGCGACCTCACGCCTCACGGCAAATCGCGCAAGGTGTATACGCTGCGCGAGCCGCTGCAAGGGGTCATCGCCGCGATTACGCCCTTCAATCATCCGCTGAATCAGGTTGCGCACAAGGTTGCGCCGTCGATCGCAACAAACAATCGGATGGTGTTGAAGCCGACGGAGAAGACGCCGCTCACCGCGCTCGCGCTCGCAGACATCCTGTACGAAGCGGGATTGCCGCCGGAAATGTTTTCGGTCGTAACCGGCGATCCGGCGGAGATCGCCGACGAAATGCTGACGAATGCCGACGTCGATCTCGTCACGTTTACCGGCGGCATCGCCATCGGGAAGGCGATCGCCGCGAAGGCCGCCTACAAGCGTCAGGTCCTCGAGCTCGGCGGCAATGATCCGCTGATCGTCATGGAAGACGCCGACCTCGATGAGGCTGCCACGCTCGCCGCGTCAGGATCGTACAAAAATTCCGGCCAACGCTGCACGGCGATCAAGCGAATGCTGATTCATGAAAAAGTCGCCGATGCATTCGTCGAGCGCCTAGTCGCCAAAACGCGCGCATGGACATACGGCGACCCGATGGATCCGGATGTCGATATGGGGACCGTCATCGACGATTCTGCGGCGCAACATTTCGAAGCGTGCGTCAACGATGCGGTTGCGAGCGGCGCGAAGCTCCTGATTGGCAATGTGCGTCGCGGCGCGCTGTATTCGCCGACGGTGATCGACCATGTCGATCCGGCGATGAACGTCGTGCGCACCGAGACATTCGGTCCTGTATCTCCGGTCATCCGGTTCAAGACGATCGACGATGCGATTCGTATCGCGAACGGAACCGCGTACGGTTTGTCATCCTCTGTATGTACGAATCGTTTGGATTACATCACGCGGTTCATCGCCGAGTTGAATGTGGGGTCGGTCAACATCCGCGAAGTGCCGGGTTACCGACTCGAATTGACGCCGTTCGGCGGCATCAAGGATTCAGGATTGGGCTACAAGGAAGGCGTGCAGGAGGCGATGAAGAGCTTTACCAATGTGAAGACGTATTCGCTCCCATGGTGATCCGGACGCTTTGATTGCAAACGCTGCTTAATCTGCTGGCTGGTGTTTCGCTGCTCGTCTGGGGCACGCACATCGTGCGCACCGGCATCTTGCGCTTGTACGGCGGCGACTTGCGCCGTGTTCTCAGGCGGAGTGTCTCGAATCGCGTTTCCGCGTTCTTCGCCGGGCTCGGCGTCACCGCGCTGATCCAAAGCAGCACAGCCACCGCGCTGATTGTCGCTGCGTTCGCCGGACAAGGATTGATCGGGACCGCGCCGGCGCTTTCGGTGATGTTGGGTGCGGACGTCGGTACCGCGCTCGTCACGCTGGTCCTGTCGTTCGATCTCTCATGGCTCGCGCCGTTCCTGATTTTCGTCGGCGTCGTGTTGTTCCTGACGATGCAGGCGACGCGCATCGGCCGCTTCGGCCGCATTCTGATCGGGCTCGGCCTCATCATGTTTGCGCTGCAGTGGATCTCGGTCGCAGCGAAACCGATCGTGCAGGCGGCGGGCGTCAAAGTGATCTTCGCATCGCTGACGGGCGACGTGCTGCTCGACATGCTCGTCGCTGCGCTGTTGACGATCCTCTGCTATTCAAGCCTTGCCGTCGTGCTCATTATTGCGGCGCTTGCCGGATTGCAAGTGTTATCGCTCCCGGTTGCACTCGGCCTCGTGCTGGGCGCCAATCTCGGCAGCGGGCTGCTCGGCATGTTGTCAACGATGCGTTCGCCTCCGGAAGCGCGCCGCGTCGTGCTCGGCAATTTCCTGTTCCGTGTGATTGGCTGTGTGCTCGTCCTGCCGATGGTCAATCACATCGAAACGTGGATCGACGGTCTCGCACTCGACGGCGCGCGCGAGGTCGTGCTGTTCCATCTGATCTTCAATGTCGCGTTGGCGCTGGTCTTCGTCGGCTTGACCGAGAAGATCGCACGTATTGCCGAACACATTTTGCCGGCGAAGCACGTCAGCGACGATCCCGCCAAGCCGCGGCATCTCGATCCTTCGGCGCTTGAAACGCCCGCGTTGGCGATCTCTTGCGCGGCGCGCGAGGCGCTGCGCATCGGCGATGCGATCGAGCAAATGCTCGCCGGGATGTTGACGGTGCTGAAAACGAACGATCGGATACTCGCCGAACGCTTGCGACGAATGGACGATGTCGTCGACGAGCTCTATACGGCGGTGAAGCTCTATTTGACGCAGGTCTCGCGTGAAGCGCTTGATGAGCGCGAAGGCCGTCGCTGGGCTGACATCGTATCGTTCACGATCAACATGGAGCAGATCGGCGACATCATCGAGCGTATCCTGACCGATGTCGAAGAGAAGAAGATCGACAAGGGGCGTAATTTTTCGGACGCCGGCATGGCGGAAATTTGTGACCTGCACGCGCGACTTATCGCGAACCTGCGCCTGGGTCTATCGGTGTTTCTGAACGGCGATCTCAAAAGCGCGCAGGAACTGCTGGCGCAAAAGGTATTGTTTCGTGACCTCGAGCGCGCGTACGCCGACTCGCACTTGAGCCGCCTTGCGGGCAACACCGCCGACAGCATCGAAACATCGTCGCTGCATCTGGATCTGATCGCAGATTTGCGGCGGATCAATTCGCATATTTGCTCGATCGCTTATCCGATACTTGAGGAGGCCGGCGTCCTCGCACGCACACGACTCAAGACACCGGGGGCCGAAGAGACCGCCGCCGACGCGAGTGCGGAGGATGTGCCGTGGCCGCAAGAGCCGAAAACAAAGACGGCCAGGGCTTGAATGGGCCCCCACGCTTGCGACTGTCGTCGCTGCGCTGCCCCCAAAGGGGGAGCAATGAGCGCCTTGGGACGGCCCGGCGGCGCTCATGGAACCCGACATGAGCCTGTCTGATATCTGCGTTCTGTTCGCGCGCAAAGGCGGCCGCGCCTATGAAGGCGAAGGCGTGACGCAAATCGAGCACGCGTTGCAGACCGCCGCCCAAGCCGAAGCAGCCGGTGCGCCGCCCGCATTGATCGCCGCGGCATTGCTGCATGATCTGGGACATTTGCTGAACGATCAGGGCGAAACCCCGACGTTACGCGGCGTCGACGACTTGCACCAGTTCGCCGCGTTGCCGTTTCTACGACCGCTCTATGGCAGCGACGTCCTGGAGCCGATCCGCATGCACGTCGATGCCAAGCGCTATCTGTGTGCAACGCGCCCCGACTATTACGCTGCGTTGTCCGCCGATTCGAAACGGAGCCTCGTGTTGCAAGGCGGCGTCTACTCCGCTGACGAGGCGTCGCGGTTCATCAAACAGCCACACGCCGAAGACGCCGTGAAGATTCGCCTTTGGGACGACTTGGCCAAGATCCCCGACGCAGTGACGCCACCGCTCGCCCATTTCGTCCCTGCGCTCGAAGCCGCGCAGCGGGCCGTCGCTTAAGAAGCCCAGACCTCAAGCTGCGGCGGCAATGCCTGCCACCGAGATCACGCTTGGCGTAACGCTGGCCGTCCTTGGCGCGGGCTTTCTGCATGCGCTGTGGAATGCGCTGCTCAAGTCCTCGGCGGGCGATCCTGTTCTCGACACAGCGCTCATCATCGCCGGCTCGTCCGTCGTCGCGCTCGTCGTGCTGCCGTTTGTCGGCGTTCCCGCGGTCGCCTCGTGGCGCTTCATGGCGCTTTCCGCGGCGATTCACTTCGGCTACTACGTCACCCTCGCCGGTGCGTACCATCGCGGCGATCTGTCCTTCGCGTACCCGCTGATGCGTGGCGTGGCGCCCCTGATCGTCACATTGCTTGGCATCTTTTTTCTTGGCGAGCACCCCGGCGCGAAGACGGTTATCGGCATCGTGCTGATCGCGTCCGGCATCATCGTGATTGCGTGGTTCGCGAGCGGTCGTCATTCGCCCGCAGCAGCAGGTTGGGCGCTTGCCAACGCGGCGATCATTGCGCTGTACACGCTCGTCGACGGCGCCGGTGTGCGCGTCAGCGAAAACCCGGCGGGATACGTGACGTGGCTCATCTTTCTCGAGGGCTTGCCGTTTCTCGCCTGGATCTACGCGCGTCGTGGCGTTGCGGCCGTGCGATACGTCGCGCTGCGATGGCGAAGAGGCCTCATGGGCGGCGCCGCAAGCCTCGCCGCTTACGGCATCGTGTTGTGGGCCATGACCAAAGCGCCGGTCGCTGTCGTGGCGGCGTTGCGCGAGGTGTCGGTGCTGTTCGCCGCGTTGATCGGCTCGCTCGTGCTGAAAGAAGGTTTCGGTTGGCGTCGAATGGCCGGTGCAGCGACCGTTGTTGCGGGTGTCGCCGCGCTCAAGCTGTAATCGTTGAACAATGCGAATCCCATCGAGCGCGCGTGTCGTAGTGATCGGCGGCGGCATCGCCGGCGCATCGGCCGCCTATCATCTAACGAAGCTCGGTATCACCGACGTCGTGCTCCTCGAGCAAGGCAAGCTCACCTGCGGCACGACGTGGCACGCAGCGGGACTCGTCGGGCAAACGCGGGCGACGCGCAACGCAACGCGAATGAGCCGTTACGGAATCGAGCTGTACGCGTCGCTCGAAGCCGAAACGGGTCTCGCGACCGGATGGAAGCAATGCGGCAGCCTCAATGTCGCGAAGACACCCGCGCGGCTCACGTTGATCAAGCGGCAAATGGCGCGCGCGCAAAGCTTCGGCGTCGAGTTCGACTTCATCACGCCGCATCAAGCACAAGAGCTCGCGCCGATCCTGCGCACCGACGATTTGGCCGGCGCCGTGTGGATTCCCGGTGACGGCAAAGCCAATCCGACCGACCTCACGCAGTCGCTCGCGAAAGGCGCGCGCATGCGCGGTGCCCAGATCTTCGAAGGTGTAAACGTGCGCGGGATACGGCGTCACAATCGGCACGTTGCGGGCATTCTCTGGACAAGCGATGAAGGCAGCGGCGAAATCGATTGCGAGATCGTCGTCAACTGCGCCGGTCAGTGGGCGCGGGAATTCGGTGCTGCCGCTGGCGTCAACGTGCCGCTCTATTCGGCGGAGCACTTTTACGTCGTAACCAAACCGATCAGCGGCGTGTCGCAGTCGTTGCCGGTAATCCGCGATCCCGACGGTTTCATCTACTACAAGGAAGAGGTCGGCGGGCTCGTGATGGGCGGCTTCGAGCCGGTCGCAAAGCCGTGGAACGTCGAGCGGATTCCGGAGCGCTTCGAATTCCAATTGTTGCCGGAAGATTGGGACCAATTCGAAGTTCTGATGCAGAACGCGATTCATCGCACGCCGTGCCTCGAAACGGCCGAGATCAAGCTCCTCTTGAATGGTCCGGAAAGCTTCACGTTGGACGGCAACTTCGTGCTGGGCGAAGCACCCGAACTCAATGGGTATTTCGTTTGCGCCGGTTTCAATTCGGCCGGTATTGCCAACGCAGGTGGGGCCGGCCGTCTGATCGCCGAATGGATCATCGATGGCGAAGCGCCGTTCGATGTCTTCGATATCGATATCCGCCGCTTCGCGCCGTTCCATGCGAACCGTCGCCACCTTGCCGATCGCACCGTCGAGTCGCTGGGACTGCATTACGCGATGCGATGGCCGCGCGAAGAGCTGAAAACGGTCCGGCCGCTTCGGCGCTCGCCGCTCTACGATCGGTTGAAAGCAAAAGGCGCGGTTTTTGGAACGAAGCTCAACTGGGAACGCGCGAATTACTTCTTGCCGGAAGGCGCGAACGAACCCGCCCACACCTTCGGCAAGCCGGGGTGGCTTCCCCACGTGATCGAGGAGCAGCGCGCCTGTCGCGAGGACATCGCCGTTTTTGATCAAACGTCGTTTGCGAAATTCATTCTCAAAGGCCGCGATGCAGTGACGGTGCTCCAGAGACTCTGCGCCAATGATATCGACATCGCGGTCGACCGCATCGTCTACACCGGTATGTTGAACGCACGCGGCGGCTTCGAAAGCGACTTGACGATTACGCGTCTCGCGCCTGACACCTTTTTCATTCTGACCGGCTCAGCGCAGGCGACCCGCGATTTCAGCTGGATCGAGCAGCACATGGAAGCGGACGAGCACGCGTCGCTTGTCGATGTCACGAGCGCGTATTCAGTCCTTTCGGTGATGGGACCCAAAGCCGAAGCGCTCTTGCGCCGGTTGTCGCCGCATGATTTGTCAAAAACCGGATTGCCGTTTTCCACGACGAGCGAAATCGACGTCGGTCATGCCCGCGCACGCGCTGCGCGGATGAGCTACGTGGGTGGACCGGGGTTCGAGTTGTACGTGTCGACCGATCAGTGCGTAACGCTCTATGAAGCGCTGTGGAGCGTCGGCTCCGAATTCGGATTGCGAGATGCCGGCTATTACACGATCGACGCGTTACGGATCGAGGCAGGACGGCGCGCATGGGGCGCCGAATTATCGCCCGACGAGTCGCCGTGGGAAGCGGGATTGGCGTACACAGTCAAGCTCAACAAGCCGTCATCATTCCTCGGCCGCGAAGCACTGATCGCAGCGCGCGAGAGCGGCGTCAAAAAGCGCCTTGTGCAATTCACGTTCGATGATCCCGACGCGTTTCCTTGGGGTGGTGAACCGCTGCTCATGAACGGACGCGGTGTCGGTGAGCTGACATCGGCTGGCTACAGTCGCAAATACGGACGAGCCGTTGCGATGGGTTATGCGCGCGCGGAAGAGGCGATCGCCGACAACGTCATTCTCGCGGCCCGCTACGAGGTCGACATTGCCGGTGAACGCTTCGCCGTCACGCCGCATCTGAAGCTCGCCTAGCGCATTTTCGCGCGGTACCGCTGACACGCGTTATCTTCCCCTTCGCCAATCAAGCCGTATTGTGGTTTGATAGCAGCATTTGCAGACCCTCTCATGTCACTAGCCCATCGTTTCTCGACACCTCCACGCCGAGGCCGCACGCCGGCCAAACCCGGCACGACGACCAACCACGTCCAAAGCCTGACACGCGGCCTGTCGATCCTCGAGTGTCTCGCCAAGGCTGAGGGCGGGCTTACGTTGACCGACGTCGCGCACCGCGCCGAGCTTGCGCCGTCGACGACGCATCGGCTGCTCTCCACGCTCGAAAGAATGCGCTACGTTTACCAAGCGGGCGACTTGGGTCGTTGGTACATCGGACTCCAGGCGTTCACCGTCGGATCGAGCTTCCTCGCAAGTCGCGACTTCATCGCGCAAAGCCATCCGTACATGCGTCGATTGATGGAGCAGTCCGGTGAAACGGCGAACCTCGGCATTCTCGACGGGACCGAAGCCGTGTTCGTCGATCAAGTGCAGTGCCGCGAAATGATGCGCACGATCGTCAAGCTCGGCAGTCGCGTGCCGTTGCATGCGTCGGGTGTCGGCAAGGCGATCTTTGCGTCGTTGCCGGATGAGCAGATCGACGCGATCCTCAAAGTCAAAGGACTGCCGCGCATCACCGAAAACACGATCACATCGCCGGAAACGATGTGGGCGAGCGTGCGTGTGATCCGTCAGCGCGGATGGTCGTTCGACGACGAGGAGCATGCGGTTGGAACGCGATGCGTTGCTGCGCCGATATACGACGAGCACGCCGAGACGCTCGGCGCGATTTCGCTCGCCGGGCCATCTTCGCGATTGCCGGATCCGCGAATCAAGCAGCTCGGTCCGCTCGTCGCCCATACGGCGGAAGAGTTGACGAAGCGGCTCGGCGGACGCTGGCCGCATCCATTTTAATAGGCGAAAACGGTCACCAGTGGTTGATTACCGGTCATCATTCGTCGGCAATGCCCGAGAAGAACTGACGCGTTTTCAAACGATCTTGCGTTTCGGGCTGTTGGCGTTGTTGTTCGCAGCCGTGCTCTATGAGCCCGTCGCGCGCGGCGCCGTGCGTATGGGCGACGCCACATACGTGTACGAGCTCGAGCGACACGCAAACGCCATGGCTGTGCTTGCTCGGGACCTCACATCTTCGATCGATAGCGCATCGGACGAAGAGCGTTTCAATCTATATTGGACGTACAACCAGTTGATGGGAACCTGGTTGCAGATCGATTTGCTCGAAGGATTGCTGGAAGCTTCCATCGAAGCGGTTCCAACCTCTGACGAAGAGGACATCAGGAGGATGCTACGAGACCAAATCCAATTCGCGCAATCGGAGCTCGACCACACGGTCGTCGATCTTGCACGCAACGTTGCGGCAATCAAGCGATACGATCACGTGCGGCTCAACGACTCGCTTCGTTCTTTATTCATGAGTGTGAAAGCGACCGTCGAGCGGTTGATGATCGACCAGTGCGCCCCGACACATTGCGCTGGCGCACGGTAACCGGCACCCGTAAGTCACATCGATTCAGGACTGAAAACAGATGGAAGCTGAAAAGATTAAGGTACGCATAACCGAAAGCGGTCAGACGATCGACGTCGTCGTTCTCAACAAGCGGGCAAGCCATATTGAAGTCGTGATCGGCGAAGGTATCCACAACGTCAAGTGCGAGTTGACGCCGACGCGAAGCGGCCAGGCCTACGTCGGAAACATCAGAGGGCGCGAAATCGTGTACGAGCGCAGTCGCGATCAGGTTCAAGCCGACATCAACAAGGCCAACGCCGTCGGCCGAGACTTCCAGCGGCGTTGACGCGTGTCGCGTTACGAGACGGTTCAGTGGCCGATTCTCACGAGGCGGCAGGTTAGGCGCGGGACGAAGTCACCGGTGACTCCTGCCGGCGCAACACCCGTCCCAAGAGTCTCACGATTGTTGTCGACGGAGATGAAGTCGAAAGAGACCGGCGGTAGGGGCACGGTACCGCCGCCCGGCAACACAATCTCGTTGGTGGTGTAGTCGATATGCCCAAAACAATTCTTGCCGAAGCTTGCGGTACCGACGACATGCGTCGATACGGATCCTAAGCTCGAGTTGAACGTGCCGAAGCCCTCATAGACGCCGGATGCATCGCCGACCACGGTGCCGACAAAAGTCACCGGCTCGAGCTTCGCTCCCGTGAACGAACTCCCATGACACTGAAAACCGTAGAGGCCCGCCGCCTTGGCCGCACACGACTGCGGTCCATCGTTATCCGCCCACGAAGCACCCACGAGGAAGAAAGATGCAAGCGCACAACAACCCCATCGATTGATCGACGTCATGGCAATTCTCCCTGGATTTTTCAGCCACTCCGCGGAACGAGGGATCGATCGCGGATGGCTCAGCTATCGTACTCCTGCGTCCCACGCAATGGCTATTCGACAAGGCGCGCCCTTTGCCTGTCACGATCTCGACCATGAACCGTCTCGTCGAAATCCGCTCGTACAAGCCGAAGCCAGGCGGCGGCAAACAATTCCACGAGCTGGTTGTCACGCAAAGCATTCCGCTCCTATACACATGGCGCATGGAGGTTGTCGCTTACGGCCCATCGCTCGATGATGCCGACAGCTATTTTCTTATCCGCGCCTACGATAGTCTCGAGCACCTGCAAGCATCGCAGCAGGCTTTCTATGGAAGCGATGATTGGCGCAACGGGCTTCGCCAATCCATCATTGATTTGATCGAGGCGGATTGGAACGCGGTGCTCTGGCTCACGTCCGAAGCAGTGGATGCGATCCGCAATTCCTCCTTAAGTAACCTGCCCGCCAGATGAACGAGACGGAAGACGGGTGTAGTTACGAAGGCCGGTGTCATTGCGGTGCGATTGGCTTCTCGTTTCGCACGGCGCAGGCCCCGGAGCAGTGGCCCGTGCGCGCGTGTCAATGTCGCTTCTGTCGCTGCCACGGCGCGCAAACGACATCGGATCCGGACGGCTCCGTGATTTTTCATATCACTGATCCAGCAAAGGTTCTCCGCTATCGTTTTGCATCGCGCACCGCGGACTTCTTTGTGTGCCGCGAGTGCGGCACCTATATCGCCGCGGTGGTGAACGCGCCCCGCGGACAGTTGGCCACGCTCAATATCAACGCGATTGCTGGCATTGCGCCGTTGCCGGACGCGACGCCGGTTTCATATGAAGGCGAATCTGCTGAACAGAAGCTTGCGCGACGCGAGACCCGCTGGACGCCGGTCGACGGTTTTGTCTGATTGGTCGATTCGCCGACCGCGCCCGCGCTTATGTTTCTGATGGCGGCGTCCTGCTCATCTTTTCCAAACGCGATGCGAGTTGCGGCGTAGGTAACGGCGCCCAACGTGCGAGAAGGTCATCCATCGCCGCAAAATCGTTGCATGCGAGCACCATGTCGCAGCCGGCCGCGACGGCAGCGTTGGCGCGTGCCACAATGTCGCCGGCGCCGCGCGCTCCTGCCATCTCCAGATCGTCGCTGAAGATGAGACCGTCGAAGCCCAATCCGCCGCGGAGCACCTCCTGCAGCCAAACCGTCGAAAAGCCCGCCGGCTGCGAATCGACTTGCGGATACAACACGTGCGCGGGCATCACGCCGTCGATCAGGTTCAGCTTGATCAGTGCCGCAAACGGCACGAGATCGTTCGCCGCGATCTCCGCGTAACCACGACCATCGACCGGCAGATCGAGATGCGAATCGGCCACGACGCTGCCGTGGCCGGGGAAATGCTTGCCCACGGCAGCCATGCCGCCACGATGAAGACCCTGACAGATCGCCGCTGCGAGCTCGGCGACAATGTGTGGGTCGTGATGAAATGCGCGATCGCCGATGACGGCGCTCACACCGAAATCGAGATCGAGCACCGGCGTGAAGCTGAAATCGACGCCGCAATCGGTAAGCTCGTCCGCGATCAGCCGGCCCCATCGCCCCGATTCCGCGATCGCTTCGTCGCGGTCGACGTCGTAAGTTTCACCGAGCGTTCGCATCGGGGGAACGCTTGTGAATCTGTCCCGGAAACGCTGCACGCGTCCACCCTCGTGATCGACGCCGATCACGAGCGGCGGCGTGCGCATCGACCGGATATCGCGCGTGAGCCGCGACAATTCCGTCGGCGAGATGTAGTTGCGTGTAAAGAGAATCGCGCCGCCGACGAGTGGGTGTGCCAGACGGGCACGATCCGAATCGGTGAGCGCCGATCCCTCGACGCCGAGCATCACCGGCCCACGCGGCAGCTCGAGCGGCATCAACGCGACGCGGTCGCGGCTTCGCGCAACAGCGCCTTCATCTCGCGCACGGCGTCGCGCATGCCGACGAACACCGAACGCGCCACGATCGCGTGGCCGATGTGCAGCTCGCGTATACCGGGCAGCGCGGCAATCGGCTGCACGTTGAAATAGTTAAGCGCATGGCCGGCGTTGAAACGCATGCCAAGTGCTCGCACCGCTTCGCCGGCCTTACGAATGGCGGCAAGCTCGGCGACAACCGCGGCGCTTTCCGGGTCGCGCCCTTTGGCGTGAAATGCGTGCGCGTACGGACCGGTATGGATTTCACAAACCTTGGCGCCGACACTGGCCGCCGCTTCGACCTGCTGTACATCGGCGTCGATGAACACCGAGGTGACGATGCCCGCAGCGGCCAACTTCGCAACTACGCTCTTGATCTTGTTTGCCTGACCGGCGACGTCGAGCCCGCCTTCGGTCGTGATTTCCTCGCGGCCTTCGGGAACGAGCATCGCCATCTCGGGTTTGAGCCTGGCGGCAATATCGATCATTTCATTCGTTGCCGCCATTTCGAGATTCAGCTTGATGTGAACAAGCTCACGTAATCGCCGCACGTCCTCATCTTGGATATGACGGCGATCCTCGCGCAGATGCACGGTGATGCCGTCTGCACCCCCCAAATGCGCTTCGACAGCCGCCCATACGGGATCGGGCTCGTGCGTACGCCGCGCCTGACGCAATGTCGCGACGTGGTCGATGTTGACGCCAAGCTCGATCATCGGAGTGCTCCGCTCATTGCATTCATTTTGGCTCCGCTTCCTCGTCAAGCGCCTGCAAGTCCTGCACGACGCGGCGACTGAAGATGCGCCGCTCCTCGAGATAATGATCGAGCACCGAGCGCATCAGCCGCTTCGCTTCCGCCGCCGTTTGCTGATCGGGATAACGCTCGTTAGCGAGCGCCAGCAACGTTTCGCCGCGTACAACAGGCCATTTCACGCCAGGCTCCGCAATTTGTCGGCGCGGACCGCGATCGAATGCGTAATGGTAGCGTTCCGCCGGATCGATCGGGGCGCCGGTCTCGTGCTCATGAGTCAACGGCATCGCGTAGCCCAACTCCGCCAATAACTTGAGCTCGAATCGCCGCAACGTTGCCGCTTGATCCGCCGGAACGGGATGCTCGGTCAATGCCAGCAGCGCGCTCTCGTATTCGGACCACAGCGCCGGATGCGGATCCTCGCGCGGTAGAAGCTTCAGCAACAGCTCGTTCAGATAAAACCCGCATAAGAGCGCGGCACCACGAGGTAACGGCATTCCGCCCCGCCACTCCGCCGCGAGGAGCGTCTTCAACTCGGCGGCGCCGGCCCACGACAGGAAGAGCGGTTGAAACGCGTTCAGCAATCCCCGTATCTCCGAACGCGGTCGCTTCGCACCGCGCGCAACCATCGCGACGCGGCCATAGACCGCGGTAAATGCCTCGACGATGAGGCTCGTCTCCCGATAAGGATATGTGTGGAGAACGAATCCCGGTTGCTCATCGCGCCGGTCGCGCAATTGCCTCACACGACCCCCACGCTTGCGGCTGTGATGCGAGCAGCCGGCGAGGGGCCCCGCGACGCGGGGATCGACGGCCAATGCGAGTCGTCACACGAGGCCGACTGTCGCTGAAGTGATTCAGGTGGCAGGTTCAACGAGGCCGAGGTCGCCGCTGCGTTCATCCTGTACGTTCAACCATTCAATAACCGAATCGCGTCAGCTGCGTCTCGTCGTTGGCCCATCCGCGTTTCACCTTGACCCACACCTCGAGGTAAACGGTGCCGCCGAAGACGCGCTCCATGTCGGCGCGTGCCTGCGACGCGATCGCCTTCATTCGGGCACCCGACGATCCCAACAAAATCGCGCGTTGACTCGGCTTGTCGACATAGACTGTGGCGTGGATCCGCCGCAGCTGACCGCGCTCCTCGAAGCTCTCGATCGCGACGGTCGTTGCATAAGGGACTTCCTCCCCCAATAACCGAAAGACCTTTTCGCGGATGAATTCCGCCGCCAAAAAGCGCTCGTCGCGATCGGTCACATCGGTTTCAGGATACAGCGGCGGCGACAGCGGCAACAGCTTGGTGATTTCATCCTTGAGTTCCATGAGCTGTGTCCCGCGTTCCGCCGAAATCGGCACGATGGCCGCGAACTCGCGGAGCTCACCGATCTCGGCGAGAACGGGCAACAGCGCCGCTTTGTCCTTCAGCTGATCGATCTTGTTGACTGCGACGATGACCGGCATCGAGGGCAGAAGCAGTGCGGCGACGGCACGATCCGCGCTCGTCAGATGGTGCGCATCGATGACCCAAACGACAACATCGACGCCGGCTAGGCTGTCCCGCACCGTGCGGTTCATTCGGTCATTGAGCGGTGAACGATTGCGCGTCTGGAAACCTGGCGTATCGACAAACGCGAGCTGCCTCTCGGGCTCGCTTAATATCCCGGTAATGCGATAGCGCGTCGTTTGCGGCTTTTTCGACGTGATGCTGATCTTTTCGCCGACCAGCATATTGACCAGCGTCGATTTGCCGACTGACGGACGCCCCACGACTGCGATGTGCCCCGCGCGATGCGTCGTCGACGTCCGCTCAACCATGTGCGGCGCTGGAGACGACCCGCGCGAACGCGGCAGCAGCGGCATTCTGCTCGGCAGCACGTCGGCTCGGCCCGCTGCCGTGCGTTGTCAGCGACAACGCCGGAATGCGGCAATCGACCTCGAATTGCTGCGCGTGCGCCTCGCCCGTCGTCGCGACGACCGCATATTCAGGGACCGGGTAACGGCGCGCCTGCAACCATTCCTGCAAGCGCGTCTTTGGATCCTTGCCGAGCGTCGCGGGATCGGCACCGTGAAGCAGATCGGCGTAAATGCGATCGATCGCTGAGCGTGCGGCGGGAAAACCGCCGTCGAGAAACACTGCGCCCAACACCGCTTCGAGCGCATCGGCAATGATCGACGTTCGATCGGCGCCGCCGCTCTTCAACTCGCCTTCGCCAAGCCGTATGTGCGCGCCTAATCCGATCTGTCGGGCGAGTTGCGCGAGCGTGTCGCGGTTCACGAGGTTCGCGCGCGCGCGTGAAAGATCGCCTTCCTGCGTCGCCGGAAACCGCTCGAATAGCGCGAGCGCAACGGCGCAGTTCAGCACGGCGTCGCCAACGAACTCAAGCCGCTCGTTGTGCGGGACGCCGAAGCTGCGATGGGTCAGTGCCTCCCGCAGAAGGCCAGGCTCGCGAAATTCGTATCCGAGCCGTTCCAGCAATGCCATTAAACGATCGTCAGCGCGAGGCGGATGCGTCGAAGTCCAGCAGGATGCTCGCGTTGCCGATCATCGGGAGTACGCGCTGCCACGAAGCCGTCGCCGTAATCAGATTGCCTTGCCGTAATACTTGTACGTCGGCAGGACGCACCGATTCGATGTACCCGGCGCCCGACTTGCGATCGAATGCGCGGCGCACCTCGGCCAAGTTCCCGGTCGGCGCGTCCTCGAGCGCCGTTTGCAACGCTTTTTGCACGGCGAAATATTCAATATAAGCGGGAAGCACGCGAAAGCCGACAAGGGCGACGGTGATCACGACCGCGGCAACGAAAAGAAATCCCAGGATCGTAATGCCGCGCTCGTTACGCATCATCGGCTTCTCCCCTCGTGGCCCGTTCAATGAATGCCGCTTCCAACGCGCTTGAATGCGAGGGAAGCGATATCGTCCCAGTTGAACCAGATGAAAAACGCCTTGCCGCGGATGTGGTCGTCCGGCACAAAACCCCAATACCGGCTGTCGTCGCTGTTGTCGCGATTGTCACCCATCATCAAGTATTGGCCCGCAGGTACCCGGCACGTAAAACCGCGCTCATTGTAGTCGCAATTCTCGCGGCCCGGAAAATTGCGGACGTTCGGCGGATAGACCGGCGGCGCTTGCGGGCTGATGCCGATCGTATGCTCCTGTGCGCCGGCTGCCGCGTCGGTGCGCTCGAATGCACGTTCGAGCGTATCGAAGCGTAGCCCTTCGAGGTAACTATAGGAACCGTCCGCGCGCTGCGGCCACGGCTCGCCATTGACGGTGAGCCGTTTGTCGCGATACTCCACGACATCGCCGCTGATTCCGATTACGCGCTTGATGAAATCCTGCGTCGGATTGATCGGATAGCGAAAGACGACGACGTCGCCTCGCTTGGGATCACCCAGCGGAATCATTTTCTTTTCGAGGATCGGCAGCCGGATACCGTAGATGAATTTGTTGACCAGAATGAAATCGCCAACCTCGAGCGTGGGGCGCATCGACGACGATGGAATCTTGAACGGCTCGGCAAGAAACGATCGCAGCAGAAAGACGAGCAGCAAGACCGGAAAGAACGCCTTCGAGTATTCGACCCACGACGGCTCGCGCAACGCCGCCGATTCGACTTGCTCACGCTGCGCGATCGCGGTCGATGATTCCGTTGCGGGAACGGCGGCGCGCTGACGGTCGAAATTGGCGATCGCTGCGTGCGCGCGCTCGCGGCGGCGGCGTTCGAGAACAAGCTTGTCGACAAGCCAGGCAGCACCTGTCACGGCAGTGAGAAGAAACAATATCAGGGCAAAGTTCATCGGCAATGGGAATGTTGTTCGTGTTGGATGGGACCGAACGGGCCGCCGCGAGCGCGCGGATTGTCGCACGCGTGGGGATTCACTTTCGCGCCGCAGGGCCGTCCCAAGGCGCGAATTGCTCCCCCTCTGGGGGCAGCGCAGCGGCCACATTGGCCACTCCGGCCGCAAGCGTGGGGGATCATTTCTCTCCAACCTGGAGAATGGCGAGGAACGCCTCCTGCGGAATCTCGACGCTGCCGACCGCTTTCATCCGCTTCTTACCTGCTTTCTGCTTCTCGAGCAGCTTTTTCTTGCGTGTTACGTCGCCGCCGTAGCATTTTGCCAACACGTTCTTACGGAGCGCTTTGATTGTTTCGCGAGCGATGATCTGCGCGCCGATCGACGCCTGGATTGCGACATCGAACATCTGCCGTGGGATCAGCGAGCGCATTTTCGATGCGACTTCGCGTCCCCGATGAATGGCAACCGACCGATGCACCATCACCGACAGCGCATCGACCCGCTCGCCGTTGATCAGGATGTCAAGCTTCACCACGTCCGCCGCACGAAACTCCTTGAATTCGTAATCGAACGATGCGTAACCGCGCGATACGGATTTCATCCGGTCGAAAAAATCCATCACGACTTCGGCCAACGGCAGCTCGTAGGTCAGCATCACTTGGCGCCCGAGATACTGCATGTTCTTCTGCACGCCACGTTTGTCGGTGCACAGCGTGATGACCGGGCCAACGTATTCCTGCGGCGTCAGGATCGTCGCCGTGATGATCGGTTCACGGACCTCCTCCACCCTGGAAGGGTCCGGCAGCTTCGACGGATTTTCGATTTCGCTGACGGTTCCATCCCGCAGCAACAGTTGATAGACGACGGTCGGCGCCGTCGTGATCAGATCCATGTCGTACTCGCGCTCGAGCCGCTCCTGCACGATGTCCATGTGCAGAAGTCCGAGGAAGCCGCAACGGAATCCAAAGCCTAACGCTTGCGAAACTTCCGGTTCGTAGTGCAGCGACGCGTCATTCAATTTCAGCTTGTCCAGGGCGTCGCGTAGCGCCTCGTATTGATTTGACTCAACGGGATAAAGGCCGGCAAATACCTGCGGTTTCACTTCTTTGAAGCCCGGCAGCGGGGCTGCCGCCGGACGCGCAACATGCGTCACCGTATCGCCGACCTGCGCAGCCTTCAATTCCTTAATGCCAGCCACAACGAAGCCGACGTCTCCGGCGGCCAGTGCATCGCGCGCGGCAGACCGTGGCGTGAATACGCCGACTTGCTCGCACGTGAATGTGGCGGCCGCGGCCATCAGCAATATCTTGTCGCGCGGCTTGAGCGTGCCGTCCATCACGCGGACCAGCATGACGACGCCGACATAGTTGTCGAACCATGAGTCGATGATCAATGCCTTGAGCGGCGCATCGGGGTTGCCGACCGGTGGCGGAATGCGCGCGATCACCGCCTCGAGGATGTCATCGACACCCTCGCCTGTCTTGGCGCTCGCCAGGATCGCGTCGTGTGCGTGGATCCCGATGATGTCCTCGATTTCGCTCATCACGCGATTGGGATCGGCCGACGGCAAATCGATCTTGTTCAGCACCGGCACGACGGTAACGCCCTGCTCGGTCGCGGTGTAGCAATTGGCTACGGTCTGCGCCTCGACGCCCTGCGACGCATCGACGACGAGCAGCGCACCTTCGCATGCGGCAAGCGAGCGCGACACTTCGTAGGCAAAATCAACGTGGCCGGGCGTATCGATTAGATGCAACTGGTAGACCTGCCCGTTGCGCGCCGTATACGTAAGCGCCGCGGTCTGCGCCTTGATCGTGATGCCGCGCTCCCGCTCGAGATCCATCGAGTCCAGCACTTGCTCGCTCATCTCGCGATCGGACAGACCGCCGCAGCGCTGGATAAAGCGGTCGGCCAGGGTCGACTTGCCATGGTCGATGTGCGCGATGATCGAAAAGTTACGGACGTTCTGCATGGAGGATGCGGTCTTCGCCTCTGCGCGTGCGAGGCCGGCGGGGCATGGAACGCTCGAGAAACCGCGGCGGTACCCCGGGAAAAGCCTTGAATTTTAGCGGAAAAACGCCGCTAACGCGAACGTTGAGCGCTTAGGTGTTCGTCAGCGACCGCTCGACCACGGCCCTGTCGAGCGTGTAATGACAAAGCTCGACGCCTTCGAGCGGCGAGCCCCGGAGCAGCACGGGGACGCGTTCTCCATAGCGCTCTTCCAGCGCCGGATCTGCGTCGACGTCGAGCTCAACCAAATGGACACCGAAACGAGCCGCAAGCGGTGCAACGGCATCGCGCATGTCGTCGCAAAGGTGACAGTAGGCACGGGTCAGCAGTGTCAGGATCGGCGGGGAGACCATGTCGCGCTGTCGGTCGTTTACCGACGCGGTTTGCAGCAAGCCGGTCGATTCGCCATCATAGCGGCGCGCTGGCTTCGCCGAAGCGCATCCAACAATGCTCGTGGCAGGAGGCTCATATGCTGAAAAAAATCGCTATCGCATTCGGCATCGTGTTCATCATCGTTGGGATTGTTTCGGCCGTGACGCCGAACGGCCGCCTCCTCGGCTACTTCGAGGTCAATGCGGCTCACAATATGGTGCACCTTGCTACCGGCGTCATCGCGGTCATCGTCGGCTTTGTAAGCGAGAAGGCCGCGCGTCTCTTTTTTCAGATCTTCGGCGTGATCTACGCGCTTGTTGCGCTGCTCGGCTTTTTCACCGGCAATCAGCCGCTGCTCGGTATCGTCGCAATCAATGCGGCCGACAATTGGCTGCACGTGTTGATTGCAATCGTGGCGCTGTATCTGGGTTTCGGTATGAAAGCCGCGGAGCAGGCGGGGGCTACGACGACGTAGCTCGAACGACGCAAGCGTGGGGCGCAGGGGTCGCTCGGCCTCCTTGAACCTGCGAGGGGAATCGCAGCAACAATAGTCGGCGTCCTGTGCCGACTCGCATTTGCCGTCGATCCCCGCTGCGCGGGGCCCCTCGCCGGCTGCTCGCGTCACTACTCCCCGTTGCTGATCTTGAGCGTCGCGAAAAACTGATTGTCGCCACGCCGCACCTGTAGCGTGACAGCGGCGCCCTTGTCGAGCTTCGCGAGCAGCTCATTGATCTGCGCCGCGGTCTTCGCCTCGGTCGCCTGGCCGCGCTGAATGATTGCGAGAATGATATCGCCCGGCTGCACGTTGCCGCGCACGCCGCCGCTGACGTCTTCGATCACCACCCCACTCTTGAGGTCGAGCTCCTTGCGCTGCTCGTCGGTGAGGTCGACGAGGACGAGCCCCATCCGATTCGGCTTCGCTTTTTCTTTGGGTGCAGGCGGCGTTCGACGCTGCGGCGTTATGGTGTCTTCCTTCATTTCGGCCACCGTCACCGCGATGTCTTTTGCCGCGCCTTTGCGCCACACGGATAACGTGATTTTCGTTCCGGGCCGCACGGCGGTGATGATCCGCGGCAGATCGTTCGACGTCTTCACGTCGCGGTTGTCGACCTTGATAATGATGTCGCCGGATTCGACGCCCGCCTTGGCTGCAGGACCTTCTTTTTCCACGCTGTTCACGAGCGCGCCCTGCGCTTGCTTCAAGCCGAAGGCGTCCGCGGCCTCCTTCGTGACTTCCTGAATCTGCACGCCGATCCGACCGCGAACGACGTGGCCCTTTTCCTGAAGCTGCTTGACCGTGTTCATCGCGATGTCGATTGGGACGGCAAACGCGAGTCCCATGTAACCGCCGGTGCGCGAGTAGATGAGCGAATTGATGCCGACAACCTCGCCCCGCATGTTGAACAACGGGCCGCCGGAATTACCAGGATTGATCGCGACGTCCGTTTGAATGAACGGCACGAGATTTTCCTGCGGCAGGTCGCGTCCCTTCGCGCTGACGATTCCCGCAGTCATTGTGTTCTCGAGGCCAAACGGCTTGCCGATGGCGACAACCCATTCGCCGACCTTCAGCTTTTCCGGATCGCCGATTGTGACTTTCGGCAGGTCCTTGGCGTCGATCTTCAACAGCGCAACGTCGGAGCGCTTGTCTGCCCCGACGACCTTCGCCTTGAATTCACGCCGATCGGATAAGCGGACCGTGACTTCCGACGCATCGTCAACGACGTGCGCGTTCGTCGCGATGTAGCCGTCGGACGAAACGATGAACCCCGATCCGGTCGACTGTGCTTCGAAGTCGCGCTCGGGCGCGCGGCGGGGAATCGGCCCGAAGCGCTTGAAGAATTCGTAGAACGGATCGTCTTCCGAGATGTCGGGCAAGCGCTGGCCCCGACGTATGGTCTGCGTGACGTCGACCGAAACGACCGCCGGGCCCTGCTTTTCATAGAGATCGGTGAAGTCGGGTAACCCCGCGGCCCGACCCTGCGCCGCCGCCGACACCGTGAAGGTCGCAATGAGCGTGAACAACAGAACGCGAAGCGCGGCAATGGGCCGGCCCGGGTGACAGACGCGCATGGCGATGTTTTCCTGTTGAAGGAGACGAGGACGACCGTTATTGTCCCACGCTTACGTGGGGCTATAGCTCAACGACGGGAGACGGAATTTCCGATAAGGCGGACTGTCGCGCCCGGCGCCTCGCCGAGCACTGTCACGAGGTGATCATCCTGCCTGACGCTATAGACATTGAGCCCGCCTTGATGCACCGTCCCGGTGGGCGTCGGCGCCGCGGTATACGGCTCGACGAACACGCTGATTGCAACGAGACCATCGGAAAACACGAGATGCGCCACCGGATCGCGGCGGCCCCGCAGCTTGCGAAAGCCTTCCATGATTTTCGTGAAGCCCGGCGGGATTCTGTTGACCGCCCAGCCGGTGTCGTTCGGTGCGACATCGCCCGCTGAAGCTTCCTTTACCGTCCAGTCCGGAGGAACCGCGGCCCACGTCGGCTCGACCATCGGCGGATCGACTTTAGCGTTGACCGTCAAATCGGTGAATGCAAATTGCTCGACGACCTCGCCACGCTCGTTTATCACGCGTGCCTTCAACAAGAGCCCGGTCGCCTTGTCCGCCCAAAAACGATGGCCGTAGCGCAAGCCGTCCTTCGGCTCGAACACAGCGATCTCGGCGACGTGCCCTCCAACCCGCTCGCCGGCCACCAAGCGGAAATCGTAATACTGCGTGAGTGATTTCTGTTGCTCGGCGGACAGCGACGGAAACGCGTTGCGAAACGTTCGCGGCTCGATGCGAACGATCTTCGCATCGGGGTAATAGATCCTCACCTCACCGAGCGTGCGCACCACTTCGCGCGCCGGCCCGTCGAGATTGACGAGCTTCTCGTATTCACGTCCGTTGTCGCTAAGATGCGTAAGCCGGGACGTTTCGACACGAGCGCCTTGTTGATAGACGATTGTGCCGACGTAATTGAGCTGTCGTGCCGCCTGAGCGACTCGCGCAACCCACTGCGACGCATCATCGGCTCGCGCCGACGATGCAAGCGTGAGCAGCACCCAGGCAACAGGCGCCAGCGCGAACCGGCCGCCGATATAACGACCCCCACGCTTGCCGCTTCGCGGCTTCGCTGCCCCCAACGGAGGAGCAATTCCCGCCTTGGGACGGCCCTGCAGCGGGAATGAATCGGGCGAAGGAAAACGGGTGATTTGCATTGGTATTGGACTTAATCAGGGACGATCGCCGCCCGGCGTCGCCACGGCGCGCAGGTAAGGCCCGACACCTTGGATGGCCGCCGCCGGCGAGTATTCCTGGTGCGCGCTCAGATAATCGGCAGGAATTGTCGAGGCTCGCACCCGTGCGGCGCTGACGGCGGTTGCCTCCGTTGCCTTAGCGACGGCCGCGGGCGTATCAGCCAGCAGCGACGACGCTGTCCAACCGACCACGGTCACGGCCGCGAGCGTTGCCGCAATGGCCCAGCTCCACGTGGCGATCGTCGATGAGCTCCTGCGCGACGGCGCGAGCAGCGTCGGCTCCGCAGCGAACCGCTGGGCGAACCTGTCTGCAAACCCGGCGCGTGGACCGCCCGCGCCGCGCATGGCATCGCCAATCACGTGGTAACACGTCCAGGTCGCCATGGCGTCCTGCCGCTTGAGCACGGCGCAGACGACATCGATTTCGTTTGAATCAACTTCGCCATCCATCAGACGCGAAATGTTCTCGTTCATCACCATCTCCGAGTCTCATCGGTGCCGAGCAACGGCCGCAGCTCCGCGGCGATCGACTCCCGCGCGCGGAAAATGCGGGATCGGACGGTGCCGATGGGACAATTCATCACGTTGGCAATCTCTTCATAACTCAACCCCTCGATCTCGCGCAGCGTGATTGCCGTGCGTAGATCGTCGGGCAACTGCTCGAGCGCGCGATTGACCGTGGCGGCGATTTGCTTGCCAATCAACTCGCCCTCCGGTGTCGCGGCGTCGCGCAACTGCTCCGCGTCCTCAAAACTCTCGGCGTCTTCATGGTCGAAGCCCGTCGACGTCGGCGCCCGCCGGCCCATCGCAACGAGATAATTCTTTGCCGTGTTGATCGCGATCCGGTAGAGCCACGTATAAAACGCGCTATCGCCGCGAAAGCTCGGCAGTGCCCGATACGCCTTGATAAAAGCCTCTTGCGTCACGTCCTCAACCTCTGCCGGATCGCGTACCAACCTCGAAAGCAGCCGCGCCAGCTTGCGCTGGTACTTCGCGACCAAGAGCTCAAACGCGCGCCTGTCGCCCCGTTGCGCTCGTTCGACGAGCTGCTGATCGACTTCGCGATCACCCATTAAGCGGGTAGTCCCTGAAACAATGTTGTTGTTATGCCCGCCGAACGGAGGGCGCGGCAGCCAGCATGGAGTTCGAGGAACGGACCGCGAAATCCGTCGCACAAACCCTCGCGGCGCACGCTTCTCGCAACAGACCAATAGGCAGTAGCTAAGTTCACGCGGAGATGACGTTATTCATTGCGGGCATCGACGATTAGCGTTTGTCCAGTACAAGGACTCCTCGAACATCGCCCGTATGGATACCGCGATAGTTGCGAAGCGGTGGTTGCCCCCATTGTTGGAGCTCGGAGGCGGCACGACCGTCGAGCACACGCAGCGCGTCGAGCACTGCGACGATTGCCGGATACAGGCCGCGCTTCTGACCGTCTGCGATCTTGATTGCGATGCCGAGGCCTTGGCTTTTGATGCCGATCGCCTGCACGCCCTCGGCACCGATCTTGGTGATCCAATCGCCCCGTCCTGCGTGCATCAGCGCCAAGTCGCTGCGACGCTCGCCGGACACCATCTCGGGGTACGTCGTCATTGCGTTGGCAAGCGTCCGCGGCGCGCGCCCATAGATGGAATCCGCGTCGGATGCTGCAAGCCGCGCGTACGCATGTGCGAGCCGCGCGAGCGGTACGGCGTAATTCGGCGCCGAGCAACCGTCGATCCCGGCTACGAGATTTGCCGGAGGCACGCCGGTGAACGTCGCCACCGCTTCACGGATCGCTTGCTGCAGCGGATGGTCAAATTGAAGGTAATCGCCTTTCGGGTGATTGCACATCGCGCAGTACGCAAGCATCCCGGCGTGCTTGCCCGAACAGTTGTGCGCCAGGGGTGAATATGGGGGCGGCGGTGGTATTTCACCGCGTGCCTCATAAAGGCCAGGAGCGTGCGTTCCACACTGGAGATCCGCAGCCGACGATCCGCATTTCGCCAACATGTCGCTGACGGCATCGACATGACGCGGTTCCCCCGAATGGCTCGCGCACAGCAGGGCGACCTGCTCGGGAGCGAATCGAAATCGTTCGACGCCGCCCGCTGCCACAAACGGAAGCGCCTGCACGGGCTTCAACGCGCTCCGCGTGAACGTCAGCGTTTCGGGGTCGCCGGCGGCGTAGAGCAAGCGACCGTTACGATCGACGACGGCGACGGAACCGTAGTGGATACTTTCAACGGCGGGACCGCGAGTGGCGATGGCGAGCGGGACATGCGCCGCGAGCGCGGCGTGGGTAAGCGGCATTGACAAAAAGCGCGACGAAAACAGACATTATCGCCGATTACCCGATCGACACCGTCGGCTATTGTGTCGAGGCGAGCGCAGCCTTGATCTGCTGGAGCGCTGCCGGATCCTCGATCGTCGTCAAGTCGCCCGGGTCGCGTCCTTCGGCGAGCGCCTGGATCGAGCGCCGCAAGAGCTTGCCCGAGCGCGTTTTGGGCAACAGCGTCACGAAATGGACCTGGCCGGGACGCGCGATCGCGCCGAGCTCGCGGTCGACGGTATCGAGCACTTCCCGCCGCATCTTTGCCGCACTTTCCGGTGTCGCGACCCGCGCGGGATCTTTGACGACGGCAAACGCGACGGGAATCTGTCCTTTGAGCGCGTCGGCGACTCCGACCACGGCGACCTCGGCGATGCCCGCGTGCGCCTGCACGGCCTCTTCGATTTCGCGCGTGCCCAACCGATGGCCGGCGACGTTGATCACGTCATCGGTGCGTCCAAGCACGAAGTAGTAGCCGTCGGCATCGCGCGTCGCCCAGTCGAACGTCGAGTAGACAAGCTTGCCGGGAACCGTTTCGAAGTACGTCTTCACGAAACGCTCGTCGTCGCCCCAGACAGTCGTCATGCAGCCGGGCGGCAGCGGCGGCGCGATCGTCAATACACCCTTCTCGCCGATGCCGACCTCATCGCCCGTCACCTCGTGCAGCAGGTTTACGTCGTAGCCGTACACCGGAAACGACGGCGACCCGAACTTGCGCGGCAGATCCTCGACGCCGGGCTGCGCGGAGAGAATGGGCCATCCGCTTTCGGTCTGCCAATAGTGATCGACAATGGCAACGCCAAGCGAGTCGCTCGCCCAACGCGCCGTGGGCTCGTCGAGCGGCTCGCCGGCGAGAAAGAGGTATTTGAGGCAGCTCAGATCATGTTTTTTCATGTGAGCAACATCTTGCTTTTTCAATACGCGAATCGCCGTCGGGGAGCTGAACATCGTCTTGACCAGGTTCTCCTCGACGATCTTCCACCAGATTCCCGGATCGGGCCGAATCGGCAGACCCTCGTACATGATCGTCGTCGAGCCGTTGATGAGCGGCGCGTAGATGATGTACGAATGGCCGACAACCCAGCCGATGTCGCTTGTCGTAAACATCGTTTCGCCGGGCTCGACGCAAAAGATGCGCCGCATCGACGACGCCAGCGCAACTGCGTAACCCCCGGTATCGCGTTGCACACCTTTCGGCTTGCCGGTGGTTCCCGATGTGTAAAGAATGTACGAAGGCGCTGAGGACTCGAGCCATTCGCACGGGACGCGCGCATTCATCTGCTCGGCGCGTAACGTTGCATAGTCCAGGTCACGGTCGGTCGTTCTGGGCATCGCGCTGTCGAGATGGCGATCGACGATGATGACGGCGCTCGGCGGATGGCGCGCGATTCGGATCGCTTCGTCGACCAGCGGTTTGTAATGAATCGGCTTGCCGCCGCGCATGCCGGCGTCAGCGGTGAAAAGGACTTTGGGCTGCGCGTCGTCGATGCGTGTTGCGAGCGATGCGGCGGCGAATCCGCCGAATACGACCGAGTGGATCGCGCCGATACGCGCACACGCCAGCATCGCGAACGCCGCCTCGGGAATCATCGGCATGTAGATCAACACGCGATCGCCGCGACCGACGCCCTGCGCGCGCAATATCGCAGCGCAACGATTCACTTCGGCATGAAGCTCGGCGTACGTGTAGCGCGTGCTCGCGCCGGTCTCTGTCGAAAGATAGTGGAGCGCCAGCTGTTCGCCGCGCGTCGGCAGATGGCGGTCAACCGCGTTGTGACACAGATTCGTTCGGCCGCCGACAAACCAATGGGCAAACGGCGGCTTGCTGTAGTCGAGGACTTCGCCGAATGGCGTTTGCCAGTCGATCAGCGCGGCCTCATCGCGCCAGAACGACGCGCGATCGGCGAGCGAGCGGCGGTGAAAATCGCGATAAGTTGTCATAACAGCAGGTCCCTCGCTAATGCTCGGGATGACACCTCATTTTGTCATTCCGAGGACACGCTTTTATCGTCCGAGGAATCTGCTTTTTTAGGGATGCGAATCGGCGCCGATGCGCACGACCGTTCGACCGCGCACCGTGCCCTTGAGATACGAGTCGAAGTGCGTCGGCAGCTCGTCGAAGTCGATTGTGAGCACCTGATCATGCACGCGGTCGGGTCGCCACTCGACGGCGAGCTTGTTCCACAGCGTCTGACGAAGGGACATCGGACAGTTCACGCTGTCGACCCCGAGCAATTGGACGCCGCGCAGGATAAACGGCGCTACCGTCGTCGTCAGCTTCATGTCCGCGGCAAGGCCGACCGATGCCACGGTGCCGGAGATCTGCATCGTCGAAAGAAGCCAGGCGAGCATGTCGCCGCCGAGATTGTCGATTGCACCGGCCCACGTCGCCTTGTCGAGCGGACGGATGTGCGAGAAGTCGAGCGATTGGCGCAGCACGACTTCTTTGGCGCCGATGCTTTTCAAGTAGTCGGCTTCGCGTTGCTTGCCGGTAATGGCGACGACGTCATAGCCCTTTTTCGCGAGAATTTCGATGGCGACCGAGCCGACCCCGCCCGTTGCGCCGGTCACTGCGACGCGGCCGCTATCCGACTTAAGGCCGCTGTTTTCCATCAGATGGATTGCCAGCGCGGCGGTGAACCCTGCAGTGCCCAACGTCATCGCGTCGAACGCCGTCATGCTTTCAGGCCGGCGAACGATCCAATCGCCGGGAACGCGCGTGAGCTCCGCGTAGCCACCATCGTGGGCGACGCCCATGTCATAGCCGGTGACGATCACCTTGTCGCCGCGTCGCCAGCGCGGGTCATTCGAGCGTTCGACGGTACCCGCCACGTCGATTCCCGCAACGGTCGGATACTTGCGCATGATCTTGCCGGCACCGTTGTACGACAGCGCGTCTTTGTAGTTGATCGTCGAGTACTTCGTCCGTATCACGACGTCGCCCGGATCGAGCTCATCGACGGTCATGTCGACGAAACGGCTTTGCACAATCTTGTCTTGTTCGAACGTGCGGTACGCTTTGAATGTCTGCACGGGTGTCTCCTCGGAAATGTCGTTCTAATCGTAATCAAACGCGTACGGCCGCCGGCAGAGTTCGCGTCTCGTGCAAGGCGTGCGGCAGCGCCATGTAGTCGCGCGTGCGCATTTCGACGAGCCGGCTCACCGTGCGCGGAAAGTCCTGGGCATTGGGTCCCTCCGCATAGAGCTCTTCCGCGGGCGCTTCGGCGGACGCAAGCAACTTCACGCGGTGATCGTACAGGATGTCGATGAGCCAGGTGAAGCGGCGCGCCCGATCGGCCGTTGCCGGCGACAGGCGGGGAATGTCCGATATCAGAATCACCGCGAACCGCTGCGCCAGCTCGAGATAGTCGCGTTGCGAGCGCGGGCCGCCGCAAAGGGTCGCGAAATCAAACCACGCGACGCTTCCCGCGCGCCGCTTCGCTTTGAGCGTTCGCCCGTCGACCGCAATATTGAAATCTTCGTCCGATCCGGTTGCTATCGCGTCGAACGCGCGTCCAAGCGCCGCCTCGGATGCCGGCCCGGCGGGCGTATGGTAGATCGGCATGTGCGTGAGCGCACGAAGACGATAGTCGACGCCGGCGTCGACCTCGATCACGTCGAGCCATTGCTCGAGAAGGGCGATCGCCGGCAGAAAGCGTTCGCGTTGCAGGCCATCGGGCCAAAGTTCATCGGGCCGATAATTCGACGTCATCACGAACACGACACCCGCGGTAAATAGCGCCCCCAGCAAACGACCAAGGATCATCGCATCTGCGATATCACTTACGTGAAACTCGTCGAAGCAGATCACGCGCCAGCGCGCCGCGATCCGTGCGGCGACTTGCGCCAGCGGATCGGTTTCACGCTTGAGTGTTGCGAGCTCCGCGTGCACGTCGCGCATGAAGGCGTGAAAATGCACGCGCGTCTTGCGCCGCACGCCGACACTCGCGTAAAAGCTGTCCATCAAGAAGGTCTTGCCGCGTCCCACGCCGCCCCACAGATAAACCCCGCGCGGAACGTCGGGTGGCGCGAACAGGCGGCGTAGCGTCGACTTCCGCGCACTGCGAAAGGCGGTCAGCTCTTCCGCAAGTTGCTGGAGCCGATCCAATGCAGCGGCCTGCGCGTGGTCCAGCGTGGATTTGCGCCGCGCAAGCTCCGGCTCGAGGTATTCGATGAGCGCGCCGTGCCGGCGCGCAATCTGCCCGGGATAGTCGGCCTCCTCCATCCGCGAGAGCTACATATTCAACGTGCGTTTGTCGATGCCGAGCGCGGCTTCGCGCGTCGCTTCGGAGAGCGACGGATGCGCATGGCAGATTCGCGCGATATCTTCGCTCGACGCGCCGAACTCCATCGCGACAACGCCCTCGGCGATCAGCTCGGAGGCGTAGGGGCCGATGATATGAAGACCGAGAATGCGATCAGTCTTCGCATCCGCGAGCATCTTGACGAATCCCGCCGTGTCGCCCATCGCACGCGCGCGGCCGTTGGCCAGGAAGGGAAACGTACCGGCGCGATAGGAGACGCCAGCAGCCTTCAACTGCTGCTCGTTTTGCCCGACCCACGCGATCTCGGGCGACGTGTAGATTACCCACGGCGTCGTATTGAAATCGACGTGACCATGCTGTCCCGCGATCCGTTCAGCGACCGCAACGCCCTCGTCTTCGGCCTTGTGCGCAAGCATCGGTCCGCGCACGACGTCGCCGATCGCCCAAACATTCGCCAGATTCGTCTTGCACTCCGCATCGACGGCCACGAAGCCGCGTTCGTCCAACGCGAGACCGACCACTTGCGCATTGAGCCCGGCCGTATGCGGTATGCGGCCGATCGAAACGATCAGTCGATCGAACGTTACCTTCGCGGCAGCGCCCGCAGCGTCCGTGTAATCGACGACGACGCCATCTTTCTTAACAGTGACGTGCGTGATCGTTACGCCAGTGCGGATGTCGAGACCCTGCTTCTTGAATGCCTTGAGCGCTTCCTTGGCGATCGCTTCGTCGGCGACGCCAAGAAACGTCGGTAACGCTTCGAGCACCGTGACTTGCGATCCAAGCCGGCGCCAGACGCTTCCCATCTCGAGGCCGATCACGCCCGCGCCGACGACGCCGAGGTTCTTTGGAACGTCGGGAATCGCCAACGCGCCCTCGTTGTCGAGCACGCGATCGTTGTCGATCGCAACACCGGGCAACGCGCGCGGTTTCGAACCGGTGGCGATGATCACATGCTTGGCCGCGATCTCCGCGGCGCCCGGGCCTTCGACGTTGATCCTCCACATGCCGTTTTCATTGCCGGCAAACGAGCCGCGGCCATGCAGAAACGTTATCTTGTTTTTTTTGAACAGGTACAGGATTCCGTCGTTGTTCTGTCCGACGACCTTGTCCTTTCGCGCCAGCATCTTTGCGACATCGATCGCGATGTCCCTGATCAAGATGCCATGATCACCAAACGTGTGTTGCGCGTGCTCGAAGTTTTCGGACGACTGCAACAATGCTTTCGATGGAATGCAGCCAACGTTCGTGCACGTACCGCCCGGCGCGGGCTTGCCGCCGGCGCGCGACCAGTCGTCGACGCATGCAGTCTTGAAGCCCAGTTGCGCGGCGCGAATGGCTGCGGTGTAACCGCCGGGGCCAGCGCCGATAACCACCACATCGAAGGGTTCAGCCATTGCTCAGAGATCGAGCAGAAGGCGCGCGGGGTCCTCCAACGCTTCCTTGATCGCAACGAGCGACAGCACCGCTTCGCGTCCATCGATGATCCGATGATCGTACGATTGCGCGAGATAATTCATCGGCCGTATGACGATCTGGCCATTCTCGACGACGGCGCGTTCCTTCGTCGCGTGCACGCCGAGGATCGCCGACTGCGGCGGATTGATGATCGGGGTCGACAGCATCGAGCCGAAAACGCCGCCGTTGGAAATCGTGTATGTGCCGCCGGTCAATTCGTCGACGGTCAGCTTCCCTTCGTTGGCGCGTTTGCCGTAATCGCCGATCTGCTTCTCGATGTCGGCAATCGACATCTGATCAGCGTCGCGCAGGATCGGCACGACAAGTCCGCGCGGACTTCCAACGGCGATACCGATATCGAAATAACCGTGGTAGACGATGTCGTTGCCATCGATCGACGCATTCAACGCCGGAAACTTCTTGAGCGCATGAACCGCTGCTTTCACGAAGAAGCCCATGAACCCGAGTTTGACGCCGTGCTCTTTTTCGAAGCGCTCCTTGTATTTATTCCGGAGCTCGATGATCGGCTGCATGTTGACTTCATTGAACGTCGTCAGAATCGCAGCGGTCGATTGCGATTGAACGAGACGTTCGGCAACGCGCTGCCGCAATCGCGACATAGGTACGCGTTGCTCGGGACGCGAACCGAGCGCAGGCGGTAACGAAACCGGAGGGGTGGAAGGCTTGGCGATTGGTGCGGGCGGTCGCGTGGACGGTGCTGGAGATTTTGGAGTCGGCGCTGCGGGCGCCTTGGCTTCGACAGCCGCCGCGACGTCCTCCTTGGTGATGCGACCGCCACGACCGCTGCCTGTAACCGTCGCGGCACCGACACCTTTGTCGGCCATCATCTTCCGCGCCGCCGGCATTGCGGTGGCCGGTTCCGCGGGTGGCGCAGGTTGCGGCGATTGCTTCGGCGATGGCCCGGAGGGCGCGGGCCGCTCAGGCGCCTGAGCAGTCGATTCCGCTGCGACCGGTTGCGTGCCTTTGGCGTCTGTGTCGATCACGCCGATCACGTCGTTCGACGTAACGGTCGCGCCATCCTCGCGCGTGACCTCGATCAGCACGCCGTCCCCCGGAGCGGGCAACTCCAGCACGACCTTGTCGGTCTCGACGTCGATCAAATTCTCGTCGCGCTTGACCTGTTCGCCGGGCTTCTTATGCCAGTTGACGAGTGTCGCTTCGGTCACCGACTCCGGCAGCTGCGGCACTTTGACTTCAATTCGCATTGTTTTCGCTTTCTTGCTCTTGGCCTATCTTGCCAGGACCATTTCGCCGCTCTGCAATTTTTCGGCGAATGCATCCTCAATCAGCTTCTTCTGCTCGGCATTGTGCTTCGCGGCGTAGCCGACGGCAGGAGATGCCGAGATCGACCGGCCGGCATACGCGAGCACTTTCTTCGCGTCGATGTCGGCGCGCAAATACGCGCGGAGCCGATACCACGCGCCCTGGTTCTGCGGCTCTTCCTGGCACCACACGACTTCCTTCGCATTCGTGTAACGCGCAACTTCGTCGCGATAGTCGTCATGCGGGAACGGATACTGTTGCTCGAGCCGCACAATCGCGATGTCGTCGACCTTATGCTCGCGACGATACGCAAGAAGCTCGTAATACACTTTGCCGGAGCAGACCAGAACGCGCTTCACTTTCTTCGGATCGAGCTTGCCGGCATCGCCGATTACGGTCTGGAACGTTCCATCGGCGAGCTCTTCAAGCGACGACACCGCCTCTTTATGCCGCAGCAAGCTCTTCGGGCTCATGACGATCAGCGGCTTGCGGTAGTCGCGCACCATCTGGCGCCGTAAGAGGTGATAGATCTGCGCGGGTGTCGACGGCACGCATACCTGCATGTTGTGTTGAGCGCACAGTTGCAGATAGCGCTCGGGACGCGCCGATGAATGTTCGGGTCCTTGCCCCTCGTAGCCATGTGGCAGGAGCAACACAAGCCCGCACACGCGGCCCCACTTCACTTCGCCCGAGCTGATGAACTGGTCGATCACGACCTGCGCGCCGTTCGCGAAGTCGCCGAATTGCGCTTCCCACACGACCAATTGATTGGGCTCCGACGTCGAATAACCGTACTCGAAGCCGAGCGCTGCGTTCTCGGTGAGCACGCTGTCGATGATCTCGAAATCCGGCTGGCCATTCTTCAAGTGCTGCAATGGGACCCACGTGCCGGAGTCCCATTTCTCGCGATTCTGGTCGTGCAACACGGCATGACGATGCGCAAACGTCCCGCGGGCGACGTCCTGACCGGAAACACGCACACCGTAACCCTGGTCGAGGAGCGTCGCATACGCGAGCGTCTCGCCCATTCCCCAGTCGAGCGGTTGCTTGCCTTCGGCCATCGCGCGCCGATCGGCCATCACGCGCTCGACGCGTGGGTGCAGCTTGAAATTGTCGGGAACGTTCGTAACCGCGATGGCTAGACTCTTCAGTTGCGCGAGCGGGATACGTGTGTCAGACGTATCGGTCCAATGTTGGTTCGTGAACCGCGTCCAGTCGACGGTAAAGGGCGGCTTGTAATTGGAAAGAATCGTCGTATTGGTGTGATAGCCCTTGTCCATCGCGGCACGATACGTCGCAATCATGCCGTCGGCGTCTTCGGCGCTGATGACGCCGGCCGCGATCAGTTCGTCGGCGTAGAGCTTGCGCGTGCCTGGATGCTGCGCAATCTTCTTGTACATCAGCGGCTGCGTGACCATCGGCTCGTCGGCCTCGTTATGCCCGAGCCGGCGGAAGCACACGAGATCGATGAACACGTCCTTGTGAAACTGCTGGCGGTAGTCGAGCGCCAGTTCGACCGCGAGCAGACATACTTCGGGATCGTTGCCGTTCACATGGAAGATCGGCGCTTCGATCATCTTGGCGATGTCCGTGCAATACGTCGTGCCGCGCGTGTCGCGTGGATCGGACGTCGTGAAGCCGATCTGATTATTGATGACGATGTGGACCGTGCCCCCCGTGAAGTACCCCCGTGTCTGCGACATGTTCAGGCATTCCTGCACGACGCCTTGCGCCGCGATCGCGGCGTCGCCGTGCATCAGAACGGGGAGCACCTGATTGCCCATTGCGTCCTTGCGCCGATGCTGCCGCGCACGCACACTGCCCTCGACCACCGGATCGACGATCTCGAGATGCGAAGGATTGAACGCCAGCGTCAGATGCACCGGACCACCCGGCGTTGTCACGTCTGACGAGAATCCCTGGTGGTATTTGACGTCGCCGTTGGGGAGCTCCATCGCCTGCTTGCCCTCGAACTCGGTGAAGAGATTCGCCGGCATCTTGCCCAGCGTATTGACGAGCACATTCAAGCGGCCGCGGTGCGCCATGCCCAGAACAATTTCCTGCACTCCCGCAGCGCCGGCTTTCTGGATCAACAGGTCGAGCATCGGGATCAGCGATTCGCCGCCCTCGCCCGAGAAGCGTTTTTGACCGACGTATTTGGTGTGCAAATAGCGCTCGAGCGTTTCCGCCGCAGTCAGCCGTTCAAGGATGTGCCGGCGCTGCTCGGGCGTGTAACTGGGTCGTGAGCGAATCGGTTCGACCCGTTCCTGAACAAAGCGCTTCGTCGCCGTGTCGGAGATGTACATGTACTCGACGGCGAACGTGCGGGTGTACGTATCCTTCAGCGCCGCGATGATGTCGCGCAGGCGCATCCGCGCGGGTCCGGCCTTCAATGAACCGACATCGAATTCGAGATCCAGGTCGGATTCGGTGAAGCCGTACGTTCGAAGGTCGAGATCGGCGATATACGGCGGCTCCAGGCGTTTCAGCGGATCGAGGTCGGCCTCGTACATGCCCAGCGTCCGGTACTTGCTGATGAGCCGCAGCACCAGCACCTGCTTGTGCATCGTCGTCGAATCGACCATCGCGCCGGCGACCTTCTTGTTCTTCGCGAGCTCGATGAACGACTGGATGACCGGCGCATGTGCCACGTCGTCCGCGCCGCCGCGGAGCTCGTCGAAGTAGCTCCGCCATTCGCCATCGATGGTCGACGGATCGGCGAGGTAGCGCTCGTACAGCTCTTCGATGAACGGCGCGTTGCTGCCGAACAGCGTGCTGCTGGAAAGGAATTCGGTCATGCTGCCCATCGGTTCACCTCATCGCGTGCGCGCATTGCTTCACTGATATTGGGGCGAGCGGAGCCGTCGACAATCATCGCCTTTCGAGCGGCGGCACCGACCGACGCGTCGAGCCTGTGAACAATTGCCGCGGCCGGCCGATCTTGTATTCCGGGTCCGAAACCATCTCGTTCAGCTGTGCAATCCAGCCGACGGTGCGCGCGACGGCAAAGATCGCCGTGAAAAGCGAGACCGGAATGCCGATCGCTTTCTGTACGATCCCCGAATAGAAATCGAC
>DASXSP010000088.1:0-15477 GCA_036505865.1 Casimicrobiaceae bacterium
ACAAGATCGAGCGCGAGGCTTGGCAGACGCTGAAACTCCCCTTCCGCGGATCGATACTCCAATACGATGTCGCGGCCCTCCACGTAGCCGAGCTTGTGCAGCTCAGCGAGAAATACTTGAAAGGCGGGTAAGTCGCGCCACTGGCGGGTGTAGTTGTTGCGAGCAGCCCGACTCGCTGCACTTTTGCTCGGTGTTGTTGACCCGTGGCGCCGAACGGCACGGTGAAAAGAAGAACAGCCAACGCGGCAATGAACGTTCGCCGCTCCATCGCTGGATCACCTGATCGAGGAGAATGGCTCTACCGATACTATGCCTACCGGGAACCTTCATCCAACGGCAGGGTGACCGCTCCTGACCGAACTGAGACGGTCAAGGTTAAGTCAGCGCAATTCTCAAGATGCCTTCTTGCCGTCTAACAGTGCCTTGAGATTCGCGAACGGCGTATGAGTCGCGACGCTGCCGCGACCGCGAGTATCGCTACTGTCGCCAGTCGCTTCCAGTTGCCGCTGGTGTTCGTTGTCATGGCAGTACAGGCACAACAGTTCCCAGTTGCTGCCATCGGGCGGGTTGTTGTCGTGATTGTGGTCCCGGTGATGAACGGTCAGCTCACGAAGGTTGGCGTGTGTGAATTCGCGGCCGCAGCGACCGCAGATCCACGGATAGATCTTGAGCGCTTGTTCTCGGTAGCCTTGTTCGCGCTTTGCAGCAGCGCGGCGGGCCTCGGCGACTATGCGGTCTAGCTTGCTCGGGTCTTTCGCTTTCATGCCGCTATTTCATTCGCCCGATCCTAGATTTCGACTTCCACCGCATCGCCAACGACACGCACTCTGTACGTGGCGACGTCTTTCGTCGCGGGGTCCATAGTGACGCGGCCAGTCTTGATATTGAAGTGCGAAGTGTGCCAAGGACATTCGATTTCCTCGCCGCTAACTTGCCCTTCGGAGAGTGGACCACCTTCGTGAGGGCAGTCGTCGTCTATCGCGTAGATCTCGCCGTCGAGGTTTATGAGTGCGAGGCGCTTGCCCTCGGCTTCCACACCGATCGCGCCGGTACCGGGAATCTCAGACTTCTTGGCGACTTCGACGAAACGGCCCATTGCTCAGATACTACAACCGGAGCGCAGGCGCAGCACCAAACGGTGCAAGAATTCCCCACACCGCCAGCGCCATTCCACCGCAGAAGTACAGCGCGAGAAAGAAACGGAAAGCGATCGGATTATCGATGCGGTTCGGGCGGTATGGTCGCCACCCCGCCCAAGCGCGCGTTCCATGAGTCACTACCCCTCCCCGCGTAGGAGTCTGCGTGCCAGCTTGAGCACGCCAATGACGGCCAGCGCAATCGTTCCGAACATGATGATCTCGAAGGGCCAGAGATTGTGCGAGGTCGGATCGCGCGCCGTATCGATGATGATGCGCAACGCGACAAACCCTACCACCGTTGCGGGAACCGCGGGCGCAATCTTCCAGCCGCCGCGCCACTTCCACACACTCCACAACGGCACTCCGATTCCCGCGAGCAGCAGTGCGAGCATAAGAAGCATGAAACCGTTGAAAAACGTCACTTCTCCGGCAGACACCGGTTCGTTGGCACGCCGCTGCGCTTCCTCGCGATAGCGCGCCTCATCCGCGGCCTTCAAATCATCGACCCAAGCCGCGGAAGTTGCTGCCGGCGGGGCCGCTGCGGTCCAGCGCAATTGCACCGCTTGACGCGTCAGTTCCCACTCCCGATATGGCTTACCGCCGCCGGCGTGAATTCGAATCTCGTCCACCTCGCCAGGCTCGATGAGCGCGAACCAGCCGAGCGCTTCGCCCGTGCCCGTGTATTTCGCCGACGCGTTCGACATCGCCTTCTCGACCGGGTTGCCGTTGAAGAATGGACGCGCCCACAGGCTGATCGGCTCGTCCGTGGCGTACCGGGATGCGCACATAGAACGACTCGTTGCGACCCCAGCGTGGCCGTATTGGACGGCTGCGTATCGACGATTTGGGTGTGCGATTCGACGTGCACAGCGGACAGCGCTGCCAGCGACCGGGCTGCCAGCGCGAGCGGGACGCAGATGCGCTTCGCGATCGATGTCACAGAGACCCTCGAGACCTGCCAAAGGTGCAGGCACTGCCGATATGAGCGAGAGGCGCCCGTCCGGATCCATTTGGGGACCCCCATTTGGCGGATGCGCTTGATCAAGAAATGATCGAGGCTAGTCACCTGTTGCTCTGTGCTTATGCTCAAGGCTAAGGGAGGCCTCATGCAATCCGTTGCGCATCGTTTCGTTCGTCTGATGTTAATGCTCTTCGCGGTTCCTTATTCCGCATTCGTGTCTGCCGCTTACGTCTTCAATTCCATCGATTACCCCGGCGCTCAGTTCGTCCAGAGTTGGGGCATCAACAACACCGGGCAGATTGCCATTGCGACCGATACGGGGGCGTTTGTTTATCAGGGCGGTAACTTTGTCCCGCTGCCGGTGCCGCCTGGTGGGCTACTCCTATCCCCAGTCGGACTGAACGATGCCGGCGCCGTCGCCGGAGGTGCGTACGAGGGCACGGGAACGGTGGCACAAGGTTTCGTTCTGAGCAGCGGAACATATCAATTCTTTTCGCAATCCGGATGGACGAACACGGTCGCACGCGCTATCGGCAATTCCGGCCTGGTTACCGGCCACTCCTTCAATGACGACTGGTTCACCCCCGGCAGTTCGGTCGGATTTATCTACAACACCACCACGGGCGTTTTTACCAATTTTGTTCCGCCCATCGGCGTTGGACTTGTCACCGCGCAGGGCATCAATGCGGCCGGGCAAGTGGTAGGGAGCGGCGCCCAAGGCACGGCGAATTTGACCGCGTTTCTGCGCGAGCCGGACGGATCGTTCAACACGTTTCGAATCAATGGATATCGGACCGCAGCGCGTGGCATCAACGACAACGGATTGATCGTCGGGTGGGTCATCACACCCTCAAACCAGCAGCGGGCGTTTGTCGGCAATTCGCTTGGTTTCGAGCTACTCCAGTGTCCGTTGTCAGCCTGCCCGGGCGTCGTCGATACGTTCGGCCAAGGCATCAACAACGACGGACAGATTGTTGGTGGATGGACTGATGTATCGGGTATCACCCACGGCTTCATCGCGACCCCGGCATCGCTTCCCACTGGCACTACGGTTAACGGTGCGTATACATTCAACGTGAACGTCGTGCCGAACGTGACGATCTTCATCGACCCTGCCGTATCCTTGGGATTCGACTACGAGATCGGCGCCGGCAACCCGAAATTCGCATCGGTGCGATTGCCGATCGGCATCGGCGACAATCGTTACACCATCATTGTTCATGGCCAAGCGTTCACGCTCGTGGGCGGCGAGTTGTTCGATTTCGCGGACCATGGTTTCGCGAAGGGTGTCGTGCAGTTCCGCGTCGTCGACATCGAGGCGAGCGCGGGGCTGGACCCGTCCAACGGAGCAGCGTTTCCCACCGGCCTCACATTTACCGCGGCGGGTACGTTCACTGGAACGATGACACCACTTTGCCGCAGCACGCCGATACCCGATCGCGCCAATGGTCGCGGGCTATCGCCTTGCTCATTGCAATAGCCCTACATCCGAACGGACGGATTGAGCGTGTAGCGGCCCGTTAGCTTTGCAGCGGCAATGATGTGGCTGCGCATCGCGTTACGCGCATCGTTGCCCGTGAACTTTCCGTCCACCGACAATCGAGCTACGTCGAGCGCGTAGAGCGTGAAGATGTAATGGTGGACGATCGCATCGTTCCACGGCGGACACGGTCCGTCGTAGCCGAAGTAATCGCCGGCCATCTCCTTGTCGCCGGCGAACCAGCCGGTGTAGTCGTTGATGCCGTGCCGTCCGCCGTCGGGCGCTTCGGGTCCGGACTTGCCGCGCGCCACGACGCCGTTCGAATGCGCTCCACGCGCGATTCCCGGCAACGTCGGCGGCAGATCGATCAGCACCCAATGAAAGAAATCGACACGCGGCAACGAAGCCGGAACGACGCGGCCCTCCTGATTGACGTCGTCGCCGCGCGATGGCACATCGGGGTCGTGGCAAATGAGCGCGAGCGATCGTGTCCCGGCCGGCACGTCTTGCCAGGCGAAATCCGGATTGCGGTTTTGCGACAGCCGCACATGTTTCTCCGGATCGACGACGCCAAACGCGCATTCACCGGGAATCGTCGCCATGTCGGCGAACGCCGTCGTCCACAGCTTCATCGTCACTGCTTCCAATGCGGTGGAATCGTGCCGTCGAAATACGGCAGCGCCTCGATGCGCGCCTTCCACGCCGCGAGCTCGGCGGTCAGCATGCCCTTCGCGTTCAAGTCCGGAAGCTTCGTCTCGCAGCGATTCATGAACGCCACCAGCGGATAGAGCGCATAGTCCGCCGCCGATAAGGCACCAGCAAGAAATTCGCCGCGCATTGCTTTGGTGAAGAGCGCGTATTCCTCGATGACTTCTTTGCGCGCCGCGGCGAGCTTCACTTCGTCGCGTTCTTCGAGCTTCGTGTAAAAGGCCTGCGTGATGATCTTATCGGTGGCTTCGTCCAAATAGTTGTCGACTTCCGAAATAAGCCTGCGGATCAGCGCGCGGTTTTTCACGTCGCCCGGAAACAGCGGCTGACCGCGTCCGGGATACGCCTCATCCAGATACTCGACGATCGCATTCGATTCGTACAGCGTGAAGTCGCCGTCGGTGATCGTCGGAACGCGATGGCGCGGATTAACTGCGATGAACTCGGGCTTGCGCGTGTCGCCGGCCGCAAACGAAAGTATCTTGCGGTCGTACGGCAGCGCCTTGTGCTCGAGCGCGAGATGCACACGCCAAGCGTAAGGCGAGCCGGAACCGTAGTAGAGCGTGATGGCCATGTCATCCTTTACGAGGTGTCGATTCGGATTTCGGCGAATGCGCGGCGCGCATCGCCTCGAGCGACGCTTTCTGCAATTCAAGCGTCTTGATGCTCATCTGCGTCATGCTAAGGCTCATCGCCAGCCAACCTTCGATGACCCTGAGCTCGTTGATCTTGCGTTCCACTTCAGCCGGATCGAGCGCGGCGAACATCGCGGCGGGATTGGGAAACGGCATCGCTCCCGCTCCGGTGGCATTTGATTCGGGCGGCGCACCGAACCCGGGAATGGGAATCCCGAAGGGGTTCCACATTTTCTGCATGAACGCCATCGCGTCCTGAGCTGAAAACGGCGGCGTGTCGCCGGGCGGCGGTTTTGTGGTATCGGCGCTCATTGGTGTCTCCAGTACGGGCCTGTAAGTCGGGATGCCGGCCCTCTTTGCGATAATATCGTGCGCCATGGGAGAACTCGGCGCAACCTTGCTTCAGCGCCTCACCGCGGCCGTCGGCGAATCGAATGTGCTGACCGCCCCTGCAGACACCGAACCGTATCTCGTTGATTGGCGCGGCCGGTATCGCGGCGCGGCGCGCGCGGTCGTGCGTCCAGCGTCGACGACGGAAGTCTCCGAAATTGTCCGGATTTGTGGCGATGAAGGCGTTGCCATCGTGCCGCAAGGCGGCAACACAGGTCTGTGCGGCGGCGCGACGCCACGGGCGGCCGGAGCCGAGATCGTCGTGTCGACGACGCGGATGAATCGCGTACGCGCGCTCGACGCCGACAACGCAACGATGACAGTCGAAGCCGGCGCCACGCTCGTTGCCGTCCAACAAGCCGCTGCCGACGCCGGACTCTTCTTCCCGCTGTCGCTCGCCGCTGAGGGAAGCTGCACGATCGGCGGTAATTTATCGACCAATGCCGGCGGCACTGCAGTGCTGCGGTTTGGCAATGCACGGGATCTCGTGTTGGGCATCGAGGCGGTCCTTGCCGATGGTCGCGTGTGGAATGGTTTGCGTGGGCTCCGCAAGGACAATACGGGATACGATCTGAAGCAGCTCTTCATCGGCGGCGAAGGTACGCTTGGCATCGTCACGGCGATGGTGCTGAAGCTCTACGCCGCGCCTCGTGCTCGGGTAACGGCGTTCGCGGCAGTGAGCGATGTCGAGCATGCGGTCGCCCTCCTCCGCCACGCAAAGCAAGCATGGGGCGATCGGCTCACCGGTTTCGAGCTCACCAGCGATTTCGCGTTGGCGCTTTCGCGCAAGCATCACCCCGGCCTTCCCGATCCGCTGCCCGGTCATCCGTGGTACGCGCTGATCCAAGTCGACGACACGGTGGCGCAGTCACCGCTTGTCTCGCTTGTCGAAGATGCGCTCGCTGCGGCCGTCGAATCGTCGCTGGCGCTCGATGCGACCGTCGCGCAAACGCAGGATCAAGCCGACAAGTTGTGGGCGCTGCGCGAGAACATCAGCGAAGGGCAACGGCGCGAAGGCCCCAACATCAAGCACGACATTTCGCTGCCCGTCTCGGCGATTCCCGCCTTTCTCTTGCAGGCGGAAAACGCGCTGCGTTCGGCGCTGCCCGGCCTCCGCTTCGTGATCTTCGGACATTTGGGCGACGGCAATTTGCACTACAACCTGTCGGCACCCGAAGGGCGCGATCCGCAAGCGTTCATGTCGAACGCGGAGACCGCGAATCGGATCGTGTACGACCTTGTCGACGCGGCGCGCGGCAGCATCAGCGCCGAGCATGGGATCGGTCAATTGAAGCGCAGCGAGCTTCCCCGCTACAAGAGCGAGATCGAAATTGAATTGATGCATCGGATCAAGGCGGCGTTCGATCCCCGCGGGCTGTTCAATCCGGGCAAGGTCATTTAGGAGGCGAGTGAGCAAAGTCATCTTCTGGATCGTCGTCGTTTTCGTGATCCTTTTCGTGCTGCGGCTTATCAGTGTCGCCAAGGCGCGCCGAACTGATAATCGTCGCCAACCTGCGCCGGAGGACAAGAAAGCGGCCGGAACGATGGTGCGCTGCGCCGAATGCGGCGTGTTTCTTCCCAAGGCTGATGCGCTCCCTTCGCCGAAGGGCTTCCGTTGCAGCGATCCTGCGTGCGCACAGCGCCATGGCAACGCCCGCTGAACAACAGAAGCGGCCCGTGGTGACCCGCCAGGTGCAGCAACCGCGCGCGGCGATACCGCCGTTCGAACCGCCGCTGTTGCCGCCCGCAATCGCGGAGTCGACGCGGCGAATACTCTGGATTGTCGATGTCTACCGCGCGAGCTGCGGCGCCGTGCTGCTCTCCGTCGCCCTGTTGCTCCAGCCGAGCATCTTGAACATCGCGACGCCGCACGCGTTCGCGACCGCCACCGGCTTGTATTTCATTTTCGGCGTCGCTGCGTACTGGTGGATTCAGCAAGAGGGTTTGCCGATGCCGCTTCCGCAAACGCTGTTTGCGCTGCTGATCGGCGATGTGTTCTTTCTGGCGCTCGTGATGATCTCCGCCGGAACCAGCGGCGCGCCGTTGCCGATCTTGCTGTTTCCGCAGCTTGCGGCGAGCGGGTGGCTGCAGCGAACGCGCACGGGGTTTTTCCACGCCGCATTCGCCACTGTCGTACTACTGGGGTTGGAGGCGTATCGCGTCATCTACCACGCCGCGGGCGGTGCGCCGCTGTTCCAGACCGGGCTCATCTGCTTCGGCTATTTCGCGACCGTCGGCATCGCGGTGGCGCTCGGCCGTTACACCAAACTGTCCGAGGATTTGGCGGCGCAGCGCGGCATCGACGTCGCCAATCTGGAGCAAGTGAACCGTCTCATCATTCAGGACATGCAGGACGGCGTGCTCGTCGTCGACTTGAACGGTGTCGTGCGCGGTCACAACGCGCAGGTCACGCGGCTCCTCGGCAACTTCGGACGGATGCGCGGCGGCATGCGGCTTGTTGAATTTTCGGCGACGCTGCACGATTACTGGCGCCGCTGGAATGAGGATAGTACGGAGGCACTGCCGCCGTTCAAGGTCGAGACGACGCAGCGATTGTTGCGCGTGCGGCTCGTGCGTATCGGCTCGGGGTTGAATGGCGGCACGTTGATCTATCTCGAAGACCTCGGCCGCGCCCAATCCGAAGCGCAACAAATCAAGCTGGCCGCACTCGGACGCTTGACGGCGTCGATTGCCCACGAAGTACGCAATCCGTTGTCCGCGATCAATCAGGCGGCGCAATTACTGGAAGAGGATCGCGCCGTGACGGCCGCCGGCGAGCGCCTTCTCGGCATGATCCGAAACAATGCCAAGCGCATCGATCGAATCGTCGGCGAAGTGCTGCAACTGAATCGGCGCGACCGCCAACAACCGGAGGTGGTCGCGCTCGGGGAGTTCATGGCGTCGATGTGCGAGGAAATCGCACAAGCCGAGCATATCGCCAAGGGCGACATCGTCATCGAGATTCCCGACGATTTGCTGGTGATCTTCGATCGCGGGCACCTGAGCCAGATCGTATGGAATCTCGTGCGCAACGCATGGCAGCACTGCAAGAAACAAACAGCGAGCATCATCATCGCCGCCCGTCCCGGCTACATGGGCGACGCGGTGATCTGCGAGTTGAACGATGACGGCCCCGGCATACCGGCCGACGCCCGAACGAGTCTGTTCGAGCCGTTTTTCACGACGCGTCCGGGCGGTACCGGTCTGGGACTGTATATCGCTCGCGAGTTGGCCGATGCGAACGGCGCGGCGTTGGAATTGCTCCCCAAAGCGCCGGGGGCGCATTTCCGCCTGACGCTGAAGCGCGCACTAACGCAGACGGCAAAGGCTTAGAATAGCGGGTCGCTCGCCAACCCGTCGCTCATGTCCCGAAAAATCCGCGGTCAACCGAAAGTGCTTGTCGTAGACGACGAGCCCGATCTTCTCGAATTGCTCGAGCTCACGCTTTCGCGCATGGGTCTCGACACCAGCCGTGCGGAGTCGGTCAGCGACGCGCTGCGCCTCCTCGACCGCGAACCCTTCGATTTGTGTCTGACGGACATGCGCCTGCCCGATGGCGAAGGGCTGCGCGTCGTCGAATACATCACCCAAAAAGCGCTCGACGTACCCGTCGCGGTGATCACGGCGTTCGGCAGTGCGGAAAATGCGGTTGCAGCGCTCAAGGCGGGCGCATTCGATTACCTGTCGAAGCCCGTCGCCCTTGAGCAACTCCGCGCGCTCGTCAAGCAAGCGCTCAAGGTGCCCGAAAGGCCGCAGCCGTCGACGAGCTATCAACTGCTCGGCGACTCGCCGGCGATGCAGCAGGTTCGCGGCATGATCGAGCGGCTCGCGAAAAGTCAGGCGCCGGTGTTCATCAACGGCGAATCAGGAAGCGGCAAGGAGCTGGCGGCGAGGATGATCCACCTCAAAGGACCGCGCAGCGAGCTGCCGTTCGTGGCGGTCAACTGCGGCGCGATTCCCGAGAACTTGATGGAAAGCGAGTTCTTCGGTTACAGGAAGGGTGCGTTCACCGGCGCCGAAGGCGATCGTGACGGTTTCTTCCAGGCCGCGAACGGCGGCACGTTGTTTTTGGACGAAGTCGCCGATCTGCCGCTCGCGATGCAAGTGAAGCTGTTGCGCGCGATCCAGGAAAAGAAAGTGCGCAAGGTCGGCGCGACCACCGAGGAGCCCGTCGACGCTCGCATCATCAGCGCGACGCACAAGCGGCTGTCCACGTTGGTCGACAACGGCGAGTTCCGCCAGGACCTTTACTACCGTCTCCACGTCATCGAGCTTTCGATGCCGTCGCTCCGCGAGATGCGCGAAGACATCCCGCTCATCGCCGACGCGATTCTCGCCAAGCTGTCGCGCAACGGCATGGCGGCGCTGGAACCCGAGGCGGCTATCGCGCTCGAGCGCTATCCGTTTCCCGGCAATGTGCGCGAGCTCGAAAATATTCTCGAGCGCGGACTCTCGCTTGCGGCGGATTCACAGCACATCACGGCGGAAGATCTGCACCTCACGCCGGTTGCCGACGAAACCGACGTCAACATTCCGGCGGGCGATAAATGGCCGCTGCAAGATTATCTCGATCGAGTCGAGCGCCAGGCGATCAACGAAGCGCTGGAGAAAACGCGTTACAACCGTACCGCGGCGGCGAAGCTGCTGGGCATCACGTTTCGCGCGATGCGCTACCGGATGGAGCGGTTGGGGATCAAGTAGCACCGGCGCTGGCGTTCCGAAAACCTGGACCCGTTGCGCGTCAAAGAAGCGCGCATGCCGTCGGCGCCGCGATCACCGGCAACCGTTGCGGGTGATCTGTACGCCCTATTGCTGTCGGCGCGCGTGCCGATCTGCGCGAGTTTGATGGTCGAACTCCCGCTCGATTATGCGATGGCTTCGCTCGCGTATGCCGTATTCGTGGGCGAGCTCGCCGAGACGTCGGCCGATGAACGTTTGTGCTACATCGTCGGGCCGGCCTTGTGCTGTCGGAGGACGCACGTGTCGCCGCGATCCGCGCCGAGATCGCGGCCGAGGAGGCCGATGCGGGCGTGTCCAATGATGCGACACGGCCGGCACCATCACCGAAGCCACGACCGCTACGACGCCGATCCTTCGTCACGGGCTGGAAGTGAGCGGCGGCGAACTGATTCGCGAAGCGCAGCAGAACGGCGAACTCGCGAAGCGCGGCGGCGACGCCAGTCGGCGAAGCAATCAAACTCGAAGCCGACGAGTTTGATTGATGCCAGCATCACACACGACGATTCCTCGAAGTGGCAGCGCACGGCTGCTATGCCGGCGCCGAAGCCGAAACCGCTACGGCGACGCACCGGTAGCTTCGTCACGGGCTGGAAATAACCGATGGGACGGTGCTGATTGCCGCGTACATCACCGGCCGCGATGATGCCGAACCGCTCGAACTAATGCGCGAGGCGTTGCGGTGCTCGCTGGTAAGCGACGGCGGTCCGTTATTCGCGACGAGCGTCTAGCGAGAAATCGCAACGGTCGCCGGAATTAGCTGAAGGCAGTACGACTGCGTTCGACCCAGGCCATTATGGAAGAGCGAGACGAGCAATCGCGGTGATGAGTTAGCTGTCCTGATCAGCACTGGACCTAACAAATGATATTCGATCAGATTGAAATGCGTGCCAAGCAACGACCGAGTTCGACCCCAAAGCGGTCCGCGCGCCTTGAAGAAAGCGGCCGTTCACGAAGTTCGCGGTGCGGGCAGGAAGCGCCGATCATGTTGGCGTCGATGACGCGACCTGACGGCCGCGTCCCGCCTATTCTCTACGGAATCACGTCGTCAGCGCGCTGGAGCAGCGATTGCGGGATCGTCAGCCCGAGCGCCTTCGCGGTCTTTATGTTGATCGCCAGCTTGAACGTTGTTGGCTGCTGGACCGGCAACTCGCCCGGTTTCGCTCCTTTGAGGATCTTGTCGATGTATTGCGTGGCGAGATCGAGAAGTTGCCGCAGATCGGGCCCATAGGTCATCAGGCCGCCCGCGAGAACGAATGCCTTCCAAAGATAGACCGATGGTAACTTATGCAACAGCGCGAGCTCGGCAAGACGTCGGGAATCCCGCGTAAACATCACATCTCCCAGGATGACGAGTCCCTCAGCGTGTTGTTCGGTCATTGCTGCAAATGCCGCATCGTACTGATCCGGGCCTGCGGCTTCCAACACCTGCAGCTGCATACCTTGCGGCCGCACCGCCTGGATCAAGCGCACGTATTCCGCGTGTTCTGGCCTGGAGGGATTCGTCAGGACCGCGAGCCGGGTGAGCCCAGGCACGGCATCGCGGAGCAGCTCGATCGTTTTCGGGGCCAGGTCACGAGCGACTGCAGTCACCCCGGTGATATTGCCGCCGGGCCGCGAGAGGCTGGTCACGAAGCCGCTCTTGACCGGGTCCTCACCGCTGAATGCCATGACGATCGGAATCGTCGTTGTGGCGTCGCGAGCAGCGCGAATCGACACTGCCGCGCCGGCAACAATGACATCGACCTTGAGTCGCACAAGCTCCGCGGCAAGCGCCGGCAGCCGCTCCACTTTGCCATCGGCGAACTTGTCCTCGACGACGATGTTCCGACCGACGACATAGCCGAGCCTACCAAGGCCTTCTATCATCACCGTCGCAAGCGTGGTGTTCTGGAACGTGGTGAGGCTGAGAACCCCGATCCGATACACCCTCCCCGCTTGCTGCGCCTCCGCGGCGAGCGACAGCGCCATCGACCAGACGCTCAGGATTAGGCCAAGCGCGAACACCGTTCTCCGTGGCACCCTAACTCCCCCGGCCGTGTGTCCAGAATAGACACGGCGACGCTACGCCGCGGTCCCAAAGGGGTCAAGGAGCGCCCTCCGGCACCCCCATCATCATCGATACGCGAACGTCCCCGTTCGGGTCGCTTGAACTTTGAATGCCTGCTTTCGGACACACTGGCTTACGACGGCTCTTGGCCCGGTCTCTGCCATACGCAGTCGTTAGTACTCAGTCCGACCAATCAGCACTTCGTACAAGGTTCCTAACGCTAGGAACGAATCAGATCGAACTTCGTAAGCGTACGGAGAACATCGTACGCCCACGACGCACATCGTCCTGAGCTCTCGTTCGGAGTGCGATTGTTCCAGGCATTCTCGTATCCGAGGTTCGGAAGATCTTTGTTCTCAGTGCAAGGACGTTGCGCAGAGGTAAGCGCGAGAGCAGCGGATCATCGAACGTCGCGTTGCAGCCGAAGTTGTGCGGCCAAATCTCTGAAAGTGGTTTGTCCGCAATATGTATATGAGATTATGACATTTTCATATTGAGCTTGTAGTCGCATAGAATGGTTACGTCATCTGGCGCCATACCGGCTGGGGGTTCAAAGGGGAGCCATCATGGATAGGCGAAGATTCGCAGGATCTGTTGTGCATGAAGGCGATCACTTCGATTACGTGGTCGAGTGCGAGGCTAATGAGTATGGAATGACGTGGTTCGCAACTGTGTTTCGCGGCGCCGAGATCCGTGGGAATCCGAACGGCATCCTTGATGGCGTGGAGATTGAGCATCCAGACCTACCGGACGTCTTGAACGACATCGTCGGGAAATCAATTCGCGATCGCGTCGGCGTTCGCATCTAGTATTTCGCAGTCGAGCTCAGCGCCACGCGCCTTGTCGAAAGCAGGCGTTGAGCAATGCGCGCGGTCAGTCACGCAAGCAATGCATTCACGTTCATGAAGGTCGCGGATCGGTGGATCGCGCGACTATCGGGCGCCGCGTTCTTTATCTGGCACGGCTCGGGTTAATCGACTACCGCCGTCCCCGTAAGTTGTACGGCGTTGCTGCATTTGAGTGGTGCCGCGACCGGCGCATTAGTCATGCCCCCCGGCCACTCCTCCGTGAGATCGGTGCCGGGCTTTGGGTTAGCTAGTCGATATCGACACACCAAAGGGAGCAAGGTTGGCTTAGGCGATTCGGGTATCTTTTCCTGAGCTGTTGTCGTAGTTCCCGAGCGCGAAGGATCTCCTCCGGCGATGCTATAACCGGGACGACAAGAGAGGGATCACTGGCGAAAGCGTTGGATATGGAAGATTGATTCGGATCCGTTTCGGGCAATCGCGGTTGTATGCCGCGCCCCGATGCCGGCATCGCCGATCCATCCTTCGTGCCGACGGCTGCATGCGTCGGCTGGTCAGCAGTTGCAGGCGCCGTGTGATGACGCAGGCCATTTACGGCGACCAGGGAGGATGGCATAGCCCGTTCCAACTCGTCCCACCCATCATCGCGGCACGTCGGCGGACCCATCCGAGCGATCAAGTTATTCATCGTCCGTACCAATCAGTCGCCATGTGGGCCTAGCCTCTTCGCTGCATTGCACAAATTCATGCTAGAAGGCGCCTCGGGCAGGCGTCAAGCGTTTGCTGCGCTGTCACGTCACATAGCGGCGTGGTGTGGTGAACTTGCAACTGCGTCCGCTGTGACGACGCTTCGCTTAAGCGTCATTCCGCCGCCTCTCTTAGAGCGGCAGGCCGGCAATGGGGATCGCTTCTCTCCGTTTACAGCGTCTCAGCATCCACTGTATCGACCCGGCTCTTGTCGAACGCATGGAGCCTTCGTCCCGCGTTCTTCGGGACGCGATGTACGAGGCCGGCGCGCATCATCCGTCGCGATCGACGTCGACCGGTTGAATCCGCAACCCACTCCGGTCATATGCTCTGCCTAAGAGGAGACAGTCGCGTGTCGCAGTTCCGGGCACTGCGACGGTCGTCGGCAATACGAAAATTGACACGCTGACCCAACCCGGACGCGACTACAAACCGATCAATGAATGACCTGGGCCAGCGCCTGGCGCATCGGCTCGGCGGAGACGCGGACCAGGCCGGATAAGGGTGAGTCCAGCTCCAGGATCATCGTGATGCCTCCCGAAACCGCCATCGAGCAGAGGCACAAGACGGCGATCGCCATGGCGTTACGGGGTGCGAATAGGCCAAAGCTGGCGAAGACAATAGTAAGCCAAAAGATCAGCAGGATTAGGAATGGTAAGGGAATGCTGGTGCCTGAGTGTTCCGCCAGCAGCCAACGCGCCTGCAACAGGCTGTCCGAAAGCGTGAGCGCCTGCGAGCGCAGCCAGCGGTGCCTCTCGTCAGTCGGAACAAGCGCCAGTATCGCGTCCTGTGTTGTCTCCATCATCCGGACCGTTCCTTCGATGTTCTGTGACGGCTCGCCCGACGCGGGGAACAGATCCTGCATTTTCGCCCTTGCATAGGTGCGCAGCTTCGCGCGCACATCATCCGCTTCTGGTCCATAGCGCTGCATCATGCGGTTGATGCGGATAAGGTTGATGGAGATCGCGGTCACTTCACCCGACCGTGCCGAGAACGCACTGTTCGCCGTCGAGATCATCAGTCCGAGCACCAGGGCCGAGAGCGTACCGACAATCGCCGCCGCCACGGAGACCGCGGTGCGCGTCTCGCTACTGAGGTGGTTCTCGGGCAGAGCCCGCGCGCCAAAGATGCCGAGAAGAGCACCACCGAAGATAGCGACGAAGGCGATCAGCCCGATAACGTAATGGATCATTCAGCGCCCGTGTTAAATCGCAGCGCCATCCTTACGGGATCATTCCGCAGTCGAACATCTTGTTCATGACCGGACTCCCCTTTCACGTAACGAGCGCCCGAGCACATCTGGGCCTGCGCTTTGGTGTTGACTTGGCAAAACAACGCGGCTGCCGTGCAGGGCAAGAAATGAGCGCGGCGAGGCGGTGCTGCTGATGTCGCCATCAACTGTTCTTTTATTCCCGTCAGATTGTACTCGTGCAACAAATAACAAAGTAATCGAATGTCTGCTTATGGAGGAACTGTCCGTCCGTCTGCTCTTGGGCCGATCTGAGACTGATGCGCTCGCGGATAGCAGACGTTGCGGGCAACGTCTGCATTTGGGCTGAACGACGGGCCGAGTTCGACCCTGACCGGTCCGCCGACCTTTCGGAAAGCTGACGTTCGGTGCTAGGAAAGCGGACCTTCAATGGCCGCATTCTGCAAGCGGTCGAACTTCATTGTGGCGACGTCGAGGCTGATCACTATTGAAACCGAGCGAATGTCGTTCCCGTGACTCACACGTTCACGTCATGACGTCGTGGCCGGTTTGAAGAGGAAGTAATTTCCGTTTTGGTTTCAGTTCGCCGTGTCGAATCGACGCGCACTTCCGCG
>DASXSP010000089.1:0-16296 GCA_036505865.1 Casimicrobiaceae bacterium
ATCCGAGCTCGTTCCGTTGAACGCCTGCATGAGGATCGCTTGCCATTTTTGACGCAGCTCGGTCGTGTAGTTCTCGCGCGGCGCGTAGATCAGGCACGTGACGAAGCGCTCGAAAGGATCGTGACGGACAAACAGCCGGAAGCGTTGCCGATCGCCCAGATGAAGAATTCCCGTTGCGATCCGCAACAGCTCGTCTTCGGAGGTCTGGAAGAGCTCATCGCGCGGATACGTGTCGAGGATGTTGATCAGCGCTTTTTCGGCGTGCCCACCGGGCGGCAGATGCGCCCGACGGATCACGTTCGAGGTCTTGTGCCGCAACAGCGGGATGTCGGCCGGCTTTGCGCTATACGCTGCTCTTGTGAACAGGCCGAGAAAACGGTCTTCGCCGCACACTTGTCCCTTTGCGTTGAAGCGCTTGATCGCGATGTAATCGAGAAAGCCGGGCCGGTGGACCGTCGAGCGCGACGTCGACTTCGTAATGATCAGGAGCTCGGGCCGCCGCGCATACGCCCTCACTTCGGGGGGGAGCGCCGCGAACCGCGTGCCAACGTCCTTGCTCCGCGCTTCCCGCAAGATGCCGAGGCTCGACCCGGGAACTGTTTGCAACGCGTCTTGGCTTTCGACGCTGACGAGATCGTGACGGCGATAACCAAGGAACGTGAAATGGTTGTCCGCGAGCCAGTTGATGAATGCAACGCCCTCTGCGATCTCCGCGGGCGGCAACGGCGGCGGCTCGGTTGCGACGTTCGCGGCAATCGTCCGCGCCTTGCCTTGCATCAACTGCCAATCGTCGACGGCGGCGCGTACGTCGTCAAGCACGCGCTTGATGTCGATTGCGAGTACCTCCAGCGCAGCCGTATCGGTCGTGCGATCGACCTCGACATGGATGAACGACTCGAGGCGACGCGTCTTCGAGCCATCGGCCGCCAATCCCGAAAGCGTGCCATCGGCAGTGCGTTCGACCGCGACAATCGGATGATTGACCAAGTGGAGCGTCAATCCATGGCGATTTACTTCCATCGCCACGGAATCGACCAGGAACGGCATGTCGTCGTTGACGATCTCGACGATCGTGTGCGTCGATTGCCAGCCGTGCTCTTCGATCGATGGATTGAAGACGCGTACGCGCGCGCGGCCGGGCTCTCGCTTGCTCGCAAAGTTCCAATGCGACAGCGCTGCGCCGTACAGATCAGCGGGCTGGCGCTCCAGCAGATCCTCGGGATCGACCTGACCGTAATAGCGCTCGATGAATGCTTGCAGCGTCGCGCGTTGCTCGGGAGCAACCCTGGTCGCCACGAGTCGGGATACTTCGTCTAAGCGTCGTACGCGAAAATCTTCGATCGTGTCGTTCATAGTGGCCCCCGGCGCAACTTCCTTTTCTTTTGCGCTGAAAATCTGTCCTGCGATTCTACGCCCCGACTGTAATCACGCGTCCACCCGCCGCCTCCGCATCCATGGCGTCATGCGTGACGAGAAGAATCGGCAATCCGCGATCCGACGCATGCTCGAACACGAAGCGCCGAAAATCATGGCGAAGCTGCGAATCGAGCTTGTTGAAAGGCTCATCCAATAGCAGCACCCGCGGCTCGGCCAACAGTGTTCTCATCAGCGCAACACGCGCGCGCTGACCGCCCGATAGCGTCGCCGGGTCGCGGTCGGCGAAATTCGGTAGCTCCGCCTCGGCAAGCGCTCGCGCGATCGCGCCGCGGCGTGCGTCACGCACGCGCAGCGCGGGCGGCAATGCAAAGGCGAGATTCTCACCGACGGAAAGATGCGGAAACAACAGGTCGTCTTGAAACAGGATGCCGACGCGACGCCGTTCAGGCACAAGATCGGTCACGTCGTCGCCATCGATAAGGATACGCCCTTCGGCGGTGAAAACGTCCTCTAACGTGCCCGCAATGTAGGCGAGCAACGTGGACTTTCCCGATCCGCTCGGGCCCATGACCGTGACGCGCTCGCCAGGGGCGATCGTAAAATCAAGCGACGGAATCAATCGATGTGCGCCGAGCGAGATATGCACGCCGTGCAGCGTCAACCCCTTGACGGCAGCCATCATCGACGCACGAAGCGCCACATGGGAGCGGCAACTGCAATGGCGTACACGAGAAACGGCAGCAACGCCTGCAGCAACGCATAGGCGCCGATGACGCGCCTGTCCGCGCCGCCCGCAAGCGTCACCGCATCGGTGGTCAAAGTGGCGACACGTCCGTTGCCGGCGAACACCGTCGGCAAGTATTGGCCCACGCTGACCGCAAAGCCGATCGCGCAGGCGATCAATACCGGCCCCAACAGTAACGGCAACCGGATGCGAAATAAGATACGCGACGGTGACGCGCCGAGGCTTGCTGCGGTCCGCCCATATCGCGCGTCCAGCGAGCGCCACGGATCGGCGAGCGACAGGAAGACATACGGCACGACGAAGATCAGATGCGCCCACACGACCGCAGCGAGCGCACCGTCGATGCCTGCTTTGACGAGCAAAACCTGCGCGCCGAACAGGAACGCAATCTGCGGAACGAGCAGCGGCACATACAGAAGCCATAACGCGCGCGTTCCGACATGATGTCGAGCGCGCGTTTCGTTTTCGAGACAGCCGAGCACGAGGATCAGCGCGATCAATGTCGCTGCCGTTGCCAATATAAGCGTTGTGGAAACCGTCGCTGCGAGGTCCGCGAGCTGGCGCGACCAATTCGCGAGCGTCCAAGTCGTCGGTAACGCGCTCGGAAAGCGCCACCCGTCGGCGATCGACCACACCGCCATGCCGGCGATTGCGAATATCGCCACAGCGAACAACACAACGGTGACGCCGAATGCGACGCGCGTCGCGATCGTGGCCAGGCCGCTACGAACGCCGCGCGCAATCCACATGCGCCCGACCAAAGTTGCGATGGGCTCCGCAAGCCGCCAAACGGCAATGGCAAGCGCGACGAGAATGAGCTGCAAGGACGCGGCAGCCGCGGCGGGAAAATAGTAGCCAAGATCCGCATCGCTGAACCAGCGAAGCGCAAGAACCGCAACGGGCGGTGGATTTCCCGGTCCAAGAACCAGCGCAACGTCGACGACCGAGAGCGAAAACGCCAACACTGCGAAGACCGGCAACCGGATCTGCGGATAAATCTGCGGCAGAACGAGTTTGAGCCATGCCTCGGTTGCGCCATAACCGAGTGAACGCGCGATCATCACGTGCGCGCGCGCCGGCACCTGGTGCAATGCGCCCATGATCATCAACACGAGGTATGGTGTTTCCTTTGTCACGAGGCACAGCACAAGCGGCCAACCGGTCCGGTGACCCGTCGTTGCGATGTCGGGCGGCAGCGACCAGCCGGTCAACCAAGGTGAGATCGCGCGCGCAATCCATCCCGACGGCGCGATCAAGAAGGCGACCCCGATCGCAATGGCCGCATGCGGTGTCGACAGTACCGGCGCGATGAAGCCGCCCACCCGTCGAGCCCACGAGCGTCCATGAGCAATGGCGCAAAACGCGACGGCCAGCACGAGCGAGACAAGCGTCGCCGCGAAGCCCGTCGATAGACTCGTCATCACGCTCGTTGCGATACCCGGATAGGCGGCGAGTCTGCGCCACGGATCGAGGCTGAACTCATTGCCGCCGATCACCGGCAAATATCCGAATGCGGGGAACAGCGTGCCCGCCAATCCCGCGATAATCGGCAACAGAAATGCTGCGACGGTCAGCGCGGGAAAGACGGCGAGAGTGCGGGTGCCGCGCGGAGCCGTCACTTCGTGTAGCGCCGCTCCCACTGCGCAGCAATTCTCGTCATCCACGATGGATGCGGCTCGGGAAGCGCCGTCCGCAGATCCGCGTTGGTCGGCAGCGCCGGATGTCGCGGCAGAGCGTCGAACAGCGCGCGGTCCGCACGCGGCAGCGCATCGACGTCGAGCACGGTGAAAGCGCCAATCTCGCGATAGTCTTGCGCGCGCGCCTGCGTCGACGGTTCGAGCAAAAAGTTCGCGACGACCATCGCGCCTTCCTTATGCGCAGCGTTGTACGGTATCGCGACAAAGCTTGTGTTGCCGATGGTTCCTCCGTCGAAGACAACGGTGCGCACCGATGCTGGCAACTGTCCTGCCGATTGCGCGACGGCCGCTTCGGCAGGATTGAACGAGATCATCAAATCGATCTCGCCGTCGTTCAACAACTGGCGCTGCGCCGGGCCGTTGTCCGGGAACTGCTCGCCATGGCGCCAGAGCAGCGGCCGCAATTGGTCATACCACGACCACAATGGCGCCGTCAGCGCAGCGAAGTCCGCGTCGGTCGCGGGCGCCTGCAGCGGCGCGACATCGGAGGCGAGCTCGTAGAGCGCCTGTTTCAAGAATGTTGCGCCCAAGAAATTGCGAACGCTCGGGTGCGTCGTGCGGCCAGGATGCTGCTTTGCCCACGCGAGGAGCTGCAGCATCGCATGGGGAGGGTCGTTGACGCGGCGGCTGTCGTAAACGAAGACAATCTGCGCGCGGCGCCACGGCGACGCGAAGCCGTCGACCGGTATCGTGAAATCGACGACGTTCGATCGAATGTGCGCCGTGTCGACGTAGTGATAATTCGGAAGCTTCATGCTGAACGGTCCGTACAGCAAGCGCTGCTCTTTCAGCGCGAGGAAGTTCGGGCCGTTGAGCCAGATCAGGTCAACCGTTCCGTCGTCATTGCGCCCGGCAGCCTTCTCCGCCACGACGCGCGTCACCGCTTCCGCGGTATCCCGCAGCTTGATGTGACGGATCGTAACGCCATAGCGCCGGTCGACTTCGGCCCCGAGCCACGCGATGAATGCGTTCGTTTTCTCATCGCCGGCCCACGCATTGAAGTTCACGGCCTGTCCCCGCGCTTTCGCAACGACGTCATTCCACTGCCAATCTTGGGCGAACGCGGAAAGAGGCAACGCGACCAGCACAAGGGCGCGAAACCACAACGCCGTTCGACTGCGTGTCATGTCATTGCGCGCCGGCGTCGTCGCGCCTCTTCGAGTACCGGACCGAGCACCTGCTCGTGAAAACGATCGCAGCCGATGCAAAGATTTCGATAGACGTTGCCCGCTGGCGTCAGCGTGCGCGATTTCGCGATGAACGTCGCCTCGCTCCAACCGTACGAAAGTCCCATGCGCTCAGGATGCCCCATTGTGATCGCTTCGTAGGCCGGCACGCCCGCAAGCGAATCGAGGATGTCGATTAGATTGTCCTCGAGCAGATTGCCGATGGGCAGCTTCGTCTTGATGCAGCACGGATAGACGCTGCCGTCGGGCTCGACCGACACCTCGGAGCCGTTGTACTGATGGCGCAGGAAGTTGAGGCCGCCGGACCATCGATTGCAGAAATTATCCGCGAGCGTCGCACTCGATAGATCGTTTTTCCACGCGCGCCCGCGCGGCCACAACTTGCCGATCCACGAATCGGGCGTTGCGCCAAAGAAGCTGAAGAGCGGCCCGGGCTCTTCCTGCCAGTTACGCGTCGTCGTCGACAAGCCGGAAGAGCGCATGCCGTGCCGCTCGAACAGCATCGTCAGCGTTTCGACGAATTTTCGTTGCCGCGCTTCGCCTTCAAGCCCGACGTGAAAATCATCGACGCCCGCAACCGAAATCATCCACACGCCGCGCGCAAGGAGATCATCGACGATGCGATCCGTGACCAGATCGCCCGTTGTCTGGACGACGATGTTGACACCGCCTTCCGTCGCGTACTTCGCGCGTAGCCGCTCGATTACCTTGTACGTGATTCGTTCGCGTACGGGATCGAGCAAGCATTCGCCGCCCGAGAGGATGACGCGACCCGTCTTTTCGATCAACGTCCCGTCGGCCTTAGGACTTTCGAGATCCTGATAGGTGAATCGCGCGGGAAAGTTGTCGATGATGCGAGGAAAATTGCGCTCGGCCTCCGCGACGACCGCGTCCAGTGCTCCGCGCACATACGGGCGAAATCGATCCTCGTAGCAATGTCGGCATTTGCGATGGCAGGCCCATGCCATGACGTAGTAGAGCGATTCCATCGATTTACCTTGTCATCCCGAGCGCAGGCGAGGGATCTGCTGTTACCTTTTACAAAGCCACCGATTCCGGCCGGCTTGGAACATGCAACTTTGCGATCGAAGGCGACGTTTCCGCGATGACCTTCCCGGCGCGGAATACCTTGAGTCGCGTCGCGTGGCGGCGGATCGCATCAACTGGATCGCGCGCCTGCAATAAGACGAAATCGGCGCGGTTTCCGGGCGCGATGCCATAACCCTCCAGCTGCAAGATCTTCGCTGCGTTGACGGTGACCGCGTCAAAGCACGCGCGCATGCCGGCCTGGCTTGTCATCTGCGCAACATGCAGCCCCATCGCGGCAACCTCGAGCATGTCACCACTCCCAAGCGCATACCAAGGATCCATCACGCAGTCATGGCCGAACGCGACGTCGATGCCCGCCGCCATCAACTCGGGAACGCGCGTCATGCCGCGCCGTTTTGGATAGGTATCGCGGCGGCCTTGCAGCGTGATATTGATCAGCGGGTTCGCGATGGCATTGACGCCTGCCTCAGCCATTAGCGGAATCAACTTCGCGACGTAGTCGTTGTCCATCGAATGCATCGATGTCAGATGCGACCCGGTGACCCGCCGCTGCAAGCCGAGTCGCTGCGCGTGAAAGGCAAGCGTTTCGACGTGCCGTGATTGCGGATCGTCGGTCTCGTCGCAGTGGATGTCCAGCAGTCGATTCTCGTTGGCTGCCAGCTCGCAGAGGAGCTTCACGCTTTCGGCGCCGTCGGCCTGCGTTCGCTCGAAGTGCGGAATGCCGCCGACCGCATCGACACCCATTGCGAGCGCGCGCTTGAGATTGTCGAGCGTACCGGCACTGCGCAACAGGCCATCCTGTGGAAACGCGACGAGTTGCAGATCGAGATAGGGCTTGACGCGCTCGCGCACGTGCAATAACGCTTCGGCCGCGCGCAGACTCGGGTCGGAAATATCGACATGCGAGCGGATTGCGAGGAGGCCTTTCGCAACCGCCCAATCACAATAGGCGAGCGCCCGCGTGACAATCGCGTCTTGCGTCAATAGCGGCTTCAGTTCACCCCACAGCGCAATGCCTTCAAGCAGCGTTCCGCTTTGATTGATGCGCGGCGTGCCGTACGTGAGCGTCGAATCCATATGGAAATGCGCGTCGACGAACGGCGGGGTCAAAAGCTGGGCTTCGGCGTCGATCGTCAAGCCCGCCGTGGCATTGATGTTGCGCGCGACGTTGACGATCCGGCCGCGCGCAACTAGCACGTCGACGCCGGTGCGGCCGTCGGGTAATGTCGCGTTGCGAACTAGAAGGTCAGCCATGTTGAAGTCTTGTCATCCCGAGCCGAGCGAAGCGAGTCCTGAGCGCAGCGAAGGAGCTGCTGTTTGTTTTTCAGCGAGAGACCTGCTGTTTTGCTCACGTCGAAAAGCAGGTTCCTCGCACGATAGAGCACCGTGCTTGGAATGACAAAGTGACGCTGTCACTTCGTCCCGAATATCCGGTCACCTGCATCGCCCAATCCGGGCATGATGTAGCCGTGGTCGTTTAGTTGCCTGTCAACAGCGCCGGTATAAATCTGCACGTCCGGATGCGCTTGTCCGAACGCGTGAATGCCTTCGGGACACGAGACGAGGCACACGAACCGAATCGAGCGCGGGTTGGCTTCCTTTAGGCGATCGACCGCCGCGACGGCAGAGTGGCCCGTCGCCAGCATCGGATCGAGCACGATCGCGTCGCGCTCGGCCATGCCGCCGGGCATCTTGAAATAATATTCGATGGCGACGAGCGTTTTCGGGTCGCGGTATAGGCCGATATGGCCGACGCGCGCGCCCGGCACGACGGACAGAAAACCATCGAGCAGTCCGGTGCCGGCGCGAAGGATCGGCACGAACACAAGCTTCTTGCCGTCGATCACGCGCCCGGTCATCCGTTCCAGCGGCGTTTCGATCTCGAGCTCATGCGTCGGCATCTCGCGCGTCACTTCGTAAGCCATCAGCGAGCCGATCTCGTTCAACAGGCGGCGAAAGCTTGTCGTGCTCGTTTCCTTCCGGCGCATCAGTGTGAGCTTATGCTGGATCAGCGGATGATCGAAAACGTGCACAGTGGGTGGCATCGAACCGCTCGGCGTCAGAAAACCGTGCCGTCGGAGCGGATCGAAAACGGCGGATTACCGCCGCGCGATTCCTGCGCAAGCTCGCGACCCGCGGCCCATGTTCCGCCTTCGAGGATGCATGCGAGCGGCAGCTCTGGTGCGCCAAATCGTGCGCGAACGATCGGTACGAGCTCGTCGATGAGGGCGACCGTCAATGCGCGCCATTCGACGACAAGCTCATCGCCCACTTCGAATGTCGTGCTCGAATCGGGCGGATTCATCGGCTGAAGAACGCCAGTATCGAGCAGCAGTCCGCCGTTGCGATATTCCGGCAGCGCGGTGAGTTGATCGCGACCGACGATCGTCACGCCCGCCCACTCGAACGGTTCGAACAGCGAATACGCGAGCCATTGCGAAAGCTTGTGGAACGGCACCCATCCGGCGGTACGATCGTTTCCACCTGCGTGCGGGTGGCGCCAGACATCGCCAAGCGGTACACCTTCAATAGCGTTGCCCGACGGCCAGATCGACGAGAGCCCATCCTGCAATGCGTGGAGCAGATCGATGGCGGCAATTTCGTTTTCGTCATCCGGAATCAGCGTTTCAAACAATCCGCCGGGCCGCGCGAGGTCATCGAAGACTTCCTCGCGAGCGATAAGTGCCGCGCCCAGGCGACGAAGCAACGCCGCGCGCCCTTCGAGCCCGACAATCGGATTGGACGCTTCAACCTGAAAGAGTCGCGCGAGCGCCGCCGCATCGATACGTGAAAGCACAGACGCGTCAGCGCGTAACGGGTCGTCACGGCGTGCAGAGAACGCACCGGCCATGAACGCCCGGAAGCTCGCGACACCGAGACCTTCGGAGCGCGTGTAACGCATGCCGGTCTCGCGCTCGACGTAGCGCCATGACGGACCCGCGCCGGCGTCGAGCAACACACTGACGACGGCAAGATCGATCCGTGCACGTGCGCATGCCGCAGAATCACGGCCCGCCAATGCGCGATCGAGCTCGGCGTTGCGGTCGATGCCGCCTGCTTGGAAGTGACGCCAGCGGCTGTGATACGGAATGTTCAAATCGGGATAGCGACTGCGCGTCACGGCGTCCACACGCGCGGCTGCGACGTTGAGGCGTGCGCGATCGACGCGAAAATGAGACGAACGTCCGGCGTCGAGTGCGTCCAGGATATTGCGACAGCGCCCGCGGATGGTAGTCGGCGAGCGAAGCGTTGCAACCGGCGTCGGCGCTACATCCGCAACCGTCACAACACGCGACCTTTCGTCGTCGCAAGACGCTCGGCATCGGGCGGCGCTTCCTCGGTGAAATAACCGGCGGCTTTCTTCGCGTCCATCTCGACGCGTGCATCGGCAGGTATCAACGATTCCGGAATCTGGATCCGATCGACGACCTCGATTCCCGAGCCTACGATCGCATCGTATTTGAGGTTGCTCATCGACACGAGCCGATGGATTCGACGAATACCCAACCAGTGCAGCACATCCGGCATCAGCTCCTGGAAGCGCATATCCTGTACGCCGGCGACGCATTCGGTTCGCAGGAAATAGTTGCTCGCGCTGTCGCCGCCCTCCTGCCGTTTGCGCGCGTTGTAAACAAGAAACTTCGTCACTTCGCCTAACGCGCGTCCTTCTTTGCGGCAATATACGACGACGCCGACGCCGCCTTGTTGCGCACCGCGAATACATTCTTCGATTGCATGCGTCAAATAGGGCCGACACGTGCAGATGTCGGAACCGAATACGTCCGATCCGTTGCATTCGTCATGCACGCGCGCCGTCAACGTGACGTTCGGATTCGCGAGGTCGCGCGGCTGGCCGAAGATGTAAACGGTTTGGCCACCGATCGGCGGCAGGAAAATGCCAAGATCGCTCCGCGTGACAAGCTCCGGGTACATGCCGCCGGTCTCTTCGAACAACGCGCGCCGCAGATCCGCGTCGCTGCACTGAAAGCGCTTCGCGACGCCTTCCAGCCACCACACCGGTTCGATCGCGACCTTGGTCACCACCGCGGAACCGTTGGCAAGCAGAATTCTGCCGTCGGCGTGCAATCGTCCCGCTCCGGTCGCATGCCGCACTTCCGGCATGTCGATGTGCGCCTTCGTGACGGCAATCGTCGGACGAATGTCGTAGCCCTGCGCGATCTCGTCCTTGAACGCTTCGGCGACAACCGCGCCGAACGGATCCATTGAAACGATTTTCCACGGATCGGCCCATTGCGGATAAGGACCGAGTGGATCGGTCGGCATCGTATTCGTGAGATCCGGCTTGTGACCGCGCATCAACGCGCCCGCGGCGACGGCAAGCGCGCGATAAACGCCGTAGCTGCCGCTGTGCGTGCCGATGACGTTGCGCTGACTCCGATTCGCCGTGCTGCCGACGATCGGTCCGCGTACATGCGGGTCGAGTTGGCCCCAGTGAACCGGCAGCGCTCCGTAGGCCCCTTCGACCGGATGAGACGTCAGCCGGATGTGCGAAGCTGGCGAGTGTTCGGTTGCCATGGTTCAGACTATACAACTACGGCAAACGTCGCTGGATGCCGGTGTCACGAGAACGCACCGACCGTTCGCCGTAGCTTCGCTACCGGCCTTTCCACACCGGCGGACGCTTTTCGCGAAACGCCGTCACGCCCTCCTCACTGTCTTCGGACGATAACGCCGCAACGAGTGCCGGCAATCGTTGCGCCTGCGCTTCGCGCGCGGCGAGATGTGCAGTTCGCCGCACCACGGATTTGATCGCGCGAACCGAGAGCGGCGCACAGGCAAGAATATCCGCGAGCCAGCGATCCACCGCCGCGTCCAGATCGGCGCGGGAGACGACTTCGTTGATGATGCCGAGCGCGAGCGCTTCGCGCGCCGCAACCCGCCGCCCCGTCAGCAGAATGCCCATCGCTGGCCGAAACGCGATTTGTCGTTGCAACAGCGTCATGCCACCGTCAAGCGGCATGCGGCCAACGCGCGGCTCCGGAAGGCCGAAGCTCGCCTCGTCGCACGCGATCACGATGTCGCAGCCCAACACCATCTCGAAGCCGCCGCCGAGCGCAACGCCATTGACGCGCGCGATCACCGGAACCTCTAGTGTTTCGCGCAACGCGATGCCGCCAAACCCGCCCGCGCGCGGCGTCGCCCAATATTCCAATCCGCTCTGGTTGCCAGAGTTCTTCATGTCGGCGCCGGCACAAAACGCGCGCTCGCCGGCACCGGTCAACACGACCGCGCGCACCTCATCGTTGCCCTCGATCGCGGCCCAGATGTGTTCGAGCTCATGCTCGGTCGCGAGATCAACCGCATTCATCGCTGCCGGGCGATCCAGCGTCACGCGCGCAACGTGATCGCGGACGTCGAAATGAACGCTGCTCATCAGCCGGACTGATCGACGGTCAGGCTTCGCGCTTCCGCAAGCACTTCCTCGGTGTGCTCACCCAGGCGCGGTGGCGGAGTGCGCACACCCACGGGGGCGCGGGTCATGCGGATCGGACTGCCCACGAGACGCATTTTCAGGTCGCCGTCGCAACCCTCGATCACCATGTCGTTATGAAGCGTTTGCGGATCGGCCAACGCTTCGCGCAAGTTGCGCACCGGTGCGCACAACAGGTCCTGCCTCTCGAGGCGATGGAGCCAATAGGCGGTCGTCTGCGTCTTGTACCGCTCGCGAAATATCGCGTGAAGCTGGCTCTTATGCTTGAACTGCATCGCCAGCGTCGCGAACCGTGGGTCGAGCGACAGATCGGCAATGTCGAGCGCAGCGCAAATGTCGCGCAGCGGGTTCGGTTTGAATGCACCTACAACGACGACGGCGCCGTCGCTCGTCTCGAACACGCCGGTCAGCGGCATCGCCGCCCAGTTGATGTCCAAATCCGCGTTCATGATCATCGCCGCTTCTTGCATCTGCGCAGCGAGCATCGAGTTGTAAAGCGCGACGCTGACCTTCTGTCCTTCGCCTGTGCGATTGCGCTGCAGGAGCGCGAGCAGGATACCCTGCACGAGATGCATGCCAGCCGAGTAATCGGCGAAGGTCGTCGCATAGATTGACAGCGGGTGCGAGGCATCGGCTTTCCGAGCCATGACGCCGCTCATCGCCTGCGCCAGCACGTCTTGCCCGCCCTTGTGCGAATACGGGCCGGTTTCGCCGAATCCTGTGCCAACCGCATAGATGATGCGCGGATTCAGACGCCGGCAGTCCTCGTAGCCCAGACCCATTCGATCCATCACTCCCGCGCGGAAATTGTTGACGACGACGTCGGCACCGGAAATCAGTGCGCGTACCGCCGCCATATGCTCCCGATCCTTGAGATCGAGCGCCGCGCTGCGCTTGTTGCGGTTCAGGCTGCAGAAGACCGGATTGTCGTGACCCGCGACCGGCTCGAACGTGGTGCGCGAAAGATCGCCTGCGCCTTTGCGCTCAATCTTGATCACGTCGGCGCCATAGTCACCCAACATTTGCGTACAGACAGGGCCCAACATCACTTGCGTGAAGTCGATCACGCGGACACCCGCGAGCGGAAGGTCGTTGGTATTCATGCGATCAACTCCAGCGGGCTGTCGGTTCGCGCAATCATTGGCACGTCAGGATTCGGACCCGAAATATCGCCTGGATCGGCGCCTTGCGCGCGCAGCTTTTTCTGCACCAGCTTCACGTCCACGTCGCGTACGCGCACGCCGCTTTCGAGCGCGATCGCCGCGGCCACCCCGGCGGCTTCGCCCATTGCCATGCACGGCGGAATCTCGCGCGAGATCTTCTGTGCGGTGGGCGTCGCGGAATAGTGACGTCCGGCAACGAGGAGATTCTCGACGTTACGCGGCAGCATGGCGCGATACGGCGTCGTATAGTCGCGACCACGCGCGACCGTGTCGGGAAAGCGCGTCCGTTGCGCTAGGTCTTCTTTCTCGACGACATATTCGCCGTCGAGGAGCCGCGTCTGCCGTACGCCAGTCTGCGGCGCGACATCGACCACATAGCAGTGCTCGAATCCGGGCATATGAGCGCGGATGTAGTCGACGAGCGCAGCGATGTGCTTGCGGCCTTGCATCTCCGCTTTCGTCAGATCCTCGACCTTGAGCCCGTCGAGTCCTGCCATGTGCGGACAGTTGCACCAGACGACGCCCGGAAGCGGCGTCTTGAGCCACCAATGGGCCCAGGAACCGCCGATGCGCTTCTTCGCTTCCTTGTCGATGACGGCAAACGCTTCGGGCTCATCGAACTCGAATCGTTCTGCCGCATCGGTGTCGACGCCACCTAAACGGAAAACGGTCGTCATGATGTAGTGACCCTTGATGTGCGGCGCGCCCGCCGACGCTGCGACGTCGAGGTCGCCGGTGGCATCAATCACGACATCGCCGAGGATCGCTTCGCGTCCGGCTTTTGTCTCGCACACCACGCCTTTGACGGCGCCGTCCTCGACCAGCGTGCGCGAGAACCATGAATGCAGGCGCAGCTCGACGCCCATCTCTTCGATCCACTCGAGCGCGACGCGCTTCCAGCCGTCCGGATCGAACGACGCAGCGAAGCAGATTGGATACGGCGTCGTATGACTGTGGAAATCGAACGTTCCCCACCGAGCCCAACGGCGATAGTTCTCCGGCAGGGCGCCCCATTCGTGCTCGCGCGGAAACGTGGCCAGCTTGAGCTTTGCCAATCGTTCGATCATCGTCATGCAGATGCCTCGCACCGAGATCTCGCGGTGATGGCTGTCCCACATGTCATCGAGTACCAGCACCATGCCGCCTGACGCCAGACCGCCGAGGTGGTTGTAACGCTCGATGAGCGTCACCTTCGCGCCGTTACGCGCTGCTGCCAGCGCGGCCGCCATGCCGGCCGGCCCACCGCCGACGACGACGATGTCCGCCTGTGCGACGATGCGCGCCTCGCCGGCTGGTTCGACGATCGTATCCTCGTTTCGCGTCATCGGAATCCGCCTCTCAGTGCACTTTAGTGGACATTCGCCGGCTGCCACTTGACGACGAGCTTCTCGATCGTCGTGATCAGCAGGAAGAACGCACCGGAAAAAAGCGAGCTCATGATCACGGCGGAGTAGAGGAGCGCCGAGTCGAAGCTGTACGTCGCCTGGATGATCAGCGCACCGATGCCGCGGGTCGAGCCGATCCACTCGCCGACGACAGCGCCGATCACCGACGTCGACGCCGCGATCTTCAAGGCAGAAAATAGATACGGCAGCGAGTTGTAGAGGCGCAGCTTGAAGAAGATCTCCGACTTGCTCGCGGATAGGACGTGCATCAGCTCCATCGATTGCGGATTGACGGCCTCGAGCCCGCGCACCATGTTGACGAGCGTCGGAAAGAAGCAGATCAGCGCGGCGATGACCATCTTGGGTTCCATGCCGTTGCCCATCAGTAGCACCAGGATCGGCGCCTTCGCGACAACCGGGATCGTGTTGATCATCACCGCGATCGGGAAGAACGCCTCCTGGATCGCCTTGCTGTGGACGAAGAGCGTCGCGATCAGAATCGCCGCCAGATTGCCCATCAGGAACCCTCCGAGCGCCTCGATTGCGGTAGGGATCAGGTTCTGCCACAACACGGACCATTTCGCGACCATCGTCTGCGCGACCAGTTGCGGCGACGGCGCGATGAATGGCTTGACATCGAAGCCTTCAACCAGCGCCCACCACAACGCAATTAGTCCGATCAAGCCCAGCGCCGGCAGCAGTCGACGGCGCCATTGCTCGCGCCGCCTGCCGGCGAAATACCGAAGTGCTTCGCGATCGAGGGTAACGGCTGAGTCATCGGCCGTCATCGACATTGGCGTGCTCATCAGCAAGTCTCCAGTACGCGGCGCAGATAGGCCGCGAGTTGGACGAATTCGACCGTTTCGCGGATCGCCAGCGAGCGCTGACCGGGCAGCTCTACCTTCACGATCTCGCGTACGCGTCCCGGGTTGGACGCGAGCATCAGCACGCGCTGGCCGAGAAACGCAGCTTCGTAGATGCTATGCGTGACGAAGAGGATCGTCGTGCCGGTCTCGCGCCAGATGCGGAGGAGCTCTTCGTTCAACCGGTCGCGCGTGATCTCGTCGAGCGCACCGAACGGCTCGTCCATCAGCAGGATCTGCGGATCGCTGACGAGCGCCCTAGCGATGGACACGCGTTGTCGCATGCCCCCGGACAGTTCGTGCGGATACGAATGCTCCCAGCCCTTGAGGCCGACCAGTTCCAGCAATTCCGAGGGCGTCGCCTTGCCTTTGTGTTTCGCGCCGTTGGCAACTTCGAGGGGCAGCGCGACGTTGGCAAGCGCCGTGCGCCATGGCAGAAGCGCAGGATCCTGAAACACGAAGCCGATGTCGCGTCGTCGCCGCGCGGCGCGCGCGGTGCCACCCAGAATACGAATGTCACCGGTGGAAGGGGGCACGAGATCAGCGACCGCGCGGAGCAGTGTCGACTTGCCGCAGCCGGACGGACCGAGCAGCGTCAGGAATTCGCCGCGCGTGACGTCGAGGTCGATGCCCGACAACGCCGTCACGCTGCGCTGATCGGTGAAGAACCGCACGCTCATGCCGCGGCACGCGACCGCCCGCCGCGGATCGCCACCCGCGTCCGGCGTGTGCGTATTCGCGCGGGTCTTGATCCGTCTCGTTACGGCCGCGAAGGCCACGACATCAGACCTTCGCTCGCGCGTCGCGTGTCGCGTTCAGTATCTCCATCGTCATCACTTCGTCGAGCTTGGGCGTGCGTTTGGAGAATTGGCCGAGTTGCGAATAGAGCGAGATCTGGTCCTGCCACACGCCGGGATCCATCGTGCCCCAGCCGTTCGCCTTGGTCAGATCGTTGAACGCATAGCCCATCATCGCGTCGATACCGACCTTTTCGTCGTTGCGAGTCAGGTTCGGATATTCCTTGACGAGCAAATCGGCCGACGCGTCGCGGTTCGCGTTCGCATACGCGTAGCCGCGCGCCGTTGCGCGCAGGAATTTCTGCAGAACATCGGGCCGCGTCTGTATCGTCTTCACCGTCGCATAGTAGGGCAGCGCGTATAGGCGAACGCCGGCGTCCCATAGGCGCAGGTCCACGCGGTCCGGGCCGAGCGGTTTCAACGCGGTGACGTTGGTCTGCCATCCGGTCACGACGTCGACCTGTCCGGTCAACAGCGGCGACATGTCGGCGCCGATCGTGACGATCTCGACGTTGCTTTCGGGAATGTTGTTCTTGGCGAGCAGCGCACGCAGCAGGATCACGCCGGTCGCCTGAATGCC
>DASXSP010000090.1:0-5693 GCA_036505865.1 Casimicrobiaceae bacterium
ACGCTCGATCCATTGCAGTTCTCCGGACTCCGATAAGCGCACCTCGTACGCCGCCAACGGAACGCGTGCGGCCATCACGGCTTCGATGATCTGTGCCAAGGCGGGACTCTCGATCACAAGGCCCATTTCGGTATTAAGATCGGCCGAGCGCGGATCGAAATTGAATGAGCCGACGAAAACGCGCGCACGATCTACTGAAAACGTCTTCGCGTGGAGACTCGAGCCGGAGCTCCCGGACAGCCTGACGCGCGCCTCCGTCGAGAAGTCGGCTGACACGCGCCGCACCTCGTACAGCGCGACGCCGTTCTGCAGCAATTCGCGACGCCACTTGGCATACCCGGCGTGCACGATGGCGACGTCGTTCGCCTCGAGGGCGTTCGTGAGCACGGTGACCTTGACGCCGCGTTTCGCCAGCCCCTCCAATATGTCGACGCCGACACGCGTGGGGACGAAATACGGTGACACGACATCGACTCGAGCAGTCGATGCCCCGATCACTTGCTTCACCGTCTGAAACAGGAGCGCGTTCGGTGCGGCGAGCCCCAATCCCTTTATCGGGTCATCACTGACGAGGCGCGTTGCCGCCCACACCGGCTCGAGGTGCCCGTCGTTCCAGTCACGCACGAACGCGGAATTGCGTATCGCAGACATGTATTCGACCGACGCCGATTCGCGTTCCGCTCGCGATGCAGCCGTGATTACATCGGCGATCTGAGTTTCGTTGGCTATGGGCATTAGCGCACTGGCGGGATACGACGACCCGCTCTCCCAGTAACGTTCAAAATCGCTCGCGACCTCGTTCACGACCGAGCCGATGGCTACCACGTCGAGGTCGGCAAACAGCACGCCGCTCGTCGCGCCGAAGTATTCGTCGCCGATGTTGCGCCCGCCGACAATTGTCGCCTGGTTGTCCGCGGTGAACGACTTGTTGTGCATGCGACGATTCAGCCGGGAGAAGTCGGTGATGTAGTCGATCCAGCGGTGCGCCCTGTTGATGAATGGGTTGAAGAGCCGTACCTGGATGTTCGGATGCGCTCCGAGCGCTTCCAGCAAGGGGTCGATCTCCGACGTGTGGTTGTCGTCAAGCAGCAGGCGCACGCGCACGCCGCGATCCGCCGCCGTGCGCAAAGCCTCCAGCAACCACGTGCCCGAAATGTCTCGCCGCCAGATGTAGTAGCGAACGTCCAGCGTGCGTTCGGCCGCTTGCGCGAGCAGGATCCGTGCGGCGAATGCGTCGCGCGCATCGAGCAGGGGATAAACGCCGGCGAGCCCCGGGTGCGCGTCGACCATCGGAACGATCGCTCTAGCAAGCGTCGTCGAGGCCGGATCGAACGCAACGGCCGGCGCGCGGTGGTCGACCGACGGCAGACGACCACATGCTGCCATGAGCATCGTTGCGATCAGAAGAGCGACGCAAGATCCTGTAGCGACGCGCAGAGCCATAGTCGCGTTTACGCCCCTGCGGCTTCTGCCGACTCTGCGGCCAAATCGGCGTGCGGATGCACCTCACGCAGAGGGAAATGACGGAACACGCAACGAACGCACTCACCAAAGTGTCGGCGCACCAGTTTCACCGCGGGGTAGGCCTGACCGCAGTTGGGGCATTCGAAGTCTCTATGCTCGACGAGGGTAACCTGGGCACAACGCCGGCCGCAAGTGGACGCGGCGTGACCCGGTGCGTTGGAGCTTTTGCTTAGCGCACGGGGTTCGCCGCTTCCGATCCGACGACCGTAACAGCAGGCACGCGTCTGTGTCGCACGTCGCGCTGTTTGACACAGTGCGCCGCGGACTGCGAGATCACTTGGCTTCGCAGCGCATGTGGCTCACCTCTGTTGTTATTGCGGTGCGATGAACGCGATGTGCGTCCGATCAATTTGCCCGCTTCCTTTCGCCACTACCAATGCGAACTACCACTGCGGGATTGCCGCTTGACCTGATGCGCGCGCCACGGCGGGACTCTTCAGGAGGACCCCGCTGATCACCACGACCCACGCAATGCCGATGATCGGCGAAATGAACCGTGAATAGGCACCGTCCGGTGCCCAGATTCCGGTAGTCGCCCATGTCGTGCCGCCGAGCAGGACCAACACGACTGCTGCGACGCCGGCCGCGAAAAGCCCGTTCGAGATCATTCGTGCCCGCCAAAGGCCGAACGTCCCGCCCATGATGAGCATCGCCCGTGGGAAAGAAGACATTACGAGGCAGGCCCACGCCATATCGTTCAGCGCAAATGTAAGCGGGGGATTGCCGGAGGCAGCGATTTTGTACGCCAGTGCCGCGTCCACTGTCATGAGCACGAACAAGACACCTCCGAGTGCTGCACTCGACGCGGTCACGGCGGCTCCCCAACTGTCTTGCGCCGCATCGCGCAACACGCTCCTGATCGCGGCTGCGAACCAGAGCAGGTTGAGGATCGCCATACCGAAGATGAACGTCGCAATAAGGATCCTCATCCGATTGCCGTCGTAGAACGAGACAAGTGAGTCGGGCGACGAACCAAGATTGGGCTTATCGCCGTAGACAAAGTACGCGATGATGAAAAGCATGAGGAATTGGATGCCGGCACTGCGCCACAAACGGTCCCAGAACTGCGTACTCATGAGAATCTCCTGTGTGAACCTTGTTCAGCGAGCTCATGAACCTTAGCGTCCGAGCTCCATCACGGTCTCGTCAACGAAGCACCATGTCCAGTCTTCTCCAGGTTCGAGGGAAGTCATGATCGGATGCTGCGTCTCTCGAAAGTGTTTCGTTGCATGCCTGTTTTTCGAATCGTCGCAGCAGCCGACATGACCGCAGGTTCGGCAAAGGCGAAGATGCACCCACGTGTCGCCGGCGGCGAGGCATTCTTCGCAGCCCGCAGTGTTGGGACTATCGGTGACTATGAAGTTGAGATGGCTGCATTGCGAACGCATGAGAAGGTCATCCGCCATAGCGCGTGCTGAAGGTCATGAAAAAATTAATTAATGCCGCCGTGCGCGTCGAGAATCTTGGCGAGCAATACGTTCATGCAGCGACCGCTACTCACGCCGACTGCTTGAGGGTGTTGCCGTCGATGGGCAGCTTGCGCAGGCGCTTGCCCGTCGCCGCGAAGACCGCATTGGTCACGGCAGGAACGACGCAAGAAGTGCCGGCTTCACCCATTCCGCCCGGCGGCTCCGCGCTTCGGACGATGTGCACGTCGACTTCCGGCGCCTGGTTCATGCGCAGGATTTGGTAGTCGTGGAAGTTGCTTTGCTCGACACGTCCGTTTTTGAGCGTGATTGCGCCATATAGCGCCGCAGTGACGCCGAACATGATCGCGCTCTGGACCTGGGCCTGCACCGTGTCGGGATTGACTACGGTGCCGCAATCGACTGCGCAGACGACCCGACGAACGCGAACTGTTCCGTCCTTCGCGACCTCGACTTCGGCGACGTGGGCCATGTAGGTAGCGAAGACGAACTGAACGGAAACACCACGGCCAACTCGGTCGGGCAGCGGCTTGCCCCAGCCGGCTTTCTCCGCGGCAAGCTCGAGCACAGCTTTGGCCCGCGGCGACTTGTCGAGGAGGACGCGCCGATACTCGACTGGGTCCTTCTTCGCCGCGGCCGCGAGCTCGTCAATGAAACTTTCGGTCACGAACACGTTGTGCGAGGGCCCGACGCTGCGCCAGAACGCGGTTGGAATGCCTGGAGGCTCGACCCGCAGATATTCGACGCGCAGGTTGGGGAGCGCGTAGACGAGATCGACCGCGCCTTCGACCGTGTCGCCATCGATCCCATCTTTGAACGCCGGTGGAAGCCACCGCGCAATAACCGAGGAGCCGGCGAAGCGATGACGCCACGCCACCGGCATTCCGTTGGCATCCAACCCGGCGGAAAGCCGATCGAACCAGTAAGGTCGATACATGTCGTGCTGGATGTCCTCTTCGCGTGTCCAGACGACTTTGACGGGGCCATCAACTTGCCTGGCGATCTCCACGGCGCGAATCACGCCGTCCACGTCAAGCCGTCTGCCGAATCCGCCGCCGATCAGGTGGTTGTGAACGACGACCTTGTCGAGCGGCAGCCCAGCGGTTTTCGCCGCCGCGGCATGCGCACGTGCGAGCGCCTGCGTGCCGACCCATATTTCGCAATCGTCCTTGCGCATGTGGACGGTGCAATTCATTGGTTCCAACGTGGCATGCGCCAAGAACGGAACCTCGTAGGTCGCTTCGACTTTCGTGACGGCACTCGCCAGTGCCGCGTCGGCGTTGCCGATGTTCTGCGCAACCGCGCCGGGATTGCGCGTTGCTGCATCCAGCTCGCGGGCGACGTCGTCCGTGGTGAGCTGCGCGTGCGGTCCGTCATCCCATTCGATCTTCAGTGCGGCCAATCCTTGCTTCGCGGCCCACATGTGATCGGCGACCACAGCGACAGCATCGTCGAGGCGAACGATTTGATGCACGCCTTTCACGTTCTTCGCCGCGCTGTCGTCGACGCTTTTCAGGCGACCGCCGAAAGCCGGCGATTGCGCAAGGGTGGCGATCTTCACGCCCGGCGGACGCGCGTCGATGCCGTAGATGGCCGTTCCGTTGATCTTCGCTTGCGTATCCAGGCGCTTGGCCGGCGTGCCGATGAGCTTGAAATCCGACGACTCCTTCAATGCAACCTTCTCCGGCACCGGCATGGTTGCCGCTTCGGCAGCGAGATCGCCATACTTGGCGCTTCGTCGCGTTGGTTCGTGATGCACGACGCCGCTTCGCGCACGGCAAGACGCCGGATCGACGTTCCATCGCTTCGCGGCGGCCGCGATCAACATGGCTCGGGCGGTGGCGCCTGCTTGACGCAACGGCTGCCACGACCCGCGTATCGCGTTCGAGTTTCCCGTGGCCTGCACGCCGAGCAGCGGATTGGCGTAAAGCTTTTCATTCGGCGGAGCGTGCTCGACGCTCACCTGCGAGAGCTCCACCTCCAGCTCTTCGGCGATCAACATCGGAATCGAGGTGTAGGTGCCTTGGCCCATCTCGACGTACGGCATGGTCAAGACGATCTTCCCGTCACGTCCAATCCGAATGAACGCGTTGGGCTCGAAGCTTCTCGCGCCGTTCGTGTTCGCTTCGCCGCGAGCGAGCGGCAGAGCCAGACTCAACACCAAGCCCCCCGTCGCCGCCGCGCTCGCTTTCAAAAAACTGCGCCGCGAAACGCATTCAGGGGATGCGTTCGAAGTCGAGTCCTCGATCAGGCCAAGATGGTCAGGGTTCATGGTCCGTTTCCGAAGGGTGGTCTCGTGTTAGGCCTTCGATTGCGCAGCTCGCTTGATGGCTTCGCGGATGCGGACATAGGTGCCGCAGCGACAGATGTTGCCGGACATCTCCGCGTCGATATTGGCATCGCTGGGATGCGGATTCTTGGTGAGTAGTGCCGATGCCGACATGATCTGCCCCGACTGGCAGTAGCCGCACTGAGGCACTTGGCCGGCGAGCCAGGCGCTTTGCACCGCAGCTCCGGTGCGTGTTCTGCCGACACCCTCGATGGTGGTGATCGCTTTTCCAGCGACGGCACCGAGTTGCGTGATGCACGAGCGAGTTGCGGCGCCGTCGACGTGCACGGTACAGGCTCCGCACAATCCAAGCCCACAACCGAACTTCGTGCCTGTCATCCCGAGGACGTCGCGCAAAGCCCACAGCAACGGCATGTCGTCTGGCAGGTCGAGTTTGCGAGGCGTTCCATTAA
>DASXSP010000091.1:0-8802 GCA_036505865.1 Casimicrobiaceae bacterium
CACCCGAGCGCTCCGAGCGGCCGCCAAGTTCATGAGCGGGCAAATGGCGACGCGCACGTTCTGTTTCGAATCAAAGAGATTGATGAGAGGAATTACGATCCTCACCGAAAGCGGCTTGAGTATTGCACCGCCCATGAGCGACTTCAACGATTTGGCGTCCAATAATCGGGGTGCAAGCCGACAAGCACGCCGTGCGCGCGGCTTGTCGTCTTGACGTCGCGACGGGTCGGGCTACTTTAGGTTGTAAAGAGGCGTGTGGCGCGAAGCGTTATCAAGCTTCCCTCTACGGCTGGCGGCAAGCAGTTCGTGGCGATCGCCGCCGGTGGTCATGGCAAGCTCGGCCCGAAAGCTTGGCGATTCGCTAGTCGCGTTTGAACTCCATAGGTTTGCTGAAAAGCACTACGGCACGAGCGCAAAGAAAACGAACGCGGCAAAGATCGCGAGGTGAACGGCGCCCTGCATGACGTGCGTGCGGCCCGAGATGAGCGTGATCGACGCGACGATGAAGCTCAGCGCCAGAAGCACAAGGTCCTTCGCATCCAACCCGAGCGTAAGCGACACGCCAACCCACACCGACGCGACGGCGACGGCGGGAATCGTCAGACCGATGCTTGCCAGCGCCGATCCGAACGCGAGATTCAGGCTAGTCTGCAGCCGATTGGCTCGCGCCGCGCGAACCGCGGCCCAGGTCTCGGGCAGCAGCACCAGCATCGCAATCGCGATGCCGATCGCGGACTTGGGAGCGCCCGCAGCGGCCATCGCGGCTTCAATGCTGGGTGACAACGCTTTGGCGAGCCCAACCACAGCGACGAGCGCGACCAACAACAGTCCGCAACTTGCCCAAGCGAGCCGCGTCGACGGAGGTACCGCGTGCACCAGCTCATCGGCCGGATTGTTGACGGGCAAGAAGTAATCGCGGTGGCGCATCGTTTGCACGAACACGAACGTCGCCCATAGAAGCAACGACGCGAACGCGGCGAAGGTCAATTGCGCCCCCGTATAGGTCGGTCCCGGCGAGCTTGTCGTGAACGCCGGCAGAACCAGCGTCAGCGTGGTGAGCGCAATCAATGTCGCCAGGCCGGTGTTGGCGCCTTCGACGTGGAACGACTGCTCGTAATGGCGGAGGCCTCCGACCAACAGGCACAAGCCGACAACGCCGTTGCAGATGATCATGACCGCGGAAAATACCGTATCGCGGGGCAGCGTTGCTTTGGCGGCCGCGTCGGTGAGCATCATCGACACGATCAACGCTACCTCGATGATCGTGATGGCGAGTGACAGCACCAGCGTGCCGAACGGCTCACCGACACGGTGCGCCACGACTTCGGCATGGTGGACCGCAGCGATCACCGAGCCCGTGAGCGCCGCGACGCACGCGATGGCGAGCACGGCCCCCACCGGCAGCGCGAGGGTGACGACCAGGAGCGCGATCCCTGCGATAGGGATCAGCAAGGCCCACAATGGCATTTGGTTCTCCAATACTGACAGTATCGACGGGCGGGTATCGCGACATATCGCCAAAATACCGCGGCCCGAATCGTCGGTTCATCCATCGCGTCGAATGCTTACACAGACGTTTCGATTGCAAAGAGCGGCGGGCTTCGAACCCGCGCTGTGATTGCTCGCGCGTGCGTGAAACTCTTGGCGCCGAATTCGAACGATGCCGCGCCGCAGGGCTTCGATGACCATTCGACGGCTTCCCAATCCATACCGCGCCTTAAACAGCCAGCTGAGACAGTTGTAAACAAGGGGGTAATTCGGATCGAGCGCTGCGTGGACTGCTTCAGCGCAATGCCGATTCCGTTTGATGATCGAAGAGATAAGGTCACGCGACGCGTCCTGGACTCAGGAAGTTCTTTCAAGGGCACGATGCCGATCAGAAATCGCGAATGTGTTCGCGCAGGCCCATCGAGCCGTGACAGCCATTGTCGCGCTACGCCGCTTATTAGAGCTCCGCACGATACTGTTTTCGCGTGTTTGGATAACCGATGCCGACTGGATTTGACGGTGTAGACTCGACATCTGCATGCAGATCGGTGGAGAAAGAAGTCTCGCCACCGTTAAAAAATTAGGAGGCATCCGTGAACGATGACAGGTTGATTGGCACGCTCGCGACGCTCGGCATCGTGTTTGCGCTGTGGACGGGCTCGGCCGAGTCGCAAGAGGTGGTGAAGATCGGCTTCGCGTCACCGCTTTCCGGGTCGCAGGCTAACTACGGCAAGGACAACCAGAACGGCGCCCAGCTGGCGATCGACGAGCTCAACGCGCAGGGCCTCACCATAGGCGGCAAGCCGGTGAAACTCCAGCTCCAAGCCGAGGACGATCAAGCCGAGCCCAAACAAGGGCCGTTGATCGCTCAGAAGCTGGTTGACGCCAAGGTCGCCGGCGTTGTCGGTCACTTCAACTCAGGCGTGACGATCCCCGCATCCAGCGTGTACAACGAAGCCGGCATTCCACAACTATCGGTGTCGACTAACGTCAAGTACACGCACCAGGGATTCAAGACCGCATTCCGCTTGATGGCCGACGACGATAAGCAAGGTACAGCGCTCGGGGAATACGCGGTGAAGAAGCTCAAGCTTAATCGACTCGCGGTAATCGATGACGCTACTGCCTACGGCCAAGGGTTGGCGGACTCGTTCGAGGCGGCGGTAAAGGCATCGGGTGGTCAGGTGGTGAAGCGTGAGCACACAAACGACAAGGCGGTGGACTTCAATACGCTTCTCACGTCGATCAAAGCCGTGAAGCCTGACGCAATCTTCTTCGGCGGCTACGATGCGCAGGCTGGACCGATGGCCAAGCAGATGAAGCTGCTAGCCATGAATATCCCATTGATGGGTGGTGAGACGATGAACTCCGCCAAGTTCATCGAACTCGCTGGGCCGGCATCGGAAGGAAGTATCGCCTCGACGCCTGGGGCCGCGCTGGAGTCCCGGCCAGGCGGGAAGGCGTTTGCCGCCAAATACAAGACGCGTTACAACCAGGAGATCGGCCTATACACACCTTACTTCTACGACGGAGTGATGGTCATTGCGGCGGCAATGAAAGCCGCTAACTCGACCGATCCGGCAAAGTACCTGCCGGCGCTCGCCAGGATCAAGTATCCCGGAGTAACGGCAGACATCGAGTTCGACAGGAATGGCGATCTGACAAAGGGGCTGCTAACGATCTTCCACGTCAAGAACGGAAAGTGGGAAGTCGTGAGCAACTAGGCTCGCGCTCACGGCCCGTACGCGATCGCAACGTCTGCGCGTCCGCGTCGGTGCGCGTCTAATTGCTCCGATCGCCATGGCCGTTGAGAGCACGTCACCGTGTTTGTATGGGCAAGATCCGCAGATTTCTCGACTCGCCGGATCGGGCTGACCTGAACGACACTGATTTCGCGGCAAACGTGCAAAGACATGATGCGAAAAAAGGTTTTGCAGCGAAATGTCAAACGGTCGCAGTTTGCGAACAGCGGGTACCCAGTCGCGACGGGCGAATTGTGCGTAACGACGGACGCTTTGGCCGATGCGAGTCAACCGGAAGCGACCGGAAGAAATCTATCCGATCGGCACGCTAACACTAGTCCTCGGAAGCATCGGACGTTTTCGTTTGGAATTGCCGCGTGTCGGGGAGGATCCATGCCAAGTACGACACTGCGTAGCGCCTGTATCGGGAATTCGTTCACAGGTATGGGCAAAGGCGTTCGAGAAATCTAAAGAAGGTCACACGGAAACGTGTCGTGCGCTAGATGTATTACTCGGAGCGTTGCACGGCGACGTCGGGTCGCCGCCTCAGATCAGGAAGCAGCGCGGTGCCGAGGCCGGGTCCGCTCATCGCGTAGGCCTCGCCGTTCTCGATGCGAGGCAACTCCGTCACCAGCTCTTTGTACCAACTCGTGTAATAGGCGCGCACAACTTCCTGGAATAGTGCATTCGGTGCGTTGAGCGCCAGATGCAGCGAGGCGATCAGGACTACGGGGCCGGTGCAATCGTGCGGCGCAATGGGTCGTAGCGACGCCTCTGCCATCGCAGCGATCTCCTTCGCCTCGGACAGGCCACCGCACCAGCCGACGTCGAACATGACGTAATCGACAGCCTGCTTCGCGAGAAGATCGCGAAACGCGTGGCGGGTCGCCAGGGTTTCGCTCGCGCATACGGGGATGCGCACGCGACGCCGGTAATCGGCGAGGGCGTCGAGGTCGACCATCTTGATCGGATCCTCGGCCCAGTAGACGCTGTACTCGGCAAGCGCATCTGCGATGCGCACGGCCGTCGGCAGGTTCCAGAGAGAATGGAACTCGCACATGATATCGATGCTATTTCCAACTGCCGCGCGGATCTTGCGGAACGGCTCGAGTCCGACCTCCAAGTCCCGCGCTGAAATGTCGCGACCGCCCGAAGCGATGGCGAACGAATCGAACGGCCAGATCTTCATCGCGGTAATGCCCATCTCGAGCAGCGATTGCGCGAGCTCGGCCGGCCGCCGGGTGAAGGCGACCTGATCGTCGTACGGTCCCGCTGTGGGTTCGTCGCCGCGCTCCGCAGTCACGACGCGCCTGGTCCCGCCCGCCTGGTTGTAGGCGTAGCCGGCACAGGTGTTATAGACGCGGATCTTGTCGCGCGTCAGGCCACCAAGCAGTTCGTGTACCGGCCGGCCAAGCGCCTTGCCCCACAAATCCCAGAGCGCAATGTCGACGGCACTGGCGGCGCGGATTTCCGCGCTGGTACTCGCGAATCCTAGATAGGGATTGAGCAGTACGCTGCTGTGAGCATCGATCGTCAGCGGATCTTTGCCGAGCAGATAGGGCGCGACGGTTTCACGAATCTGTGCCGCGACCGTTTTCGGAGTGCGAAACGTTTCGCCGAGTCCGATCAGCCCTTCATCGGTATGAACCTCGACGAATGTGATGTTCGGGTATGCCCCGACATGAATCGTTTCGATCGCGGTGATGCGCATGGAGATTGCGCGACGACTAGATCAGCGCGGGCCTGACGATATTGATGCATGGCGCGCCCTCGAATCGGCGCCGGATGTTGTCGGCAATCGTGCGCTGACGCCGGCGGATCGTGCCCGAAGTCCAACCCGACATGTGCGGCGTCATCGCGACGTTCGGCAGCGTATGGAACGGAAGCGCCGAAGGAAGGACATTCGGCTGTTCCGGCGACGGATAGTTGTACCACGTATCGATGATCGCGCCGACGATGCGACCGTTCTTCAGCGCGTCATACAACGAGCGCTCGTCGATGGTCGGTCCGCGCCCTACATTGAGCACGACGGCCGTCGCGCGCATGGCTGCAAAGGCTGCGGCGTCGACGATGCCAGTCGTCTCGGCGGTCAGTGGTAGCGAGACCACGAAGAAATCGGCCGAGCCCCAGAAGTCGCGAAGATTGTCCAACGTAAACGAGCGATCGACGATCGAGGATGTCGCGACTGCGCTTCGATTCGCGACGTGTACGTTCATCTCGAAGGCCTTCGCCCGCACGGCAATGGCTTTGCCGATATGCCCGTAGCCTAAGAGCCCAATCGTCTTTTCGGCGAGTTCATCGTGAAGTCGCGCCGGTGATCCGGAGGAGTAAGCCCAATCGCCCTGGCGCAACTTCCGGTCCGCATCGGCGAGAGGCACATGCCGCGCGAGTAGCGCTGCCATCACATACTCGGCGATCGCCTGCTCGTGACCGAAGCAATTGCAGACAACGGCCGAGCCAGGAATGGCGGCGAGATCCACTGCGTCGTATCCCGCGCCTGGAACGTGAAAGAGCTGCAGGCCCTCCGGCTGAGGCAAATCTCTGGCGAACCTGACGCCGATGATCGCCTCGGCGCCGGCATACGCTTCGCGGTCCGCGGAGTTCGTCAGCAGGTCTGGCAATATCCGGATGTCTGCCGTCTTGCCCACGAGGCGCCCAAAATCGTTGCTGAACGAGGCGGCATTCTCGCCGTGAAACACAATGCGCATCGCGCAATTCCGAATGCTCAATGAGGGTTGAGATAGGTCAGGCTGCAATCGAGAAGCGAAGGATCGATCTCGTGCTCGAGGACGTCGAACATGCTATCGACGAAACCGATCAAATCGTCCACGGCGGCGAGGGCCTTGTCGACGTGACGATTGGCAACGGCGTCGAGCAGGGCCACGTGACAATCGATTGACTGCTGCAGATTCTGGCCGCGTGCAATGTGGGTGTGATGCAGCCAGCCGATCCGCCGAAAAATCGTGTGCAATGGCCGCAGCGTGTGCTCGACGAACGGCTCGCCTGCCGCTGCCATGATCAGTTGGTCGACCTTGCGGTCCACCACGTTGAACTTATTGATGATCATGTCCTTCGACTGCTCGCGCAGCAGACGCATCAGGTGCCGCATCTGATTGCGCTCTGACGGCCCGGAACGCTCGGCCGCGAGACGGATGACGAAGCGTTCCGTGTCGCGGCGCAGCGGCAAGAGGCCGCGTTCACGGGCGAGGTCGATTGGTGCGATTTGTACACCGTGCCGCGGACGGACGATCACCAACGTATCGGCTGCTAATCGACTGACCGCCTGGAGCACCGGCGTACGTCCGAAATGCACGAGCTCCTGCAGGTCCTGCATCGCCATGAAGCGACCCGGCTTGAGCTGACAATTGACGAGCATCTGCTCGATCCGCTCGTAGGCGAGATCGACCTGATTAACGAGGCCGCGAGCACGCGAGGCGGTTTCGGGGCTTGCGTGGTGTTCGCTTGCTACAAGACGCGGTCGACGCTGCGCGCGACTAGCCATGGGTTTTATCAGCGAGCGTGCGTGCACGCGGGCTAATCGGGTTTTGCCAAATCAGAATGCAGCGCGTCTGCATGAAATGCCGAGGCGCCACCTGCAAGTTACGTCGGCCGATCCGGCAGTGATTTTTTTCGAGCATCGGTATTGACTGGGGTGAAATATCACAGTATTCTCATCGCGTGTCAAGAAATATTTGCGGCGCTTGACGCGGGGCCGGAGGAATGGACAGTCCCGCGCATCAAGTGCGCCAGCGGGCAATCCCCGCATTCGCCAAAGCAGTCTGCATCTCTGTCAGGAGGAACTCATGAAGCGGCAGTCCCGCACCATTGGTTGGGCTTTTTCGCTGTTGGTCGCTATGGTTCTTGCGGCAAGCGCGCCCACGAACGCATTCGCGCAGGCGAAAGAGGTCATCACATTCGCTGCCGTCACATTCAGCGAAGCCGGGCGAGGTGATCGCCTGAAGGCGTGGGTCGACAAGTTCAACAAAAGCCAGAACGCGATCGAGGTCCAGCCGGTCGCGCTGCCGTTCGCATCGTTCGCCAAAACGATCTTCACCCAAATGGGCGGTGGCGCCGGACCTGATCTGGTTCGCTTCGACCAGATCGACTTCTACGCCGCGGTCGCGGCGAACCGCGTCCTGCAATTGGACGAGATCATCAATGATCGCGACTATAAGTTCACGGCGCCGGATCGCTACATGAAAGTCGGGGGCAAGCGCTACGGCACACCGTTCGAAATCAGCAATTACGTCCTGCTCTACAACCCGACGCTTGTCAAGGATCGCAAGGCGCCCGCCAACTTCGACGAATTTCTTGCCACGGCGAAAGCTGCTACAGCCAACGGTGTGTACGGCTTTGCGTACCGCGCGACGATGGCCGAGGCCCCCGGATTCTGGCAGGACCTGTGCAACTTCGTGTACGGCTTCGGCGGCCGCTGGAGCGACGAGCAGGGCAACCTCACGCTCAACAGCCCGAAGGTGATCGAAGGCGTGATCGCGTACAAGAAAATGTACGACGCAGGCGTCACCCCAAAGGGGACGGACGCTGCCACTTACCGCCGCATGTTCTGGGAGGGCAAGCTCGCGATGGAAATCGACAACGGCGGCGTCGCGGGAATCTTCAACCAGCAGGCGCCTGACCTACCGCTCGCTGCGGCCCCGTCGCCGTTTCCCACGCGAGCGCAAGGCCTGGTGCTGGCACCGTTTACCGTCAATGCGAACACCAAACACAAAGCTGCTGCGTTCACATTTTACAAATGGGTCCTGCAACCCGAGAACCAGAAGCAGCTGCAGGATCTCCTGGGAGCGAGCAACGTCGCGACCGTCGTCGCGCGTTCGCCGGAAGATCTTGCCAAGCGACCGTGGCTCAAAGTGTATGACGATCAAACACCGAACAGCATTCCGCAGCTCGTGCAGGGCCAGGAGCTCAAGACACCTGAAATCCTGCAAATCGTGCTCGAGCACGTGCTGAAGGTGCTGCAAGGCGGCTCCGATCCGAAGAAGACGATGGACGATGCGCAGAATCAGGCGCAGGCCAGGGTCGCACGCAAGTGACACCGGACCAAGCCGCGACTCGCGACATCGCGCTGGCGAAGCCGCCTGCGCGAACGGCGCGCCTCGAAGGCAGCCGCTGGACGCCGTACTTGTTCGTCGCGCCGGTCCTGTATCTGCTGCTGTTCCAGGGATACCCGCTGCTGCAGGAGCTGACCCTGAGCTTCACGTCGACGTCGCTGTTGTCGCCGTCGGAGCACACGTTCGTCGGCGGCCAGAATTACGCCGACCTTGTCGCCACCACCGACTTCCATCATGTTCTTTGGATCACGGCAATCTATACGGTGGCGTGCGTCGTGTTGTCGATTGGCTTGGGTCTCGTCGCGGCGCTGCTTCTCAATGCGCCGTTCGCGGGGCGCGGCGTCGCGCGAGCGATGGTCACCATTCCGTGGGCCGCGCCGCCTGTCGCGGTCGCGTTGATCTTCACGTGGATGTTGAACGCCCAATACGGGATCTTCAATCGCGCGTTGCGCGCACTCGGATTCGCGGCCGGCGCGGAGAACTGGCTGGACGATCCGTCGCTC
>DASXSP010000092.1:0-4224 GCA_036505865.1 Casimicrobiaceae bacterium
CGCGGCTCGCCGCCTACAAGCTGACGGTGCAAGACGTCGAAGATGCGATCCGCCGCCAGAACGCCGAAATCCCTGCAGGGCGTATCGAGTCGAACGCGCGCGAATTCACCGTCGTCGCGGAGACCGATCTGCAGACGCCGGAACAATTCAACAGCATCATCATCGCGAACGTCGGTGGTTATCCGGTCCGGCTGCGCGACATCGGCAACGCCTACGTCGGTCCGGTCGATGAGCGCGTGATCTCGCGCTACAACGGCAAGCCGTCGCTGAACATCGGCGTCATCAAGCAGGCGGTCGCCAATCCGCTCGAGCTGTCGAAATCCGTGCGTGCGGAAGTCGACAAAATGAACGAGAACCTTCCGGAAGGAATGAGGCTCGTCGTCGCCTACGACACGTCGGTGTTCATCGAACGTTCGATCAAATCGGTGTTCCAGACGATCGGCGAGGCGGTGGCGCTGGTCGTGCTCGTGATCTTTTTCTTCCTGCGCTCGCTTCGAGCGACGCTCGTCCCAATTGTGACGATCCCGGTGTCGCTGATCGGCGCCTTCGGATTGATGTATGCGTTCGGCTTCACGGTCAACACGCTCACGCTACTTGCACTCGTGCTTGCGATTGGTCTCGTCGTCGACGATGCGATCGTCATGCTGGAGAACATCTGGCGTCACATCGAGTCCGGGATGCCGCGCAAGCAGGCGGCGATCGTAGGCGCACGGGAGATCGGCTTTGCGATCGTGGCCATGACGCTGACGCTCGCGTCCGTGTTCGCGCCACTGGCGTTCGCCACCGGTCGGACCGGTCGGCTGTTCATCGAATTCGCGCTGACGCTCGCGGGTGCGGTGATCGTGTCCGGCTTCGTTGCGTTGACGCTGTCGCCGATGATGTGTTCGCTGCTGCTGAAGCATGAGGCGAAACACTCTTGGTTGTACAACATCATCGAAAGTTGGATTCAGGCGCTCACGCGTGGTTATCGGCACGCGCTTACCTGGACGCTCCATCATCGCTACGTGGTGGTGGGCGCGTGGGTCGTCGTGCTGGGCGCTGGCGCGTTGTTGTTCACTCAGCTCAAATCCGAGCTCGCGCCGATCGAGGATCGTGGTGTCGTATTCGGCTTGCTTACCGCGCCCCAAGGCTCGACGCCGCAATACACGGCGGACATGTTGAAGCCGATCGAGTCGCTGTACACCACGCTGCCGGAGACCGGTGCATTCACCGCGATATCCGGTTTCCCGACGGTGGTTGACGGCAACGCGGTCCTTCGGCTTAAGCCGTGGGAGGAGCGCACGCGCACCGCGCAACAGCTCGCCGACGATTTGCGACCGGCGATGACGTCGATTCCCGGCGCGATCGCATTTCCGATCAACCCGCCTTCGCTCGGACAGCCGTTCCGCTCGACGCCGATCGAGTATGTCGTGATGTCGCAGGTCCCGTATGTCGAGCTGCAGCGTGTGGTCGATCGTTTCCTGGAAGAGGTGCGAAAGTATCCCGGCATCCAGAATCTGCAGACCGATTTGCGCCTCAACACACCCGAAGTGCGCGTGCGCATCAATCGGGACAAGCTGTCCGACATGGGCGTCCAGGTCGAGACGGTCGGACGCACGCTCGAGACGATGCTTGGCGGCCGGCAGGTTACGCGATTCAAGAAGGACGGCGAGCAATACGATGTGATCGTTCAGGTCGCACCGATCGACCGCACGACGCCGGCGGATATCAGCGACTCGTACGTCCGAGCGCGCGACGGATCGATGGCGCAGCTCTCCAATCTCGTGGACGTACGGGAAGGCGTCGCGCCGCAGTCGCTCAATCACTTCAACCGGCTGCGCGCGGTCAAGATCACGGGAACGCTGCTGCCCGGTTACACGGTCGGCGATGCGCTGAAGGCGATGGATGATGCCGCCAAAGCGGCGCTTCCGGTGACCGCACAGACGGGGCTCGACGGCCAATCTCGCGAATTCAAATTATCGGGCGGCGAAATTTATTTCACGTTCGTGCTGGCGCTGGTGTTCATTTATCTCGTGCTGTCCGCGCAGTTCGAAAGCTTCGTGAATCCGTTCGTCATCATGCTGTCTGTCCCGCTGTCGATGACGGGTGCGCTGTTGACGCTGTGGTTCTTCGGCGGGACGCTCAACATCTACAGTCAGGTCGGACTGGTGACGCTCGTCGGCTTGATTACTAAACACGGAATTCTGATCGTCGAATTCTCCAATCAATTGCGTGCAAAGGGCGAGGAGATGATGCAGGCGGTGATCGATGCGTCGACGATGCGTTTGCGACCGATCTTGATGACAACCGGCGCGATGGTGCTGGGTGCGCTGCCGCTCGCTCGCGCGGTGGGGGCCGGTGCAGAATCGCGGACGCCGATTGGCCTCGTCATCGTCGGCGGTCTCGTGTTCGGAACGATGTTGACGCTCTTCGTCGTGCCCACCGCGTACACGTTGCTTGCCGGTCACCGGACCAAGGAACCGCTGGATAAGCCAGCGATCGCGCCGACGCCGCACCCGGCGGGGGATTGACGCACGCGATTGTCGCGTCAGGGAACCGTAAAGTAGTACAGTAGGGTGTTCGGCCTGCGTGGCTGGTAGGGGGAGAACCCAGAATGAAAAAAGCGAGAAGCTTGTCGGTTGCGATATTGACGGCGACCTTGTTGGCGGCGATCGGTGTAACGCTGCAGCCGTTACATGCTCAGGACAAAGCGGCGGCAAAGCCAAACATTCCGCTTATCATCGGTCATCGTGGGGGGGCGACCGGTTATCTGCCCGATCACACGCTCGAAAATTATGCATTGGGGATCGAGCTCGGCGCGGACTTCGTCGAGCCGGATCTGGTCGCCACCAAGGACGGCGTGCTGATCGCCCGCCATGAACCGAATCTCAGCGCCACGACCGACGTGTCGACGCGGCCCGAATTTGCCAGTCGCAAGAGGATCGGCTGGGTGATCGATGGCGTGGCCGAGAATGGGTGGTTCGCGCACGATTTCACCCTGGCCGAGATCAAGACGCTGCGCGCGGTCCAGCCGCTCGCCGAACGCGACCAGCGGTACAACGGGCGCTTTCAGATTCCGACCTTCGCCGAGATCCTCGACATGGTCAAGCGCAAGACCGGCGAGGCTGGTGGCCGGCGCATTGGTGTCTATCCTGAGACCAAACACCCGACCTATCACCGCAACCTCGGCCTGCCGCTGGAGGACCGTCTGCTTGAGGAGTTGACGCACGCCGGAATGAACAATCGCGAGGCGCCGGTGTTCATCCAGTCGTTCGAAGTCAGCAACCTGAAGTACCTGCGCACGCGCACGCGAGTGAAACTCGTTCAGCTGATCGACGGCGATGATGTGGCCATCGATGGCACCGTGACGCTGGCGCCGCCGTTTGACAAGCCGTTTGACTTCGCGGTGAGCGGCGATCCGCGCACCTTCAAGGATCTGCTAACGCCCGCCGGTCTGCACGACATCGCGATGTACGCCGATGGCATTGGCCCCTGGAAAGTGTATCTGATCAGTTCGAAGTGCATTGCGGTGAGCAATGGCGCGTGCGCCGACGCCAACGGCGACGGCAAGATCGACGAGGCCGACCGGGTGCTACTGCCGCCGACCGACGTCGTGCGCAACGCGCACGCTGCCGGCCTCCTGGTCCACCCGTTCACGTTCCGCAATGAGCAGCGGCGGCTCGCCTCCGATTACCAAGGCCGCCCGGTCGACGAGTACCGGCGCTTCTTCGAACTCGGGGTCGACGGGATGTTCTCCGACTTCGCGGACACCGCGCACACTGCGCGCGCGTTGTTCCTGATGAATTAAGCGCAACGCTGATCACTTGCCGTGCCGGCCCATGATCCAGGGTCGGCGCGGCGCGTGCGCCGTGATCCTGTGTATCCCCGACATCCTAAGTAGAAGTCGCCTCTGACCCTACTTATCAGGAATTGTCATCCTGAGCGAAGCGAAGGACCTGCTTTTTTTTGCGCTCGGTTTTACTATTGACAAAGAGTAAAGGCAGGTCAGCGCTCAACGATTTTGCCGACGCAAAGGCCGTTCATTCCGATGATGTAGTTGAAACAGCCGATTTTGCCGACGCTCTGATCGTCAACAAAGCGAAGATCACGGCGCAGCGTCGAGATAAGCGGTATCGTGGCACCTACACGTTCGACCGAGCGGCGCTGGCGATTGATGGAACGAAGACTCCCTGAACTCGCCTTAACGCGCTGTTTTACAATCGTCATCGAGAAGCGGCACGATAG
>DASXSP010000093.1:0-31615 GCA_036505865.1 Casimicrobiaceae bacterium
ACCCGCGCGCTTTGATGCGGACAAGCTGCGCTGGCTCAATCACGAGCACATCAAGCGCCTTGCCGCCGACGATCTTGGGCGGCGGCTTCAGCCTTTTTTTGCGCGAGCAGGCTTGGATCAGGCCAATGGTCCACCGGTGGAACAAGTCGCCACGCTGCTTCGTGACCGCTCGCCCACACTGGTCGAAATGGCCGACGCCGCGCACTACTTCTACGCCACGCCGCACGTTCCCGCGGAAAAACTCGCGGAATTCGTCACCGCAACAAATCGTCCTGCGTTGGCCGAGCTTTATGAAGCGTTCGGGACGTTGGCGTGGTCGCGCGAATCGATTGGCACGGAGCTGAAACGCGTCGCGGCGGGGCATGGATTGAAGCCGCCGCAAATCATGATGGCGCTGCGAATGATCGTGTCTGGAACGCGGGAAACGCCGGCGATCGACGCGGTGCTCGCGTTATTAGGCCGTGACGTCACGCGCACGAGAATGAAAGCGGGACTGGAACTATAGCGGTCATCACGCACGTCGTCACGTTGGCCGAATCGCGGTTGTTCCGGTAAAATACGTAATTTCCGGGACCACCCGATGACAAAATTCGTCTTCGTGACCGGCGGCGTCGTTTCCTCGCTCGGGAAAGGCATCGCCGCCGCGTCACTGGCCGCGATCCTGACGTCGCGCGGCGTCCGCGTCACCAATCTCAAGCTCGATCCGTACATCAACGTCGATCCCGGGACGATGTCGCCGTTCCAGCACGGCGAAGTGTTCGTCACCGATGACGGCGCCGAGACCGATCTCGACCTCGGCCACTACGAACGCTTCACCGACGTGAAGATGAGCAAGCGCAACAATTTCACGACGGGCCAAATCTACGAAAGCGTGATTCGCAAAGAGCGCCGCGGCGACTACTTGGGCGGCACCGTGCAGGTGATCCCGCATATCACCGACGAAATCAAAGCGTGGATCCAGAATGGCGCGGAGATCAATGGCACCGAGGCGGAAGTCTGTGTCGTGGAAGTCGGCGGCACCGTCGGCGACATCGAATCGTTGCCGTTTCTCGAAGCGATTCGCCAGATGGGCATCACGCTCGGGCGCGACAACGTCTGCTATATCCATCTGACGCTCGTGCCGTACATTCCGACGGCGGGCGAAATGAAGACCAAGCCGACGCAGCATTCGGTGAAGGAGCTCCGCGAGATCGGGATTCAGCCTGATGTCGTCCTGTGCCGCGCGGACCGTCCGATTCCCGACGGCGATCGGCGCAAGATTGCGCTCTTCACCAACGTTCCGCCCGAAGCAGTGATTCCGGCGCTCGATACCGACTCGATTTACAAGATACCGGCGGCGCTTTCCGCGGAAGGCCTCGACGTCATCGTGTGCAAGAAACTGGCGATCGATCCCCCGCCCGCGGACCTCGCGAATTGGCGACGGTTGACCGATGCGCTCGAGCATCCCGATCAGGCGGTGAACATCGCGATGGTCGGCAAGTACGTCGACCTCACCGAGTCGTACAAATCGCTGTCCGAAGCGCTGATCCACGCGGGCATCCATACGCGCTCGAAGGTCTGCATTCACTACGTCGACTCGGAAGCGATCGAGCGCGAAGGCATCGACGCATTACGCGGGATGGACGCGATCCTCGTTCCCGGCGGATTCGGCAAGCGCGGCGTCGAAGGAAAAATCGCGGCGATCCGCCTTGCGCGCGAGAACGGCATTCCGTATCTCGGCATCTGTCTCGGCATGCAGCTTGCTGTAATCGAGTTTGCCCGTCACATGGCCGGTCTTGCGAATGCCAACAGCACCGAGTTCGACATCGATACACCGCATCCGGTCGTCGCGTTGATCACCGAATGGCAGAATCGCGATGGTTCGATCGAGCGGCGAAGCGTCGCGTCCGATCTCGGCGGAACGATGCGCCTCGGCTCGCAGCCGTGCGACGTGGTGCCTGGAACGCTTGCGTATCGCATTTATGGATCGACGCGGGTCGCCGAGCGTCATCGACATCGCTATGAAGTCAATAACCATTATTTGCCGCGCTTGCAGTCCGCGGGACTGACGGTCAGCGCGTGGGCCAAGAGTACAGTCGCGGGCGATTTGTGCGAGATGGTGGAATTGCCACAACATCCGTGGTTCTTCGGCTGCCAGTTCCACCCCGAGTTCACGTCGAATCCACGTCGCGGACATCCGCTCTTCGTGAGCTTCATCCGCGCGGCGCTGGATCGCAAGCGAAAAAGTCCCGGCACGAAAGAAGGGGCGCTCGCCGAACTGGTCGCTTCCGACTAGTGAAGCTCTGCGGCTACGACGTCGGTCTCGATCGCCCGTTCTTCCTGATTGCGGGTCCGTGCGTCGTCGAATCGCGTCAACTGCAGGTCGACGTTGCCGGCGAGCTCAAAACGATTTGCGCCGATCTCGAGATCCCGTTCATCTTCAAGTCGTCGTACGACAAGGCGAATCGCAGCTCGCACGTGTCGTATCGCGGGCCCGGAATGGAAGAGGGCCTGCGTGTTCTCGCCGACGTCAAGCGTCACGTCGAAGTTCCAGTGCTGACGGACGTCCACGCGATCGACGAAATCCCGGCGGTTGCCGCCGTGGTCGATGTCCTGCAGACGCCTGCGTTTCTCTGTCGCCAAACCGACTTCATCCAGGCGGTCGCGTCGGCGGGCAAGCCGGTCAACATCAAGAAGGGTCAATTTCTCGCACCCGAAGACATGAAGCAGGTCGTCGCGAAAGCGCGCGATGCGAGCGGCGCGGACAACATCCTCGTCTGCGAGCGCGGCGCTTCCTTCGGATATCACAATCTCGTCGCTGACATGCGCTCGCTCGCGATCATGCGCGACGCCGGTTGTCCTGTCGTGTTCGACGCGACGCATTCGGTACAGCTTCCGGGCGGTAAGGGCACGTCGTCGGGGGGGCAACGCGAGTTCGTTCCAGTGCTTGCGCGCGCCGCAATCGCCGTTGGCGTCGCCGGATTGTTCATGGAAACGCACCCCGACCCTGATCGAGCGCTGTCGGACGGCCCGAATTCTTGGCCGTTAGGAAAGATGCGTACGCTACTGGAAACATTGCGTTCGCTCGATACGACGGTGAAACGCGGCGGCGGCTTCGCAGAAACCGAGATGCTTAGAGAGAGACAGGCATGAGCGCCATAGTGGACGTCATCGCCCGCGAGGTTCTCGATTCGCGCGGCAATCCGACGATCGAAGCCGACGTCGTACTCGAATCCGGCGTCTTGGGCCGTGCCGCCGTTCCGTCGGGCGCATCGACCGGCTCGAAGGAAGCGATCGAGTTGCGCGACGGCGATCCCGCGCGGTATGGCGGCAAAGGTGTGCTGAAGGCGGTCGAGAACGTCAATACCGAGATCTGTGAGGCGATTCTCGGCTTGGACGCCACCGAGCAGGGATTGATCGATCGCACGTTGATCGAGCTCGACGGCTCGGACAATAAAGGACGCCTTGGCGCCAACGCAATTCTTGCCGTGTCATGTGCGGTCGCGAAGGCCGGCGCCGAAGAATCCTCGCTGCCGTTGTATCGCTATCTGGGGGGCGCGGGCGAAATGCAGCTGCCGGTCCCGCAGATGAACGTCATCAACGGCGGCGCGCACGCGAACAACAGGATCGATCTCCAGGAGTTCATGATCATCCCGCTCGGTGCGCCGACGTTTCGAGAGGCGCTCCGCTACGGCGCCGAAGTGTTTCAGCGGTTGAAAAAACTGATCGATGAACGCGGCATGCCGACGACCGTCGGCGATGAAGGCGGGTTTGCGCCCGATCTGCCGTCGAACGAGTCCGCGCTCCAACTGCTGGTCGAGGCAATCGACAAAGCGGGATATACGCCGGGGACCGACATTGCATTGGGCCTCGACTGTGCGGCGAGCGAATTCTACAAGGAGAGCCGTTATCAGTTGGAGGCTGAAAACCGTGCCCTCACGTCCGAGCAGTTTGCCGACATGCTGGCGAGCTGGGTCGACAAGTATCCGATCATCAGCATCGAAGACGCGATGTCGGAAAACGATTGGGACGGCTGGATCCATCTGACCGAACGGCTCGGCAAGAAGGTCCAGCTGGTCGGCGACGATGTGTTCGTCACCAACACCAAGATCTTGAAGCAGGGCATCGCACGCCATGTCGCGAACTCGATCCTGGTGAAGATCAATCAGATCGGCACGTTGTCGGAAACATTCGCCGCGATCACGATGGCGAACCGCGCCGGCTATACGGCCGTTGTTTCGCATCGCTCCGGCGAAACGGAGGATTCGATGATCGCCGACATCGCGGTGGGGACCAACGCCGGACAGATCAAGACCGGTTCACTGTCGCGCTCCGATCGCGTCGCCAAGTACAATCAATTGCTGCGCATCGAAGAAGGTCTGGGCGACGCCGCCCGATATGCGGGCCGCGCCGCGTTTTTCAATTTACGCTGACTGTGCGCTTCCTCGCCTACATCTTGATTGCGTTGATCGTCGTTCTGCAATATCCGATGTGGCTGGGCAAGGGCGGTTGGCTGCAAGTGCGCGAATACGATCGTCAACTGGCGCAGCAACGCGAAGCGAACGCCAAGCTCAAGGCACGAAACGGAGCGCTCGATGCCGACGTGCGCGACTTGAAGACCGGCTCGGAAGCGATCGAGGAGCGCGCTCGCGGCGAGCTCGGCATGATCAAGCATGACGAAGTGCTGTTTCAGCTTCAAATGAACGGCGCGGCTGCGAAGGCGCCTTCGGTCGCCAAGCCCAAAGCGACGCGTTAAGCCGCGTTAATCGCGCGCCCCGATGCCGCGCGTCAGCTCGACTCAGAATCCACGCTTCAAGGAGACGGTCCGGCTCGTCGAATCGTCGCGCGAACGGCGCAAGAGTGGCCGTTGCGTGCTCGAAGGCGAGCATTTGATCGCGGTTTATTGCGATCGAGTCGGATCGCCCGAAACGCTGGTGGTCGTCGAAGACGCGCTCGCCGACGCAAGCATTGCAACGCTGACGAAACGCGTTGCGCCCGCCGATGTTCTTGTCGTGTCGCGGCGGATGTTTGCGAGCATCGCTTCGTTGCCGCCGGATGTCGGTGTGCTTGCCGTCGTGCGCACGCCAGCACCAACGCTGCCCGCGCCGGAGTCGCTTTGCCTGCTGCTCGAAGCTATTCAGGATCCCGGAAACGTCGGCACGATGCTGCGGACCGCCGCGGCCGCAGGGGTTACGCAGGTTTTGTTATCGAAGCACTGTGCGTTCGCATGGTCGCCAAAAGTGCTCCGTGCCGGGCAGGGCGCCCACTTTTTGACGACCATCGTGGAAAACGTCGATCTTCGCGAGTGGACCGCCGCGTTTCGTGCGAGCGGCGGCCATGTCATAGCGCTTGTAGCACGTGATGGCCGCAATCTTTACGACGCTGCGCTCGAGCAGCCGCTTGCCCTCGCGGTTGGCAACGAAGGCGCGGGGCTGTCGGGAGCGCTTTGCGCGCTGACGGATGTCCAAGTGACGATTCCCATGCCGGGTGGCATGGAATCGCTCAACGCGGCGGCTGCAGCGGCGGTCGTGCTCTTTGAATGCGTACGCCGACAACGGTCGCGCGAATCACAATAAGACCGCGGAAAACTGCGCGCTCTCTCGACATCCTGAACCGGTAGCGGCATTCCATCTGCCCTCGACGCCTTGTGCCGTGGCCACGATCTCGGACATGTCTGCGGACCCCGAGAACACCGTTGTCCCGTTCTGCGCGCACTTATATTCCGCGCCGGAAATCACATACTGTCGGCCGTGTAGGGCGAGCGTGCCGGACAGCGTGCACGCGTAGGTCGGATACGAGAACGTGAACGTCGCAACGCCGGCGGTGGTCTGCGTGACCTGCAGGTCATAGGTCGCTTTATACGCACCGTTATTTGAAGAATTGTTGCAGTTCGTTTGCGCCGCAGACAAGCCGCCCGTGTACTGCCCTCCGATCGTGGGCGGCGTCAGCGGTTGGCGCTCGACGGTCTTCGTGACCGTGCCCACACCATTGACGACGTAGATCAACGTGGCCTGGTACGCATTCGCGCTGCTCGGACGAAACGACACGCTCCCGACCAGCTGCGCAGCGCCGGAATCATTCGGGTTCCACGGCTGCGCGTAATGGGTTCCCGTTGTCGCGTAGAGCCCGCCGCTAAAGGCGCCGGTCGCATCGAGCACGAGGCCCGCGGTATACCACGTCGGTTTGTTGTCCTGATCGTAGATGAAGAACGTCAGAAACATGAAGTTGTCGGTCTGGACCACGTTGACGCCCCAGCCCGATTCCGCCGGATTCCACCAGAGGTCGGTATAGTCGGCTGCGCGAGTGGCGGGTGAAGCGAAGGCGAGCAGGGTGGCGACCACCGCTGCGGAGAAAAGATGAACCGGAGATTTCGAGTGCGGCATGAAAATCCTTTCGTGAATGCGCAACTCGAATTTTATCGTCGCGAGAGCGCCTTCGCGAAATGGTTCGTATCAAATCGTGTCAGCAAGACGGGCGATCGCACGCTGTTGCGGCAACGATGGCTGCGCACCGGCTTTTGTACATGCAAGCGATCCCGCGGCGACTGCTTCCTTGAGCGCGCGCAGCCATGGCGTCTCCCGATCGAGGGCCGCGGCGAGCGCGCCAACCAATGCATCGCCGGCGCCAACGGTATCGATCACGTTGACGTTTGGCGCCGCGAGCGTAATCGTTCCCGTTGACGATGATGCGACGAGCCCTCGCGGACCCAGCGAAACGATGGTATCGCGATCAAAGCGTGCCCGGTACTGCGTGACAAACTGCTGCGGATTTGCCGCGATATCTAACGCAGCGGCCACCGTTTCTGCCTCGGTCTCATTGACGATGAGAATGTCGGTTTCGCTCACGAGCTCAGCCGAAAGTGGTTGCGCAGGCGCGGCATTCAATAGCACCCGCGAGCCAGCGGCATGTGCGCGACGCGCGAGTGAAATGACCTCCGCGAGCGCGACTTCGAGTTGCATGACCACAACGGTCGACGGGTCAAGCGCGGCGTCCGGCACCCAAGTGGCCGCGGCTCGCGCGTTGGCGCCCGGGACGACGGTGATGGCGTTCTCGCCCTTCGCATCGACGTGAATCATCGCCACGCCGGTCGGTGCATCGAGCGCCCGCACGCTCGATACATCGACGCCTTCGTCACGCAACAATGCTAGGGCCGGATCTGCGAAAGCATCGCGGCCGACGGCGCCAACTATTGCAACGCTCGAGCCCGCACGACGCGCAGCGAGCGTCTGGTTCGCACCTTTACCGCCTGGACTCATCGAAAACGAATGGCCGATGCGCGTTTCCCCCGCGCTCGGCAGTCGGTCAACGGTCGCGATGAGATCGAGATTGATCGATCCGAAAACGACGATCATTGGTTGACGACGCCCTTGACGAGCAGGACGTTGCCGTACGGTCGAAGCTCGCCGGTACGCACGATGACGAAGGCCCCGCGCGCTCGAGCGTAGAACTCGTTGCGTTCGAGGCGACCGATCTCATAATCGCCTAGGCCTTGATCGCTCATCATCGCTGCAAACTCGGCGACTGGCGGTGGTACGGCAACGGGATCGCCGACGACTTCCATTGTCACGATCGCCGGGACGACGAACGTATCGACGGGAAATACGCTCAAGATCGCATTCAGCATCGCGGGCGAATTCGCACCGCGGACTTCGATGACTCGCCGGCCCATGGTCGCAGCCGGGAAATTGGCATCGACGATCGCAAGCTCATCGCCGTGTCCCATCGACGCCAGCGCATGCAACAGATCGGGCCCGAGAAGCGGATCGATGCCGATCAGCATCGCTTAAGCTTTCACACCGCCCGCGGTCAGACCCGCGACAATTTCCTTCTGGATGAAGATCGTCAACAGCAGCACCGGCAGCGTCACGACAATCGCTGCAGCGGCGAGCGGTCCCCACGCGAGTTGCTCGAAGGTGAGCACGTTGTAGACAGCGGCCGGCAACGTCCGCGTCGCGCGGCCCGCCAGGACGGCTCCGAAGACGAAATTGTTCCACGAGAAGATGAAGGCGAGGATCGTGCCGACAACGATACCGGGACGCGCCAGCGGCATTGCGACGTAGCGGAACAGCGTCCACGCGCTGCCGCCGTCGATCAGCGCTGCTTCCTCGAGCTCTTTGGGCAGCGTCTCGAAGTGTCCGGCCATCACATAGACGACGATCGGTACGGTAATGACGAGGTGCGTGATGACAAGCGCCGTCAACGTGTTATTGAGCCCTACGAACTGAAACACTGTGAACAGCGGAATGAGGTACGACAGCGCCGGTGTCATCCGCGCGATCAGGATCAGGATCATGAAACGATGCGCCTGCAGCCGCGCGATGCCGTAGCCCGCGGGCACGCCGACAGCGAGCGCAATCAGCGTCGCGCAGCCGGATACGACGATGCTGTTCCAGAAATAGAGGCCCATCGAATTTTCGGTAAAGACCTGGACGTAGTTCTTGAGGGTCGGCGGATCGGGAATGAATACCGGCGGATACGCAAGATTGTCGATCTCGTTCTTCAACGAGAGCGACAACATCCAGAGAAATACGAGAATCGCGGGCGAGACAATGACGACGACGGACAACCAGAATCCGGCTCTACGGACGGCGCGACGAACACGCGCGCGCGACGATTTTCGTTCGACGGCCATGCGTGGTACTGCGATGGCGCTCACAATACCGCCCACTTCGCGCGTTGCCGTACATGCAGCAGCAACAACGCGAGCGCGAGGATGATTCCGAAAAAGACGACAACGACGGCTGAAGCATTGCCGACGTTGTAGAACGCGAATGCCTGCAGATACAGATACAGGTTGATGGTTTCCGATGCCGTGCCCGGGCCGCCTTGGCTGATGACGTAAATCGTATCGAACGCCTTGACGGCATCGATGGTTCGAATAACGGCGGCGACGATCAGAAACGGTGTAACCAACGGCAGCGTGATGAAGCGGAAAAGCTGCCATTCGGTCGCGCCGTCGAGCCTGGCGGATTCATAGGGCTCCATCGGCAACGCGGCGAGTCCGCCCAATACGATCAGCATCACGAGCGGCGTCCAGTGCCAGATCTCGACGAGCACGAGGCTTGGAATCACGAGCGTCGGTGAATAGACCCACAACGACGGCGGCAGGCCCACGAGCGACAGCAGGTAGTTGAGCACGCCCTGTTGCGGATGGAACATCATCGTCCACACCAGCGCAATCGCCACAGGCGTTGCCATCATCGGCATCGTGAACACCGCGCGCAATACGCCGCGCCAGCGAAACTCGCGATGGAAGATGAGCGCCGCAATCGTGCCGAGGATGAGCGGTACCACGACCGCGAGCACTGTGAAATAGAACGTGTGCCATATCGACTCGATGAAGCGTTGGTTCGTAGCGAGATTCACGTAGTTGTCGAATCCCACGAAGTGCGCGACCGAGCCGATCTTCCAGTCGAACGCACTCATCCACACGGTGAACATCCACGGAAAGATGATCACCGCGCCGACAACGACCACCGCCGGGATGATGAAGCGGCGATAGTTACGCCGTCGCCGCGCAAAAAATGCAGACGGCGCAGCCGGCGTGCTTCGAGGGCTCATCGGCGGCAGAACGTGATCGCGTTAAGCGGTCCCTCTCCCATCCGCGGGGAGAGAGGTCCTCGTGTGAGCGGCTACGCCTTTTCGCTCTTGTCCAGCACCGGTTGGAACTCTGCCGTGGCCTTTTTGAGCTCTGCCGCCGGATCAGCGCCGTTGATCATGTTGGTGAGCGCAATGCCAAACACGTCGCGGAACTCGGTCACAGGGGCGATGATTGGCAATCCCGGTTGCGCAATGGCCGCCGATGCGAGCATGCATTCAACCCATTCCTTCGGCGCCTTGAAATCGCTGGACTTCTGCGCCATCGCATAGGCGGAATTGCGTACCGGTGCGCCGGCGGCCGCCTGCAGAATGCGCGTCTGGTTTTCCTTGTTCGAGGCCCATTGCAGATAGAACCACGCCGGCCCCTTCTTCTTGCTGTACGTCGAAATGCCTTCGCCGTCCGCGAAGAGCGCCGATACACGTTGCTTCGGCCCGGCCGGCATCACGCCGTAGCCGACTTTGCCGGCGATCCGCGATTTAGACGGATCTTCGAGCGGTTGCGCGAACCCGATGCCGTCGAGCCACATCGCTGCCTTGCCTTGCAGGAAGAGGCTCTGCGATTCGTTCCAGTTAAATCCCGCCACGCCTTGCGGTCCGTATTTTCCGAGCAAGGTCTGATACATCTTTCCTGCTTCGATGGCTTCGGGACGGTCGGTCATCAGCTTGCCGTTCGCATCGATGAAGCCGCCGCCGTATCCGAGCAGAAAACTCGTCCACACCGGAACGTTCGCGTTCTTGAGGCCGCGTCCGACGAACCCGGCCACGCCCTTACTCGGGTCGTTCAGCTTGGCCGCTGCATCGAGCATTTCCGCAAACGTCTTTGGGTAGGCAACGCTTTTCGCTTCGAATATTTCCTTGTTGTAATAGACGACCCACGGATCGAGGTTGAACGGCACGCTGTTGACTCGGCCGTCGGGCTCGACGGCGTAATTGAGGCCGCCTTTGGCGAAGTCGTTGAAGTCAAGATTGGGATTGGTCAGCGCCTTGTCATTCATCATAGGACGCAAATCGGCGAGCCAGTTGTTCTTGGCAAACTGGCGTTTTTGCACGTGATACGAGATCGCGATCACGTCGAAGCTCGGATTGCCCGAGTTGAACTCGATCACAGCTTTCTGCCGCTGCTGCTGCTCCGGAACCATCTCCGAGCCCACGGTGATGCCGGTCAAGTCCTCGAATTCCTTGTGATACTTCGTCAGGATGTCGCCGCGCGGGCTTTTGACGAGGAACACTTCGATCTTCTCGCCTTTGAATTTTTTCCAGTCGAAGGCACTTTGCGCATGGGCCACGCGTTGAAGTGCGCTCGGGACTGCACCAAGCGCGGCTACGGCGGCACCCGCCTGCAATATTTTGCGCCGCAAAGAGCGGGGCGTGTCACGGTCGAAATCAGCCATTTGTCTCCTCCTTTTGAATTAATGAATCGCGTCGAGCTCGGCAAATACGGCAATCAAACGTTCCGCCGTGCAATCCGGCGCGCGCGCAACGGCCAGGATACGTGCCTCGCGCGACGCAACTGCCTCCACAGCGCGTGCGATCGAACGCGCATGCGCGACAGGAACGATAACTGCGCCGTGCCGATCGGCATGAATCAAATCGCCGTCGTGCACCGTCATGCCGAACACGGTGACCTCGTTGCCGAACGCGACCGGCTTGGCGAATGCATGCGATGCCGCGATGCGTCCCGCAAGAAACTGAAAGCCGGGCGCCCACTGATCGAGGTCGCGCACCGACCCATTGGTGATCAATCCCAGCGCGCCTAGTCCAACATGGATGGCTGACTGCACTTCTCCCCAAAACGCGCCACGGCCGGCATCGCTGCCGTCGAGATCCTCGATGACGACGATCGATGGTTTCGTGCCTGCTTCGACATAGCGGTAATAGTCGTTTTGCAATTGACGTTGCGAGGCGGCCGACTGGCCCGATGGACGCGCCGAGCGAATCGTCGCGGTGCGCGCATACCCCACGATGGCCTTCAACGATGGGAAGCCGCAAATGAACGGCGCGGACGTGTAGCCGCGCGCTTGAGTCGACGGATCGAGGCGCTCGAGCGCATTGCAAATCGTCGGCGTGTCGAAGCGCGCCAGCATCGCCAGATCGCCTTGCGTCAACGCATTCATTGCTCAGCCTTAGTCTCCACTGCGAAGCCCGCCGCGGCAAGCTCGGCAAAGAGTCTAGCGCGATCTCCTTCGTTTAGCGTAAACAGCGGAGGGCGGAGCGTACGCCAGGCCGCGTCATTCATCTGCGCCGCTCGAATGGCCTTGAACGCCGGCAGGAAGGGAAAGCGGAAGATCACGTCGAGAAACGCCTGCATGCGATCCCGGTCTTCTTGGGTCACCTCGGGCTTCAGTAACGCAGCGACGAGTCGGGGGAACGTATTCGCGACGCCGCAGATCGTGCCGGCGCCCCCTGCGGGGAGCAGCCGCGGGAGATCCGGTTCGTGGCCGACCAGAATCGCAAGCTGCGGCGCACGCGCCAGCAAGGCCTTCGTGTACGTGAAGTCGCCGCCACTGTCCTTCACCCCTGCGAGCGTGCGCGGGTAGTCGGCCGCGAGCTTCGCCACCACGTCCGGCGCAATCGCAACGCCCGAAAACTGCGGGATGTGATAGAGATAAAGGGACAGTCGTGCGTCGCCGACTGCGTCGATTAGTGCGGCGAAATACCGGTAGACCGCATCGTCGGAAACCTCCTTGAAAAAGAACGGCGGCAGCACGAGACAGCGCGCACAACCGGCCTGTACCGCGTGACGGGTAAGCGCAACCGTGTCGGCAAACGCTGAGGAGCCGGTTGCCGCAACCAGTCGTGACGCGGGAATACCGGCGGCGAAAAGCGCATCGAGCCCCGCCCGGCGCTCGGCGACGGAAAACGACGGTCCCTCCCCGGTGGTGCCGAATGGCGCCACGCCTTCCACGCCCTGCGCGAACAACGCACGTACGTGCGCGACCATGCGGGCATGGTCGATTGCACCGTCGTGACCGAGCGGCGTCAGCGTCGCGCACCATAGGCCGCGAATGGGAGATATTTCGGTCATAGGACTCAGTTTTCCTAAAATCCAAGCGCGCGGTTACGCGCGTGCGTCAAATGTGCGTCGATTGCCGCGATCGCGTGCTGCGGATCGCGGGTGCGCAAAGCGGCGAGCAGCGCGAGATGCTCCTCCATCGCAGGCCCGAGCACTTGCTCGTCGAGCATGACGCGATCGAGCCGAATCAGCCGAATGCGCAGGCTATTGACGCGATAGATGCCCGAAATGATTTCGTTCCCGAGCGCATCGACCATTCGATCGTGCAAGCCCCAGTCGATCGCTTGGGCTGTTTCGAGGAGCGGGCGTGTCACGCCGCGTGTCGCCCGGTCGACCACGTCGCGATGCGCTTTCTCGATGGCGTCGAGCTCGGCGTCGGTAGCGGTCAATGCGAACTGCGCCGCTGCTTCGCGTTCAATCAGCGCGCGCAGCTGGAACGCGTTGCGGACGAGTTTGACATCGACGGTGGCGATCTGCAGGCCGCGCTGCGGCGCCGTTTGCAACAGTCCCTCGGCTTCGAGCCTTGGAATGACTTCGCGAATGGCGCCGAGAGGAAGACCGATCAATGCGGCCAACTCGCGCTGTGACACGAATTGACCGGGACGGATCCGCGAAGCGATCAGTTGCTGCTGGAAACGCTCGTACGCTTGCCATCGCAGACGACCTCCATCTGCCCGCGGGCGTGTCGCGGTGCGACGGTGGGCACGTGCGCGCGTAGCAGTCATCGTTGCATCAAGTCTAGCATTGACATGTCAGTTCGTACGCGCAGCCGAACCTGCGTCAGGCAACATTTCGCATCGGCGCCCGTACGTCGACGTCGAGGTTGGCGTGTTGTGCGATCAGCAAGCGCTGCACCTTGCGGACGTCGACATCACGCGGTTGGCATTTGTCGAGCGCAGCGACCGCAGCCGCAGCACCGGATGCATGCCCAATCGCAAACGCCGTTCCCTGCACACGCAGCGAGCCGTGCGCCTCGTGCGCCGCGGAGATGTTGCGTCCGGTCATCAGGACGCCGTCAACGCTTTGTGGGATGAGGCAGCGCAGAGGGATGTCGTAGGGACCTTTCGGCTTGATCCATGTGCTGCCGCCAGCCTGATAGCCTTTGCTTCCGGTCGGATCGTGGATGTCGACGGGGAAGAAGCCGCGCGCGACCACATCGTCGAAGCGACGACCCTCGACGACGTCGTCCTGCGTCAGGATGTACTCGCCGATCACGTGGCGGCTTTCGCGTACGCCGATCTGCACGCCGGTCGACGACACGTACGCGTTGCCGAATCCCGGTGCGTACTTCTTCATGAACGCCGCGAGCGACATCGCTTGCCTGCGACCTTCGATTTCTGCGCGGGTGAAATCATCGATATCGGTGCCGCGCAACTTCCCGACCCGCGTTGAATTGAACACGATCGTGCCTTCGCGCATCGTGCTCTGAAGCAGCACCGTATCGCGGCCGAGCTGCAATTCATCTTTAGCCTTGGCCTCGGCGACGAATTTGCGAAATCCTTGCGCGACGAAGTAGCGCTGGTTGAGGTCCTTCGGCAGCGGTGTACGTGAATAGAGATTCGACGTCCATTCGAAGTCCTCCGGATGGGCGTCGATGTAGCTCTTGAGCGCATCGACGTCCACATTGGACATCTCAAAGAACATCGTCATCGGCTGGCCGAGATTGTCGGATTCACGGCCCCATTTGAATTCCGCACCGGCAGATGCGGCGACGTCGCCGTCGCCGGTTGCATCGACAGTGACGCGGCCAAGGACTTGTAGAAATCCGGACTTGTTTGCGACCCGGATACCCGTTACGCGATTTCCATCCGTCACCGCGCCGCCGATGAACGAATGCAGCAGTAGCCGAACGCCCGCTTCCTCCATCATGTCGAAGGCGACAAGCTTATAGACCTCGCGGTCGAAATAGGCCATGTACGACCCTGACCCGTATTCGGGCACGCACTTCAGGTGACCGGTGCTGCCGCCGGCTTTCATCAAACGCTCGATCAGCTCCTGCGGAATGCCCATCGTGATCTGCTGATCGTCGTAGTGGAACGGCGAAAATGGGCCGACGGAGGCAGCGGTCGCCATGCCGCCGAGAAAACCATACTGTTCGACCAGTATCGTCTTCGCGCCTGCCCGCGCCGCCGCGATCGCAGCGATCAATCCCGATGGGCCGCCGCCGGCGACGACGACGTCCGACTCGCTGTGCACCTTCATTTCCATTGCGTACTCTCCATTCGTTGTTTGCCGATGATTTCGGTCAGGATCGTTGCGCGTTGTAGGCCGCCGCGGCCTCGTCGAGCGCAGTCTTCGGCTCGACTCCTTGCACGATGACTTTCTGAATCGCTTTCGCAAGTTCTTCGGATAACTTCGAGAAGTCCTTCGGCGTCTTCTCCATTCGCCCGAAACGCTTGGCGTAATCGGTCCATTGCTGCATGTCCTTCGCGGCGGGATCGTCCTTGAAGAATTTCTCCTCGTAGCTCGAAATGCGCGACGGCATGACGCCCGCCTTGGCGAACTCGAGTTGCGATGCCGGCGAAAGGTAATGCTGAATGAAAGCCCACGCGCCGGCAGGTTCCTTGGTATTGGCGCCGATCGCGAGCGTTTGGCCGGCGACCCGAGCGGGCGAGGGTTTGTCGGCGGTCCAGCCCGGCACGGGCGCCGTTTGCAGGTTGTTGCCCGTGGCAGCGGCGTTACGCGCCGCGCCGACTCGAAAGCTGCCCATCAGCGTCATGCCAATCGTTCCCGCGCGTACCGCAGTGAGCGCATCCTCCACGGACATGGCCGCGACGCTGCCGCGCATGCCCTTTGTCTTTGTGACGAGATCGCGGAAATAGGAAAGCGTGCGCACGCCGGCGTCGCTGTTGATGGTCGCGTTGCCTTTCGCGTCGAATAATTGACCGCCGGCGCCCCAGAACAGCGGCACGAACGCCTCCATCGCGCCCGCACCGAGCGCGCCGGTGGACGCGCCGAAACCGAAGCCCATCACTTGGTCGGTCGAGATCTTCGCCGCGGTCTGCGCCAGCTCTTCGGTGGTGCGTGGCGGCTGCGCGCCTGCCTTGTCCAACAGATCCTTGCGGTACCACAGCAGCCATACACGCGTTTCCCACGGCAGCGCCATCAGCTTGCCGTCGTAGCGCAAGAAGTCGAGATCCATTACGAAATCCTTCTGCGCCGCAGCCGGCAACTTCGCGTAGAAGGCATCGAGCGGTTGCACGGTCTTCGCCGCGACGTGCATGGGAAGCTGATCCGTATACACGTTGAGGATGTCCGGTCCCTGGCCGGCTGCTGTCGACTGGATCACGACATTGTCGATGCGCGCAAAATTGATCGACTCGACCTTTACCGTGTAATTGCCCTGCGACTTATTGAACCTTTCGACGACGTTGCGAAGCGCGGTCGAGCGTGGATCGGTACCTTGGGTGGCAAGGAACGTCCACATCGTCAACTCCTTGGCTTGCGCCTGTGCGGCCGCGCTTGCGAACACCTGCAACGCCGTGACACACGCAAACAACAACGATTTCCTCCAGCCGAATCTCATGTCGTCCTCCTCGCAAAGAAAATATCGCGCTACGCCTTGACGGCTCCTGCCATCAGTCCTTGAACCAGCCACTTCTGCATGAGCAGGAACGCAAACAGAACGGGCAGCAACGCCAACACCGTTGCCGCCATCAGTTGGCCCCAGTCGACGCCCACGTTGGAGATGTACGTATAGAGGCCAAACGGCAACAACCGCTTCTGCTCGCTCACGGCGAGCGTGAAGCCGATCAGGAAATCGTTCCAGACCGCCATCATCGCCATGATCGATGCCGCCAAGATTCCAGGTCGCGCGAGCGGCAGCACGATCAGATAGAAGACGCGATAGCGGCCGCATCCATCCATCAACGCAGCTTCCTCGAGCTCCCGCGGCACCTTTTCGAAGAATCCCTTGAGCAGCCAGACGATCAACGGGACATTCCACGCCGTGTAGACGAGGACCATGCCGGTGAGCGTGTTGTAGAGCTTCACGTGCACCGAGAGGTTGTAGAGCGGGACAAGAATTGCGATGCCGGGAATCATCGATGTCGCGAGAATGCCGAGCATCAGCAGCGTCTTGGCGCGAAAGTCGAAGCGCGCGAGACCATACGCGGCGTGGACGGCGAGCACCAGGCTCAAGATGACCGATACCGCGGTGACGGCGACGCTGTTGCGGAAGTAGACTGGAAAGCTCGACTCGTTCCACACGGCGACGAAATTGTCGAGCGTCGGTGGCGCGGGTAACAGCGCAGGGGGATAGGTGACGACCTGCGTGGGCAGCTTGAGCGAAGTCAGGATTCCCCAGATCACCGGCCCCGCAGAGAAAAGACATGCGAGCACCGTGAGCGCGATCAGGACAGGGTTGGCATGGCGTGTCATGTCAATCAAGCGCCGCCGGTTGTCGCAATGCCTTCACGTAGAGCGCGCTCATCACGAAGTTGATCGCGGTGACGACGAGTCCCAGTGCCGCGCCGCGTCCCAGGTTCCAGTCCTCGAAGCTGATCTTCAATACACGTAACGCCAGCGTGTCGGTCGCCGCCAGCGGGCCGCCGCCCGTGAGCGTGAAGATCAACGTCACCATGTTGAAATACAGCAGCGTGAGCTGGATCAACACGACGGCGAGCGTCGGCCGGATCAACGGCAACGTGACGTAGCGGAAACGTTTGAAGGCCGTCGCTCCATCGATGTGCGCGGCCTCGTGGAGCTCCGGCGGAACCGTCTGGACCGCGGCGAGGAGCAAGAGCGTTGCCTGCGGATAGCTGGCCCACACGTTGACGACGACGAGCGCTGCCATCGCGCCCCATGGCGAAGCCAACACGGCGGGGCGGGTACCAAGCGCAGCCTGCAGCGCATACGTGACCGGACCGAAGTCGGCGTTGAGCAACCACGCCCAGAGCAACGCGACCACTGTCTGGGACATCACCCAAGGCAGAATGATGATCGTACGAGCCGTGCCGCGAAGCGGGATCTTCGCGTTCAGCAATAGCGCGAGTCCGAGCGAAAGCGGAATGACGAGTACGAGCGACCCGCCGGCATAGATCAGTGCGTTTTTCGCCGACAACCAAACCGCTGGGTCATTCCACAATGCGACATAGTTCTGCAGCCCGACGAAGCCCAGCTTCTCGGCATAACGCGTTTGGTACAAGGACAGAACCACGGCGTCGAATACGGGGTAGAGCGAAATCAAGAACACCGCGACAATTGCCGGTGCGATGAATACCGTAGGCAACGATGTACGTCGCCGGCCGGGGACGCGCGCTGATGCCGCCGCTTCGGCCGGGAAGGCAACGGATGCCGCGCCCACAGTCAATCCTCGTTGTCTCGCGCTGGGATGGATCATTGCGCCGTCGCTTCGGCGCACTAACATGTTAGTGATAGTATTACTGTGTGTCAAGGCGCAGGCCCGAAGACACATTGGACCCGCATGTCGCTTTCTATCGAACTGACGAAGACCCTTCGCAGCACGCCGCTAGGCCTTGGTGGGGCGCCACTTGGCAATCTGTTCCGCGCCGTGCGTGATGAAGATGCGCGCGCGACCATTCGTCACGCCGCGGCTTCGGGGATTCGCTACTTCGACACGGCCCCGCATTACGGCCACGGTTTGTCGGAGCGCCGTTTTGGTGACGCGCTTCGGACTGTATCGCGGGACAGCTACTTGCTATCGACGAAGGTGGGCAGGCTGCTCGAACCTGATCCGCGCGCGCTGCGGGACCAGCATGGGTACGTCGACGTGCTGCCGTTCAACCAGCGCTACGACTACTCGTACGACGGGACGTTGCGCTCGCTCGAAGACAGCTTGCAACGGTTGGGGCTCGCGCGCGTCGACATCGCCTACGTCCACGACATCGACGCCGCGACACACGGCAATGCGCAGCCGCGGCGCTTTCGTGAAGCAATGGACGGCGCGTTGCCGGCGCTCGCGCGGCTCAAATCCGAAGGTGCTGTTGGCGGATATGGCATCGGCGTCAACGACGTGCAGGTATGCCTCGATACGATGGCGGACGCTGATATCGACGTCATCCTGCTCGCGGGTCGCTATACGCTCGCCGACCAGAGCGCACTGGCGACGCTCCTTCCTTCGTGCGTCCGCCGCAATGTCGCCATCGTTGCCGCCGGCGTATTCAACTCCGGCATTCTGGCAACCGGCTCGAAGCCGCTCGATGGCTCACGACCGTATTTCAATTACGCGGCCGCACCTGCCGACATCGTCGCGCGCGTCGCTGCGATCGAGACCGTGTGCGCGGAATTTGAAGTTCCTTTGCAGGCCGCCGCGCTGCAATTTCCCACCGCGCATCCTGCCGTGGTCAATGTGCTCGTCGGAGCGCGTTCGACGAAGGAAGTCGATGCGAATCTTTCGTTTGCGCGATTTCCCATCCCGGCCGATTTCTGGACCGCATTGGGCGATCGGCGGCTGGTCGATTCCGCAGCTCCGCTGCCCGCTTCACCCGTTCGATAGGACCGTCGCCTTCTGCAGCGCTCGCCAGATCCGTTCCGATGTGAGCGGCATCTGCAGCGCATTCACTTCGTCACCGAGACCGGCTCGCGCAAGCGCATCGAGCACCGCGTTGACAACCGCCGGCGTCGCGCCAATCGTCCCCAGCTCGCCGACTCCTTTCACGCCGAGCGCATTGTTGCGGCATGGCACCGACTCGTCCATTCGCGTCTGGAAATCACAGACATCGCTCGCCCGCGGCAGCGTGTAATCCATGAAGCTCGCGGTCAGCGCCTGCCCCGAATCGGCGTCGTAGACGAATCGCTCGTGCAGCGCTTGGCCGATTCCTTGCGCAGCGCCGCCGTCGAGTTGCCCGGTGACGATCAGCGGATTGACGACGCGACCTACGTCATTCACCGACGAGTAGCCAACGACATCCGCGGCGCCGGTTTCCGGATCGATTTCCACTTCGCAGATGTGGCAACCGTTTGGCCACGTCGCATCCTTGACCGAGCTTGTCGAATCGACCACGATCCGCTGGGACGGCTGGCGGCGCGCCAGCTCGAACAACTCGATTCGATGATCGGTGCCCGCAACGCGGAACGTACCGTCGACGTATTCGAGGTCGCCGCCTGCCACTTCGAGCGCGTCCGCAGCGAGACGCCGCGCCTCCGTGACGGTTCGTTCAGACGCAACGCTGACCGCCGAACCGCCGACGAACAACGAACGCGAGCCGGCACTGCCGAACCCGGTAGCGCGATCGGTGTCGCCTTGCACGATTCGAATCCTGTCGATCGGAACGCCGAACACATCGACCGCGAGTTGCGCAAACGTCGTCGCCAATCCTTGGCCCATCGCTTGGAGCGCCGATACGATTTCGATGTACCCATCGCCGCTCACGGTGACGGTCACACGTTCATCGAAGACGTCGGCGCCGGTCCATTCGAGAAACGCCGCCATGCCGCGGCCGCGTAATCGCCCACGCTTACGCGCCGCGTCGAAACGATCGGCAAACCCGTTCCAGTCGGCGAGCGATATGGCTTGATTCAGGATTTGCTCGAACGCGCCGCTGTCGTAGGTCTTGTCCATCGGATTCTTATACGGCATTTGCTCGGGCCGAATCATGTTGCGCCGGCGAAGCTCCGCGGGATCGAGGCCGATCTTTCGTGCGGCTGCGTCCATCAACCGCTCGATGATGTAGATCGCCTCGGGTCGGCCGGCGCCACGATACGCGCCGGTGGGCGCCATGTTCGTCAACACCGCCGCGATACGGATGTCGATCGTTTGAATGTTGTAGATCGACGTCGACACCCATGGTCCGATCAGCAGCTGGATGACGACGCCCGCGGGTGTTGCGTAGGCACCGACATTCGCGAGCGACGAGACGCGTAATGCGAGGACTTTCCCGTTTGCATCCAACGCGAGTTGCGCGTTGGTTTGAACGTCGCGTCCGTGTGTCGCCGCGAGAAACTCTTCGATACGATCGGCGCGCCATTTGATTGGCCGCTCGAATTTGCGCGCGCACCACGCAATCACGGCGTCCTCGGGGTACAAGCCGGTCTTCATGCCGAAGCCGCCGCCCACATCGCCGACTACCACGCGGACTTTGTTGCACGGTATTTGCAACACTTCCTCGCACAGCGTGTCGCGAAAGCCCGCCGGCATCTGGCTGCTCGCGGTGATCGTGATGCGATCGGTCGCAGCGTCGTAGCTGGCGAGCAATGCGCGCGGTTCGATCGGACACGGCGCGACCCGTTGATTGACGAGATCAAGTGTCACAACGTGTGCAGCGCTACGAAACGCGGCGTCGGTTGCCGAAGCATTTCCGTGCCGCGCTTGCGCCGCGATGTTGTCGGGCGCCTTGTCCCAGACGTGCGGTGACGCCGCGGTCATCGCCTGATCGAGGCTCGCGACCGGGGGAAGCGCGTCGTATCGAACGTCGATCGCATCGAGTGCGTCTTGCGCCTCTGCGCGCGTTTGCGCAACCACGACGGCCACGGCTTCGCCGACGAAGCGAACGGTACCGACGGCCAACGCGTGTCGTGGAGGCGATGCGAGCGGCTTGCCGTCGGGTCGCTTGAAGTCGGCCGAATTGGGCAGCGGCTTGACGCCGGCTTTAGCGAGCTCCTCGCCCGTGACGATTCCGATAACGCCGGGCATCTTCTCTGCCGCGCTCTTGTCGACCGCCACGATTCGCGCATGCGGATGCGGCGAGCGCAGAAAGCAGGCGTCTACCTGGTTCGGCAGCGAAACGTCGTCGGCAAAACGTCCTTTACCGAGAAGAAGGTCGGCGTCTTCGACGCGCCGTACCGGCTTGCCGCTGCCGAAGCGGCCGTAGAGCGCGCCGCCGTTGTTCGCTGGAGTTTTCGCCGCATCGTTCATTCGATATTCAGTAGATGTGTCGCGCGAGCTTCGCGCGATGCAGAATCGTTGCCGCGATTTCCTCGATCGATTTCGACGTCGTATCGATCATCGGAATCCCTTCGCGGTTCATCAATTGCTCGGCTTCGCGTACTTCGTAACGACAATTGTCCAGTGCAGCGTACGTGCTTCCGCGCCGACGTTCTTGGCGAATCTCATGCAAGCGCTCCGGCGCGATCGTGAGCCCGAACAGTTTCCCCTTGAACGGCAACACCGAGCGCGGCAGCATACGGTCGACAAAATCGTCCGGCGTCAACGGAAAATTCGCCGCGAGCACGCCGAACTGCAACGCGAGGTAGAGCGTTGTCGGCGTCTTGCCACACCGCGAAACGCCGACCAGGATCACTTGCGCTTTGCCGAGCTCGCGGGTCGCCGCACCGTCGTCATGCGACTGCGCGAAGGTGATCGCCTCCATGCGCGCGAAGTACTCGTGGCTATTGGCGATGCCGTGCGAGCGTCCCGCGGCGTGCGAGCTCTTTGAGCCGAGCTCCGCCTCGAGCGGTTGGATGAAGATCTGGAAAAGATCCAGCGTCAGCGCGTTCGCGTCGCGGCGGATCGTTTCGCTCATCGTCTCGCTGACCACAGAGCTGACGACGATCGGACGCCGTCCCTGCGCCTCTGCGGTCGCATTGACCTGACGCACCGCCTCATCGATCTTTTCCGGCGTATCGACGAAGGGAATCGTCACACGCTGGAATTGAAAATCCTCGAACTGCGTGAGAAGACTGTTGCCGAGCATCTCGGCGGTAATGCCAGTGCGATCGGAGATGAAGAAAACGGTGCGCTGTCCTGCCATCGTCGCCATCACCATGTCGACCACACCGGCTCGACGCCGACCGGCAGAGGCGGCAAATCGCCGAAGTCCAATGAACTTTCATTCGGTGAATGGAAGTCGGACCCGCACGATCCCTTGAGGCCGAATGCACGCGCGTAGTTCGCATATTCCGTGAACTGCGCTGCAGTGTGCGACGGCGAAACCACTTCGAGCGCATCGCCGCCTGCTTCACGGAATTCTGCAAGTAACCGTCGCATGTCGGTGCGCGACATCGCGTAGCGTCCCGGATGCGCGAGTATCGCCTGACCGCCGGCGCCACGTATCCAGGCGATCGCGTCCACGAGTGTCGCCCACGAATGCGCAACATATCCCGGTTTGCCGGCGACAAGATAGCGTTTGAACGCGTCGTGAACATCGCGGACGTGTCCCGTCTCGGTAAGAAACCGGGCGAAATGCGTGCGCGAGATCAGCCGATCGCTGGTGACGTATCTGCGCGCGCCCTCGAGTGCATCCGGAATGCCCGCTTCGCGTAGCGCGTCGGCGATTTTTTGCGCGCGCGTATCGCGTCCGGCGCGAATCGTCGCGAGACCTTGCTTCAGCACTTCGTTTTCCGGATCGATGCGCACGCCGACGACGTGCAGCGTGTGCCGGTCCCAAGTTACCGAAAGTTCCGAGCCGGGAACGAGCTGGATCTCCTCTTCGGCAGCCGTCGCTCGCGCTTCAGCAAGGCCTTGCAACTCATCGTGATCGGTAAGTGCGAGGACGTCGACGCCGTGGAGCGCCGCGCGACGCACGACATCTCCCGGTGAAAGAACGCCGTCGGAATACGTTGAATGGCAGTGAAGATCGTACTGAATCATTGTTGAAACAACCTCATCAGGCCAGCATAACGGATTTTGCGGCTTATCTTGGAAACGGCGTTAATTCCGAACAGACGTCGTTCGCTATGTGATTGCATCGCGCGCATTCATGCGGCGGCGACGCCGGCCGGAATGCAAAACGTATCCGCAACTTAGCGCTGTTGTAGGAGCAGCACCCCGGTCCGCATCATCAATCTGCCGTCGGTCGGTAGCGCTTGCACTTGCGCCGCGCTTGGCGAAAAATATGCTTCTGGGATGGTGTGGTCTCCTAAGGGAGGGGGTTACCATCCCAGCAAGAAGATGGAGCTACCGTGAAACTTCTCGATCGCGTCTTTAATCCACGCGAAATTAGACGCCGGCTTGGGCTGAATCAGGAACAATTCTGGACGCAGATCGGCGTCACGCAGAGCGGGGGTTCGCGTTACGAAAGCGGACGCGAAATGCCTCGGCCGGTCAAAGAGTTGCTGCGTCTTGTTCATGTCGAACAAATCGATCTTTCCCAGGTCAAGCGCGTCGACTTCGAAATCATCAGTTACCTCAAGGATTCGCACCCCGACCTTTATCGCAATTTGCGGCGCGCGGTGAAAGGTCGGCAAAAGCAGGGCGCCGGTTCGGCGCCGTTCGCCGACGATGCGAACATCCCGGACGATCTCGAGGAGTCGCTACCGCCGACTTCCTCCGAGAGAGCGCAGCCCTAGCAGAACCGTCGCATTGTCTGGGTCCCCGCAGCTACGCGCGCTGCGGGTGGACGCGTATCCGCGCCCGCACCACGGGCTCATCTGACGCCAAGGTTAAACTTGGCGCGCATTCCCCTTGAATTCGCCGCGGATCCGTGATGTGGCGAACCATTTGTTCGATCCAGGAACCGTTCATGAAATCGAAGCCCGCATACGTCATTCCGTTCGATCGACTGCGGATGACGGACGTCCAGCAGGTTGGCGGAAAGAATGCTTCGCTCGGCGAAATGATCGGCCGGTTGTCGCGCGCTGGTATTCGCGTGCCCCCCGGTTTTGCAACCACAACGGAGGCGTTTCGGGAGTTCCTGGCGGAGAACGATCTCGCAAACAAGATCGCGGCGCGACTCTCGCACCTCGACGTCGACGATGTCGGCGCGCTGACAAAGGCAGGCAGCGAGGTCCGCCGGTGGGTTAGCGAATCGGCATTTCCGCCGTCGCTCCTCGCCACCATTGGTGCTGCGTACGCAGAGTTGGAGCGTCAAAATTCCGGTGCGACGTTCGCCGTGCGCTCGTCCGCGACAGCAGAAGACATGGCGGATGCGTCGTTCGCTGGTCAGCAGGAGACGTTTCTCAATATCAAAGGCTTGGACAGCGTTGTTCACGCAATAAAGGAGGTATTTGTTTCGCTGTACAACGATCGGGCGATTGCGTATCGCGTTCACCACGGCTACGCGCATGCCGACGTGGGCCTGTCCGCTGGCGTACAGCGGATGGTTCGCAGCGACGAGGGCGCGGCGGGGGTCATGTTCACGCTGGATACCGAATCCGGATTCGACAAGGTCGTGTTCATCACCTCGTCGTACGGACTCGGCGAGAGCGTCGTTCAGGGTGCGGTGAATCCCGACGAGTTCTACGTGTACAAGCCGAACCTCGCGGCGGGGCGTCCTGCGATCCTGCGTAAATCGCTCGGCACCAAAGCAACGAAGATGGTGTTCGGCGACCGCACGTCGGCGGCGCATTCGACGCGCACCGTGGAAGTGCCGCCGGCGGATCGACAGCGCTTTTCGATCACCGACGCTGAAATGGAGGAACTCGCCCGCTACGCCGTCATCATCGAAGACCATTACGGCCGGCCGATGGACATCGAATGGGGCCGCGACGGTATCGACGGCAAGCTCTACATCTTGCAAGCGCGCCCCGAAACCGTGAAGTCGCAGGAGGGGGCGGGTGCGATGCGGCGCTACCGGCTGAAGGCGAAGTCGGCCGTCCTTGCGAGCGGTCGCGCGATCGGCCAGAAAATCGGGCAGGGAAACGTGCGGATCGTGGCGTCCTCTGCGCAGATGGACCGCGTTCAAAGCGGTGATGTGCTCGTCACCGACATGACCGATCCCGATTGGGAGCCTGTGATGAAGCGCGCGAGCGCGATCGTCACCAATCGCGGCGGTCGCACATGTCACGCTGCAATCATTGCACGCGAGCTCGGAATCCCGGCCGTCGTCGGCTGCGGCGACGCGACCGAGACATTGAAAGACGGGAGCGAGGTCACGGTATCCTGCGCCGAAGGCGATACCGGTCACATCTACGCCGGATTGCTCGAGATCGAGATCGTCGAGGTCTCGCTCGACAAGATGCCGCCGTGTCCGACGAAGATCATGATGAACGTCGGCAATCCCGAGCTGGCGTTCGAGTTTCGCCGCATTCCCAACGAAGGTGTCGGTCTCGCGCGACTCGAGTTCATCATCAATCGAAACGTCGGCATTCATCCGAAAGCTTTGCTCGAGATCGAAAGTCAGCCGCCGGACCTTCGCCGCGAGATCGAAGAACAGATCGCGGGTTACTCGAGCCCCACCGAGTACTACATCAGCAAGATCGCCGAAGGTGTGGCGATGATCGCCGCCGCATTCGCGCCGAAGAAAGTGATCGTGCGGCTATCGGACTTCAAATCGAACGAATACCTGAATTTGTTGGGCGGCGATCGTTACGAGCCGCACGAAGAGAATCCGATGCTGGGATTTCGTGGTGCATCGCGTTACATATCACCTGATTTCCAGGACTGCTTTGCGCTTGAATGCCAAGCGATGAAGCGCGTGCGCGACGACATGGGATTTACGAACGTCGCGCTGATGGTGCCGTTTGTGCGCACGCTCGACGAAGCGGAAAAAGTCATCGCGCTCTTGGCTGACCAGGGATTGAAGCGCGGCGAAAACGATCTGGCCATCGTGATGATGTGCGAAATCCCGTCGAACGCGCTTCTTGCGGATCGCTTTCTCGATCACTTCGACGGCTTCTCGATCGGCTCGAACGACATGACGCAATTGACGCTGGGACTCGATCGCGATTCCGGCGGCCCGATTGCATCGAAGTTCGACGAACGCGATGCCGCGGTGAAGATCATGCTGTCGATGGCGATCGCCGCGTGCCGCAAACGTGGCGTCTACTGCGGCATCTGCGGACAAGGTCCGTCGGACCATCCCGATCTCGCGCAATGGCTCGTCGAACAAGGGATCGAGAGCATTTCGCTCAATCCCGATACCGTGCTCGAGACGTGGCTCGCGCTAGCCGGTGCGAAACGGGCGTTCCCGAAGACGGCCGACGCGCCGGCGTAGATTCTCGTAACCATTTGTGCGGCGCCTCGTCCAAATGGACGATGGCGTGAGCGATCGGCTCCCGCTTCAATGAGCGGCATGCACAAGCTGCCCGCCGTACGAGTGTCGCTCGGCCCATCGCGTCGCACCTGTCTTAGCGTGGCGATCTTTGCGGCCGCCACCGTCAGCATTCTGGTGATGCTGCCGATCCATCCGTTGGTGATTATTGCGAGCGTTGTCGCGATCGCATGCTGGGCGGGCAATCGCATATGGGTGCTCGGTCTTCGGCGTGCTCCACGCGCCGTCCGCGAACTACGGGTCGAGGGCGATCGCACGGTCGTCGCCACGTTGGTCAGCGGCGAAGTGTTAAAGGGACATGTACAAGATGCGTCCTATGTCGGCGCAATCGTTACGACATTGACGTGGCGATCGAAAGGAGCACTCTGCGCGCGTTCGGTGCTGATCTTGCCCGACATGCTGCCGGCGGAAGATTTCCGTCGGCTTCGTGTCCTGTTGCGTTATGGTCGCAGTGACGATTCCGCGGGAGCGCCCGCAAGCCAGGCTTGAACGTCGATCAACATGCCGCTCTCGGCCTTCACTTGTCCGGAGATCAAATGCAGGTAGAGCGGCACCAACGCATCAGGTGACGGTAGCACTGAGGCATCTTCGGCAGGATGCGTTTGGCTGCGAAGCGGCGAGCGCATGGCGCCGGGTACCACCGCATTCACGCGCAGTCGCGATCGATGTTCCCATTCATCGGCAAGCTCGCGCGCGAGCGCCGCAACGCCCGCCTTCGTGACGGCGTAGCCGCCCCAATAGGCGCGCGGTTCCTGGCCGCGACTGTCGAGCGTGAATACGACGGCCGCGTCGTCGGCCTTGTCGAGCAAACGGATCGTCGCGCGAGTGAGCCCCATCGGGGCCGCCACGTTGACGCGCAACAACGCGAGCCAACTGTCGAACGACTGATGCTCGATCGGTCCAAGCGAACCGAGCATGGCCGCCGTATGGACGAGTGCGTCGAGGCGTCCCAACTGCGCCTCGAGTGCGCTAGTCACGTTCGCGAAGTCATCGGCGCCCGCTTTCGCCAGATCGAGCGGCAAAATGATCGGTTCGGTATAACCGCCTTGCTTGATCTTGTCGTAGAGCGCTTCCAGCTTGCGCAGGACGCGTCCATGGAGCACGACTGTGGCACCGGACGCGGCGCACGCTAACGACAGCGGGTGCCCAAGACCGCCGGTCGCGCCCGTAATCAGAATGACGCGATCGCGTAAATCGATCCTCGCGTTGTCGTACGGGTGGGGTAGGGGCATCGAATTGAGATCGCCGCAAAGAATTGGCAGGATAATGGTTTCGTTGCCCAAGAGCGGCATCACCTTGCAACATCGGAGGATTCCATGTCTGATGCAGGAAAAGCGCGGGCTGTCGGATTCAATCATATCGCCCTCGAGGTCGGCGACATCGAAGCTGCTCTGGCCTTCTACGGTCGGTTGTTTGACTTTGAGCTTCGAGGCAAGGACGACACTTCGGCGTTCATCGATCTGGGCGATCAGTTTCTGGCGCTTCAGAAAGGCCGGAAACAACCCCCCGACGATGGTCGCCATTTCGGACTTGTCGTCGATAACAAGGAGACCGTGCGAAAAGCGTTGGCCGAAGCAGGTATCAAAACCCTGCCGGGTCCATTTCTAGACTTTCTCGATCCTTGGGGCAATCGCATCGAGATCATCGGGTACGACAATATTCAGTTCACCAAGGCGCCGAACGTATTGCGCGGCATGGGACTCGCGCATCTGTCAAAAAATGCGGCTGCGATCAAAGAGCTGACGGAGAAAGGCATGGCGCCGAGCTGAGAACCGCGATTACGCAGGCGGCCTTGCCGCCGCTTTCGCGCGCACCTGTTTGATGCGAGCGAGTTGCTCTTCTCGTCCGATCTTCGCAAGTTCACCTTTGCGATTCGCGATGACGGTTACCGGCGGCAACTGGTACACGGGCATTCCATCCGCAAACTTACCCGTGAATACGCCGACATTGTTCGGTTGGACCGACCGCGTTTCAGTCGTAAAAGGATTTGTCGTGTCTGCAGTGAGCGCTGGTGTCGCGGACCCGACTAAGACAGCGGTCACGATAGCAATAGACACCCGAATAGCGAGCAGCTTAGTCATGGCTCATACCCCCATCTCGAAGTGCGTTCGATGCTGGACTTCCGTACGCACAGTGGCGCGAGAGATCAGTGAGCTTGGCGCACCGATGTCCTTCAGCAAGTGCTCGTTCATGTCGGCGATGCCGTCGAATGCGTGGATCCGGCGGCGGCGAGCCCGCTGATCGCGCCACGATGCGACCCATGCGTTTAGTCGCGTGCGGAATAGATCCCAAACGCTCGGGACTAACCTCGGCGGAGTGAGTAAAGCTATCGATTGGCCTGGGCGATTCATGAAGGTCTCCGTACTTGTTTGATCACGGTGGTAAGCGTAGTAGCCCAGGATCCGCTTGGGAAACGATTTGTTCTGGCCAATTTGGTAAGCTATACTTACCAATATGTCGCGCCTGCCACTCAACACGCTCACGGCGTTTCGCGCCGTTGCCGAGTCACAAAATCTTCGTGCTGCGGCTGACGTGCTGCACTTGACCCATAGCGCAGTCAGCCAACAAATTCGTGGCCTCGAGGAGCAACTCGGATTCGATTTATTCGAACGTCGCGGCCGACGCGTCGTCCTTAATCCTGCCGGCGAAGCATTACTGCGCAGCGTACAGACCGCATTGACTCAACTTGATGATGGCGTGCAGGCGGCCGCCGCGGCGGCAAGCGGTGCCGCACAGCGGTTGCGCGTGACATCATTGCCTTCGTTTGCACAGCGTTGGTTGCTGCCGCGCATGGGACGTTGGCGCGAACGGCATCCCACCCTTGCGCTGGAGATCGATGCATCGCATCAGTTGGTAGATTTGCAACGCGAAGGCTTCCACGCGGCGTTACGTCAGGGGCGTGGTCCATGGGCGGGTCTTGAGTCGGAGCTTCTGTTCGATACCCCCATGCCGTTGATCGTCTTGGGCTCGCCGGCCGCCGGTAGAAGACTGCTGGGCGCGCAGCCTGAGGCATTGGCGCGTGAGCCGTTGCTGGGCGACACCGAGCCATGGGAACGCTGGTTTGCGGCCGCCGGACTGCGCAGGCATGTAACGCCGGTGGCGAGCTTCAACGATGCGGGCCTGATGTTGCAGGCGGCCGAACAGAATTTAGGCTTGGCGATCGGCCGCGAATTGCTTGCTGCCGATGCGCTGCGCGATGGAAGACTCGTTCGCCTGTCGGATCTTTCGATCGTCTACGAGCACGCGTATCCGTACCATCTAGTGTATCCGCCGAATCTGCGCGAGTGGGCACCTTTAGTTGCGCTGCGAGAATGGCTGCACGACGAGTTGGAATTGTCGCGCAAGGCGTTGCATCCTCCTGCCGCGAAACGACGCGCAAAATCGCGCAGATGAAACCGCATCGGGCCTCGCGCAAGCGCATCTGCGGTTTACCGGCATTCGGCCGGACGCTATAATCCGCCTTTCGCCGTGGGGGTATAGCTCAGCTGGGAGAGCGCTTGCATGGCATGCAAGAGGTCAGCGGTTCGATCCCGCTTACCTCCACCACCGATTGGGTCGCGCGAGCCGAATTAACACGTCGCGACTGCCTCGCGGTCCCTATCGTCTAGAGGCCCAGGACACCGCCCTTTCACGGCGGTAACGCGGGTTCGAATCCCGCTGGGGACGCCAATAAAATCAATTGGTTAATATTGAAAAGCGGGCTAGAAATGCACCCGTGTCTATATTGTGTCTAGAATGTGACACGGGGCGATTGTTCATCGTCGAACACGTGCTGTGGGCATAGGGATCCGCAATGACCGAAATTGTTGAGGTCATTCGGAGAAGCGAGCAGGGCGTGACGCGACCGTTTTTATGTCGCTCAAGCGATGGCGTTGTGTATTTTGTCAAGGGACGTGGAGCGGGGCGTCGAAGTCTCATTTGCGAATTGCTGGCTGTCTTGCTTGCAAAGCATCTCGAACTCCCTATTGCGCCGTTTCGGGTTCTAACTGTCCCGGCCGAGTTAGACAAGGCCCTCCCAAACGAGCAGCGTATTGATCTTGGTACAAGCCCGGTGTTCGGATCAGAGCGAATAGAGTTAGCGCAAGAGGTCAATCCCACGCATCTGGAACAGTTGGAAAATCCAGACGGCGATGTCCCTCTCATGATATTCGGATTCGACTTGTGGATCCGGAATGGGGACCGCACGTTAACTAGGCTAGGGGGAAATCCAAATTTGCTGTGGTCTCCTCATGAGCCCCGCTTGCGAATCATTGACCATAATGTCGCGTTTGCAGAAGACTTTTCTCGGCAGGACTTTTTTGATACGCACGTGTTTGCCAAGTGGGTCGGACACGTGCCCGACTGGGTTCGTAGGACCGAGTTTGGCGATGCGATGAGCGCCGCCCTAGAACATTGGGATGGTTTTGTTGACCAAGTTCCAGATGAGTGGTGGTACACAGACGATGAACGCACAGTACCCACTGCATTTGATGCTGATGCCGCCCTTAATATGTTAAAAAGCTGCAAAGATGATCACTTCTGGGATGCACCATGAAACGGTCTTGTCACTATGCGATCGTTCGTTTTCTTCCGTTTGTCGAAACGGGAGAGTTCGCCAATGTGGGCGTGGTGCTGATTTGTCCTGAAGACCGTTACTTCGGTGCCCGTTTAATGGAGCGGCGATTCGGTCGGGTGACTCAGTTTTTTGAGGGCCTAGAAGGGAAGACCTATCGAGAAGCGGTTCGCATGTTCCGCGAAGAGCTAAGGTCTTTTCGTTCCACGCTGAAGTCTGGCGGGCCGCTCGACGGCCGGAAAAAGTTAGACGCTTCTTTAGGGATAAGACTCTTTGACGAACTTACGCGGCCGCGGGAATCTTTGTTGCGGTTCAGCGAAGTGCGAACCACCATTGCAGAAGATCCAGAGGCTAAGCTTCTTGAATTATTCGCCTTTTACGTAGAGCGAAATTTCGTTACTAAGGAATACCAAGAATTAGTCCTAGATCGCGCGATGCGATCCATGCTTAGAGTGGCGAATTTGCATGAGTTATTTATTAAGGCCGAGGTCGGCACCGATGACTTTCACGTCACCATCCCCTTTGTGCACATTGAGGGTGATGCACCACAAGTCGCGATCAAGCCTCTAAATCTCAACTATGCGGATACGACGAGAATCTATGATCATGGCGGGCACTGGGTCGACCGGGTCAATAGACTTC
>DASXSP010000094.1:0-32094 GCA_036505865.1 Casimicrobiaceae bacterium
CTCGGACTCGCCGGCACGAGCCTCGATCGCGGCGAGTCGAAAGCCGATGCGACGTCCGGGATGCGGCTCGCGCACGCGTTCTTGCGCGCGAATCTCGAAGAGCAGCATCCGCTGCGGATGCGCAAGATCGCCGAATTCCCGCTGCTGTTTTCCGGCGAACGCGAGGAGCTTCGCTACGCAGCGCCGTTACCTCCACGCGTCGCGGGCGGCGGTATTTGGTTCTATCGTCTTGCGGTGTTGCGTAATGATGTGCGCGCCCCGCTGGTTCTTGAACGCGCGCTACCCGACGTCAACGCGCGCGAGATACCCGGTTTCCAGGATGCCGAACGTTCGGTGCTGGCCGAGGATATCGCGTCACTGAAGATCGGATACTACGGCCGTGATGCGGGCGCCAACGACGCCGAGACGCCGACATGGCGCGATCGCTGGGAGGATCCGCAACGGCTGCCGATGATGATCCGCATCGAAATCGAGCCGAAGCGTGGACCGGCGTGGCCGCCGTTGATTGTCTCGCCGCGTGAAGCGCCTGAGGCGGGTTGTCGCGCCTGGGATATGGCTCGGTTGCGCTGCGCCGCCATCTGATGGGATTCATCCGATTCACACGATGGCCACGATAGCCGCATTGCGACACTGCCGATCGCGGCCACGCGGACAGCGCGGCATCGCGCTCGTGCTCGCGCTGTGGCTGACGATATTGTTAACCGTTATCGCGAGTGGCTTCGCGTTCTCGATGCGCAGCGAGGCGATTGCGGCGCGCAACGCGATCTCGCTCGCACAGGCGCGTGCGGCCGCCGACGGCGCCGTCGAGCGAACGGCATTCGAGCTGTCTCGTCCGCGCATTACCGATACATGGTCGGCGGACGGCACGCGACATACTTGGATCGAGAACGACGTGCAATTTGACGTCGTGGCTGTCGACGAGACGTCAAAGATCGATCTCAACTCGGCGAACGACGCGTTGCTCAAGGGCCTGTTGATGACAAGCGGCGGTCTCGACGATCAGACCGCGGCGCGAGTCGTCGATGCGATCGCCGACTGGCGCGATGCCGACGATCTCAAGCGGCCGAATGGCGCCGAAGAGGCCGATTATCGCGCAGCGAATTTGAAGTACGGGCCTGCGAATGCGCCGTTCGAAACGGTCGGCGAGCTCGCTCGCGTGCTGGGTGTCACGCCGGAGGTTTATCGACGCATTGCGGGAAGCCTCACCGTGTATTCGCGCCAGCCGGGCATTAATACGCTGACCGCATCGCGGGACGTGCTGCTCGCGTTGCCGGCGGCTACGACAGAGACTGTCGACGATTATCTCGAGCGGCGCCGGATCGCAATTGAAAACAAGCTGCCGCCTCCGCCGTTTCCGCCTGCTCAAGCGTTCGGCAGCGGTCCGGTTCCCGTCTGGCGTGTCCATGCGGAGGCAAAGCTATCCGATGGTGTAACCTTCGTCCGCGAAGCGGTGCTGCGCCCCGTTAACGATGTGCGGCGGCCGCTTGTGGCGCTCGTCTGGACCGAAGGCGCACGCCTGCCGCCAGCGGCGCCCGCGGCCGCGCAGGCGCAGTCAGGCACTCCATTCACATTGAGACGTTAGGGTTCTGTAGCGATGCCCGTCGACCGCGAACTCGCGTTACCCGCTTCATCGTTGCGCCTCCGCGATTTCGCGCGGCGGCACGGCTTATCCGGTTTCTGGGCGTGGTGGTTGAAGGAGCTCTCTCAACTCGTGCCCGCGGGTCCTCGCGCCGCCGTGCAGCGCCGGCGGATGCGTCCTGTGCTTGCGTTCGATGCAGACCGCGCGACGTTGTGGCAGCCGCTCATCAAGGATGGCCGCCTCGCGATGGTCGAAACAGCGGCGATCGGGTTGTCGGGCGATCCCGCAACCGTTGCCGCGGAAGGCCGTGCGGCGCTCTCGCAGTGGTCCGGGCGTGCGCCCGGCGCACCCGTGTACGGACCGAAGATCGTCGTGTCGCTTTTGCCGCGTGCGACGCTTCGCAAGACGCTTGTCTTGCCCGCGGCGGTGGAAAATGATCTGCGGCAGGCGCTTGCCTATGATCTCGATCGTCACACACCGTTTAAGTCCGATGAGGTTTATTTCGATGCAGTCGTCGTCCGTCGCGACAATGCGCGCGGCCAGATCGGCGTCGAGATGGTGGCAGCGCGACGCTCGCAAGTCGACGCAGCGGTCCAGCTCGCGCAGTCATTCGGCGCAACCGTGGTCGCCGTTATTCCGGATCCCCCGGGCTCTGCGTCTACGTCGCGACTCAATCTGCTGCCGCATGAAATGCGACAAAACGGGGTGTGGTGGAAGCGCTGGCAGTTCTGGTTGCCGATTGCGCTGTTGCTAGGCGTTGCGCTCGTCGCAGTGGTCCTTCCCGTTTGGCAGAAGCGCGAGTACGCGATTACGCTGAACGACGTCGCATCGCAGGCGCTGCAGCAGGCGAGCGTATCGGAATCTTTGCGGGCACAGCTCGATCGCCAGGTCGGCGATTACAACTTTGCGCTCGAACGCAAATACGCTTATCCGAGCACCGTACAAATTCTCGACGACGTCACGCGGCTGTTGCCGGACGATACGTGGCTTACGCAACTCGAAGTCAAGACGAATGGACGTGGCAAGGAGGCGCAGCGTGAGCTTCTGATGCGCGGCGAGTCCGCCAACGCCGGCCGGCTGGTGACGTTGCTCGAAGACTCGCGGCTGTTCACCCAAGCGGCGCCGCGCTCGCCGACGACGAAAATTCAGCCTGGGCCCGGCGAGATCTTCGATCTGGGTGCGCAATTGAAGCCCGTGCCAGCACCTACGCCGGTGGCGCTCGCGGCAAGCGACAAGCAGGCGATCCCAATCCCGGCGCCTGCTGCGGCAACCGCGACATCGGCAACGCCCGTCGCTGCGCCGTCGGAATCGACAAAGGCGCCAATGCCGCCGTTGGGCTCCAATGTGCCGCCGCCTCAAAATCCCGGAGGAAAGTCGTGACGCCGGGGTTCGTCGCGAAATTATCGTCTGCTCAGCAGCGAGCGCTTGCGCTGGCGATCTTCGTCGCCATCGTGGCCGTTGCGCTTTTTGTCCTGCTCGGACCGGTGATCCTCATGCACCGGCATTACGATCGAGCGATCGCAGAGACGTCCGATCGTGTCACCCATCTGCGACGCATCGCTGCTCAGGCGCCGGAACTGCGTCGCGCGCTCGACGCAATGAGGGAGCGTGACGGTCGCCGCTTCTTTTTGAAGAACATGGCGCCCAATCTTGCCGGCGCGGAGTTGCAGGAGCTCGTGAAGGCCGCGATCGAAAGCAACGGCGGGCGAATCACGACGAGCCAGAACACATCGCCGCGCGACGACGGCCGCTTCAAGCAGATCGGCGTCAACGTGCAATTCTTCGCAACGACGCCGGCGCTGCAAAAGGTTTTGGGCGCGCTCGAGTCGCAGCAGCCTTATCTGTTGGTCGACAACATCACGGTGCGCCCGCTCAATGCATTTCGCGGCTTCAAGCCTGGTCCCGGAATGGAGCCCGAGGTGAATGTGCAGCTCGACGTCAGCGCCTTCGCCTACACGGACGTGAAGGCGGTCGCTGCGACGGCTCCTATAGCGGCGCCCAAATGACGAGGAGACGAACGATGAATGGAATCGACGCTCGCGTGAAGGCCTGGCTGGTCTGGGCGTTGCCCTTCGCGGTAATCGCCGCGCTCGTCGGCTGGGAAACGGATTGGGGACACGCGCTCAAGCGAGTGCCCGCGCTCGATAGCAACATTGCGGTGCAGCCCGTGCCCGTTGCGCTCTTGCCGGAATATCGGATTGACGGAGGAATCGACAGTCGGCGCGAAACGATCGAGCGAACCCTTTTCAATCCCACGCGGCGGCCGGCGCCGCCACAAGCAAGCGCCGCCGCGAAGCCCGCGATACAGCCGGGACAGTTCGTATTGACCGGTACCACTGTTGTCGACCAGAAAGCGACCGCATTCCTGCGTGAAGTGAATGGCGGGCGCTCCCGCCGCGTGCAGCAAGGCGAGACGATCAACGGCTTGCTGGTCGCGGAAGTACGCGCGGACCGCGTCCGGCTCACCTCGGGCGATGTCGCCGAAGAGCTGACGCTCAAGGTTGCATCGGGGCCCAAGTCGACGATACAACCGCAAGTGGCCGTCGCACCGCCGCCGCCGCAGCCTGCTACGCCCGGCGCACCGCAGCCGGGGCAGAACGTCGCGCAGCCGGGACAAACGCCGGAGGTCGCCGACGTGCTCGCGACTCGCCGCCGCGCCGCGCGCGCTGCAGAGGCGATGTCGCAGTCACAGCAGAGCGCACAGCCGACGCCACCCGCAGCGGCACCAGTCCAGCAAGCTGCGCCCGCGCAGCAGACCCCGAAGCAGGGCGATCCGGCGTGGAACGACGTCTACCAACGCTACATTCAAAGAGGTCAAGGCAACGTCGGCCGATAAGGCGCTGGCGCGCACGCTCGACACGGATATCAAACGCCCGACGAAAATCTCAAAACACAACAACGATGCCGATAAAAAACCACTCACGCACGGCGCTCGCCTGCGTAGTCGCCTTTGCGTTGCCTGCATGTCAGACGACGCCGCCCGCGACATCTCTCCCTGCACCGCCCGTATCGTCCGGGTCGCGCCCGTCAGGCAGCGTCTCGCCTGCGCTCGCGGAAGCCGCCGCAAGGGCGACAAGCCCCGACGGTGGTGATCGCACAACAATTTACAAAGGTTCCGGCGTCGTCGTGAAAGGCCAACAGCCGGCCGGAACGCCGCCGCCGTCGCCGCCGCCGGTGCAGGTCACCGGCGCGGGCGTTGTCCTCAACTTCGAGGGCGCGGACCTGCGCGAAGTCGTCCGCAACATCCTGGGCGACATCCTGAACGAGAGCTACACGATCGATCCTGCAGTGGGCGGGCAGGTGACGATTCGCACGAGTGCGGGCATTCCGCGCGAAGCGCTGGTTGCGACGCTCGAGACGCTGCTTCGGATGAACGGCGCAACGATGGTGAAAGAAGGCGGCATCTACAAAGTGGTGCCGCAGGCCGCCGCTATTCGCGGCAACGTGACGCCGCAACTTGGCACGTCGCAGCGCCAGTTGCCGACCGGCTTCTCCGTGCAGATCGTGCCGCTTCGGCACGTCGGCGTGCGTGACATGTTGCGGATACTTGAGCCGTTCGCCCGGGACGCGACCGCCATCCGCGCGGACGACACACGCAACCTGCTGATCCTTGCCGGAACGGAACTCGAGCTGAGACATATGCTCGACGCGGTCGAGATGTTCGACATCGATTGGATGTCCGGTATGTCTGTCGGCGTGTTTACGCTGCAGAACGCCGACGTCAAATCGATGATGCAAGAGTTGGACAAGGTGATCGGCGACCGCAATACGAGCCCGCTTACGGGCATATTGCGGGTCATTCCGATCGAGCGGATGAATGCCGTTATCGTCATCTCGCCCAATCCCGCATACGTCGAAGAAGCCAGAAAATGGATCGAAAGGCTCGATAGCGGCAGCGGGGAGGGCGTGCGTTTCTACGTGTATAACCTGCAGAACACGCGCGCTGAACATATTGCGCCGCTGCTGCAGCAAGCGTTCACGGGACGCGTGACGCAACAGATATCGACACCCGCGCCGACGGTGGCTCCCGGAACGCCCGCGGGCACGATCGTCAATCCGCCGACGTTCCAGGCGCAACCCACGTCTCCGTTCACTTCTGCGACGCCTGCAGCGCCGACACCGCCCCCGGCCGCGGCAGCGATCGCTGCAGCGCGCGCGGCGGGCGCGGGAGCGGGCGGCGAAGCATCGGGCATCGCCCGCAATGTTCAGGTCGTCGGTGACAAGGAGCAGAACACGATCCTGATTGTCGCGACACCGTCCGAGTATTCGCTCGTCGAAGCGGCGTTGAAGAAGCTCGACGTGCAACAGCGGCAGGTGATGATCGAAGTGACGATTGCGGAAGTGACCCTTAGCGACACGCTCGTTTTTGGCGTCGAATGGCTGTTCAAGGGGGGCGCGCCGTCCGGCCGCGGCAGCGGCGGATTCTTCGCGCCGAACAGCGGATCAACGCCGTTCAACCCCGCAGTACCGATCCCGACAACCGCAGCGGGTGCGGCGGCGTCGGCGGGCTTAGCCATTGCGCAGGGTTTCAGTTACATCATCAACAACGCGAACTTTCCCGGTGGCGTGCAGGCGGTCTTGAACCTGCTGGATACCTACGGCAACACGCGCGTCATTTCCAATCCGCATCTTGCCGCGCTCGACAATCAGAAAGCGACGATCAAGTCCGGTACGCGCATTCCGATCAACCAGCAAAGTGTGGTGGGAAGCACGACCAACGTCATTACGACGACGTCGCAGTACATCGATACCGGCGTGCTGTTGCAAGTGACGCCGCACATCAATGCCGGCGGTCTCGTGACGCTGGATGTTCAGGCCGAGGTGAGCATTCCCGGAACGCCGGCTGTCGCTGGCGATGCACCGCCACTCAATACCCGCTCGGTGCAGACGTTGGTCGCGGTGCCGTCGGGTCGAACGATGATCATGGGCGGCCTCATTCAATCGAACAAGGGAAACACGACCAATGGCATTCCGCTGCTCGATCGAATACCCATCTTGGGCGGACTGTTCGGCAAGCAGACGGTCAATGACGATCGCACCGAGCTCATCCTGTTCATCACGCCGCGTGTTGTATCGAACGAGCTCGACTACGAAGGCGTCATCAACGATCTCCGGCGCAGGATGGAAAATCTCGATAGGCAGTTCCCCGGTACAAGCACATGGCCCGCGTCGCCGCCGAATCCTATCGATCAGCTGAATCAGTTCTTTACGCCGCGTATCGGACCATTCACGCCGCCGCCTCCCACGGTGCCGGCGGTTCCGCCGCCTGCCGGTCAACCGACGCAAACGCCGCCGCCGGCCCCCGAGCCCATACCAAAACCATAGATGTGGCTGCGAATGCAGTGCCGCACGGCCCGAAAGCGCCTGTGCGCGATGATTCGTTCTCGCTTACGATTTCATGACGCTTAATCCGTTTCTCATAGCACCATTGCCGCCCCCACAGTTGGGCTTTTTTCACACCTCGGGCGCAGGGGAACGGGTATGCAGAAAGGGGTATTAATGGAACTTCACCGTGTTATTCGATTTTGTCCAAAAAGCGTCGCCATTTGGAGACAGTGGCGGAATTGGACGTGCAGTGCGATAGTTGTATTGCTTTCAGGCGGATGCGGGACACTGCCTTCCGGCGGAATTTCGATCGATTCGCCCAACGACCAAAAAGGCGCAATCGTGCGCGAAAGGGCCGAAGCGCGGTGGCAGGCGCTGATCAAGGATGATATCGCGGCCGCGTACAGTTACTTGACACCGGCCACACGTGAAGTTGTTTCGCTGGACCAATACAAGGCAAAAGTGGCGCGGGGCACGTTTCGCGACGTGAAAATCGATGACATCAAATGCGAAGCCGAATTATGTAAAGTCAGTCTTCGCCTTACATTCGATCGGCCGAGAGTGAAAGGCATGGTGACGGCGCTGGAGGAAACTTGGATTATTGAGCGAGGGCAGTTTTGGTACGTCTATCGCGGATAGAAAAGCGTTGCAAAAATCCCACGCGTCGTTCGGAATTAATGTCTTTTTGTTTGAAATGCATGACACGCTGTATTAAGATTCACCCGCTGTTGGTTTCGAAGTGATCACCTCACACGGCAACTCAAAGGAGTCATCACCCACCATGAATACGTTCAAAAAGACGACGCTGTACACCGCGCTTGCCGGCATCGGCGCGTTGGGTATGGCGGGGACCGCAAATGCGGTACACGTCAACCCCGACGGCCTGGGGCAAGTCCTGATCTATCCGTATTACACGGTGCAGGACGCGGGCACCGGCACCTTCGGCTCGCTGTTGTCGGTGGTCAATTCGACGGCATCGTCCAAGGCTGTCAAGGTCCGCTTCCTCGAAGGCAAGAACAGCCAGGAAGTGCTCGACTTCAACTTGTATCTGTCGCCGCGTGACGTATGGGTCGCGGGTATCACTCGCGTGGGCGCGACAGGTGGCGGTGGTGCCGGCATCTACACCCCCGACAAGTCGTGCACGACGCCGACGGTCTCTGCTGATCCGACCAACCCGACGCTGTTCGTCAACTACGCGTACGCAGGCGACTCGGGCGGCGATGGTCTGGACCGCACGCGCGAGGGTTACGTCGAAATCATCGAAATGGGCAACGTCATCGGCGCGACGGCCACCGCTGTTACGCACGTCAACGGCGTTCCGCCTTGCACCGCCGCGGCACTGTCTGACAGCGTCGTGCAATCGAACGTTGTTGTCGGGAACGGCGGTCTGTTCGGCGGCATGACGTTGATCAACGTGCTGTCCGGCGAGGACGTCGCCTTCAACGCGGTTGCGCTCGATACATTCAGAACGACAACGCCGATCTGGTTCCCGCCGGGCGACATCCGTCCGACGCTGGAATTCGTCCAACCCGTTCAGACCGAAATCTTCAACGGCACGACAGCGACGACGTACACGTTCAGCCCGCTGCGCCCGATCGACGCAGTCAGTGCGGCGTTGATGCACAACCAGATCATGAACGAGTACGTGTTGGATACGAGCACCAAGTCGGGCACCGACTGGGTTGTCACCTTCCCGACGAAGCGCTATCTCGTGAATGGTGGCACGGCACTGGCGCCGTTCCAGCGTCCGTTCGTCGCGGGTACGGCTTGCGACGACATCGCCGTGTTGACGTTTGACCGCGAAGAGCGCGGCATCATCGTCCAGACCGGCTTCTCGCCGCCAGCTCCGACATCGCCGCTGGCGTTGTGCTTCGAGGTGAACGTTGTGACGTTCAAGGGCAGCAACGTGTTCGGATCTGCGAACGTCAAGGATCTGACCGCGGCGACGCTGCCGACGGGTGCGCAAAACGGCTGGGCGCTGTTCGACCTGACCTCGTCGTTGAGCGGTACGGTGGCGGCGCATGCGTTGACTTCGACCAGCCCGGTTGCGACATTCTTCGGTCTGCCGGTCGTCGGCTTCGCGGCGCAAACGTACAACAACGGCACGCTCACCTCGGGCGCCCTAAATGTTCAATCGATCTACGCCGGCACGTTCCCGCACAAGGCAACGACCCGGATCCAGTAGATCGTAGCTGCCGCATTGGGTCAGAAGTGAACCTATTAGGGCGGGGACAACGTCTCCGCCCTAATTTTTGTTGGCGTCGCAATTGCACATTGCGGGTCAGGGGACCCTGCAACTGCAGCAAGCTATTCAAGGGTTTGCGATTGTAAGCCTGTGGTTAGTTCGGAGGCGGAGGGGGGCCGCTTTGCGTGTGGCGCTGGTGTTGCTAATGCGCTACCTATTGGTGGCATAAGCCCTACGAGGGCATTTATGGAGTAGATATGAACCCGTCGAACCCGTCGATTTTTGCTCGTCCCCTGTTTGTCTTTTCCTTCGGCATCACCCTTTTGATCGTGGCGGCGATGTACTCATCGCGATCGCACGCGGCGAGTATCTCGCTCGATGTTCCGGATTGCACGACCTTCACGCTCTCGGGCGGTCCCAATTTCACGTTGACTTGCGTCAAGTCGACGCCGGGTACGCCAAACTGCTCGATCACAAAGAACACCGTTCCTTCGAACAGCAACGGCGGCGGCGTTACGCTCTCGGGTAGCTGCTCGGGGTTCTCGCCGATTTGGTGGACATGGGTTAAGAGCAACAGCAACTTTGCTTATACACAGACACTAAATGATTCCCTACCGGCGAACGGAGGAACCACCGCGGTCAGCTACACGTATGGCCTCACGGCGTGCGACGCGAGCAGCGTCTGCGCGCCGACAGCGTGGACCACTGTCGATGTGCCGGGATCAACTACGCCCCCCGGTGGCGGTGGGCCGGTATCGTGCTCCGGGTTTACCAAGACTCTCTATGTCGATCTGCCATGGGTCAATTCGGCCGACCCGATCCGGCTCGTAACGAATAACTACGGCGGATTTAACGCGAGCGACGCGTTGGTCATCAAGCTGAACACCCCGGCCGGTGCGTCCATTTCCACCGGCTACATTGCGGGCGGCGAATACGGCGGCGGGGCGAAAGATCGTCTCGCAATCATTTCGGCGTCGCCTTGCGATTTCTCGACGGCCGGCGCGACGACGATCTACAACGCGCAGGGCGGAACGTCGTTTAACTTCGCCCTTCAAGTGGGCGGATCCCAGGTGCCATATCAGATGCTGATGCAGCCGGGCACTCCGTACTACCTGAATGTCAAAAATGTGGGTTGCCCGGCCGGCAATCAGTGCAACATGAGCATCGACTTCCACCGCCCGCCGGGAACCTGATCGCCTAAAGCACTGTCCTTCACCTTGCGAAGCCCCGCGGCGCGGGGCTTCGCCTTTTTTGTGGCACGCTCCACGCAACGCAAAGGTATGTCTTGATGATCACCGGCAAACTCGCACGATTCTTCGCCTCCATTACGTTCTCGCTCTTCTCGGCGTTTACGTTTGCTCAATCGCCCGCGAACGAACCGATCGTCGCAGAAAATTCGATCGCGAAGGTGACGAGAACGGAATTCGAAGCCGAGATTCAGCGCATACCGCCGGAGATACGGGCCGATTTGCTCGCGAACAATAAGCGGGTGGGGGACCTTTTGGTGCAGATGCTCTTGCGCAAGGCGCTGGTCCGTCAGGCGAAGAGCGAAAAGCTCGATACGATTCCGGTCAACGCCGCGCGGGTAGCGAACGAAGCGGAGCGCGTGCTCGCCCAATTGCGGATATTGCAAATCGAAGAAGCAGCCAGCGCGGCATTCGAAGCGAAGCACGCGGCACAACTCGCCCGCGCCCGCGAAATTTACATCGTCGACCGCGAGCGTTACCGGGTGCCGGAGGAGATCAGCGCATCGCATATCTTGTTCGATATCAAGAAGCATTCGAGCGAAGAGGCTCGCAAGCTCGCCGCCGAAGCGCGGGCCAGAATCGTCGCTGGCGCCGACTTCAACGCGGTCGCCAAGGACTTGTCCGAGGACCCCACAGCGCGCGAGAACGCCGGTTCTCTCGGGTGGTTTACACGCGATCGCATGGACCCGGCGTTTGCGCGGGCTGCATTTGCGTTGAAGCAAGGCGAGGTCAGCGAACCGGTGCTTTCCGCGTTCGGCTGGCACATCGTCCGGCTTGACGGACGGCATCCGTCGCGCTTCAAATCATTCGAGGAGGCGCAGGACGAGATCCTCGCGGCGCTCAAGAAGACCTACGTCGATCAGCAGCGCGATACAGTCGTCAACGCGCTTCGCAATGACCCGGCGACCTCGTTCAATGATAAGGAGGTGAAGATGCTTATCGACCAGGTAACCGCGCCGGCGACCGATTCGCATTCGACGACGTCTCCGTCGGCAGCATCGACCAAAGCAGCGAAGTAAGCGCGACCAGCGTCTCGCACCCTCGCGAGCGACGCCATGGAACTGCGCCAGTCAACTTCGCCGGCAGTCGGACCCGCGGCCAACGTCTCGGCGCGCAATCGCGCGCTGTTTGCCAACTTCTTCCGACGGGAACTGAGCGCCCGCTATCTCGGCAGCATCACGGGCCTCGCGTGGGCGCTGTTGCATCCGCTCGCATTGTTGGCCGTCTACTACGTCGTATTCACGACGATATTTCGAGCGACGGAATTCGCCGGAAAGAGCTTTCTCGCCTTCGTCGCGATCGCGCTCTGGCCATGGCTTGCCGCGCAAGAAGGGTTGCAACGGGCGACGGTAAGCCTTGCCGCGTACGCAGGCCTCATTCGAAAGGTCGCGTTTCCGCACGAAATCGTCGTGTACGCTTCGGTCGCGGCAACTTTGGCGCTGCAGTTCGCCGGCTATCTCGTTGTTCTGATCGTCCTCGCGGTGATGGGCGAGCCGGTGCATTTCGAGGGGCTTTTGGTCGCGCTGCCGCTGTGGGTCGTCCTCGCCATCGCGGTCATCGGTCTTTCGCTGCTGCTGAGCGCGTTGCAGGTGTTCGTGCGCGATGTCGAGCACGTGCTGATGCCGCTGTTGATGATCATGATGTACTTGACGCCCATTCTCTATCCGCTTTCGCTGGTGCCCAAAAGCTTGCAGCCCTGGGTGGCGGCAAATCCATTTGGTTGGCTCGTCGACCGACTGCGTAGCGCGTTGCTCGACGGCAATCTGGCGCTCGAATGGTCGGACGGCGTCGCGGTCGTTGTGGCGGTGGTGCTCTTCGTGATCGGACGGGCCGCGTTCATTCGGCTATCGCCGCACTTCGAAGATTTCGTATGAGCGGCGCGGTCAGGCGATCACTGCTCGCGTTGACCGACGTCGGCAAAGACTACGCGAAGGTCGATTCGCGCGGCGGGCGGCTGCGGCTTGTTTGGGATCTGCTGCGCGGCCACGGCGCCCGGCACGTGTTTCGCGCGCTCGACGGCGTGTCGCTCGACGTCGCAAGAGGCGAATCGCTCGGCGTCATTGGCGAAAACGGCGCCGGCAAATCGACGCTGCTCAAGATCATTTGCGGCGTCATCAAGCCGACGCGCGGAAGCGTCGTCGTAAACGGTCGAGTCGGCGCACTGCTGGAGCTTGGTTCCGGATTCCATCCTGAATATACGGGACTCGCGAACATCGATCTTGCCGCGGCGCTACTGGGCTTGGCGCCGCATGAGATCGCTGCGAAGCGCGACGACATCATCGCCTTCGCCGATTTGGGCGAGCACATCGCGGACCCGATCAAGCATTACTCGTCGGGAATGGTCGTTCGATTGGGCTTTGCCGTTGCAACGGCGCTTTCGCCCGACATTCTCATTACCGACGAAGTGCTCGCCGTCGGCGACGAGTCGTTTCAAAAGAAATGCATTGCGTGGATCGAACGCTATCTTGCGGGCGGCGGTACGTTGCTCATGTGCTCGCACAGCATGTATCACATACAGAAACTTTGCCGGACCGCGCTCTGGCTGAAGGACGGCCGAGTTGAACGTTACGGTGCAGCCGCCGACGTCACGCAGACCTATCTCGCCTATCATGAAGAGAAGGCTGCAAAGGCGAAGCAGCCGCTTCCGCGCGTTGCAGCTGCAGCGGCCGGTATCTATGCGATCACATCGCTCGCGATCGAACCCGAGACGCTTGCGCACGGCGAGACGTTGACCGTGAAAGGCGAGGTGTTCACCCCGGACGGACGCGCGCCCGCCGTGTTGATCGGCGTCGTGCGGGCCGACGGTACGCCCGTGTATGGCGTTGCGACCGATATGGATCGCATCGAGCCGCGGCGCGTCGGCGATGACCGTTTCTCGTTTTCGCTGACGCTTCCCGATTTGCCGTTGTTGCCCGGGAAGTATTTCGTTCGCGCGCACGCGCTTGATCCCGAAGGCGTGCGACTCTTCGATCACGTCGAGCGTGCGATCGTCGTGAGCGGCGAATCGCGGGAGCTCGGCTTGGTGCGCCTCCCGCATCGCTGGAACGAAGCCTAGAGGATAGCGGCAATCGAGGGCCTTGCGTGAACGGCGTGGACGGCGATCGTACGGCATTGACGACGCTTCGCTCGCTGGTCGGCGGGCGTCAATTCCGGGAAGCGCGCCTTCTGGCGGAGCGGCTACTCGCGGAAAATCCGCATGATTCCGAATGTCTGTTTCTCCTCGGCATCGTGCAGGCCGAGCAAAAGCAGTTCTCCGAGGCGCTCGGCAACATCCGGCGCGCACTCGAGACCGATCCCAATCCGCACTGGACGAAACATCTTGCGCTGACGAATGTATTGCGCGATGCCGGCGATGCCCTCGCCGCTGAAGCTGCGGCACGACAACTGATCGAACAAGCGCCCGACAACGTCCAGGCGTTAAACGCGCTCGGTCTCGCGCTGCACGACCAACGTCGCGATGAAGAGGCGTCGGCGACCTTCCACCGCGCCATCGCCCTCGATCCTCGCTATGTTGCGGCATACCTGAATGCGGCACTTTCGCTGCAGCGGCGCGGCGACGACGCCGCAGCCATTTCGGTGATCGAGCAGGGGCTATCGCGCGATCCGAGCAATGGTCAACTCGCGCTGGCAATGGGCAGGCTCGTCGAGCAAACGTCTCGTCGCGATGAAGCGAAGACGTGGTACGTGCGGGCGGCGCGTCTGGATCCGCGCATCGCCGCCGACGCATATCGGCGTCTTGGCCGTCTTTTCTACGGCGAGGCAGACATCTTTGCTTCGATCGGCGCGTATGAACAAGCAGTCAAGCTGCGCAACGACAATGCGGACGTCTGGAATTTATTAGGCAACGCGTACATGGATGTCGCGGCGATCGACAACGCCACGCGATGCTACCGCGCGGCGTTGTCGATCAATCCCGGCTACGCGGAAGTCTTCGATAACCTTCTCCTATGCCATCACTACGATCCCTTGGTCGACGCTGACGGGATGTTCGCAGCGCACAAGGAATGGGCGCGCCGATTTGCGGCGAACGTCGGCGTGCAAAGTGGACGCCCGCGGCGCTCATTGCGATCCAGCGACCGCATCCGTGTGGGGTTTCTCTCGCAGTCGCTTTGCGCCGGCCCGACCGGATTCTTTCTGCTGCCGCTCATACGCCATCTCGATGCGGCGCGATTCGAATCATTCGGTTATCACGCGGGCCCTAAACGCGACGAGGTGACCGAAGCGTTGCGTCGACACGCGGCGTCATGGAACGATGTCGGCGCGGACGACGACGAGCGACTCGCGCAGCGTATCCAACAAGATCAAATCGATATCCTCGTTGATCTGGCCGGCCACGCGCCCGGCAACCGCTTGCGAGCGATCGCGCGCAAGCCCGCTCCTGTCGTCGTGAGTTGGCTCGATTACTTCAATACCACGGGTTTGGACTGCGTCGACTTTCTGATTGGCGATAGCGTATCGATTCCCGTCGATACGCGGCAACGTTTCACCGAGACGGTGCTTCGAATCGAGCCGTCCCGTCTTTGCTATGCGCCGCCGGACTACGCACCGCCGCCGGTGCCTCCGCCGATGCTACGCAATGGGTATCCGACGTTCGGCAGCTTCAATCGGCTCGCGAAGCTTGCTGAGCCCGTTGTCGATTTGTGGGCGCGTCTATTGGATGTAGTTCCGCGCTCGCGCTTGTTGCTCAAGAGTGCGGCGTTCAACCATCCGGCGACGTCCAAGTCGTTTGCGACGCGCTTCGAGCAACGTGGCATTGCGGCGGACCGGCTCGAGCTCCGCGGAAACTCGTCGCATTCACAGATGCTCGCCGAATATGCCGATGTCGACATCGCACTCGACCCATTTCCCTACAACGGCGGCCTCACGACGTGCGAGGCCCTCTGGATGGGTGTCCCCGTCGTCGCGCTGCTCGGCGACTCGATGATCAGCCGGCAAAGCGCTGCGCTGTTGATGTCGGCGGGATTGGCGCATTGGGTTGCACGTACGGCCGACGAATGGCTCGCGATCGTATCGGAGCTCGCCTTGCAATCCCCCAACCTTGCCGAAATTCGACGATCGCTACGCCCGATCGTCGCATCGTCGCCACTAGTCGACGGCGGTCGCTTCGCCGATCGCTTCGGTGCGCTGCTGGAGCAAATGTGGCGTACACGCGGAGCGACGCCTGGATGATGCATTCGGTTAAAATGACAGGCTGCGCGCACGCACTTTCCTCTCCATCCGCCGCGAATTTGCGGCAGCTCATCCAATTCGCATGTCCGATCCACTGGAATTCACCGGCGAACGCTTCGTGCCGGGTACCGAAGGCGAGATCGCATACGAGCATTGGCACCGCTATTTCTTCGCGCGGCGATTTGTCGCGGGACGCCGCGTTCTCGATGTCGCATGCGGCGAAGGCTATGGTAGTGCGTTGCTGACCGACGCCGCGGCGGATGTGATTGGTATCGACATCGACGCCGCGACTATTGCGCATGCCGGCTCGAAGTACGCTGACCGGCGAAACTTACGCTTTGTCCAAGGCAGCGTCACCGCGTTGCCCGTTCCATCCGCGAGCATCGATGCGATCGTTTCGTTCGAGACGATCGAGCACGTCGACGCCGACCTGCAGCGGCAGATGATCAGTGAATTCGCGCGGGTTCTCGCGCCTGAGGGATTGCTTGTCTTGTCGTCGCCGAATCGGCCTGAATATTCAGACGCGCGGAATTATGCGAACCCCTTCCACCGGCACGAGCTCGATCGAGACGATCTCGCGCGCTTGCTCGATCCCGCATTTCCGGAACAGCGATGGTACCGGCAGCGACGCTATTTCGGCTCGTCGCTATGGGCGGAGCAGCACGGTGAAGCGTTCGAAAGCTGGTGCTCCGATCAGAACGGCGCAACGTCGGCGGATGCGCCACCCGCATTGTATTTTGTCGTCATCGCTGCGCGCGATAATGCGGCGCTACCGCCTCCGGAACCTGCCTTATCGTTGTTCTGCGACCGCGACGATCGCGAATGGCGCCGTATCGAAGCGCAAGAACGTGAAGTGCTGCGGCTCGATGCGCTACTGCATGACCGCGACGCCGCGCTGGATCGTCAGACCGCACACATCCATCATCTCGAGAACCTCGTCGCGGAACGGGACGCAGCGCTTGCCGCCGCCAATGTTGCGCTGAGCGAGGTCAACGCTCAGCTCACGCGCGAATCCGAACAAGTCCGAAGCGTCCGCGCTGCGCTACAAACGGAATGCGGACGACTGGAACGGGCGATCGCCGCCCAGGAACGCATCATCAACTACCGCCAGAGCGCGCGTTGGTGGGTCATGTTGCCTTGGCTGCGTGTCAAGCTGCTCTGGAAGCGATTGAGCGGTATCTGATCATGAGCAAGGGTGCACCAACCGATGAAGTTCTCGATTGACATTGTCGTCCCGGTGTACAACGCGCCGGATCACGTGCTGCGATGCGTTGAGAGCGTGCTTGCGCACAACCATGACGATTGTCGAATAACCTTGATCGACGACGGGTCATCCGATCCCGCCATCGCTTCACTATTCGCCGAGCTTCAGCAGCGACAACTGCCGGAGCTGGTGCTGCTTCGCAACGAGCGCAATCTCGGCTTCATCGTAACGGCCAACCGCGGCATCGCGAGCTCGGCTTCCGATGTTGTATTGCTCAATTCCGATACGATCGTAACCGGCGATTGGCTCCAAGCGTTTCGTCAGTGTGCGGCGTCGGATTCGCGGATCGGCACGATTACTCCATTTTCGAACAACGCGGAGATCTGTTCGTTCCCACGCCTTTGTGTCGACAATCCTATCTCCCCAGAAGAAGCCGAGACCGTTGCGGCCGCGATCGCCCGAGCAGCCGTTCCGACGTATCCCGATTTGCCGACCGGCGTCGGCTTCTGTCTATTCATCCGCCGTGCGCTGATCGATGAAATTGGCATGCTCGACACCGCGTTTGGCGCGGGCTACGGCGAGGAGAACGATTTATGCTTGCGTGCGGCGCGTGCCGGCTGGCGCAACGTCCTGGCCGATAACGCTTTCGTCATCCATGTCGGAAGCCGCTCGTTTGCCGGACGAAAACCGGAGCTGTCGTCGCGCAACACCACAATCTTGCTCGAACGACATCCGCACTACACGCGGATGGTTGAAGCGTATATCCAGGCTGATCCGCTCGCGCCGTTGCGCGAAGCAGCACAGAGCGAGATGTTCCGTTCGCAAAGCGAGACGCGCGGCGTGCTGCATGTCATTCATGACCATGGCGGCGGCACCGAGACGCACGTGCGTGCACTGATCGATGCGTCCCGCGACCGCTGGCGGCATTACCTCGCGATCGCTGTGGGCGATGCGTGGCAAATCGAAGAGCACCGCGCGGATGGCCGCATCGTTACCTTCAATCTCACGCGCTTGCCCGAGGAGTCGTGGCAGGGATTTGTCGGTGCCATTTGTACGACGTTCTCGATCGCGCTCATTCACCTGCACAACATTTCAGCGTGCCGGGACGGCTTATTGACGGCGCTGGAACAACTGGACGTGCCGTACGGCTACACCGTTCATGATCTGAATTTTGCGTGCCCCACGATCACGTTCCTCGGAACCGATCAAATGTACTGTGGCGCCGTGACCGAACTGGCGTTGTGCCGGCAATGCCTCAATGCGCAGCCGGCGTATGCGGGCATCGACATCGCGCAATGGCGCGCTCGGCATCGCGCGCTGCTTGAACACGCATCGTTTGTCATCGCACCGTCGCGCTGGGCTGCCGACATGGTGGCCCGCTATTTTTCCGGCATAAGGGTAAGCGCGATCGTTCATGGCACGCCGGAGGTCAACAATGCATCGTCCCTCGCCGGTACGCCGGCGATGACGCTGCCCGACGACGATATTCCGACGATCGCGTTGTTAGGTGCTGTCGGGCCCGACAAGGGAGCCCGCCGGATCGAGCGCCTGGTCGAATTTGCGCGCGGAGGCAACGTGCCAGTGCGGTTCGTGTTGATTGGTTACCTCGACGTTCAACACACGCCGTGGCAGTCGGACGACGCGCTATTCACTGTGCACGGGCGTTATGAGCGCGACGAATTGCCGGCGTTGCTCGAACACTATCGAGTACGGCTTGTGCTCTATCCATCCGCCGGCCCTGAAACGTTCAGCTACACGTTGTCTGAAACGTGGGCCGCGGGAGTGCCCGTGTTAGTGCCTCCGATCGGCGCGCTCGCCGAACGCGTGCAGAATTCCGGCGCCGGCTGGGTTATGACTGACGCGCAATGGCGCGACGAGAGTTTGATGCTCGAGCGCGTCGTCGCGCTTGTCACGGGCGACAATCGCGATGCGTTCGATTCCGCCTGCCGGCATACGCGCGCCGTACCGCGCGCTACGCTCGCCGAGATGACCAACGCGACGTTTGCGCTCTACGACAAAGCGCTTACGGTCGTTCACGCGAGACCGATGTTCAAGTCATTCTCGCGTGCTCGGGTCCGGGATGCCCTCGGTTATCGCGTGTGGAATCCGCCGACCGTTGCCGCGCCGAGTGTTGAACCTGTCCAGTCCTCAGCGGACGCAGAAGGCATCCCGGTCACGACGCGCGTGGCGCAAGCGGCACTCGCCATTCGTCATACGATTGTGGGACGTACGTTATATCGAGTAACGCCGCGACCGGTGCTCGACGCGTTGAAGGCACGGCTCAAAGCATGACGGCGCACGCGTCCGCCGAATGGCTCGCGCGCGGCCGCAGCCATCAGCAAGAAGGCAGACCCGTCGACGCGATGCTCTGCTTCCGCCGCGCGCTCCGCGAGGCGGCGCAAAGTGCCGACGTGCGCTTTCATCTCGGCGAAGTGCTATGGCAAATGGGCCGTCTTTCCGACGCGATCGCGCTTTGGCGTGAGACAGCGGAGCTCTCGCCACAGCATGTCGCCTCTCATCAGGCGCTTACCGAAGCGCTTCTTGGTACGGGCGAATACGTCGCGGCGGCTGACGTTGCAAACCGCGTGCTCGCTCTTGTTCCGAATAACGCCCGCGCGGTATCGATCAAGGCCATTGCCGCACTATGGTCGAGCGACGACTCCGATGCCGCGAACGTACTTTGCGCCACGATCGTACGCCACCCCGAGCTGCTTACCTTTCCCGTAATCGGCGGATCGCTTGCGCTGGCGCTCGACCGCCAACCGGCTCTTGAGGCCCGCGAAAAAATACTCGACGTCGTTACCGCGATGCCGCCCGACGTCATCGATGTGGCGTCCATGCCGGCGTTGCTACTCGCGTTAACCCTGGAGCGCCTTGCGAAACCGATTGAAATCGGCATACGCACCCGCGACGCATGGATTGAAGGGACGCTCGCGCGGCCATGGGCCGTCGGCGACCACGACGCGCTTCGGCGTGCAGCTTTCGTTGTCACGTCGCTTGCGCCGCGCGATGGCCTGACCCTAGCACAACACTACGCTGCGATCTGTATGCGAGTTGACACTAGCGGAGTCCCGTTGATATGGCCACGACGAACGCGCGGCGAGCGTCCCCGTGTTGTTGTGCTCGCCGCGGGCGACGACGTTGTGTCACAGTCAGTGCTCCGTCCGTTGCGCGAAAAGGGTGTCGACGTGACGCTGATCCCCACCGACACCGACGATACTCGAGTCCAGCGCCTCGCCGCGTACGACGCAGACGCGGTTATCGATCTTGCGGGCCTCGCTGCGCCCGTCGGTGTAATGATTGCGCAGCGGCCTGCACGCACCTTCATCACCGTTGCAACGCTTCGGACGCGTAATCACGCGCCGCTGATCGAAGAGGTCGCGGAGGATGCGCGTGCGCTGGTTGAAGCGATTAAGCATCTGCAGTCGAGAATCGAACACGGCGATTCCGACATGCCCGATGCTGCGGCGATGAATGGTTTGTGGGCGAACGCCATCGAGGCGCACCGGGCGGGCGGTCGTGAGACAGCAAAAGCACAGTATGAGCGAGTCCTCGAGCTGCAACCCACGTTTGCGCCTGCGCATTACTTATTGGGCGTGACGCTACGCGACGAAGGGCAGATCGACCTCGCGCGAAAGGAATTCGGTGCCGCACTTGCGTCGGCGCCCCGCTATGTCTCGGCGCGCGTCGACGCGATACGTGCGGCCATCGCGGCCGACGATCTCGACGACGCCGGCGTACTCGCCGATCAAAGCGTTGCGCTTACCGACGATCCGTCGCCGCCGTTGCTAAGAGCGCTTGGATTGGTGAGTCTCGCGGCGCACGACGGCGAGCGCGCGGCGGCATGGTTCGAAAAAGCGCTGATGCACGAGCCCGTCGATGGCGAAACGCACTACAACCACGGCGTTGCGTTGCAGATGCAACGGCGCTTTGGCGACGCGGCTCGCGCCTACCAGAGGGCGCTTGCTTGTGACCCGGCGCTCATCGCCGCCGACTTCAATTTAGGGACGATCTTCGCCGATCAAGGGAACCGCGACGCTGCGATCGCCGCGTTCTCGGCGGTGATATCGCGCGACCCTCGGCACGTCGCCGCGTACAAAAATCGCGGCGAGCTCCTCTTCGCAACAGGCCGAATCGATGCCTGGCGAGCCAACTTCCGGGACTTTGAAACGAACTGCCCCGACGCACTGCCGCTCGCCGTACATGCTCTCGAAGTGTGCCAATACTATGGCGAATTCGAGCGAGTCGATGATTATCTTGCGGGGCTGCGCAACGAACGCTTCAAATCGAAAAGCCTCCATGAGCTCGGCGATTCGCTCGAAGAGCTGCTGTACGTGCTGCTGTACTTCGACGTCGAGCCGGAGTTGATTCACCGATTCGCTCGGACCTACGATCATGCCGCGCGCAGTGTTTATGGCGCGCCGCTGGGGTCACGGACGGAACGTCGTCCCGGCAAACTCCGAGTGGGCTATTTGTCGGCGGATCTACGCAATCATGTGATGGGAAAGATGATGTGGCAAGCGGTCCGCTGCCACGATCGCGAGCGATTCGCGATTTCGTTCTACTCGCTGTCGACCGATCGAGATGAGTGGACGCGTCGATTCGAAGCCACGTCCGATCGATTTGAAGTGCTCGCTGGACTGGGCGAACGACAGGCAGCGGAGCGCATCGCTGCGGACGACCTTGACGTGCTGGTTGATTTATCGACGCACACGAAGGGCGCGCGGCCGGGAATTCTCGCGTTGAAACCCGCGCGCGTGCAAATCACGCATGTGGCAAGCGCAGGGACGCTCGGCCTTTCCGCCGTCGATTTCAAGCTCACCGACCGTTACGCGGATCTCGAGGAAAATCAGCGCTATCAGATAGAAGCGCTGTTACCGATGGAAGGATGTGTCTATCCCTATCGTCACATCGACGTCGCGAGTGGCACCCAATTTCGCCGCGAGGCGTTCGGGATTCCGGCCGGCGCCATCGTTATTGGCTCTTTTGTGAGCGCGCTGAAGCTGTCGCGTCGATGTCTTTCGCTGTGGCGACAGGTGCTGGAGCAAATTCCGGCTGCGCGCCTTGCGTTCTCGCCCGTCAATCCAGCGCTCGCAACACTGTACGCAAAACTTATCGCGGCCGCGGGGATCGATGCCGAACGGATCGTTTTCCTTCCGCAAGCACCCACCGATTCCGAAAACCAGTCCCGTTACGCGCTTGTCGATTTCGTGCTCGACCCAATGCCGTATGGCGGCGTCAACGGTACGCTTGAAGCGCTCGATATGGGCGTTCCTGTTGTGACGCTCGTCGGCAAGCGACATGCCGAGCGAACGTCGTACTCGATTCTTTCCAACCTCGGCGTTACTCAAACGATTGCTCACACAGGGAACGAATACGTCGCCATTGCGACGCGGCTCGCCCAAGACAATGCCTTCATGAACGACGTGCGTGCATCGATTCGCGCCGGAATCTCGCACTCGCCGTTGACCGACATGCAGACGTATACGCGTAATCTCGAGGCCGCGTACATCGACGCGCTAAGGCTTAAGGCGCCCTCTGCTCTGAGCGCCGCGTCCGTCGTAGCGGCAACGTTGTGAGCGTGACGGCGCTCTCCGCCATCCAGTCGCGCCTCGCGGCACGGGATGCGTTAGGCGCACGCCTCGCTGCCGACGCGTTGCTGGCCGATGCGCAGTTGCCGGTTCCTGAGCGCGTTGCCGCGCTGAAGCTGCGTGCATGTGCGCATCAGGATCTCGCCGACTCTCGTGCAGCGATCGCTGATCTGGAAGGCGCATGCGCACTGGCACCCGCCGACGCGCGCGCATCGAACGAGCTCGGCATAGCGTATGTCGACGCGGGCGAGAACGATAAAGCGCTCGCGGCGTTCGAGCGTGCGACGAAGCTCGATCCGCGATATGCGCGCGGTTGGAACAACTACGGCAATGCCTTGCGAAACGCCGGTCGCGTGGAACAGGCTGCAAACGCATTCAACGAGGCCGTTTCGGTGAACATCGATTACGCGATGGCGTGGGCGAATCTCGGTGTAGTTCGACGCGATCTCGGCAACACTGCGGCAGCCGAGTCTGCACTGACGCGCGCGATCGCGTTGGACCCACGGCAAGGTGGGGCAATGCGCACGCTTGCGGCGATTCGACGCGAGCAGGGGCGACTTGACGAGGCCGCATCGTTGTACGGCGAAATGGCACGGCTCGATCCGCGTGACGCCAACGCGTTGTTCCTGTTGGGGGCGACGCTCGCGGAGCGCGACGACCTAGAAGGTGCGCACCGCGCGTTCACAGCCGCATTGGCGATAGATGCCGGTCTATTGCGAGCAGCCATCGCTCTGCGTTTGACATTACCGATGATAGGCGCAAACGCGCAAGCGATCGTCGCCGCGCGCGCAAATTTTCGTTCGGGCCTCGACGGGCTTGTCGATGAGCTTCCGCGCCGCGCCGCCACCCTTTCGGCGGAGCGGACTATTGACGAATTGCCGTGGACCAATTTTCTGCTCGCGTATCACGGCGAGAATGACCGACCGTTACAAGAGGGGTACGGCCGACTCGTTCATACGGTGATTGCGGCGCGCGCACCACAATGGCTTGAGGCTCCATATCGCCGTACCGTCGGTGATGCACGGATTCGCGTCGGTTTCGTGTCGTCGTTCTTCCGCGAATGCACGACTGGACGCTACTTTGAGCGATGGATCACCGACTTGCCGCGCGATCGCTTCGAGGTGTTCGTCTATCATTTGCGACCGCCTGGCGACGCCGTTGGCAGCAACTTGTTCGAGCGTGCCGATCACTATCGCTATGTGGCGCAGTGGCGTCCGTCGCACCTAGCGCCGTTGATCCGTGGCGATTCGCTCGACATTCTTGTTTATCCTGAGTTGGGCATGAACGCAACGACGTTTGCCGTTGCGTCGTTGAAGCTTGCGCCGGTGCAATGCGCGGCGTGGGGTCATCCAGTGACAACAGGGCTGCCGACGATTGATGCATTCTTCTCCTGTGCCACGATGGAGCCTTCCGACGGGGACGCGCACTACACTGAAAGGCTGATCCGGTTACCTGGAATCGGTACGCGCTACCGCATGCCCATTGTGCCGTCCGATGTCGATCGTTCGCGCTTCGGGTTGCCGCCGGATATCCCACTGTTTCTCTGTCCTCAATCGTTGTTCAAGATTCATCCGGATGATGACGTGCGCATGGCGCAGGTGCTAGAGGCCGTGCCGCGCGCGCATCTTGTACTGTTCCAGGGTCGGCATCCCACGTTGAGCGCGACGTTTACTGAGCGTCTCCGCGCCGCGTGCACAGCTATCGGTGTCGACCTCGACGCCCGGATTCACATGCTTGAGCAATGTAGCCACGACGACTATCTGCGGATCAACGCGTGCTGCGACGCTATGCTTGATACATCGCGATGGTCGGGCGGGAACACCGCACTCGATGCGCTTGCCTGCGCGTTGCCCATCGTAGCGTTGCCTGGAGGTTTCATGCGTGGTCGCCAAAGCATGGCGATGCTGCAACAGATCGGCGCCGGCGATCTAGTCGCGCGCGACGACGCCGATTACGTCGCGATGGCCGCGCGGGTCGCGACGGATTCCGATTGGCGACAATCGTTGCGTGCGCGCATCGTCGAAGGACGCGAGAAGCTATTCGATGATCCCGCACCCACGGCCGCAGTCGCGGAATCGTTAAGCGCGCTCGTTCAACATGCCTGAGGTGCTTCTCTCATAAGCATGCGCGACCGCCGCTTCGAACGCGCGCGCATACGCGTCTATATCGAACAACGATGAGCGCTTTCGCGCGTCCGCAAGCGCACGCCGTGTTGTGTCGAGAAGAGCCGTGTTCATCGCGAGCGAACGCGCAATTTCGACGTATTCGTCTGGCGTGTGCGCGATCAGATTCGATAATCCGACGGCCCGAACTTGACTTGCCGATGCACGTGCGGCGAAGCTTTCGCCCGCGATGGTCACGACCGGCAAGCCGCTAAAGAGCGCGTCGTTGACGGTCGTATGAGACCCGAACGGGGCGCTGTCAAGCAGCACGTCGGCAAGGGCGAATCGTGCGAGATACCGATCGATGTCTTCACTGGGGGCGGAGATGAGGCGTCTCCCGTCGATGTCCTGTCGGGCGGCGGCCGATCGCATCCGCTCGACCCGATCCGCAGGAAGATGTCGCAGCCACAACACGCTGCCCGGCACATCGCGCAGCAAACGAATCCAGCTATCGAAGAGCTGAGGAGTCATTTTATAGACCGCGGCGAAGGCGCAGAACACAAAGGCCGCCTCCGGCAACGCATAGTCGGCGCGGATGGGCACTTGCGGAGAGCGACTTCGCGTGGGATCCGACGGCAAGTAGCACGGCTCGACGTAGAGCAATTGCTCTTCGAACGCATCGCGCTGTTCTGGCGGCACGCAATAGCGGTCCGTCAAGATGAAATCGTATGCCGGTGAGCCAAGCGTTCCGGTGTAGCCCAGGAAGTTGATTTGCACGGGCGCTGGCCGACGCGCAAATATTCGGATCGCCTCGCCACCCGAGAAACCGTTCAGATCGAATAGCACGTCGATGGCATCGGAGGCCACCGCGCGTGCACCCACGTCGGGATCGCGGCGGTCAAGTGATCGATATCGATCGACGGATGCATTGATGCGCGCGTCGAAGCGATCGGTCGTTGCCGCTGAGGTCGCGTACGCGAAGACCTCGAACCGCTGGCGGTCGAGCCGCTCGAACAAGCCGACTACTAAACGGCCGACCGGATGGTTGTTGTAATCCGACGACACAAACCCAAGACGCAACTTTTCGCCTTTGCGCTTCTGCGGCGGCGGCCTCGCTCCAATGTAAGGCGCATCCACGTTGGCCCATCGCTCCGCGACCTTACGTTGCAGCAAAGCGTCATCGCAGAGCGCCAAAAAATCGTACGCAGGTACGATATCGTCGGGCTGCGAAAGCCCCTGCGCGACGCGCTCGATGATGTTGATGCGCAATGCATCGTAATCGCGCCAGTCGGCGAGTTGCATCCGACAGATGAGCAGCATGCTGGCAGCAAGCAGATCAACACACGAGTCGACTCGCGCCTCTTCCAAAATGCGCATTGCATCCGCGTAGCGACCGCCGCGCATCAGGAATGCGGCGTACTCGCGAACGAGACCGGGTCTGTCGGTGCTGGTCTGGTCGATGGCCCGGCGGAAATTGGTATCCGCTTCTTCGTCACGTCCTTCCGACGAAAGACATGCAGCGTAGGCCGCGTTGAGTGTCGCGTCTGTAATGGCCGACTTTTGCGCAAGGATGTCGAAGTAGTGCAGGGCTTCCGCGAAACGCCGCTGGCGGAAGAGGTTGCGGGCGAGCGCGGCGAGCAGCGCATGCGGCGGCTCGGCGACTCCATTCAATGCCTGGCGAAAGGATGCCTCCGCCTCATGGACCTGACCCAACTCGTCGAGCGCCAGCCCAAGGCTTGCTCGAAGCTGGGGATGCGCGGGAGCGCGAACGAGCGCAGCGCGAAAATGCTCGACGGCTTTCTCGTAGTTTCCCCGCTCGCCTTCCAAATTGCCGAGCATGTAATGCGCTTCGACGTCTTCCGCGTCCAACGCGATGACGTTGCGCCACGCGCGTTCAGCATCGGTGTTTTCAAGCTCGCTGCATAGCGTTGCGTACAGGCGTGCAGCTTGGACATCAAAGGGTCGCGCAGCGACGTGCGCTTCTGCGATGCGTAGCGCCTCCGCGAAATGACCGCGGCTCAACGCATCGCGGGCGCTCCTTATCGGATCGATCATGAATGTGCGACCCATTCGACGAGTGCCGCGCGAACATCGGTGACAACGCTCGCCCAATCGCCGCGACGCGGTTGGCGAAATAGATGTGCGGTGGGATACCAAGGCGTCGTGTTTCCCTCAACTCGCCAGCGCCAGTCGGCCCCGAGCGGCAGCAGGATCCACGTCGGGCGCGCAAGTGCGCCAGCGAGATGGGCGATGCTCGTATCGACAGAGATGACCAAGTCCATCGCAGCCGTCAAAGCGGCAGTACCGTCGAAATCATTGCGTGCATCGAGTCGGACAAGCCGCGCTGCGTTTGCTCCGGCGCCGATCTCTTCTTCAGCATCGCCTTTCTGCAGCGAAAACCATGCGACCCCGTTCACATCGAACAGTGGGGCAAGGTACGCGAGCGAACATGAACGGCGCCGATCGCTCGTACTGTGGCGTGCGCCCATCCAGGCAATGCCCACCTTGCGTGCGCCGCCCGCGATGTGCGTGACTTCACCTGCGACCATTCTCTGCAATTCGTCATCGGCGCGCAGATAAGGCACAGCGGCGGGGATTGTCGTTGCATCGACGCCTAGCACGCCCGCGACCGATAGCAACGGTAGATGGACATCGTGCGCTGGAAAGGGATCGCTGGCGACGCTCGTCTGTTCGATGCTGGACGTTCGCGCGAGCAATCGAACCAATGGGGCCGGTGCCTGGACCACGATCCGCGCGCCGCGCGCGGCGATCTGCGCTGCAAAGCGAATGAACTGCAATGTATCGCCAAGTCCCTGCTCCGCTGTGAGAAGAAGGGTTTTGCCCGCAATCTCTTCACCGCTCCAGCGCGGCGTTGTCGGGCGTTGCACCAAGCCGGCGAGCTGGCGCAACACGAGCCGCCATTCGTATTCGCGCCATCCCTCCGCAAATTCGCCATGTGCGAGTAACGCAAGCGCCAGGTTCCAGTGCGCTTCTCCGAAGTTTGGCCGGAGCGCGATCGCCTTGCGGAGCGCTGCAATCGCTTCGAGTAAACGATTGCAGCCCGTGAGCGCAAGCCCCAGATTGTTCCATGCGGTCACGTGCACCGAATCGCGAGAGAGCGCACGCCGATACGCGTCGATGGCTTCGTCGTGTCGATCGAGATCGACGAGAACGAGCCCGAGATTGTTATGGAACTCTGCCTCATCGGGACGCAATTGCGCCGCGCGCTCGAGGAACGGCAGGGCGTCAACCGGACGTCCACGCTGATACGCGATGACGCCCAGATAATGTAAGGCGAGCGGATGCTGAGGCGATGCTGCGAGCGCGCCACGATAGTCGCGTTCGGCGGCATCGATGTCCCCGCGGCGATGTGCGCCCAATCCACGCTGCGCAAGATCATCTGCCGATAAGGCCGCGTCTATTGCGCCGTGGCAATGCTTGAATCGCCTGCCGCTGCCGCATGGACATGGATCGTTGCGGCCAGCGGCAGGCGTAGTCCGCGCAGCTGTTTCGGCTTGCTGTAATAGCGCTTGCGTTTCGGCATCGTCGGACAACGCTGTCAGTCGCCGGCGTGCGAGACTGATCGCGGGTTGCCATTGGCCTAGCGCGATGCAATTACGAATAAGCTGCAGCAACTGCGGCGATCGTGCAATCGCAAGTGGGAATTGTTCGGCTAGCTTCGCGAGCTCGTCTTGCGGGACGACGCGGCAAAAGTTGAACAGTCCGTGAAAGCCGAACGGCTTGGCGATCGGATAAGCCGCCTCGAACGCGAATCGATCGGCCATCGCTTCGTCGGCGAAGCGGATGCCGTGCTCGACTTCGAGGAGCGAACGAAACGTCGCGCCAATCGTCAGATCCTCGTTCCCGGAAAGCGTGATCCGAGGATCCTGCAGCGCCTCGATCAGCCGGCGCGATCGCATCGAGAAGCCGCCATTGCCGACTCGGCGTCCCTCGGGCTGCCAGAACCACTTCGCACCGATGTAGTCGCAATCGAGAAAATCGGTATCCCACGAAAGCGGATTGATGACGTAACCATCCCACTGCACGAGCAGCGCATGCGTTGTCGTGATGTAGGGCGTCAGGCCCTTCAGCACCAATCTCGAATACGCTTCACGGGACTCAAGCGGCTCGATCATTGCAATCTCGACGCCATCCGGCACATCGATCCCGGCAAGTAAACGATCGGTAAGCAGCAGCGTGCGGGCGAACCGAATGCCAGTGCGACATTGAGCGAGCGCACGCAGCGCCAACGCCTGATTGGCGGTGTCGATTGCGATCAACGTAACATCGCGGAGCTCTAGCGCCATCTATGTCGCAGCAACGTATAGAGCCGCATCGCATGAGGTATGATCCACGCGCGATGCGATCCAGAAGCAACGAATTGTAACGATTGCTGCCAAGATCGGTGTGACGGACTGTCGCGGCAAATTGCACGCTAACATTGAGCGTATGCGATGAATGCGTTTACGGCAGCGCTCAAGCTGATCGACCCGTTCGTCATCGCGTTGACGGGTCTCTTCTCGTACTACCTGCGCTTCGACGATCTTGATGTTCCGGCGAATTACCGCACGGTAATTCTAGTGGTGTTCGCATTAACCATCGTGGTGTTCGTAACGGCGGACGTCTATCGATGGCGGCCTGACGAAGGACTTCGTCGCGGGCTGGCACGTCTCGTTGGCGGGTGGTTCGGCATTATGCTGGCGCTCGTGCTGCTCCTCTACGCAACGAAGACAGGCTCCGATTTTTCGCGCCAATGGCTTGGCGTATGGGGCGCTCTCGCGTTTGTGTCGCTGGTCCTCGTGCGGATCGCCGCCCTTTTCGCCCTTCGAGCGCTGCATCGACGCGGATTTCTGTCGCGCCGCATCGCTATCGCAGGCGCGGGACAACTCGGCCAGGAAATCGCGCGCCGCTTCTCCCGCGCTCCCGAACTCGGCGTACGCGTTGTCGCCTTTTTCGACGACGCCCCCGATCTCGCAGGCACAACGTTCGAGGGCGTTCCCGTTCGCGGCAAGGTCGACGAGCTTAAATCGCGCCTGCGCGACGACCGTATCGAACAAGTCTGGATCGCGTTACCACTGCGCGCAAGCGATCGCGTCGCCCGCCTGCTCCAGGAGTTGGTGTCGGTGAATGTCAAAGTGCGCTTCGTGCCCGATATTTTCGGTTTTCAGCTCCTCAATCATTCGTTCACGGAGGTCTGTGGCCTGCCAGTCGTAAACATCTCGGAATCGCCCTTCTCCGGCCTCAAGGGCGCGCTCAAATGGCTTGAGGACAAGACGCTCGCGTTGGTCATTCTTGCGCTGATCTGGCCGCTGCTGGTTGCGATTGGCATTGGCATCAAGCTAGGCTCGCCAGGTCCCGTCATCTTTCGGCAGCGGCGCGGCGGTCTGGACAATCGCGAAATCGTCGTATGGAAATTCCGCACGATGACGGTACACGACGAAACGCAGGTTGGCGAAGTGCCACAGGCGCGAAGGAATGATCCTCGTGTAACGCCGTTTGGCGCTTTCCTGCGGCGAACGAGCCTTGACGAGCTGCCCCAGTTCATCAATGTTCTGATAGGCGACATGTCGATCGTCGGACCGCGTCCGCATCCGCTGTGGCTCAACGACTTTCATCGTGACAAGATTCCGCGTTACATGCTCCGTAGCTGGATCAAGCCGGGAATTACGGGCTGGGCGCAGGTGTGCGGCTGGCGTGGCGAGACAGATGAGTTGTGGAAAATGGAAATGCGCGTTCAGCACGACCTCCATTACATTGAAAACTGGTCGCTCGGCTTCGATCTCTATATCATCCTGCTGACATTGTTTCGTTTACGCGGCGCACACGCGTATTGATCATAAGCGTGCGCAACGCGGCGTCGCCGTCGTACTCGATCTCGTGCTTCGTTTACATTCATCTCTAGCCGACTAGGATATTGATGCGCGACCTCGTGCGTAGGCGCATTCTGGTCACAGGCGGCGCCGGTTTTCTCGGCTCGCACCTTTGCGAACGGTTGCTCGAACGCCGGCACGACGTCATCTGCGTAGACAACTTTTTTACGGGTAGGCGCGACAACGTCCTGTCCCTTCTCGGGAATCCCCGCTTCGAGCTCGTCCGGCATGACGTCACGTTCCCCCTGTACATCGAGATCGATGAGATTTACAACCTCGCGTGTCCGGCCTCGCCGATCCATTATCAGTTCGACCCGGTGCAGACCACCAAAACGAGCGTGCATGGTGCGATCAACATGCTCGGTCTTGCCAAGCGCACGAAGGCCAAAATCCTGCAGGCGTCGACGAGCGAGGTTTATGGCGATCCTGACGTGCATCCGCAGACCGAAGAATACTGGGGCAGGGTGAACCCCATCGGATTGCGCTCGTGCTACGACGAGGGAAAGCGTTGTGCCGAGACACTGTTCTTCGACTATCGGCGCCAGCACGGCCTTGGAATCAAGGTTGCGCGTATCTTCAATACATATGGCCCCCGAATGCACCCGAACGACGGGCGTGTCGTGTCGAACTTCATCGTACAGGCGCTAACAAACCAGCCGATAACGATCTACGGAGACGGCAGCCAGACGCGTTCGTTCTGCTACGTTGACGATCTCATCGGTGGACTCATAACGCTGATGGAGACGGTCGATGACGTCACTGGCCCGATCAATCTTGGGAATCCCGAGGAATATCGAATTCGCATGTTGGCGGAAACGATCATCGAAATGTCGAATTCGCGGTCAGGGCTCGTTTTCAAACCGCTGCCGTCGGACGACCCAACGCAGCGGCAACCGGATATCTCGCGTGCCCGCGCGGCGCTGGGGTGGGCGCCCACTATTGGGTTGCGCGATGGCTTAACGCGAACAATCGCGTATTTCGATGGTCTGTTGCGCGAGAGCGGCGCGATCTAACGCCTCGGCGACACCAGAATGCGAGGCCGATTGCGCGGCAAAGTGACGTAGTTGTTTGACTTGATCGCGAAACGTAGTACAATCGCGCCTCTCGGCAGGTGAAACATTTTCAGTCCTGTCTCGCTCTTTAAAAATTGGCAATCGATAGGTGTGGGTGCTAAGGCAGCGGACCCGGCGCTAGCTCGAAGTGGTAAATGAGAGCTTGTGCGGGGAGTTCCAAATGTTTTGGTGCTCACACGACGCTAGTGCGGTTGGAATGTGGAAACATCGCGACGTGAAACATCGCCATTTCAACCGTGTGCTGCTGGTTTTCGTCAAGGAGATCAGCAGCGATGAGTCAAAGTGAGTTTACTTGCAATGATCGAACTGAAGAGTTTGATCCTGGCTCAGATTGAACGCTGGCGGCATGCTTTACACATGCAAGTCGAGCGGCAGCGCGGGACTCAGGCAACTGAGCCCTGGCGGCGAGCGGCGGACGGGTGAGTAATGCATCGGAACGTGTCCCGTAGTGGGGGATAACTCGGCGAAAGCCGAGCTAATACCGCATATGCTCTACGGAGGAAAGTGGGGGACTCGCAAGGGCCTCACGCTATGGGAGCGGCCGATGCCCGATTAGCTTGTTGGTGGGGTAATGGCTTACCAAGGCAACGATCGGTAGCTGGTCTGAGAGGATGATCAGCCACACTGGGACTGAGACACGGCCCAGACTCCTACGGGAGGCAGCAGTGGGGAATTTTGGACAATGGGGGCAACCCTGATCCAGCCATGCCGCGTGCGGGAAGAAGGCCTTCGGGTTGTAAACCGCTTTT
>DASXSP010000095.1:0-4023 GCA_036505865.1 Casimicrobiaceae bacterium
TGATCGTCCGCGAAGCGACCGACGGTGATCCAAAGTTGCCCGGAAATGTGTTCGTCCCAATCGATTTGTTGAAACCCATCCTTGCCGATTTGGTGAAAACCGGCCGTCGTCCGGGACCGGCAAGACCGTGGCTCGGCGTCGCCGCTGACGAAGTGCAGGGTCGCCTCCTTGTGACACGCGTGTCGCCTGACAGTCCAGCGGATCAGGCGGGAATGCAAGTCGGCGACATCATTCTCGGCGTTGCCGGCGACACGGTGCACACGCAGTCCGAGTTCTACAAGAAGGTATGGGGACGCGGCAAAGCCGGCGACGAGATTCCACTCAAGGTACTGCAAGGCGTGGACGTCAAGGAAATCATGGTCCGTTCGATTGATCGGACCGAATACTTCCGGCCGAAGACGACGTACTGAGCCGCCTCGGCCGCACAATCGGCGCAGTACTCCCGTCGCATAGAATGCGAGGCTTCGCGCGTCCGTCGGTCGCGCCATCCGAACGCGCGTCATGCTTCTTTCCGCGATCACCATCTTCACCAGCGCGTTCCTGCTTTTTCTCGTCCAGCCGATCATCGCGAAGGAGATCCTTCCGTGGTTTGGCGGGTCCGCAGCGGTATGGACGACGTGTCTGGTGTTCTTTCAAACGGCGCTGCTTTTGGGGTACGCGTACGCGGATTGGAGCGTACGCACGCTGAATGCGAAACGCCAGGTGCAGGTCCACGCAGCGTTGCTTGTCGCGAGCGTCTTGTTGCTGCCGATCATTCCCAAGGAGTTCTGGAAGCCGGCGGGCACCGAAAATCCGATCTGGCTGATTCTGGGCTTGCTGGGCGCAACTATCGGTCTGCCGTACTTCCTGTTGTCGACGACGAGCCCTCTCGTGCAGGCGTGGTTTGCGCGCCGGTTTCCGGGCCGCAGCCCCTATCGACTCTTCGCGCTGTCGAATCTTGCGTCGATGCTGGCGTTGCTGGGCTATCCGTTTCTGTTAGAACCATGGATCGCGACACGCACGCAAGCATGGAGCTGGTCCGCTGCATACGCTGCCTTTGTCGCGCTTTGCATCGCGACCGCATTTGCAAGCCTGCGTGCGCCCGTTGCACAGGCCGCCAGCGTGATAGTCGCAAACCCAGGACCGCGCGCCGACGAGCCCGCACCCGCCGCCGCCCGCCAGGTCTTATGGTGCGCACTAGCCGCCACCGGGTCACTCCTTCTGCTGTCGGTATCGAACCACATCACGCAGAACATCGCCGCGGTTCCGTTGCTGTGGATCGTGCCGCTGTCGATTTACTTGCTCACGTTTATCCTGTGCTTCGATGCACCGCGCTGGTATAAGCGCGATATCTTCCTGTCGATGGCGGCTGCGGCGCTCGGCGTCATGGCGTGGACGCTCGCCGATTCCAAGCTCACGCACGATCTCGAATTGCAGATCGGCGTCTTCTGTGTCGGCCTCTTCATCGCGTGCATGTTCTGCCATGGCGAGCTCGCGCGGCTCAAGCCCGCGCCCCGCTATCTCACACGCTTTTACCTGATGATCTCGCTCGGCGGCGCGGTCGGCTCTGCGCTTGTCGGCATCGTCGCACCCCTCGTGCTGAACGCGTATTTCGAGCTCGCGTTGGGAATCGTCCTCTGCGCAGTGCTGCTGATGTGGCAAGTGCGACGCGAAGTGATCGTCATGCGGGTGCTGGCGCTTGCGGCTTCACTTACCGCGACCGGCTGCGCGGTTTGGGGAATGCAGGAGTTCTACGACGCAACGATCTTGTCGACGCGAAACTTCTACGGCGTGCTACGCGTGCAGGAGTCATTCCCCGGGACCGATGAAGAGCGCCGCAGCCTGATCCATGGCACGATCATGCATGGCAACCAGTATTCGTCGGCGGTATTCAGGCGACAGCCGTCGACGTATTACACGACAACGTCGGGTATCGGCCGTGTGCTGGAATCGCTGCATCCGACAAATGATCCGATCAAAGTCGGCGTCATCGGGCTTGGCACCGGCACGATCGCAACGTACGGCAGCAAAGGTGACGTCTACCGCTTCTACGATATCAACCCCGCGGTACCCGGCATCGCGCACAGCTATTTCACTTATCTCGACGACAGTGACGCTACGATCGAGACAGTGCTCGGTGACGCGCGTTTGAACTTGGAGCGGGAGCCGCCGCAAGGTTTCGATGTGCTTGCGATCGACGCCTTCTCGAGTGACGCAATTCCCGTCCATCTGATCACATCAGAGGCGGTCGGCGTCTATCTGAAGCACATGAAGCCCGGCGGCGTGATTGCGTTTCACGTCACGAATCGCTTCCTCGACCTTGTGCCGGTCGTCAAGGCGATTGCCGACGCGCACGGCCTTCGCGCGACGTGGATCCGCGATGAAGGCGAAGGTCCGCTCGCGAGCCGCAGCGATTGGGTGCTGCTCGCACGCGACGGCACGGTGCTCGATCGTCCTCGAATCGCAGAAGCCGCGACGGAGATCACCGAACATCCCGAGTGGCGGTTATGGACCGATGACTTCAACAATCTCGTGCAGGTGTTGAAGGATTAGCGGCGTGGTGGACGCCGCATCGCCGGCGCGGCATCGATGTTCTCAGCGTAGAATTTGCGCATGATCGATATCGGCAGCACTGGGCTTGTCGCGGACCCTGCCCCTTACCGCGCGCTACGTCGGGCACCCGGCGCGCATGTCATCGAAGTCATCGACCAACGCGCATTGCCGCACGCATTTGTCACCGTGCGCATCGGTGATGCAGACGCCGCTGCGCTCGCGATCCGAAAAATGATGGTGCGCGGTGCGCCATTGATCGGCGTCGTCGGCGCTTACGGACTTGCTCTCGCGCTCGATCGTGACCCGAGCGATGCAGCGCTCGCAAAGGCGCATGCCGCGCTCGATGCAACGCGGCCCACTGCGGTCAACCTGCGCTGGGCGCTCGATCGTGTGCGGAACGTCGTCGCATCGTTGCCGGCGTCCGAGCGCGCCGAAGCCGCATGGCGAGAAGCCGACGCTGTAGCAAGTGAAGATATCGCGATCAATCATGCGATCGGCCTACATGGTCTCGACCTGTTGCGCGAGATGGCGCGCCGGCGCTCGGGCCCGATCAACGTGATGACGCATTGCAACGCCGGCGCGCTCGCAACGTGCGGCTGGGGTACGGCAACGGCGCCGCTGTTCCTCGCCCATGCCGAAGGTCTGCCGCTGCACGTGTGGATCAGCGAAACGCGTCCACGCTTGCAGGGAGCGCATTTGACCGCGTGGGAAATGGGCCAGCGCGGCATTCCTTACACGCTGTTCGTCGACGCGGCCAGCGGATTGCTGCTGCGCCGTGGCGACGTCGACGCAGTGTTCGTCGGCGCCGACCGCGTCGCGCGTAACGGCGATGCCTGCAACAAGATTGGAACGTACGACAAAGCTCTCGCAGCACGCGACAACCGCGTGCCGTTCTACGTTGCGCTGCCTTCGCCGACGATCGACTGGCAGCTTGCCTCAGGCGATGGCATTCCAATCGAGTCGCGCAGCGCCGAGGAAGTGCTGACCACGCTCGGCCGCGATGAATATGGACACGCGTTGCGCGTTTCGTTGGCCCCGCCCGGGACGCGCGCCGTCAACTACGCATTCGACATTACACCGGCACGTCTTGTTACCGGGTTCATCACCGAGCGCGGTATCGCACGGGCCCCCGAGTGGCTCGTTGCGATGTTTCCCGAGGAGCAACGAAAGCGTGCTTGAGCGGCACGTCCGAGATGCAGGACGAACGCGCGTTGCGTGACGCGATCGTCGCGACAGCGCGAGCGATGAATGCGGCCGGCATCAATCGCGGCACGTCCGGCAACGTCAGCGCACGCGTCGCCGGCGGCTTCCTCATTACGCCGAGTGGCGTTCCATACCACGCGACCGCACCCGAGGACATTGTCGCGATGACCGATGATGGCGATGCGAATGGTCATCTTGCACCGTCGACCGAATGGCGATTTCACCGCGAGATCTATCGCGCGCGGCCGGAATTTAACGCGGTCGTTCATACGCATTCGACGTTCGCGA
>DASXSP010000096.1:0-6174 GCA_036505865.1 Casimicrobiaceae bacterium
CACGGAAAGCGTGTTGATGGAAGACGTCGACGGCGCGATCGCGAAGGCGCACGACTTGCGCGCCATGGGCGTCCTGCTCTCGATCGACGATTTCGGCACCGGTTACTCGTCGATGACTTACTTGAAACGCTTTCCGATCAACGAACTCAAGATCGACCGCAGCTTCATCGGCGATATCCCAGCGAACACCGACGATGCGGCGATCACCAAGGCAATTATCGCGATGGCGCGTAGCCTCAACGTCGAAGTGGTCGCTGAAGGGGTGGAAACGAAGGCGCAGATCGATTTTCTGACGGAGCTCGGGTGCCATCGGGCGCAAGGTTTTTTCTTCGGTCGCGCGGTGCCCGCCGTCGAATTCGAGGACCGCCTTCGCCAGCGGCGCAACGGACGGCGCTGGATTCCGGACTCACCCTGGTCGGAAACAGACGCTGCCTGACTGCCGGAACCCAACGGAGAAAAAAAACGATGCTCAAATTTATTTCACCGTCGCGAGGCCGCGAGGCGGACCACGTCGCCAATGCCGAAGCCGTCGAAGCGTTCTGGCGATCGTTACCGTCGGACGATCCAATCGCTTCACAACGCGCAATCTGCGATGCATTGGCGCAGATCGACGGACGCCGCGGTCCCGAGATCAATCGACTACGTGCGCTGTTCGCGCTTGACCGGCGATCGCAGCGGATGCTCGAAGGACTCCTTTCCGATTACGTCACCTCCGGCAGCCTCTCGCCCGCGCGGGAGCGAGAGCTCCGGCATGCCGTGTTCGAGCTCAGTCGATCGTTTGCGCACGGTTACGAGTTCTTCCTACGCTATGTGCGCGAAAAGAATCCCGGCTCGGCATGGCTCCAGCACACCCCCGCGATCCTGGTTCAGCTGTTCAAGCACCGCGAGGTCGAGCTGTTGCTCGCGTTGTACCGCTACGAGTCATGGCCACGCGGTCGGTGGAAGGAGTTGCATACCGCGTACGAATTCGCGTTGTCGAAAAACCTGGCGCGCCTCCCGGTGGCCATCGATCGGCGGGAAGGCAAGACAGTCCGGACGATTACGCCGGAGCAGGCGTTCATCCGAGTCTTGTTGTTGCAATTGATGGACAGCGGCCAATTCGTGCCGGCTGAAGTCGCGGTGGCGCGGCAATGGATCGCCCGATGGAGTGAATTGCCGGCCCTGGCGCCTGTCGATACCGGCGGGTCGGCGCCGATGTCCCCGGATGGGTTCGTCGTCGACCTTTCCGGCTCCGAAGGAATGAAACGCCCGCGTTCGATCAGTGCGATCGCGGGCCGTTATTTCCGCCTCGACACCACGCCTATCACCGCCTCGATCGAGCGCGAACTCGCGGTCGTACGCCGGGCCGCCAGCGAAGGCGGCTCGGCGGCGATCGTTCGTACCCGAAGGCTGCAGCTTTTGTCCAAGCTCAACATTACGTTCGCCGCGAAGCACGAACTCATCAAGCGGCGCGGGGAGCGAACCGAAGTCGCTTTGATGTCGGTGCAGACGATGGTGGGCGGTCTGCCGAGCATCTTCCGCATGCTGCGCGACGAATCGCGCCGCCTCGCGGCGCTGTCGAATTCGCCGCTGCCGTATGTCGACGAGATCACGATCACCGACTTCCGCGGTCATGTCGGTGTCCGCAAGGCGACAGTCGCTGCCGCTTCGCAAGACAGTCTGTCGGCCTTTCCGGCCACTGCTACCTTCGGCGTGCCGCAACCCGCGTGGCAAGTCCGCGACCGCAGCGAATCCGGATGCCGCCTTCGTGGCCGCGTGTCGAATCCCCGCCGTTTAGTCCCCGGCTCGCTGATGGCGTTTCGCGAGGATGAAAACGCGCCTTGGACGTTGGCGGTCGTACGCCGCCTCAAGAAAATGGTCGGAGACAACATCGAGCTCGGTGTCGAGCATATCGGGCGAAACCCGCAGCGCGTGCTGATGGTCGTCCCCCGCGCGGGCGACGGCGCGGAGGCCAAGACGGACCAATGCGTCGCGCTCTACCTCCCCGAAAGTGACGCGTACCCAAGGATCCCGATCAAGACACTGGTTTTGCCTGCGAGCGAATACAGCCCCGGACGCGTGTTCACGATGCTGTCGACGATGAACGAAGCGGCGATTCGCCTGAAGGAGCCGATCGAGAACCAGCGCGAATTCGTCTGGACGTCGTTCGACTCGGTGGAGCCAGGACGCCGGTGACGCGAACCGATTACACCCATGCTTAAGCTCCTCGTCCGAGCCGGAAAAGGCCCATCCTCGGGCATCGCCACCGTGGACAGCGCCGAGGCGTTCTGGCGTTCCTTGCCGAGTGACGATCCTATCGCGTCGCAGGTGGCGATTTGCGACGCACTTGCCGAGATCAACGGCCCGCGTGCCGCGGAAATCAGTCGACTGCGCGCCCTCTTCGCGCTCGAGCAGCGGTCGCAATCGTTGCTGGAAGCGCTGCTCTCCGAATACGTGAGTCCGACCAACCCATCGCCCGATCGCGAGCGCAAGGTCCGCCGCGCGGTGCTCGATCTCACGCGCTCGTTCGCGCAAGCTTACGAGCTCTTCTTGCGTCACGCGCGCCGCGCTGATGATGCTGCCGAATGGATGACGTACGCGCCGGCGATCCTCGTGCAACTGTTCAAACACCGCGAGATCGATCTGCTCGTCGCGCTGTACCGTTACGAGGCGTGGCCCGCCGGCCGCTGGAAAGAGCTGAATTCGACGTACGAATTTGCGCTGGCGAGCGGCCTCGCACGGCAGCCGGTCCCCGTGAGTCGTCAAAATGGAAAAACGGTTAAGACGATTACGCTCGAGCAGATGTTCGTCCGCATCCTGCTGTTGCAGTTGATGGACAGCGGCCAGTTGCTGCCGTCCGACATCGCAGTGGCGCGACAATGGATCGCACGCTGGAGCGAGCTGCCGTCGTTGGAGTCCGTCGACGTAGACGATGCGATCTTTTCGTCGTCGGATGTCTTTACCGTTGACCTTGCGGGATCCGACGGCGTCAAGCGGCTTTCGTCGCGGAACCCAACCAAGGGCAAGTATTTGCGGCTTGATACGGCACGCGTCGCAGAATCGATCGAACACGAATTGACCGCGGTCGGCAACGCGGTGCCGGCAAGCGGCTCCGAGGCGGTTGTCCACGCACGGCGGCTCGCGCTCCTATCCAAGCTCAAGATCGTGTTCGCGCCGAAACGGCCGCGCATCAAGCGTCGCGGCGAGCGAGTCGAAGTCGCGTCGATGTCCGTGCAAGCGATGATCGGCGACCTTCCCAGCCTATTCCGGATGCTGCGCAACGAGTCGCGCCGTGCGGCGGAAGCGGTGACGTCGCCGTCGCCCGACGTCGACGAGATCACGATCAGCGATGTATCGAATTACGTCGGGGTACGGCGGTCGCCGTCGAGCGACGGCTCAGCAGGACTTCTTCCCATGGGCGCTTTCGACGTGCCGCAGCCTCTATGGGAAGTGCACGACCGCAGCGAGTCGGGCTGCCGCCTTCGCGGGCGCACGCTCAATGCGCGACAATCGCTGCCCGGATCGCTGATGGCGTTTCGTGCCAATGACGCGGCGTGGACAGTCGCAATCGTGCGGCGGTTCAGCAAGGTTGGTGGAGACACTGTCGAGCTCGGCGTCGAGCACATCGGACGCGATCCGCGACGCGTGGTGATGCGCGCGCACGACAACAAGGCCGCGCCGAACGCCAAGTGGGAAAAGTTCGTCGCGCTCTATCTACCGGAAAGCGACGCGTATCCGCGGATCCCGATCAAAACATTGCTCGTGCCCGCGCACGAATACAACCGCGGGCGACTGCTCACGATGCTGTCGACGAACGAGACGACGATCCGCCTGAAAGAGCCGATCGAGCAACAAGGCGACTTCGTCTGGACGTCGTTCGACGTGGTTGAGCCCACCAGGCGTCAGAATTGATTACGACCGATCAGGCGCCAAAATCGAGCGCGTGGAATCGATTCATTCCGGCACGCCGGCCTTGCGCAGACCCGCTATGAAATGCGTGCGGATCTCCTCGATCCAAACGGGATGATTTGAAAACTTCTTGGCTTCGAGACGCGAAATCGTGAAATCAGGCACGCGCTTCATCAGCTGAGCTTTGGCGGCGGCCGCACGCGCCGTGTCGCCGGTTTGCGCATACGCCGCGGTCAGGTCCAGATAGATCCAGTAATCGTTGCCGTCCGCGACCGCGCGCTCGCATTGTTCAATGCCTTCTTTGTAGTGCCCGAGGTGAATGTGCGCGTGACACGCGCTGAACAACAGGCCAGGGTCGGGGGCGCCCAACATTGCATTGCGCTTGGCTATCGCCTGCAACGCTTCGGCGGATCTGCCCGTCAGGATCAGAAGGCTGACCGGAGCCCTGAAACTTGACGGGTCGAGTGCGGCCGCGCGGTCGAACGCCTCGAAGGCCGCCTGCCACTTCCATTGAGAGATGAGCGCATTCTTGCGTGCATTCCATGCATCGGCGTCGCGATCGTCGAGGGCGACCGCACGCCGTGAATCGCGATCGACCTCGGCGAGCAACGCCTCGTTGCGGCCGACGGCAAAATCGTACCAGTGCTCGGACCACAGCGTATACATGTGCCCGATCCACGCGGAAACCAGCGTCGGGTCGCGTTCGCGCGCCTGTTCGTAGAGCTTGCGCGCGGCGCGCGTCGTTGCAATGTCTTCTTCGGTGAAGGTTGTGTCGGCGCGCGCCACGAGACTTTGCGCATCGTTCGTGTCGAGGGGTAGCGCCGCGATGCGCCGCCCCTCGGCATTCTGAAACATCAGGCGCGATGCCGCGGTCACGCGTGCGACGAGAAGGTCGTGGTCCTCGACCGCTCGTGCGCGCGCGATCGTCCGTCGCTCGCTACCAAGCTCCTTTCCCGTCGCCGTGTCCGTCAGCCGCGCGTTCACGACGATGTCCTCGGCACTGCCGCGCACGTCTCCGGCGAGCAGATAACGGACGTTGGCCTCTCGCCCCAGCGCACGTTCGTCGATCGGCTTGCCTTTCTCCACCGCCGCACCGCTCGCCGCCGCGATGCGCGCGTCACGCAGGCTGTTCGCGAGCGCACGTGTCACGTCTCCGGACAATGAATTCGTGAGCGTGCCGAGCGTTGCGTCGTTCGGTGGGGCACCAAACGGCAGCACCATGATCGACCGCGGAGGCGGCCCGGCGACGGCGGCGGATCCAGCAACACCTTGCCGCTGCAGCCACTGCGATATTCCGACGCCGATCACGGCCAGAACGGCGATTGCGCCTCCGATCACCGCGATGCGGCGACCGTTGAATCGATTTGCCGCCTCTGCAGGTGGTGGTCGCGCGGCCGGCGCTTTCGCCGCGGATCCTTTACCCAGCGCGACGCGGAACACGCGTATCGGCTTCGAGATGTTCTTGACGTGCTGCTCCCCCGAATCGACGAACTCGACGCCGAGATCTTCGTGGACCTGTTCCCACACGGCGGACGCAACGCAGATCCCACCGGGCTCCGCGAGTGTCTCGAGGCGCTGCGCCACGTTGACGCCGTCACCAATGATGTCGTCGCCCTCGACGATGATGTCGCCGAGATTGATGCCGATCCGAAACTCGATGCGCTCGTCGGGCGCGACGTAGAGGTTGCGGACGCCCATTTCGCGCTGGATCTCGACCGCGCAGCGCAGCGCGGACGTGGCGCTCGGGAATTCGAGCAGCATGCCGTCGCCGCTCGTGTGCACGGTACGGCCGCCGTGCTCGGCGATTTTCGGATCGACCAACTTTTCGCGGATTTCGCGCAGGCGCGCGTGTGTCCCGGCTTCGTCGTGCTCCATGAGCCGCGAATAGCCGGCGACATCGGCAAATACGACAGCGGCGAGCTTGCGGCTGACTGCCATTGACTCGCTCTCCCTAGGCGGGTCGGTAACCGCGGCGATGCGCGGTTTCGCCCCCATGCCATCCTACAACGGATCAAGGCGTCATTCGATCGCCTTGCCGACGTCCTCGACGACCTTCTTCGCGTCGCCGAACACCATCATCGTCTTGTCCATGTAGAAGAGCGGGTTGTCGAGGCCGGCGTAGCCCGCCGCCATCGAGCGCTTGTTGACGATGACGTTGCGCGCCTTGTATGCCTCGAGGATCGGCATACCGTAGATGGGGCTGCCCTTCTCTTCGGCGAGTGGATTGACGACATCGTTCGCGCCGAGGATCAGCGCGACGTCGGTCGTGCCGAATTCGCCGTTGAT
>DASXSP010000097.1:0-30729 GCA_036505865.1 Casimicrobiaceae bacterium
TCAAGGGCTCTCCGGCGATCAGCCAGGACAGCGCTTCATTTTCCGGCACCGGCGGATTCGATGTGATTCGCACTCGCGGCACTTTGACCGTTCCGGTGACTTCCACGCCGGCCTCGACTGCGAGATTCTTGCGGAGCGCGACAACGTCGAGCGCGGGATTGTCGAGCGGGCCGTCGAAGAGCAGTTGCCCGCGATCGATCGTCAGTTTTTGCCCGAACGCGTAATACGTGCCGTTCGCGGCCGAGATCGCGCCTTGGCCGGTCAAATAGCCCGCGGGAGACGTCCTTACATGCACGCTGCCTTGGAGGGACGCGTCAAGCCCTGAGCCGTCGAATTTCAGCCGGTGACCCAGATTGACGTCGATGTCGAGCGTCAACGGCAAGTCGGCGATGCTGTTCTCGCGCTCGACGCGCGTCTTGCGGCCGACGACCACGACATCGGTGCCAAGCTCGCCCGGCGGCGCGGGCTCGTATTCGATCTGTCCCTCGACAACGTCGATTCGTCCGTCCAACGCGAGGCGCCGCTCGATGACGCGCAGTGAACCATCGCCGGCGACGACGAGCCGTAAATTCGGACGGTTCGTCACGCGGAAATTTTCGGCGTGCCAGGCGATTTGAGTACCGGCAGCCCGGTCGACGGCGGAACGCGGACCGATCGTGCCGGAGGCGGTGAAACGCCCATCGCCGCCGACGAGCGACATCTCGTCGATGACGATTCCACCGTCAGCCAAATGTGCGCGAACGCGCCCATCGCTCAGCGCGACGCCGTACTGCGGTGCGTCGATACGAAGCGCGTCGCCTGCGAATGTGCCGGAGAAACGCGGCGCATCCAACGTGCCGCTTCCGGCGATTGCAATGCGCGCGTTGCCGTTGACGACCACGGCCTTACCGAGCCACGGTTGCAGCGGCGTAAGCGAAGCGAGCTCGGCGTCGACGCTGAGCTTGAGCGGCGCGCTGCTCGCGATGCGACCCGGCGGCGCGCCCGCGACGCTTGCAAGCGAGACGGTGCCCTGCGCATTACCGCTTCGCGCGGAGCGAAAGATCGCCTTGGCGTCGAGCGCGTCGTCGTGGAGCGTTCCCGTGAGCTCGAGGGTTTCGATGCCGAGGCCAAGATCTGGCGCCCGCGCGGGATCGGACTGGATCGCGTAAACATCTCCGCCGGCGCGACGCACGGCGAACGTGCCGGACAAATGCGGCAGCGCGGTAATCGACCAGTTGCCGTTCAACGCGAGCGTCGATGCAAACGGAAGCGCATGTCCAGAAAGCGACGCCACCGAATCGAGCCCGATGCTGTTGAACATGCCCTGCGAAGTCAGGCGACCGTTGTCGTATAGGAGCTCACCGATCTCTGCATTGCCGTCTGCAACAGTGACGCGCGCACCGGCAAGACGCGCATGGCGAGGCCCAATTTCAAGCGTCGCCGGCGAAGTAAGCTTGACTGCAACCTTGCCGGTGTTGACCAAAGAGGCGAGACGTCCCCTCCATCGTGAGGTGGCGATCGTGTCACCGGGATCGAGCGCACCGTCGTCGAGCTCGACGCTCGTATCGAAGCCGTCACCGCGTGCGGCAAGCGATGCGGAATGGTTGGCGAACGTTCCACGGATTTCCGTTCGCGCGTTTGCGAGTGACACTTGGTCGACACTGATTTTCGTTGCAGCCATATTGAGTGATAGTTGCCGCGCTGCGAGCGGCACGGACGCGTTCTGTGCACCGCCGGGCGCAATGCTTGCCTGCAGCGTGATCTTCTCGGCTGCGACCAGCGAACCGATTCGCAGTGCGCCCGCGTCGACGTCGACCTCTCCGCCGGGACCGCCGGGTTCAACGGCGAGCGATCCTTTTGCGCGCAGTCGCCCATCCAACGGTTGGGGCGTTGGTCCCGGCATCAACGGTGCGATTTCCGCAAGGCGTAGTGCATCGAACGTGAATGTCAAACGATCGCCGCGCGCACCCGCATTTCCGCTTGCAGTAAGCCGCGCGCTCGCGGCGGTTACATCGATCGACGCTTGTGCGGCCGTTCGACGCGTAAACGTCCCTTGAACGGATCCGGATACGGCGACGCCCGCATATCGGCTGCCTTTGGCAAGCGTGATGTCGGCCTTCGCTTTCCACTCCGGTGCCAGTGTTCCGCTCGCTTTGATCGTACCGTCGAGGATGCCGGATCGAAGCGCAGTAAAGCGCGCAGGATCGAAGTGTTGCGCGCGAAGCGACGCCTCGAACGCGCGTGGCGCATCGATCGCAATGTAGCCGTTCCCGGACAGCGTTCCACCCGATGCCTTCGCACGAAAGCGCGTGATATCGAAGCGACGGTCGGCATAATTCGCCGCGAATGCGACTGCGAGCGATGCTTGCGCTACATCGCCTTCGATTCTCTGTCGCGTGCCGTCGATGTCGGCCTCGAGCGCGCCGGCGAGACTCGTTTTGATCAGCGCCGGATGCAACTGCGCAAGATCGAGATCGCGCACATTGAGTCGCCAGCGGCTGGGTGTGTTGGCCGCCGCGATATTTACTGTCGCTTCGCCGCTCGCGCGCCCGTCGCCCGGCAGCTTGATGTCGAGCTCCGACAGCGCAACTGTCTCGTCTGCATAACGGTAGCGACCGGCGATACCGCTCAACGGTACGCGTTCATCAGCGAGCGTACCGGGTTCGGCGTTCGTCGCGTTGAAAGCTCCCGCGATACCGTCGGCCTGCGGACGTACATCGAGCTCGAGCGCAAGCCGCGTTCTCGGCAGTGTCGCGTGAAAGGCGGCGAGATCGATATTGCCAACGGCGAGCGCAGCGCTTTCGAATACACCGCCTGCAAACGGCGTCAGCGCGACCCGTGCGTTCAGCGTCGCGTCGCGCAATGATCCGTTTGCATCGACGTGAACGCTCGGTAGCGTTCCGGAAAGCTTGGCGTCGAGCTTCGCGCCGTCGATCGGACCGCTGCCCGTCACCGTGAATGCACCATCAATCGCGAATGGGGTATCGGCCTGAAGCGTCGTTTCACCGGCGAGCGCGCCGAAATCGGAGACCAACCGGACGTCGCGAAGACGATGCGTCGTATTTCCGCCGCTGTAGCCGAACTCGATTCCGGTGATGGTTCCGGTCCGCGGACCCACTTGCCAATCGAAGGTCGTGACGGCGGCGTGATCGATATCGACCGCGAGTGGCAGAGCGAGCGTCCGTGGCGGTGATGTGGATCCGGTCGACGGCTTTACGGCTAACGCGACGTGTCTCGCGCCGACGCCCCGAATGGCGAGATGGCTTGAAACGAGCGCGAGCGGCTGCCATTCGACGACGACGTCGGTCGCAGTCATCGTCGAATCGACGCCGCGCCAGGTGAGCCTCGCGAAACGCATCGTCGATGCAAGCGAACCCGACGCGCCATCGATGGAAAGCCGTCCTTCGGTTTGCGCGACGATTCGCGTCATCACGAATGGCAATCCTGCATTTGAAAGCAGGAATGAAACGCTCGCCACGACAAACACCACGATGAGCGCGATCGTGCCCAGCAAGATGGAAAGGGCCCAATGGCGGCGGCGCGTTGGCGGCGATGCTTGCGGCGGTGTCATGGCGAGTCAGAACGAAAGACCGACTGAAAAATGCAGCCGCACCTGACGCGACTGCTGGCCATATGCAACGTCGAAGCGAAACGGACCGACTGGCGTGCGTATACGTGCGCCGACGCCGTAGCCCAGCACGAGACCAAGGTCGGAAACGTTATCGAACGCGTTGCCGGTGTCGATGAACGTCGCGATTCCCCACGTGGCGTTGATCCAGCGTGTCGCTTCGAGGCTGCCAACCAGATAGTACCGGCCTGGAACGGTTGCGTCGCCGTCCTTCACGCCGAGGCTTTCGAAACCGTAGCCGCGCACCGACGTGTCGCCGCCGGTGCGAAACAGTAGCGTCGATGGAACTTCTTGGCGCGAGGCGCCGAAAACTGCACCTGCCTCCAGACGTGCAGTGAACTGATAGTCGGCACCAACGGGGTACCAGTACGCAAAACGCGCGACGCTGCGCACGAAACCGCGGGTCGATGCACCTGGAACACCGACGCCTGCTTGACCGTCGACGATCCATCCCCGCGTCGGCGCGACCAAATCGTCAACGCGCCGCCAGATGCGCTGAACATCGAAATACAGCGCGTGCGAGGAGCTGTCTTCGGCACCACTGGGGCGGAGCGAGTCGGTGATGAATTGCGCGCCGTACTGCCATTGGTTGCGCTCGTCGAGCGATGCGCGACGTACGCCGGCAGTTGCCGTTTGCGTGATCAGCTGGTTGAGGTTCGTACGCTCCCATTTCAGGGCCAGCGAATCGACCCAGCCATCGGAACTGGCCGGTTGCACGAACCGTATCGATCCGCTCTGGACCAGCGTTTCGATGCGCGCGTCGACGTAGAACTGTAGCGCATGTCCGTTGATGTCGACGTTGCGATAGCGCGCGTTGATGCGGAACTCGGTGTCGGTCGAATAACCGATGCCGGACTCGAACGTTTTCGTCGGCGCCTCGATGAGCGCGAGCTTGACTGTCGCATCGTCTGCCGTCGCCGGATCCGCATCGATGGCTGCTTGCGCGCTCGCGAAGTAGCCGGTGCCATTCAACCGCCGCAAGTATTGATCGAGCGTGGCGGCGGAATAGAGTTCGCCCGGCTTGATCGTGCTGTAGTTGCGTACGAGCGACTCGCTATAGCGTGACAAGCCGGTGATGTCGACGCGGCCGACGCGAAACGCAGGTCCGCTGTCGATTGCAACGTGGAGACTCGCTTCGCGCGTGGCAGGATCGATGCGCGCTTCACTCGAGACGATCTTCGCCGCCGCATAGGGACTCGCCACCAGCGTCGCGACGGCGCTGACCTTTGCGCGGTCCCATACGAGCTGCCGGAAGATGGCGCCTTTTGGAAGGCCCCATTTTTGCGTGAGATCGGCCACCGCTTGAGCGCCGGCACCGCCATCATTGACGGCCGGTCCCGTGACTTCGATCGCCACATTAGTGATGTGCGTCGGCATTCCTGCCTTGATCCGAAGCGTGACCGTGATCGGATCTGTCGTCCGATCGATATCGACATCGATCGCAGGCGTGAAATAGCCCTCGGTCGATACCGCTTCGCGCGCCTGATCGACGGCGTCGCGTGTCAGGCGATCGAACAAATCCTCGGTCATGTCCGCGTACGATTGCCAGCGGACGAGATCGACGCTGTTTTTCAGCGTGTCGTTGAACTCGGATGGGGCGTCGATGACGACGCGATAGCGCACGGCCTCCGCTGATCGCGACTGCGGCGCGGGTGCGGCGGTGTCGCTCGATGTTGCGCCGGCGGGCTCGCCGGCGTCGACTACGCTACTGACGCATTGAAAGCTCGCGAGTGCGAGCGTCATCGCGAGGAGCCGGTGCGTCCGGCGATACCACCGCCCTGTCGCAATTGTTCGCGCAGCCGGGTGTCGCATCATGCTCGGCGGTCCCGGCGTATCGAGCTTCGGGCATCACGCCATCGCCGAATCGCCACGGCATCGGATCGCTGGTCGCCCATGGAACGCCGATCGCCGGGCGAACGGGACGAAACCGCTCCGGCGGAAGCAACGGACCCAGGTTGGTCGAAGTCGGGAAGTTCCAATCGATGATCGATTCGTCGTAGTCCCCGAGCCCGGCGGCGAGGCGGGAGTAATCGTAACGCGTGTCTTGCACGGCGCAACCGGAAATAAGCATGGCTATCGCGACGAGCAGGCGGCGGGTGCAGCGCATTTGATATCTCCTCACGTGATTCGGCGATCTGTCTTCCCGGTGAAAGTCCCCGCGAGAAGGCACCAGGGAAACGGCCGCCGCGGGCAGCTAAGAAAGTACCGTTCCAGTGTACGACAGGCTCTGAATATTCGCTTATCGAAGTACCCCGTAGAAGGGGTTCCAACGCCAGGACTGTTGCATGAATCATCCAAAGTCACGCGCGAAACGATGCTTCCTCACTTCCAAGGCCGTTCTGCAAAGGGCTATGCCATCGTCCTGAAAGCGGTTGTCGGGGGCGAAGCTCCTGGAATGGCTGGCGATTTGGCTTTCAGCGCAGTCACGATCACTCTCATGCCAAGACCATAACTTTGCGCCAGGGTGGGTTTTTGGCGCAAAACACTCTTAAGCTCCAATATTTGTGCGCTACAAGCGTTTGAAATGCGCGATGACGAACGATCGTACGAGGGGTAAGCGATTTGCCGTCGCACATTCTGCCAGTCTACTTGTAAATATTATCCTAAGTGCCTCTTTTAACTAATAAAAGTGACGTGTTGTAATCATGACGCTAAGTCATTGTTCCGCAATCGAAAATGCATTGACCAGCAATCGTTGCGCCGCGTATAGTGGCGGCAAGTGGCAAAAAGTGGGGCAAAGTGGTGCTCCCGGCTCATCCGCCGACGCCTTTGACGGTGGGAAAACGGAAGCCGGCATAAGCGCTCACTTCAGGCCTCCAGGGAGGTTCCGGTGGCGACTGGTAGCGGAGAACGCGGGACAAGCGCGGACGGCAACGGCGATGCGGGCCGATGGCCGATTTTCCGCGGCGTCACGCACTTGTCGCTCGATGCCAAAGGCCGCCTGGCGGTACCCGCGCGTCACCGCGACGTGCTGCTCGCCAACGGCAATGGGCGCCTGGTGCTCACCGCCGATCCGAGCCGCTGTCTGCTCGTTTATCCGGTCGACGCGTGGGAGCCGATCCAGTCGCGATTGATGGCGCTCTCGTCGTTCAACGACAAGATTCGCAGTCTCCAACGGCTGCTCGTCGGTCACGCCGACGATGTCGAGCTCGACGCATCAGGTCGCATTCTCGTTCCGCCCGCGTTACGAGGCTACGCAAGCCTCGACAAGCATGTCGTTCTCGTCGGTCAAGGCCACCGCTTCGAGCTTTGGGGACATGCGCAATGGCAAGCGCAGACCGCGCAGGCCGTTGCGTTCGAGGCCGGTGCGTTGCCGCCTGAGCTCGACGGCTTCTCGCTTTGATGCCGGATGGCCAACACATTCCTGTCCTGGTTGACGAAGCCGTGGCCGCACTCTCGATATCGGACGACGACGTGGTGATCGATGCGACATTCGGTCGCGGCGGTCACGCGCGCGCGATCCTGGCTGCGTTGGGGCCATACGGACGATTGATCGCCATCGACCGTGACGCGACGGCGGCAGGCGCTGCGCGCGAAATCGCGGATGCCCGTTTCACGTTTCGCCACGCATGGTTTTCCGAGCTGCCGGAAGTACTCGCCGCATTGGAAATCAATGCCATCGACGCTGTGCTCATCGACCTCGGCGTCTCTTCGCCGCAGGTGGATGATCCGGCGCGCGGTTTTTCCTATCGTTTCGAGGGACCGCTCGACATGCGCATGGATTCCACGCGCGGCGAGACCGCAGCGGATTTTCTCGCTCGCGCAAGCATCCGAGAACTGACCGAGGTGATCCGCGACTACGGTGAGGAGCGGTATGCGCAAGCGATTGCAAGAGCAATTGTGGCGGCGCGCGAGATCGCGCCGATCGTTTCGACGAAGCGGCTTGCGGCGATCATCGGCCACGCCGTCGGCACACGCACCCGCGGCGATTGGCGTCAGGATCCGGCCGCGCGCACTTTTCAGGCGCTTCGAATTGTCGTGAACCGTGAGCTCGCCGAGCTGTCGACGGCGCTGCCGCGAATCACGGCGCTGCTTTCACCCGGCGCGCGACTTGCGGTTATCAGCTTTCATTCGCTTGAAGACCGCATCGTCAAGCGCTTCATTGCTTTTGCGTCGCAACCGTTTGGCGGTGACCCGCGTACTGCGCGATTGGCGCTTCGATCGTCGGCGTTGCCCGAAGCGCCGCTGCGCAAGATCGGGCGCGCGCAAAAACCTTCGCACGATGAAATCCGGCGTAACCCGCGTTCCCGCAGCGCTGTTTTGCGGGTCGCCGAACGTTCGGATGCGCCGCTGCCCGGCGATTGGCCGCACGGCTGGAGGGCGGTCGCGTGAGCGCCGCCGGGCCTCGGCCTCCTTGGACTCATTACGGGAATCGTTGCGGCGAGAGTCGGCCTCGCGTGACGACTCGCACTGGCCGTCGATCCCCGCGCCGCGGGGCCCCTCGACGGCTGCTCGCGTCACTATCCCTCGGCGCGAACCACGCCCCCTCTGGAGGCAGCGCAGCGGCGTTAGCCGCAAGCGTGGGGGTAGAACAATGATGCGCGTCAATCTCATGCTCGTCGCTGCGCTCGTCGCTTGTGCGCTTTCGCTCGTCACTTCACGGCACGAGGCACGGCGGTTGTTCGTCGAGCTCGAGCGCGGCGAGGCGCAGGCGCGACAGTACGAAACCGAATACGGTCAGCTTCAGCTCGAGCAGTCGACGTGGGGAATGCCCGCTCGCATCGAGAAAATCGCGCGCGAGAAGGGCCGGATGCAGCTTCCGGCGTCTGCGCGCATTGAGATTGTCGATATCGGCCAGGGCGGAGGTGCGCCGTGAGCGCGGCAAGGATCGGCGTAGGCACAGGGGGCCGTGTTGCGCCACTGCCGGCGCTGCCGCGTGCGCGCGCCGCTGCGCTTTTCGGCGTGCTCGCATTGCTGTTCGCCATTCTGATCGGTCGCACGTTCTATCTGCAATGGGTCGACAATGGCTTTTTGCAGGAACGTGGCGCCGCACGATTTTCACGCGAGATCGAATTGCCGGCGCACCGCGGTCAGATCGTCGATCGATTTGGCGAAGCACTCGCGATATCGACGCCGGTGAAATCGCTGTGGACGTTTCCCGGCCAGTTCGAGGCAACGCCCGCCGAGCTCGCTGCATTGGCGCGCGTGCTCGAAACGACCCCGCAGCGTTTGTCCGCACGCATCGTCTCCGCGGGCGAGGACTTCACCGTGCTCGCGCGCCAGATCGCACCGGAGACCGCGGCGCGCGCGATGGCGCTCAAGATCAAGGGACTGAACGAGCAGACCGAATATCGTCGCTATTACCCTGGCGGCGAAGTGACGGCGCAAATCATCGGCTTCACCGGCGATCAAGACCGCGGTCAGGAGGGCATCGAGCTCGCGCAGCAGGAATGGCTGGGCGGCAAGACTGGCAGCCGGCGCGTGATCATCAATCGGCGCGGCGACGTCGTCGAGGACATCGCATCGGTGCGCGCGCCTCAAGCGGGTCGCAATCTCGCGCTGTCGATCGACTCGCGATTGCAATATGTGGCTTATCGCGAGCTCAAGGCTGCCGTCGAGCGGCACAAGGCAAAAGCCGGCGGGCTCGTCATCATCGACGCGCGGAGCGGCGAAATTCTCGCGCTCGCCAACTTGCCCACGTACAACCCGAACGCGCGCAACAAGACGGCACGCGAGCGGATGCGCAACCGCGCCCTGACCGACGTGTTCGAGCCGGGCTCGACAATGAAGCCGTTCACGATCGCCGCGGCGATGGACGCGGGGAAGGTGCGTCCCGATTCCGTGATTCACACCGAGGGTGGCACGCTGTCGATCGGCGGCGCAACGATTCACGATGCGCATCCCGCCGGACCGCTGACCGTCGAGCAGGTGATCCAGAAGTCGTCGAACGTCGGCGCGGCGAAGATCGCGCTGTCATTGCCCGCAGAAACGCTATGGAAGATGCTGTCCGAAGCCGGCTTCGGCACGCCGCCCCGCACGGGCTTTCCAGGGGAAGTCGCCGGCCGGCTGCGTCCGGCAAAAACATGGCGACCGATCGAGCAGGCGACGATGTCCTATGGCCACGGCTTGTCGGTCAATCTGGTCCAGCTTGCGCGCGCGTATACGGCTTTCGCGAGCGATGGGGAATTGAAGCCGGTCACGTTGTTCAAAACCGATTCTCCGGTCGCCGGCCGTCCTGTCGTCAGCGCGCGGACCGCGCGCGCCGTACGGCATATGCTCGAGCTCGCGACGCAGCCCGGCGGCACCGCGCCCAAGGCGCAAGTCGCCGGGTATCGCGTCGCCGGCAAGACGGGGACCGCGCGAAAGCTCGAAGGCCATTCGTACACGGCCAAATACGTCGCGTCGTTTGTCGGCTTTGCGCCGGCATCCGATCCTCGTCTCATCGTTGCCGTCATGCTCGACGAGCCGTCGGGCGGAAGTTACTACGGCGGCGACGTTGCAGGTCCGGTGTTCTCCGACGTCATGGGAGCCGCGCTTCGACTCTTAGGCGCGCCCACCGATGCGCCCACCGACAATCTGATCCTGCCGCCGCCGGGCGCCGAAATACGCGAAGAAACGTAATGCTGCGCACTCCCGAACCCGTCGCGTTCGATCCCACGCCGCTGCTCGCCGACCTTCCGGTGATGCCGAATCGGATCACGAGTGACAGTCGCTACGTCGAGCCTGGTGTTGCGTTCGCCGCGTACCCGGGTACTCGACAAGACGGTCGCGCATTCATCGAAGACGCCGTGCTGCGCGGCGCCGGCGTCGTGCTTTGGGAAACGGCGCGATTCGCCTGGCAGGCACGCTGGAACGTGCCGCAAGTGCCGATCGAGGGGCTGCGAGAGAAGCTAGGTTCGATTGCCGACGCGATTTACGGCAAGCCGTCGCGTGCGCTGTCGATCGTCGGTGTCACCGGCACGAACGGAAAAACATCGTGCACGCACTGGATCGCACAGGCGGCCGAGGCGTGCGGACGCCGCTCCGCGCTCGTTGGAACGCTTGGAATCGGCGAGGTCGGAGCGCTCACGCCATCGCTCACAACGACGCCGGACGTTTGCGCCGTCCATGAGACGCTCGCGCAATTTCGTGATGCCGGCGTCGCGTTGGTCGCGATGGAAGTATCGTCGCACGGACTCGATCAGGGACGTGTAAACGGCGTGGCGTTCGATACCGCGCTATTCACCAATCTCTCTCGGGACCATCTGGACTACCACGGGACGATGGTTGCCTACGGGCAAGCGAAGGCGCGTCTCTTCGCGTGGCCCGGCCTTCGCAGCGCGGTGATCAACGCCGACGATCCATTTGGACAGGGTTTGATCGATGCTGCGCGAAGCAGGCGACAGCATGTCGTTTCATATGGCTTTTCCAACGCCGACGTCGCCGGCACCGGAATCGCAATGGGCGGCGGCGGCATCGCGCTCTCCGTCGCGACGCCATGGGGACGCGGCGCGGTGGAAACGCGGGTTGTCGGCGAATTCAACGCGCAGAATCTGCTTGGCGTCCTGGCTGTGCTGCTGGATAGCGGCATCGCATTCGACGCGGCGCTCGCCACGCTATCGGCGCTGACGCCACCGCCCGGTCGCATGCAGCGTTTTGGCGGCGACAGCCAGCCGCTTGTCGTCGTCGACTATGCGCATACACCGGATGCACTCGAGAAAGCGCTGTTGGCACTGCGTCCCGCTGTCGCATCGACGGGCGAGCTCGTCTGCGTGTTCGGCTGCGGCGGCGATCGCGACAAAGGCAAACGCGCGCAAATGGGACAGATCGCGGCGACGCTCGCAGATCGGATCGTCGTAACGACCGACAATCCGCGGACCGAAGATCCCGCGGAAATCGCGAGCGCCATCGTCCATGGGATCCGCCAGACGAATGCACGGCGCTACCGCGTCGAGCTCGACCGCGCGGCGGCGATTCAAAGCGCGATCGCGGCCGCTCGATCCGCCGATGTCGTTCTGATCGCCGGCAAAGGACACGAGACGTATCAGGAACTCAATGGCGTGCGGATGCCGTTTGCCGACGCCAAGTACGCCGCGAGTGCGCTCGCAGCATGGAGCGCGCCATGATGGATACGGTTGCGGCCGCACATGCCGTCAATGGGCGCTTGGTCGGGAGTCCGGCCACGTTCATGCGCGTAACGACCGACAGCCGCGCGATCGCCCATGACGATCTCTTCGTTGCGCTAAAGGGCGAACGCTTCGACGGCCATGACTTCGTCCCGCAGGCACTCGCAGCGGGCGCTGCTGCGGCGATTGTCGCCGAAGATCGGACAGCGGAGCTCTCCGGAAATCTGATCGCCGTTGCGGACACGCTGAAAGCGCTCGGCGTTCTTGCGCAGCATTGGCGCAGCCGCTTTGATTTGCCCGTTGTCACCGTTTGCGGCAGCAATGGCAAGACGACGACGAAGGAGATGATCGCCGCGATCTTCCGCGAGGCCGTCGGCAAAGAGCACGTGCTCGCAACGACGGGCAACTTGAACAACGCGATCGGGTTGCCATTGACGTTGCTCCGTCTGCGCGAGTCGCACACGCTCGCTGTCGTCGAGATCGGAATGAATCATCGCGGCGAGACCGCGGAGCTCGCCGCCATCGCGCGTCCGACGGTGGTCGTCGTCACCAACGCTCAGCGCGAGCATCAGGAATTCATGCGCACGGTGGCCGACGTCGCGGCGGAGCACGCCGATGCGATAGCGGCGCTTCCGCCGAGCGGCACCGCGGTGATCAATGCCGATGATGAATACGCCGATGTGCTGCATGCCGCCGCGACGCGAGTGAAGGCCGCGATCTCGGAATTCGGTCTCGCGCGTCGTGCCAACGTGACGGCGCGTGTGTCGTTCGAGAACCAAGGGAGTCGTCTCGAACTTAAGACGCCGGTGGGCGATGCGGCGCTCATCCTCGCAATTCCTGGCGCGCACATGGTTTCGAACGCACTTGCGGCGATCGCCGCGGCGGTCGCCGTGCAAGTTCCGCTGACTGCAATCGTCCGGGGACTCACCGGATTTCGCGCACTCGACGGGCGGTTGTCGATACGAGAAAACGCACGGGGCTTGCGCGTGATCGACGACAGCTACAACGCCAATCCCGATTCGGTCCGGGCCGCAATCGACGTCCTCGCAAGAGCCGGTGGAAATCGCTGGCTCGTGCTGGGCGATATGGGCGAAGTGGGCGCGTTGGGGCTCGCGTTTCACCGTGAGATCGGTGAATACGCACGCAAGGCCGGAATCCAGCATCTGCTGGCCGTTGGCGAGCTCACCGCTGCCACCGTTGACAGTTTTGGCGAGCAAGGCGCGCATTTCGCGGGCTTCGACGCGCTGCTGTCGCGCCTCCTTAGCGAAGCAGCCGCTGGCGATACGGTTCTCGTCAAAGGATCGCGGTTCATGCGCATGGAACGCATCGTCGCTGCGCTCACCGGCGATGCCGCAGCAGGAGCGCATTGATGCTCCTCTATCTGACTGAGCTCCTCGCGAAGAATGTGCGCTCGTTCAACGTGTTCAGCTATATCACGCTGCGCGCAGTGCTCGCGACGATGACGGCGCTGCTGATCTCGTTCGTCATCGGTCCGCGAATGATCGCGTGGTTGACAAGGATGAAGATCGGCCAATCGGTGCGCGATGACGGTCCGCAGACGCATCTCGTCAAAGCCGGCACGCCGACGATGGGCGGCGCGCTGATTCTCGTATCGATCGCGATCACGACGGTGCTGTGGGGCGATCTCGACAATCGATTCGTATGGGTCGTGCTGCTCGTGACGCTCGGGTTCGGCACAGTCGGATGGGTCGATGACTGGAGGAAAGTCGTCTACAAGAACCCGAAGGGCCTTTCGGCGCGAGCGAAGCTCGGTTGGCAATCGGCGATTGCATTGGCCGCTGCCGTTTACATGGCGTTCTCGGTATCCGCGCCCGACAACGCCCGCTTCATTCAGATGTTCTTCAGCTGGATACAAGGCGGCGCCAACGCATTGCCCGCACGCGCGGACTTGATCGTTCCTTTCTTCAAGACGGTGTCGTATCCGTTGGGCGTCTGGGGATTCATCGCGCTCTCGTTCTTCGTCATCGTCGGAACAAGCAATGCGGTCAACCTGACCGATGGCCTCGACGGTCTCGCCATCATGCCGACGGTAATGATCGGCGGCGCGCTCGGGATTTTCGCGTACGTCATGGGCAACGCGATCTTCGCGCGCTACCTCGGCTTCCCGTACATTCCCGGCGCCGGCGAGCTCGCAGTGATCTGCGGCGCGATCGCGGGCGCAGGCCTTGGCTTTCTATGGTTCAACGCGTATCCCGCGGATGTCTTCATGGGTGACGTGGGCGCGCTGGCGCTCGGCGCGGCGCTTGGAACCATTGCCATCGTCGTGCGACAGGAAATTGTGTTGTTCATCATGGGCGGCGTGTTCGTCGTCGAAACGCTGTCGGTGATGATCCAGGTCGCTTCGTTCAAGGCAACGGGGCGGCGGGTCTTTCGGATGGCGCCGCTCCATCATCACTATGAGCTCAAAGGTTGGAAAGAGAACCAGGTCGTCGTTCGATTCTGGATTATCACGATGCTGCTCGTGCTGTTTGGCCTCTCGACACTGAAACTACGATGACGACGTATCAAGACCGCAACGCAGTCGTGCTCGGTCTCGGCAAGACCGGCCTGTCGCTCGCTCGCTACCTCACGCGTCATGGCGCAAAGGTCCGCGTAGCCGACACGCGCGTTTTGCCACCGAACGCCGCGGAGGTCGCGCGTGAATTGCCCGATGTCGCGATCGAAGCCGGTCCCTTCTCTTCGTCGACATTTGCGGGCGCGGACTTGATCGCGATCAGCCCCGGTCTCTCGAAAGATCAGCCTGCGATCCGCGAGGCGGTCGATGCGGGCGCCGAGCTCGTCGGCGATGTCGAGTTGTTTGCACGCGCGTTGCCGGCAGCGCAGAAAGTTCTCGCGATCACCGGCACGAATGGCAAGACGACCGTCACGGCGCTCACCGGAACGCTTGCGCGCGCGGCGGCGCTTCGTACTGCCGTGGCGGGCAATATCGGCGAGCCGGTGCTCGATGTTCTTGTCAACTACGAAAAAGGCGAACGTTGGCCCGACGTCTTCGTTCTCGAATTGTCGAGCTATCAACTCGAGACGACATCGAGTTTGAAACCGGTGGCGGCCACCGTGCTGAACGTCACGGCGAACCACATGGACCGCTATGCCGGTCTTGCCGATTACGCCGCCGCCAAAGCGCGGATTTTTTCGCGCGCATCGGTGCAAATCCTGAATCGCGACGACGCGATCGTCCGTCTGATGCGATTGCCCGGGCGTACGGTGCAGACATTCGGCGAAAGCGTTCCGCTGTCCGAAGAGGAATGGGGCTTAGTCGAGCACGACGGCGCGCTGTGGCTCGCGCGTGGCGGCGAGCTGCTGTTGCCTGCATCTGCGCTGTCGCTCGTCGGTCGACACAACGCACGCAATGCGTTGGGCGCACTAGCGCTCGTATCGTCGATCGCGAAGCTGCAAAGGCCGGTGCACGAAGCGCTCGCGCGTTTTCGCGGACTGCCGCATCGGATGGAACCGGTCGGCGAAGCGCGCGGCGTGTTGTTCATCGACGATTCGAAGGGAACGACCGTTGCCGCAACGCAGGCTGCGCTCGACGGCATTCGGCGTCCCGTCATTCTGATCGCCGGCGGCGACGGCAAGGGACAGAGCTTTTTTGCGCTCAAGCCCGCTGTCGATCGAGCGTGTCGATCGGTCTTACTGATCGGCCGTGACGCGGAATTGATTGCGCGAGGCTTGGCCGGCACGTCGGCGCGCGTCGAAGCAACTGGAACGTTGGATGCGGCGGTCGATCGCGCGCTGGCGATCGCGCGCGACGGCGACGTGGTTTTGCTTTCACCGGCGTGCGCAAGCCTCGATCAGTTTCGCGACTACGCCGAGCGCGGCGAGCGCTTCGCGCATCTGGTGCGCAGCGCAGTAACGGTGTCCGCCGATGCGTAAGCGGCTCGCACTGACGGCGACGCTCCGTCCCACGGCGCAGAGTAATCGCGAGCGCAGCTCGCTGTTGATCTATGACAGCACACTTGCCTGGGCGGGACTGTTGCTGCTCGCAATCGGTCTTGTGATGGTGTATTCGGCGTCGATTGCGATGGCGGAAGCGAGCGCGCATACCGGCTATCGCCCATGGTACTTCCTCGTGCGCCACGCGGTGTTCGTCGGCGCAGGACTCGTCGCTGCGCTCGTCGCATTCCAGGTGCCGGTGAAGGGATGGCAGCGCATCGCGCCATGGGCGTTTGTTCTCGGTTTGGCGCTGCTCGTCGCTGTGCTGATTCCCGGCATCGGCAAGTCCGTCAATGGCGCGCGCCGCTGGCTGCCGCTTTTTATCGTCAACGTGCAACCGTCCGAATTCGTGAAGCTCGCCGTCGTCTTGTACGCCGCCAGCTACGCTGTGCGCAAGGCCGCGTTGATCCACGCCGAGCAACCGTTGAAGCAAACGCTGCTCCGCGGATTCGCGCCGCTCCTCGCTGTCATGGCGATCACCGGCTCGCTGCTCGTGCAAGAGCCCGATTTCGGAGCGTTCGTCGTCATCGTGTCGATCGCGTTTGGCATTCTGTTCCTCGGCGGACTCGACTGGCGCTTGTTTCTCGGTCTGGCGATGCTCTTACCCGTTGCGCTTTCCGCAATCATGATCGCCGCGCCTTACCGCCTGCAGCGCTTGTCGGGCTTTCTCGATCCGTGGGCCGATCCGCTCCACAAGGGCTATCAACTGTCGCATTCGCTGATTGCGTTCGGCCGCGGCGAATGGTTCGGCGTCGGACTCGGCTCGAGTGTCGAAAAGCTCCTTTACCTTCCGGAGGCGCATACCGATTTTCTGCTTGCCGTCATTGCCGAAGAGTTGGGCTTTGTCGGCGTCGCGCTCGTGATCGCGCTGTTTGTTTGGATCTTGTATCGCGCGTATGCAATCGGGCGGCAAGCCGCGCGCCTCGAGCGTCCATTCGCAGCGCTCGCCGCATGGGGCATCGGCGTTTGGATCGGCGTGCAGACGTTCATCAACATGGGCGTCAACATGGGTGTGCTGCCGACGAAAGGATTGACGTTGCCTTTTCTGTCGTTCGGCGGCAGCGGCATCGTGGCCAACTGCATTGCGCTCGCGATCGTTCTGCGCATCGACTACGAGAACCGGCGATTGCTGAGAGGATTTGCGGCATGAGTGCCGCGGCGACCTCGGCCTCTTTGAGCCTGCGACGTGAATCGCTGCCGCAAGAATCGGTCTCGTGTGCCGACTCGCATTGGCCGTCGATCCCCGCTGCGCGGGGCCCCTCGCCGGCTGCTCGCGTCACGCCCACAAGCGTGGGGGTCCATCGATGAGCGCTACGGTAATGATCACGACGGGTGGTACCGGTGGTCACATCTTTCCGGGACTTGCTGTCGCAGCAAAGCTCGTCGCACGCGGCTTGTCCGTGTTCTGGCTCGGGACGCGTGACGGTCTCGAGGCCAAGCTCGTTCCGCAGCATGGCGTCGAGTTCGAGGGCGTGTCGTTTCGCGGCGTGCGCGGAAAAGGATTACGGACGTTGTTGCTTGGCCCGTACGCGCTACTCGCCGCTTGCATCGATAGTCTGTCGATCATGCGGCGCAGACAGCCGTCGGTCGTGTTGGGCTTCGGCGGCTTCGCATCATTTCCTGGCGCACTCATGGGTGTTGCGACCGGCCGGCCGTTGGTGCTGCATGACGCCAATGCCGTCGCCGGCTTGGCGAATCGCATTCTCGCCTACGGTGCCGATCGAATCCTTCTCGGTTTCCCCAACGCGCTTGCCGGCCGCCACGAAAAAAAATCGACATGGGTCGGCAATCCGTTGCGCGACTCGATTGCGCAGTTGCCACCGCCCGCCGAACGCTTCGCCGGTCGCACGGGACCATTGCGGCTTCTCATTGTCGGCGGAAGTCTGGGCGCACAAGCGCTGAATGCGCGAGTTCCCGCTGCGTTGGCGCGCATCAGTCCAGCAGCACGACCGCAAGTCGTCCACCAATCAGGCGCCAAGCATCTCGAGCAGCTCCGCGATGCGTATCGCAACGCGAACGTCGATGCCGAATGCGTTGCGTTCATCGACGACATGGCCGCGCGTTACGCATGGGCCGACCTCGTCGTTTGCCGAGGCGGCGCCATCACTGTGGCGGAGCTTGCGGCCGTTGGACTCGGCGCGATCGTCGTCCCGCTTCCCGGTGCGATCGCCGATGAACAAACCGCGAACGCGGATTTCCTCGCCGCGGCAGGCGCCGCGTATCGAATCGCGCAGGACGCGTTGACGCCGGAGCGTCTCGCGACGCTGCTCGAGCAAACGACGCGACCGCACGCGCTGGCGATGGCGAATGCGGCGCGCAATGTCGGTCGGCCGGACGCGGCCGATCGCGTCGTGGACGTTTGCGTCGAGCTGGGTGGTCGTTCGTGAAACACAAGGTCAAACGCGTGCACTTTGTCGGTATCGGCGGAGCGGGTATGAGCGGAATCGCGGAAGTGCTCGCGACGCAGGGCTTCCGCGTCTCGGGCTCCGATCTCGCGGCGAGCGCTGTCACGCGTCGGCTCGCCGATCTCGGCATAACGATTGCGATCGGTCACGACGCGCGTCACGTTACGGGCGCCGACGCTGTCGTCGTATCCACGGCTGTCGCACCGAACAATCCGGAAGTGCAAGCGGCACGCGAACGCGCGATTCCCGTCGTGCCGCGTGCGCTGATGCTCGCTGAGCTGATGCGGTTGAAGCAAGGCATCGCCATCGCCGGCACTCACGGCAAAACGACGACGACAAGCTTGATTGCATCGGTGCTCGCTGAAGGCGGACTCGACCCGACGTTCGTGATCGGCGGAAGGCTTTTGTCGGCCGGCGCAAGCGCGCGACTCGGGACTGGCGATTTTCTGGTGGCGGAAGCCGATGAGTCCGACGCGTCGTTCCTGTACCTGACGCCGGTCATTGCCGTGGTGACGAACATCGACGCCGATCACATGGAGACCTACGGCCACGACTTCAGCAAGCTCACGCGCGCTTTCGTCGACTTCGTCCAACGGTTGCCGTTTTATGGCGTGGCGGTGCTGTGCGTCGATGACTCCAACGTGCGCGCAATGCTCGCCGAAATCGCAAAGCCGGTCGTGACATATGGCCTTGCCGATGACGCGGGGCTTCGCGCTGTTGACCTCATCAACGCAAATGGACAGATGCGCTTTACCGCAACATCGGCGCGCGTGCCTGATTTGCGCGTCGAGCTCGCAGCGGCCGGCGTTCACAACGTTCAAAACGCGCTTGCGGCGATTGCGATCGGACGTGAAGTCGGCGTGGCCGACGCTGCGATCGCAAAGGCGTTGAGCGAATTCAAGGGCGTCGATCGGCGTTTTCAACGCTACGGTGACGTAAAGCTCGAGAGCGGCGGTGCGTTCACATTGATCGACGACTACGGTCATCACCCCGTCGAGATGGCGGCGACACTGGCAGCGGCACGCGAGAGCTTTCCCGGGCGTCGCGTGGTCCTCGCGTTCCAGCCGCATCGTTATACGCGAACCCGCGATTTGTTCGAGGATTTTGTCCGCGTACTCTCGACGGTCGACGCGCTGGTCCTCGCCGATGTCTATCCCGCCGGCGAGACACCGCTCGTTGCAGCGGATGGTCGCGCGCTCGCGCGCGCCATTCGTGTCGTCGGACGCGTCGAGCCGGTATTCGTTGAGAACGTCGATGAGATGGCGCCGGCGATTCGGGCGCTCGCACGCGATGGCGACGTCGTGCTCACGATGGGCGCCGGATCGATCGGCCACGTACCCGGACAACTGACGGCATGATGATGCGCGAGCCACTTCCATGAGCGCCGCAGGGCCGTCCCAAGGCGCGAATTGTTCCCCCTGTGGGGGCAGCGCAGCTGCGATAGCAGCAAGCGTGGGGGTCCAATTTAGCGGTCTGCGCGGCACGCTTGCGCAACAGAAGTCGCTCGCCAAGTACACGAGTTGGCGCGCCGGCGGTCGCGGCGATACGGTATACGTGCCCGCCGATCGAGACGATCTAGCTGTGTTCCTGCGCCAGCTTCCTGCCGCGGAACCGTTGACGCCGCTCGGCCTCGGCAGCAACACCCTTGTTCGCGACGGTGGCGTGCGCGGCACCGTCGTCATCTTGCACGATCCCGGCGCGGCGCTCGCGGTTGCCGACGGATTGATTTACGTCGACGCCGGCGTCGCGTGTCCGAAGCTCGCCCGTTTTGCAGCGCTCCACGCTTGCGCCGAAGCGGAGTTTCTCGCAGGCGTTCCAGGTACCGTCGGCGGCGCGCTTGCGATGAATGCCGGTTGCTACGGCGGAGAAACGTGGCGCTATGTCGTACGCGTCGAGGTCTTGCAGCGCGACGGGCGGTTTGTCGTGCGAACGCCGGCCGACTACGCGATCGGTTATCGCTCGGTGATGCGGCTCGACGGGAGTGCCGCCGATGGCATTTTTACCGCCGCGTGGTTCCGCTTTCCGCCGGGGAACATCGTCTCTGCGCGTGCGCGAATCAAGGAGCTCCTCGCGCGTCGAATCGCGACGCAGCCGCTCGGCGTGCCGAACGCCGGCAGCGTTTTTCGCAATCCCGACGGCGATCATGCCGCGCGTCTCATTGAATCCTGTGGACTCAAAGGGCACGCGATCGGCGGTGCGTATGTATCGGAAGTTCACGCGAACTTCATTGTCAATCCGGCGGGGACGGCGAGCGCTGCGGACATCGAGGCACTGATCGTTCACGTGCGCAACATGGTGCGCAAAAAAACCGGCGTCGATCTCGAACCCGAAGTGCGGATCATCGGGGAGCGCGCATGAGCGCGCCGCGCGAAGCGAAGACCCGAAGGGCCGTCGGCGCGCGAGTGCGCGGAGGCCGACGCTCAGATGTCCACATGCCGGGCAGGTGCAAGGAGGCCGAGGGATGACCGCAAACGACTTCGGCAAGGTCGCCGTATTGATGGGCGGGCCATCATCGGAGCGCGAGATTTCGTTCCTCTCGGGCAACGCCGTGCTCGGCGCATTGCGTGAAAAGGGCGTCGACGCACATCCATTCGATCCCGCCGTGCGCGATCTTTTCGAGTTGAAGCGCGATGGTTTTGATCGGGTTTTCATCGCACTGCACGGCCGCTTCGGCGAAGACGGCACCGTGCAAGGCGCATTGCAGACGCTCGGTATCGCGTATACCGGCAGCGGGGTCATGGCCTCCGCGCTTGCGATGGACAAGTGGCGCACGAAGCTCGTGTGGCTCGCATGCGGCATTCCGACGCCGGGCTATCGCGTCGTCGACGCGAACGCGGATTGGATGCAAATCGTCGCCGAGCTCGGCCTGCCGCTGATCGTCAAGCCGGCACGCGAAGGATCGACGATCGGCATCACAAAAATCACAAGCGTCGATAACGACGAGCTTGCCGCCGCATACGAATTGGCCGCGCGCCACGACGATCTCGTGCTGGTCGAGGAGTACGTCACCGGCATGGAGCTCACCGCATCCGTTCTGGACCGACGCGTGCTGCCGCTGATCCGCATCGAGGCGCCGCAGGGCAATTACGACTACCACAACAAATATTTCTCCGATGAAACGAAGTATTTCTGTCCGTCGGGAATTCCGGCGGCGAAGGAACAGGAGATCAGTACGTTGTCGCTACGCGCGTTCGATATCGTCGGCTGCAGCGGTTGGGGACGGCTCGATCTCATCTTGAAAAGCGATGGCAGCTATTCATTTCTCGAAGTGAATACATCGCCCGGCATGACCGGGCACAGCCTCGTTCCAATGGCTGCGCGGCAGGCCGGCATTGCGTTTGCCGATCTGTGCGTCGAAATCCTGCGAGGCGCGCATGTGGGATGACACGCGTCAGTTGAACGGCGTTTCGCTCGCGCTCTTTGCCGTCACGGCGGTTTCGCTTGTATGGGCACTGCTCACTTGGTTCGTTCGCCAACCGGCATTCGCTTTCCGCGAAGTCGTGGTCACGGCGCCGCTCGTCCACGCGAGTGGCGGGCATCTTGAATCGGTAGTGCGCGAAGAGCTCGCCGGGACTTTTTTCACGTTGAACCTCGATCGCGCCGGTCACGCGCTGACGCAAGTCCCCTGGGTGCGGAGCGTGGCATTACGGCGGCAGTGGCCGCGGCGCCTCGAGATCGACGTCGTCGAACACGAACCGTTCGCGCGCTGGAACGATACGGCGCTCGTCGACGCGCGCGGCGAAATTTTCAACGCCGAATGGGATAGCGATTTGCCGCAGTTCACCGGACCGGATGGACAGTCGGCGACCGTAACGGCGCGTTATCGCGAATGGTCCGCGATGCTCGCACCGCTCGGGTTGATGGTGCGCACGCTGGCACTGTCGCCCAGGGGCGGCTGGGAAATTGGGGCCATGGATTCGCGGGGATCGTTAACGATCGAGCTCGGCCGCGACGACCCCGCTGGCCGACTCGCCCGTTTCGTCGCTGCGCACGATCGCACGATCGGTGCGCTCGCCCGTGCCGGACGTCACATCGAGCAAGTCGATCTGCGTTATCGCAATGGATTCGCCGTGCGCGTACCGGGCTTTCGCGAAAGGCCGGTGAGGAAATCGTGAGCCGGAGGCACAGGGAAAAATGCCTAGAGACGGTGGTGGTCGGATGGTGAAGGAAAAGAACCTGATCGTCGGGCTCGACATCGGCACGTCGAAGATTGCCGCGATCGTCGCCGAGATCGCGCCTGATGGTGCGCTCAACGTGATCGGCATGGGCACGCAACCGTCACGCGGCCTCAAGAAAGGCGTCGTCGTCAACATCGAGGCAACGATGGCGTCGATTCAGCGCGTGATCGAGGAAGCCGAGTTGATGGCCGATTGCCGAATCAGCGAGGTCTACACGGGAATCGCGGGCAGCCATATCCGCAGCCTGAATTCGAGCGGAATGGTCGCGATCAAAGAAAAGGAAGTGAGCCAAGCCGACGTCGAACGCGTCGTCGAAACGGCGAAGGCCGTCGCAATTCCCAACGATCAGCAAGTGCTCCACATTCTGCCGCAGGAATTCATCATCGATGGCCAGGAGGACGTGCACGACCCCCTTGGCATGAGCGGCGTTCGCCTCGAGGTGAAGGTCCACATCGTGACCGGCGCTGTATCCGCGGTCGAAAACCTCACCAAGTGCGTGCGCCGCTGCGGCCTCGAAGTCTGCGACGTGATGCTGCAACCGCTCGCCTCCGCGAAGGCAGTTCTGAACGACGACGAAAAAGATCTCGGCGTATGCCTGATGGACATCGGCGGCGGAACGACCGACATCGCGGTATTCGCCGGCGGCGCGATTCGTCATACGGCCGTCATTCCGATCGCCGGCGATCAAGTCACGAACGACATCGCGATGACGCTGCGTACGCCGACCAAGGAAGCCGAAGAGTTGAAGATTCGGCACGGCTGCGCATTGCGGCAGCTTGCCGATCCCAACGACATCATCGAGGTCCCCGGCGTCGGCGAGCGCGGTCCTCGCAAGTTGTCGCGGCCGATGCTTGCCGAAGTGATCGAGCCGCGAATCGAGGAGCTCTACACGCTCGTGCTCGCGGAGCTACGACGCAGCGGCTTCGAGGAGTTGTTGTCGTCCGGAATCGTCCTGACGGGCGGCTCTGCGCTGCTGCAGGGCATGACCGAGCTCGGTGAAGAGGTTTTCCATTTGCCGGTACGCGTAGGCGTTCCTGTCTACATGGGCGGCCTCGCCGACGTCGTCAAAAGCCCGCGCTATGCGACCGCCGTCGGACTTCTGCTCGAAGGACGCGAACAGTATCTGCGCTCGTTGGCGGCGCGCGCACAAGTGGCCGGCATCGGCGGCGTCGCCGAACGAATGAAGCAATGGTTCAAAGCAAATTTTTAGAGAGCAACGCAAAATCGACCACAGCGAGTCAGCGTTTCATTTGCAGTAACTCAGACAGGAGACAGGAGCCATCATGTTCGAGATCATCGATCAAGCAATGGAAGACGGAGCCGTCATCAAGGTCATCGGCGTCGGCGGCTGCGGCGGCAACGCAGTTGAGCACATGATCGAAAGAGGATTGACCGGCGTCGATTTTATCTGCGCCAATACCGACGCACAGGCATTGAAGCGCTCGACAGCGCGGACGCAACTGCAATTGGGCGCGACGCTGACGCGTGGTCTCGGCGCAGGTGCACGACCCGAGATCGGGCGCGACGCGGCAATGGAAGATCGCGACCGCGTCGCGGAAACGATCGAGGGTGCCGACATGCTGTTCATCACCGCAGGAATGGGCGGCGGCACGGGAACCGGCGCTGCCCCGGTGATCGCCGACATTGCGAAGAGTCTCGGCATTCTCACTGTCGCCGTCGTCACGCGGCCGTTCAAGTTCGAAGGCAAGCGGCAACGAGTCGCGAGCGCAGGCATCGAAGAGCTGACGAAGAAAGTCGACTCGCTCATCATCATTCCGAACGAAAAATTGATGGATGTGCTGGGCGAGGACGTGTCGGTATTGGAAGCGTACGCCGCCGCGAACGATGTTCTGCACGGCGCGGTGTCCGGCATCGCCGAAGTCATCAACAATCCCGGGCTCGTCAATGTCGATTTCGCCGACGTCCGTACGGTCATGGGCGAGATCGGCATGGCGATGATGGGTTCGGCGACTGCGTCGGGCGCCGATCGTTCCCGCAACGCGGCGCAGCAGGCGGTAAAAAGTCCACTGCTCGAGGACGTAAATCTCGCCGGCGCGCGCGGCGTGCTCGTCAATATCACCGCATCGTCGGGACTCAAGATGAAGGAGTACCACGACGTGATGAACACGATCAAAGAGTTCACGGCCGAGGACGCCATGGTGATCATCGGAACGGTGATCGACGACGAAATGGAGGATCGACTGCGCGTCACGATGATCGCTACCGGACTCGGCGGTGCGGCGACGGTCGTAAAGCGCCCTCCGAAAATCGAAGTCGTGCCGACGATCGTCGAGCGCACGGGAACCGATAATCTCGGACTTACGATGAACGATTCCGTCGATTACGAAAAGCTGGACCAACCGGCCGTTGTGCGTCGCGGCCGCGCACCATCGGCGAGCCCGGGATTGGCCGCGTTCGACGCGTCGGAAATCCCTGCGTTCCTACGCAAGCAGGCGGACTAGTGAAGGTCCCCCACGCTTGCGGCCGTGACGCGAGCAGCCGGCGAGGGACCCCGCGGGGCGGGGATCGACGGCCAATGCGAGACGGCACACGAGACCGACTGTTGCTCAGTGATTCCACCTGCAAGTCCAATGAGGTCGAGGCGCCGCTGCGGTGCGTGCTAAAATATGCCTAACCCCTTGACGCGACGAACGAATCGGGCAGCGCCGCGGGTCTCTACCGGCGCGACGACAACCATGCTGAACCAGCGCACGCTGAAAAATGCAATCAAAATGACCGGCGTCGGTCTGCATACGGGCGCGCGAGTCGATCTGCATTTGCGTCCTGCCGCGCCGGATTCCGGTATTGTTTTTCACCGCGTCGATTTGCCGCAGACGGTGTCGATCCCTGCGCGCGCAGAGAGCGTTGGCGACACGCGGCTGTCGTCGACGCTCAAGAAAGACGGCGCATCGATCTCGACCGTCGAGCATCTGATGTCGGCGCTCGCGGGGCTCGGAATCGATAACTTGCACGTCGATGTTGCCGGTCCCGAAATCCCGATCATGGATGGCAGCGCGGGGCCATTCGTCTTCCTGTTGCAGTCGGCCGGTATCGTCGAGCAGGCGGCGCTCAAGCGTTACTTGCGCATCAAAGCGCCGGTTGAAGTGCGCGACGATGACAAGTGGGCGCGTTTCGAGCCGTTCGATGGATACCGGCTCGACTTCACGATCGACTTTCCCCATCCGGTCTTCGGCTCCGAAAATCGCCAGGTCATCGTCGATTTCGCCGGCACTTCGTATGTGAAGGAAGTGGCGCGTGCACGGACGTTCGGCTTCATGCAGGACGTCGAGGCCATGCGCTCCGCCGGTCTTGCGCTGGGCGGCAGCTTGCAAAACGCGATCGTGCTGGACGAGACGCGTGTGCTGAACAGCGAGGGTCTGCGCTACGACAATGAATTCGTTAAGCACAAGGTGCTGGATGCGATCGGCGACATTTATTTGCTCGGTCACCCCTTCATTGGGCAGTACACGGCGTTCAAGTCCGGCCATGCGTTGAACAATGCGCTCGCGCGTGCGCTCCTCGCGCGGCCCGATGCCTACGAGTTGAAGACGTTCTCGGCGGACGTCGAAGTCCCGAGCGCATTTCACGGCTGGGTCGCTGCGACCGCCTAATTTCTCTCGCTGGCGTGGCGCTTGTCAGGGTTCTGCTGTTTGCGGCGCTCGCGGTCATCGCCGGCGCGTTGGTGCTCTACGCAGTCAAGCGCGACCGTCGCTACCTACGTTTCATCGTCGAAGTCGGGAAATACTCGATCATCGTGCTGCTGGTGATCCTGCTCGCTTTCGCGATACAACGACTCTTCGGCATCTCGTTTGGCGACCTCGTTTTCAGCGTCCGCGAGCCCGGCGTTTCCAGCGCGCGAGGGATTCTTTGAGCGGACTGTCCGGCAGATTGTCGGCGAGATGGAACAGCGCGCGGACGCCATTCGTATCTACTTGATTTAGAGGCTTTTTCTCGGGGCGCCGTTCGGCGGCTCGCGCTTGCACGCGTATCCGTATTTCAGTAAAGTCCCATCCCTCACGACGCAATGCCATTGTCATATCCGGCGTTCGTTGTCGGACGACGGTCGCAACGGCGCCGGCTGCCACGGCAAGCTCCAACACGTTGCCGCGGACTTCGGCGACGCGAACACGTAAGGCAAGAGGCCGCGGCACCAAGCGGCGGATGATGTCCGTCAACGCCTGTTCCTGCTTCAGGCGAGCGGTCCACGACGCGATCTGAGAGTCGCGCTCGAAGATATCGGCAATCGGGGATAAGGGAGGCGGCTTCGGCATGAGCGGCCTGGTCAGGCTTTCGTGTCGACGATCGTTGGAGGTTGTCCGATTGAACATCATCCTCGTCTCCGGCGCCAGTGCACGCGCACGAACGCTTACGCTGGAATGGCGCCATTGGTTCGGCGGCGCCTTCGCGTTGCTGACGATGCTCATTGCATTCGCGATCCTGTTCAATTATTTCGCGCTCAAATGGGCTGCCGCTGTGCAGCACCCATGGCTCTCAGCGATCGTCCTCGCCGATCAGCGGGAGGAGGCGCAGCGTACGCAGGAGCGCGTACAGGGACATCTGAATGCCATGGCGATACGATTGGGCGAGCTGCAAGCACGGATGATGCGGCTCGACGGACTGGGTGAGCGGCTCGCCGCAATCGCGGGCGTGAAGCCGCAGGAATTGTCTGCGTTGCAGGCGCGTAGCGCACCGGGGACCGGTGGCGCTGCCTCGACGCAGCCATCGCATACGTTGTCGGTCGACGAATTCACCACGCTGATCGATCGTCTCGCGGGCCAGGTGGAAGAGCGTTCCGACCAGCTCGGCGTGCTCGAAGCGTTGCTCGTGGTTGACTCGGCCAATCGCAAGTTTCTCCCGACACGATTGCCGATCGCGGATTCGTGGTATTCCTCCAACTTCGGATATCGAATCGATCCGTTCACCGGCCAGAACGCATTTCACGAGGGCGTCGATTTTCCGGCCGAAGCGGGAACGCCGATCGTCGCAGCGGCGAGCGGAAAGGTCGTGTTTGCCGATGCGCATCCCGAGTACGGCAAGCTCGTGGAGATCGATCATGGCAACGGGCTCACGACACGCTACGCCCATGCTTCGCTGTTGCTCGTTCGACCTGGGGATCTCGTCATGACGGGGCAGCGGATTGCGAGCGTCGGTTCGACAGGGCGTTCGACAGGTCCGCACCTGCATTTCGAGATTCGTCTGAAGGGCGTCGCTCAAAATCCGTCGCGGTTCCTGCAAAGCGGACGAATCCTGCACGCCTTCGCGAAGCGATAACGGGGCGTCGCGAGCAACTGGCGAGGGGCCCCACGAAGTGGGGATCGACAGCGAATGCGAGTCGACGCGTGAGGCCGACGGCAGTCGCGTCGAATCTTCGCGATCGCGCAAGGAGGCCGAGGCCATGAGCGCGGCCCCCCGGGTCGTGCTGAATAATCGCGTCGCTACAACGATCGCGGGCGGAGCTGTTGCACAATAGCGGCTTCGGACCGAAACTCGCTGGCCTTGAAAGCGTCCAATGTGCGCCGAAATAGGCAGCGGGGCTCATCTAGCTTGATCCATCGGTCAGGCCTTTCCAGTCAAAGCGAATGATTTCAAATATCCTCACGCGCATTTTCGGCAGCCGCAACGAACGACTGCTGAAGCAATACGGTCAAGCCGTCACGCAAATCAACGCGCTCGAGCCCACGATCGCCGCACTGACCGACGAAGCGCTGCGCGAAAAGACCGCGGCGCTCAAGACGCGCGTCGCGGCCGGCGAGGCGCTTGATTCCGTTCTGCCCGAGGCCTTTGCGGTTGTCCGCGAGGCCGGCAAGCGCACGCTCAACATGCGGCATTTCGACGTGCAGCTGCTCGGTGGCATTGCGCTGCACAACGGCAAGATCGCGGAAATGAGGACCGGCGAAGGAAAGACGTTGGTCGCGACGTTGCCTGCATTCTTGAATGCGTTGACGGGCAACGGCGTGCATATCGTCACCGTAAACGATTATCTGGCGCAGCGCGACGCCGATTGGATGGGCCGCATCTATCGATTTCTCGGGCTCACGGTAGGCGTCAATCTTTCGCAGCTTCCGCACGCGGAAAAGCAGGCCGCCTACGCTGCCGATATCACCTACGGCACCAACAATGAATTCGGTTTTGATTATCTGCGCGACAACATGGTGTTCGCGCCCAGCGAGCGTGTTCAACGCGGCCTCGATTACGCGATTGTCGACGAAGTGGATTCGATCCTGATCGATGAGGCGCGCACGCCGCTCATCATCTCGGGGCAGTCCGACGACAACGTCGAGCTCTATTACCGGCTGAACGAGCTCGCGCCGAAGCTCAAGCGGCAGACGGAAGAAAAGGGCCCGGGCGATTACTGGGTCGATGAGAAAGCGCACCAGGTCTTGCTGTCCGAAGAAGGGCACGAGCACGCCGAAGCGATTCTTTCGCAAGCCGGGCTCATCCCGGCGGGATCAAGTCTCTACGACGCGCACAACATCGGTCTCATGCATCACTTGTACGCGGCGCTGCGAGCGCATTCGCTGTTTCTCCGCGATCAGCAATACGTCGTGCAGAACGGCGAAGTCATCATCGTCGACGAATTCACCGGTCGGCTGATGGCGGGGCGGCGCTGGTCCGACGGCTTGCACCAGGCGGTCGAGGCAAAGGAGGGAGTGCCGATTCAGCGGGAGAACCAGACGCTCGCGTCAATCACATTCCAGAACTATTTCCGCATGTACGGCAAGCTCGCCGGCATGACGGGCACCGCGGATACCGAGGCGTTCGAGTTCCAGCAAATCTACCATCTCGAGACGATGGTGATTCCGACGCACATGCCGATGATCCGCAAGGACGAGAACGACCTGATCTTCCGCACGTTTCAGGAGAAGGTCGACGCCGTCATTATCGATATCAAAGATTGTCACGCGCGCGGCCAGCCGGTGCTCGTCGGCACGACATCGATCGAGAATTCGGAAATCCTCGCGCAGTATTTGGAAAAGGAGAAGCTGCCGCACAACGTGTTGAACGCGAAGCAGCATGCGCGCGAAGCCGAAATCGTTGCGCAAGCGGGGCGTCCCGGCGTCATCACGATCGCCACCAACATGGCGGGACGCGGCACCGATATCGTGCTGGGCGGCAGCATCGAGCCGCAACTTCTCAAGATGCGCGAGGACCCGGATTTGCCCGCCGAAGAAAAGGAGCGTGAAATTGAACGGCTGCGTTCGGAGTGGCAGGTCCGCCACAATGACGTCGTCAAGGCGGGTGGACTGCACATCATCGGTACTGAGCGACATGAATCGCGCCGGATCGACAATCAGCTGCGTGGGCGGTCGGGGCGTCAGGGCGATCCGGGCAGCTCGCGCTTCTATCTGTCGCTCGAAGACCCGTTGCTGCGTATCTTCGGAGGCGAAAGACTTTCCGGGATCATGCAGCGGCTGAAGATGCCCGAGGGCGAACCGATCGAGCATCCGATCGTCAACCGCTCGATCGAAAAGGCGCAGCACCGCGTCGAGGCGCGCAACTTCGACATTCGCAAGCAATTGCTGGAGTACGACGACGTCGCAAACGATCAGCGGCGCGTGATCTACCAGCAACGCAACGAACTCCTCGAGGGCGACGACGTTGCCGAGACGATTCAGAACATGATTCGCGGCGAAGTCGATGCGACGGTGAAGCGCTACATTCCGCCGGAGTCGGTCGAGGAGCAATGGGATGTACCGGGTCTCGCGTCCGCCCTCTACGCCGAGTATCAGCTTCAAGCGCCGGTCGGCGAGTGGTTAAAAGCGGAATCGGAGATTGACGAAGAAGCGATTCGCGCGCGCGTCTTCGAGTTTGCGCAGAAGGCATGGCGCCAGCGCGAAGAGCAAATCGGTGCCGAGGTGATGCGTCAATTCGAGCGGAGCTTGATGCTGCAGACGCTCGATCATCATTGGCGCGAGCATCTGTCCGCGCTCGATCATCTGCGCCAAGGTATTCACCTCCGCGGCTACGCGCAAAAGAATCCGAAGCAGGAATACAAACGCGAAGCGTTCGAGCTCTTTTCCGACATGCTCGACCGCATCAAGCAGGATGTCGTCAAGGTCGTGCTTACCGTTCAGGTGCGCACACAGGCCGACGTTCAAGCAGTGGAAGAAGCCCCGGCGGTGTCGAACGTCAAATACCAGCACGCAGGATACGATGAAGCGCTCGCAACCGCGGGCGGAGGCAATGGCGATACTGCGGTGGCCATTGCGCCGCCACCGCCATTCGTGCGCGCCGGCCAAAAGGTCGGGCGCAACGATCCGTGCCCTTGCGGCAGCGGCAAGAAATACAAACACTGCCACGGCCGCCTGGGTTGAGTGGCCGTTCGCTGCACACCGCCGACGCATGAATCGCTGTTGCCGGTGACGGGCATCGCGCTCGGCACCGCGGCGGCAAAAATCAAGAACTGGACGCGCGACGATGTCGTTCTCGTCGTGGCGGGGCCTGAAACAGTTGCGGCCGGCGTATTCACGCAAAATCGCTTTTGTGCCGCGCCGGTCACAGTTTGCCGCGCGCACCTGAGAGCGCAGCACGCACGCAGT
>DASXSP010000098.1:0-37433 GCA_036505865.1 Casimicrobiaceae bacterium
ATCGCAACGCATCCGGCGCAGTTTACGAGCGCCCTCGGTGTCCACGTGGCGTTGTCTGCATGCGCGCTGGCAATCGCCGCGCTGATCGCGATACCGCTCGGCATCGTCGCGGCGCGCCGCGCCGGCTTTGCGTTGGCCGCGATCAACGCCGCCAACGTGGGCCGCACGCTGCCGTCACTTGCGCTCCTCGCATTGATGATGCCGATCCTGGGCACGGGGTTCGCACCGTCTCTCGTCGCATTGACGCTGCTCGCGCTGCCGCCGATCCTGACCAACACGATCGCCGGCATCATCGGTGTCGAGCGCGACGTCGTCGATGCCGCGCGCGGCATGGGCATGACGGCTCGAGACATTCTGCGCCGCGTCGAGATTCCAATCGCCACGCCGATCGTATTCGCCGGCCTTCGCACGTCCGCCGTGCAAGTCGTGTCCGGTGCGGTGCTGGCCGCGTTCATCGGCGGCGGCGGGCTGGGTGATTTCATCACGGCCGGCATTGCGATGATGGCCGTACCACTCCTTCTCGTAGGCGCCATACCGGTCACGCTGCTGTCGCTTGGCGCCGACTATTTATTCGGCACGCTCGAGCGTCGCTTGACGCCGCTCGGCTTGCGCGCCGAATGATAACGCTCACCGCGCTGTCGAAGCGCTTTGCGAACGGCGCCGCGCCCGCCGTCGATGCGCTTTCGCTCGACATTGGCGAAGGTGAAATCTGCGTTCTGATCGGACCGTCGGGATGCGGCAAGACGACGACGATGCGGATGATCAATCGGATGGTCGAGCCGGATTCCGGCACGATCATTGTCGGCGAGCGCGACGTTACCCGTCTCGACCCGGTCGAGCTCCGGCGTTCGATGGGCTACGTGATCCAGCAAGTCGGATTGTTTCCGCACATGACGATCGCTGAAAACATCGCAACCGTCCCACACTTACTCGGCTGGGATGGCGCCCGGATCGCGAAGCGAGTCGACGAGCTGCTTGAACGCGTCCACATGGAGCCGGCGCGCGACCGCAATCGTTATCCACGTGAGCTATCCGGCGGTCAAAAGCAACGCGTCGGCGTGGCGCGTGCGCTCGCAGCCGATCCGCCGGTGATGCTGATGGATGAGCCTTTCGGCGCGCTCGATCCGATCACGCGCGCGAGCTTGCAAGACGAGTTCTTGCGGATACTGCGCGAGCTCAGGAAGACGATCGTGTTCGTCACGCACGATATCGATGAAGCGATTCGGATGGGAACGCGAATTGCGATCATGCGCGCCGGAAAGCTCGTTCAATACGACACGCCGGAGGTCATTTTGGCGCGTCCTGCCGATCCATTCGTCGCGTCGTTCGTCGGCGGCGACCGCGCGCTCAAACGGCTTTCACTGCTGGCCGTGGACAGTTACGCCAACGCCGATCCGCCGCCTATCGGCGCACCGCGCATTGCACGAAGCGGAAATTTGCGCGACGCGTTGTCCTCGCTGCTGTCCGCCGATGAAAGTCTCGGCGCCGTGGTCGACGACGATGGCGCGGTTACCGGAACGTTGACGCTCGACGCGATCCGCGCTGCGTTCGCCGTCAAAGCGGAAGGACATCGATAAATGGGAGAAAATCACCTCGTTCGACGCGCGTGCGCATCGCCGCGAGATCAGGCGCGAACATGCGGTCGCGATCCCAGAACGGAACGACCTCGCGCACGAGCGCAATGGCGTCACGCAGGCGCGGCGACGTTTGCAACGGACTGCGCAGCTCGACACCTTGCGTGGCCGCGAGGAGCTCAATCGTGGCGATGCTCGATATGTTGGCGGCCATCGGCAGCAGGCGACGCGCGGCATTCGTTGCCATGCTGACATGATCTTCCTGGTTCGCCGACGTCGGCAGAGAATCGACCGAATGTGGATGCGCAAGCGCTTTGTTTTCCGAGGCAAGCGCCGCGGCGGTCACATGCGCGATCATGAAGCCGGAGTTGACGCCGCCTTCCTCCACGAGAAAGGGCGGTAAGCCCGACAGGTTTCCGTCCATCAAAAGCGCGATGCGGCGTTCGGACAGCGCGCCGATCTCGGCAATCGCGAGCGCAAGATTATCGGCAGCGAACGCGACCGGCTCGGCGTGAAAGTTGCCACCGGAAAGTACGGCGACCTGCTCATTGCCGTCGACAAATACGAGCGGATTATCCGACACCGCGTTCGACTCGGTGAGCAGAACGGACGCCGCGTAGCGCATTTGGTCGAGACATGCGCCCATCACCTGCGGCTGACAACGCAGACTGTACGGATCCTGCACGCGTGGGCAATCGACATGCGACGCGCGAATCGCGCTGCCGGCGAGAAGATCGCGATAAACGCGCGCGGCGTCGGCTTGTCCTCGATGGCCACGCACTTCTTGTATGCGCGCATCGAACGGCGTGTCACTGCCAAGGCACGCATCCACCGCCAGTGCACCCGCCACGAACGCCCCCGCCATCGCACGCTCGGCAGCGAACACTGCGGCGAGCGCGATTGCCGTCGACACTTGCGTGCCGTTCAGCAACGCCAACCCTTCCTTCGGCGCAAGGTGGAGCGGAGCGATTCCCGCGGCGGCAAGTGCTGCGGGCGCTTCCAACACGCGCCCGTCGATGCGCGCGGTTCCTTCGCCGATCAACAGCGCTGCCAAATGTGCGAGAGGCGCGAGATCACCGGATGCACCCACCGAGCCTTGCGCCGGAATGCACGGCATCACGCCGGTGGCGAGCAATTTCTCGAGCGCATCGACAACGTCGTAACGAACACCGGAATAACCGCGCGCAAGTGCGGCGATCTTGAGCGCGATGACAAGTCGAACAATCGCGTCGTCGAGGAGCGGTCCAGTTCCCGCGGCGTGCGACATGACAAGCGCGCGCTGCAATTCGGCGAGCCGCGATGCATCGATGCGCGTTCGCGCAAGCGATCCGAATCCCGTGTTGACGCCGTAGACGATGCGATCCTGCGACAGTACGCGGCCGACGGCGCGGGCCGCCGTATCCACACTCGTCCGTGCATCGGGAGCGACTTCGACCGCAGCAGGCGCGCTCCACAACAGGCGCAGTTGCTCGAGCGTGAGGCGCCCGGGTTCGAGCGAGATAGCGATCATCGAGCGATCATCGGGAGGGGACTTTCGGGCCAAGCCCGCATCGTATCTGAAGCTGCGTGAAGGCGCGTAAATGAAACGCGCGCACGTAGACCTCGATCGTGCTATGTTTGCCGTCCACTTGCGGGCGTACGATCCAGTGTAACGATTTATTGCGTCGTCAAGGTTTCGCGACAACATCCAAAAAATGATGAATCCATTGCGCATTGCGCGAACCGTCGCCGTCAAGCTCGCCGCACTCACGCTCATCGTACTGCCCGTCATTCTGGCGGGCTGCAATCTCAAGAGCGGGGGCTTCATCATCTCCGAGCCTGTCCACGTGCGCGTTTTCAACGCCCTGGTCGACGGCGGACAAGTCTCGGTCACGGTGGGTAATCAAACGATCGCGAACGGACTGCCGTTCGAAGGACTCACGACGTATCAGGACGCCGATTCCGGCAATCAGGAAATCAAGATCACCGTCGGCGGCGGCGCGTCCACCATCGTCGATACCACGACACTGCTGATCGACGACTCCAAGTACACGTACCTGATCTACGGCACGTCCGCCGCTCCGACTGCGCAACTGGTTCCGGATGCCGCCGCCACACCGAGCAGCGGCACATTCGTGCTGATCGTATCGAATGCCGCCTTTGGAACCGACCGATTCGACGTTTACGTAACGCCTCCCGGCGTACCGCTCGACAACATGTCGCCGAACATGAGCAACATCCCGTACACGTCGAACACGAATTTCGCGACGTTTGCCGCGGGCGCTTATGAAGTGCGCGTGACGCTGCCGAACAGCAAACAGGTGATCTACGACACCGGGACCGTATCTTTTAACGAGAAAACGCCGTATTACCTCGTCATCTATACGAAGGGAAGCAGTACGCTCGTCAACGGCGCAGTGCTGGCCCAGGACACGAGCGGCAGCGGCAGCGTCATCAACAGCAACATCGCGCAGTTCAAGGTCGTGAACGCAGCGCCGGGCACTGCACCGATCAATGCGTTGGTGGACGGGACGCCCACGTTCGTCAGCATTCCCTATCAAAGCACTTCGAGCTATCAAGCCGTTACAGCCGGCTCGCATGCGGTGACGTTCGAGACCACGACATCACCCGGCGCCGTGATCGCCAGTGCACAGCCGACACTTGCCGCAGCGACCGACACTTCAATCGTCGTCACTGGCGTCCCTGGTGCACAAACCGCAGTTGTGCTGTCGGACCTCAACCTGCCCGGCACGGCGGGAACGGCGCGCGTGCGCTTCGTCAACGTCGCGCCGAACCTCGGGCCGGTCGACGTGCGAATCAACTTCGCGGCGAAGGTAACATCGCTGCAACAGAACACTGGATCGGCATACGTCGAGCTCGTCGAGGATACGTACACGATCGACTTTGTCGTCGCCGGAACAACGACGTCGCTGCTGACGCTGCCGGGCGTCGCGCTCACCGCCGCACGTACGTACACGCTTTACCTGGTCGGCACCACAGGACAGCTCGCCGGCGTTCTGACGCGCGACGATTGACCTCGTTACAATTCGAGACACAGCGGGTGCGCAGCGATTGCGCCAACTTGAGAAAATGACCAACGTCGCCCCTACCCTATTCGGAGTCCCGATGTCGCTACGTCGCGTGTTCTTCATCGTCGCTTCATGCATGCTCGCCTTGACCGTCGCCGGATGCGGCAGCGGCGGCGGCAGCTCGAGCTCCGCACAAATCCGCTTCATGAACGCGCTCGTCGACGCGGGGCCGATCAATGTGAGCGTCGGATCGAATTCGGTCGTGTCGGGACTCGCTTTCGAAGGACAGACATTGTATTTGGGTACCGACGCGGGCAATCAGGAATTCAAGGTAGGCATCGCCGGCGGAACGTCGACAATTATCGACACGACGTTCAATCTGAGCGGTGACACGAAGTACACGTATCTCGTCTACGGCACAGCGTCCGCGCCGACGTCGCAACTGATTTCGGATGCGATCGCCGATCCCTCCAGTGGGCTGTTCCAGATCCGCGTGACGAATGCCGCGTTCGGTAGCGCCGGGCTCGACGTCTACATCACGACACCGGGCGCATCGCTCGACACGGCGTCGCCCAATATCAGCAACATCACTTTCAACGGCTCGTCGACCTTCACGCAACTTGCGCCGGGAGCGCTGCAAGTGCGCCTGACGCTCCACAACAGCAAGCAGGTGATCTACGACGCGGGTACGGTGACATTCGCCAACCAGGTTTCATACGACCTGGTCGTCTACACAAAGGGGAGCAGCACCCTTGTAAACGCCACGTTCTTCAATATCGATTCCGCCGGCAACGGGGTCGTGGTGAACAACAAGCTCGCCCAATTCAAGCTCGTGCATGCCGCGCCGGGGACGGCCGCGATAAACGCCTTCGTCGACGGTGCCATCGCACTCGCCAACATTCCGTACCAGGGAGCATCCAGCTACGAAACGCTCTCAGCGGGGACGCACCCGGTCACCGTTGAGACAGTCACCGCACCGGGCGCCGTCATTGCCAGCGCACAGCCACCGTTCGCTTCGGCGACCGATTCGTCGATCGTCGTCACCGGGTCGCCCGGCGCGCAGACCGCGGTCGTGCTATCGGACAGCAATCTTCCGGGCACAACGGGAAGCGCGCGCGTACGCTTCGTAAACGTCGCAACGGGCCTTGGTGCGGTCGACGTGCTGGTGAACTTCGCCAAGCGCGTGTCGGGTCTCGGCACCAATGCCGCGTCGTCTTATCTCGAACTGACCGAAGACACCTACGCGATCAACTTCGATCTCGCCGGGACGACGACCGTCGTCTTGACGCTGCCATCGGTTGCGGTCACTGCGGGGCGCACGTACACGCTCTATCTCGTCGGCACGTCCGGGCAACTTGCGGGCGTTCTCACCCGGGACGATTAGGAGTTGGTGTCATTATCGTTGCGATCCTGCGGTCAAGCCCGAGACCAGAAACGGCTCGAGCAGCACGAACAACACCGCCATCGGCACCATAGCCAGCACGCCGGCGGCCATCAGCGCCGGCCAATCGATCGCGTGCTCGCCGATGAACGACACGAGGCCCGTCGTGACCGTCCAGCGCGCCTGATCGTTGATCAGCGTCCGCGCGAAGACGAAGTCGGACCACGTCAGGATCGCGAGGTAGATCGCGCATGCGGCAAGGCCGGGCCGCGCAAGCGGCACGATGACGTACGCGAATGCCGTCAGGTGGCCGCAGCCGTCGATCATTGCAGCCTGCTCGAGCTCGCGCGGAATGCCATCGAAGAAACCCTTGAGCAGCCATGTCGCGAACGGAACCCCAACCGCTGCGTTGGCGAGCATTAGGACGAATAGGCTGTCGATCAGATGGAACGTAGACGCCATGATAAAAAACGGAATGACGATGAGGCTGCCGGGAAGCATCTTGGTGAGGAGCAACGTGAGACCCGTCAATTCCTGCGCCCGCGTGCGAAACCGCGACAGGCTGTAGCCGGCCAGCGCAGCGATGATGAGCGAAAGCGTCGTCGCGCCGAGCGTTACCAGCGCACTGTTCCCAAGCCATGTCGCGAGCGGTTTTCGCGCGAACGCCACGACGAACGCTCTTAAGCTCACGTCAGACAGCGCGGGGACGAGCGCGGGCTCGCGCGACAACACCTGGGCGGTTGGCACCAGCGCAGTCACGACCATCCAGTAAAGCGGAAAGAGCAGAATCGCCGTCAATAGCGCGACCAGCACCGTCCAGCACAGCGGTGAACGCCGTATCGTCTTCAGAAGAATTCCTTGCGCAGCTCGCGCCGTGCAATCAGCACGAAGACGAGTGCGATGGCGAGCATCAGCACGCCGATCGCTGCGGCACGGCCCATGTAGAAGTAGCCGAACGCTTCGTTATAGGCGCGAATGCCGAGCGTCTCGGTGGCCTTCGCCGGGCCACCGCCGGTCGCCGCGAAGATGATGTCGAATTCTCGGAATGTCCACAGCCCGTTGAGGATAAGCGCGAGCACGGCGGGTCCACGAATACCGGGCCACGTGATGTTCGTGAAGCGTTGCCATGCTGAGACGCCATCCACAGCCGCGGCTTCGTACAGATTTGCGGGGATCGACTGTAGTGCCGCGAGCAGCGTCAACGTGAAGAACGGATACGCCTTCCAGATCGTCGGGACGATTACGGCGATCAATGCTGTCGACTCGTTCGTGTACCACGCGACATCGCTGCTGACGAATCCGATCGAGCGCAGCGCATAGTTGACGACACCGAACGACGCATCGAAGAGCCAAAGAAACACGATGCTGACCATGACGCCGGGCACAGCCCACGGCAGCAGCATCAGGCTTCGCAACCAACGACGCAAAGGGAACACGCGGTTCAGGAGGAGCGCGGTCGTCAGTCCGATCGCGAATGCGGGCACGATCGTGCCGAATGTGTAAGCGAACGATACCCACGCGCTGTGCCAGGTCGCAGTGTCGGTCAACACCACCGCGTAGTTGCCGAGTCCGAATGGCCGCTGGCTGAGTGCCGAGAAGTTGAGGCTCTTACCCTCGCGTAGGCTGATCGATACGATCAGGTAGATCGGCCAGGCAATCAACGCAAACACGGCGATGACCGCGGGCGCGAGCAGCGCGTACGCGAATCTGCGTTCGCGGCGCGCGAGGGTCGAAGCGCGGCGCCGCACGCGTCACCCGCGCAAAGTCATTTGAGCGGTATCCGCTTGCTCAACTCCGCTTGGAGGCCGCGCATCACATCGATCGTCGGACGTTCGCTTGTGACGAGCTTAATGCCGGCTTCGCTGAAAATCTTCGCGTATTCGTTGTAGTTCTCGCGAACGGTTACATTCTCTGGGAAGAGATTGACGGCCTCTGCCGCAGACTTGTTGATCAGCGCCAGATCGGGACGCTGCGCGAGCTCGCCGGCCGGCAACGCATTCTTACGTGGCGCCGGCGATGCGGAGAGCAGCGTGTATTTCGCCTGCCATTCAGGCGTCGTCGTCAGCCTGATGAACTCCCACACGTACTTGCGCTTTTCGGCATCCAGCTTCGCAGGCATGTGCAGGCTGTTGCTGGTGCCGCCGGGAATCGCCGCGAACGGCATCATCCCCATCTTGAGATAGGGCCGCGTCGTGTCGGGTGCTTTCTTCAACGCGGCCGCGACCCATGGACCGTCGCGCAGCATTGCTACTTTGCCGTCGACGAACAGCTGACGCGCCTGCTCGCTCGAGACGCCCTTCGGGGCGTTCTTCACCGCAGCGCGAAACTTGTCGACTGCCTTGATAACGGCGGGATCGGTGAAGTTGTACTCCTTGCCCTTGAACAGATTCGCGCCCTCACCGGTGACCCACGTGCCGATCTCGACGACCATGTTCGGATGCTCGGTCGTCGGCGCGCCCCAGCCGAAACGCCCTGCGTTGGCATCGGTCGTTGCCGCGATCGCCTTCAGCAACTCATCGCTGGTCTTCGGCACACCGATCTTCGCGTCCTGCAACATCTTTTCGTTGTAGTAGAACATCATGCCGTACGCCATGATCAACACGCCGTGATACTTGCCGTTGTACAGCATCTCGTCGTTCATCCGCGTGTAGGTGGTCTTGACGTCGGTTTGCGCGAGATACTCGTCGAGCGGAGCCAGCCAGCCTTGACTCGCGAACGCGAGGAAGTTCCGCGATGGGAGGTGAACGATGTCGGGCGGATTGTTCGCGGCGAAGCGTACCGTCATCTTGTCGACGAATTCGCGAAACGGCACTTGCGTTTTCTTGATCTTCACGCCGGGATTCTTTGCTTCGAAGGCCTTGATCAGCTCGGTCCAGTATTCGCCGGCACCCGGCTCTTCCGCTTGCCAGGTCGGGAAGTCCAGCTCGATCGTCTTCGGCTGCGCACCGGCAGTCGGTACGAGGACAAGCCACAGCAATGCGGTCAGCCACCGTTTTCCGATCATCGTTCCTCCAGCATCGCTACGTTTTTGCGAATCACCGCCGTACGAATTGCATGAGCTCGGCGAGCGGCACGACACCGTGTCCGGGGCCCGCCGGGACGTGATAGTAACCTGCCTCGCAACGCATCGTCGTGTCGACAAAGTGAAGGTTGCGATCGAACACCGAATGTTGATATTCGTGCATCGATTTGCTGCCGAGAGCGGCAGTCGCATGAAGGCTCGCCGCGAGAAAGATGCCGACGCCGACGGTGGCATGCGGAATCACGGTCGCGCGGTGCGCCTTGGCGACGCGAGCGATCGCCATGAACTGCGCGACACCGGTGTGTCCCATCTCCGGCTGCACGACGCCGATACGCACGTTGTCGAAGCGTAGTTTTGCTTCGTAGACGTTGCGCCACTCTTCGCCGACGGCAATCGGGATCGGCGATGCCGCGGCGACCTCCGCAAGCCCGGCGATATCTTCCGGCGCGCACGGCGCTTCGATGAAACGCGGACGAAACGGCGCGAGCTCCCGAATGAGCGCGAGCGCCGCCCTTGCGTTGAACTTCCAATGCAGATCGACCATGAGCTCGACCTCGGCGCCAAGCCCGGTGCGCAACGCACGCATCTCGGTCACGATTCCGTCTGAGGCCGCCGGTGCGGCGTATTTGATGGCCGTGTAGCCGTCGTTGACGAAACGCCGCGCGAGTTCGAGACGTTCGTCGAGCGTTGCCTTCGGCAGACCCGACACGTACGCCGGAATCCGTTCTACGTTGCGGCCGCCGAGCCATTCGGACAAGGACACACCCTCGATGTGGCATACAAGGTCACAGAGCGCGATATCGATTCCTGCGAGCGCGTCGCCATAGTAGCCGCCCGACGCGCCACGCACGCGCTGCATATCGTAGAGATCCTGCCAGATCGTTTTTGCGTCGTGGGGATCACGGCCGATGACGAATGGCGCAAGCAGATCGTCGATCAGTGCGACGACCGCTTGCGGCGCGGCGACCCCGTACGTCTCGCCCCACCCGATCGTACCGTCGCTCGCCGTCGCCTTGACCAGCACCGACATGTCGGTCGCCGGGTATACCGTGCGATTGCCCTTGCGAACGAAGTATCCTTTGGCGTTCACCGTTTCGTCCGCAGCGAGCGGTCCTAGATACGGCACGTCGCGCGGCAGCGAGACGATAAAGGTCTCGATGCTGGAGATGGTGGCGGTCACTGGTCCTCGCGCATCACGGCGCACCGCGAATAACCGGCGGATCCAGCACGTCGGAAAGCTCCGCGAGCAACTCCGTCAGTTCGGCGTGATCGCGGGCGTCCAGCTCCGGCCCGGTCGCGCGCTTGGCAGCGTGTTCAATAATCCCGCGACGCCGCAGTACTTCCTTTGTGAGCGCCCAGCGGAATACCGCCTGCATGTTGAGAACCGGAAGCATCCGGTTGAACCATCGGCGCATGGTAGCCCGATCGCCGGCCCGATGCGCGCGAAACAACGCCGCATGCAATTCGGTGAGCTCGACGGCCGGCATCGTCCCGACAGCGCCTCGAGCGATCTCGTCGGTGATATAACGGCCGCCCGCGCCGCCAAGTACACCACGCAACGTCGGCGGAGCATTCGCGATCAATCGGCTGATCCGCACGCCCGACGGCAGCGATTCTTCTTTCACGTACGCGATCGCGGGCACCGCCCGCACGACATCGAGCACGACATCGACGGCGAGACCGCTGCCCGCAGGCGGCGGTGCATTCTGCAACATGATCGGTAAATCACCGGCGCTTGCGATGCGCCGGAAAAACGCGGTCGCATCGGCGCTCGTCGCCGCAATTTTGGGCGCCATCACCATCGCCGCATCCGCGCCAATCTCGAGCGCATGCCGGATGATCGCTTCGGTGGTGGCGACATCAGGGGCCGAAGCGCCCACAATCAACGGCAAACGATCATGGGCGATGGCGGCGACGACGTTGACCAGATGCATGCGCTCATCGATCGTCAGCAGGTCGTATTCGCTCGCGACGCCGGGATATACGATGCCGTCCGCTTTCGCGTCGATCGCGTAGCGCGCGATTGCGCGAAGGCCTTCCTCGTCGGGTGAAAGGTCGGCGTTGAACGGTGTCGCAAGCACCGGGAAGACGCCTTGCAGCGCAGCGGGCATTCCGCATTGTGCCGCGGAAGATGCGCTCGGGTGAAGGGTTGCGTCATCCGACGAGTAAAATCGCCGGCTGCACGCGTTGCCGTTCTCCACTCCGATATAACCGAGATGAAATCCCCCGACGGGCTCGATAAGCATACGCCGATGATGCAGCAGTATTGGCGTGTCAAAAGCGAGCATCCGGACAAGCTCGTGTTCTATCGGATGGGTGATTTCTACGAGCTTTTCTACGGCGACGCCGAGCGCGCATCGCGGATCCTCGACATCACGCTGACCGCGCGCGGGCAATCGGCGGGCTCGCCGATCCCGATGGCCGGCGTTCCCTACCACGCGATTGAGCAGCACCTCGCGCGGCTGATGAAGCACGGCGAAAGCGTGGTGATCGTCGAGCAGTTCGGCGACCCCGCAACCACCAAGGGCCCTCTCGAACGCAAAGTCGCGCGCATCGTGACGCCGGGAACGCTGACCGAGGCGAACCTGCTGGAGCCGAAGCGCGACTGCGTTCTTGCAGCGATTGTTTCGTCGAAGACTCGGAGCGGCATCGCGTGGATGAGCTTGGCGTCAGGCCGTTTGGTCCTCACCGAAGTTCCCGCCATCGAGGCGGCCGCGACGCTGGAGCGAATCGAGCCGGCCGAATTGTTGCTGCCAGAAAATACGGCGCCGCCCGTACTTCGGGGATCTGCGCCGCCTACTCGAACACTGCCGGCGTGGCATTTCGATCATGCAGGCGCGGAACGCGCACTCGCGAAGCAATTCGGAACGCGCGATCTCACGCCGTTCGGCGCGCAGGATGCGCCTCTTGGCGTTGCGGCTGCCGGCGCGTTGCTCGTGTACGGCAGCGCGACGCAACAGTCCTCGCTCGCGCATGTGCACGAAATGTTCGTCGAGACGGCGAGCGAATTCGTCGCGCTGGACCCGGCATCACGGCGAAACCTGGAGATCACCGCGACACTCGTAGGCGGTGAGTCGCCAACACTCTTTTCGCTGCTCGACAATTGCACGACGGCCGCCGGCAGCCGGCTTCTTCGCCACTGGCTCACACATCCGTTGCGCGATCGCCAGAAAGCATCGGCGCGGCATGACGCAATCGACGCGCTCCTCGCACGCGCGCCCGAACGGCGTGCGGCCGCGGCGTCGCTTCGCCATACAATCGATGTAGAGCGGGTCGCATCGAGGATCGCGCTCGCCAACGCTCGGCCGCGCGATCTTGCAGGACTCCGCGACACATTGGCGATGCTGCCGACATTGTGCGCCGCGATCGCGGCGTTCGATCCACCACTCCTCGCCGCGTTGACGGCGGACCTGGCTATCGATCCATCTTGGCATGCGCTGCTGTCGCGGAGTATCTGTCCCGAACCGTCGGCGCAATTGCGCGACGGTGATGTCATCGCGGACGGCTATGACGCCGACCTCGACGAGCTTCGCGCCATCGACACGAACTGCGGGCAATTTCTGGTTGATCTCGAACGCCGCGAGCGCGAGCGCACCGGAATCGCGAACCTCAAGGTGGAATACAACCGCGTCCATGGTTTCTACATCGAGGTGACGAACGCGAACGTCGAGCGCATTCCTGACGATTATCGGCGGCGCCAGACGCTCAAGAACGCGGAACGCTACGTCACCCCGGAGCTCAAGTCGTTCGAAGACAAGGCACTCTCGGCGCAAGAGCGCGCGCTTGCGCGCGAAAGACTGCTGTTCGAGGCACTGGTCGCCGAGCTGATCCCGGCTATTCCAGCGCTGCAACGCGCTGCGTCCGCGCTCGCCACGCTCGACGCCCTCTTCGATCTCGCCGAGCGCGCCGAAGCCTTGTCGCTCACGCGACCGATGTTTTCCGACGATGTCGGCATTTCGGTCGACAATGGACGGCACCTCGTCGTCGAGCGGCAGGTCGACGATTTCATTCCCAATGACGTAACGCTCTCGGGCGCGCGCCGATTGTTGATCGTCACGGGGCCGAATATGGGGGGCAAATCCACGTACATGCGTCAGGTTGCGGTGATCGCGCTGCTGGCGTGCTGCGGCAGCTTTGTCCCGGCGAGGCGTGCAACGATCGGACCGCTCGATGCGATCTACACGCGCATCGGCGCCGCTGACGATCTCGCGGGCGGCCGCTCGACGTTCATGGTCGAGATGACCGAAGCAGCATACATCCTGAATCGCGCGACGTCGCAAAGCCTTGTGTTGATCGACGAAATCGGACGCGGCACGTCGACGTTTGACGGGCTTGCGCTCGCCTGGGCCATCGCGCATCGGCTTGCCGAGAAAAATCGCAGCCTCACGCTGTTTGCCACGCACTACTTTGAGCTGACGGCGCTGCCTGCGGAGATCGATGGCTGCGCGAACGTTCACTTCGACGCGGTCGAGCACAAGGACGGGATTGTATTTCTCCATGCCGTCGACGAAGGGCCGGCGAATCGAAGCTACGGGTTGCAGGTCGCCAAGCTCGCCGGCGTTCCGGCTGAAACGATCCGTCACGCACGTGCGTATCTCGCGCGCCTCGATCGGTTTTCGTCACGAAGCATCGACCAGCATGACCTGTTCGCGGCACCCGCAGCCGTCAGTGCGACGCCAGGCGATGCGCGCGCACAAGCGCTGTTCGACCATGTGACGGCGCTCGACCCCGACGTGCTTACGCCGCGCGATGCGCATACGGCGCTGTATGCGATCAAACGATTGATCGAACCCGATCAGTGATGATGGCCGCCGGCGCCGTGTACGTGCCCATGTGTGATCTCTTCCTTCGTCGCCGGCCGAATATCGAGAACCGTGCAGTCGAAGCGCAGCCGCTGCCCGGCAAGCTCGTGGTTGCCGTCCAGCACCGCCTTGCCGTCGGCGATATCGGTGACGCGCCAGACAACCTCCTGTCCGTCCTGTTCGGCAACGAGATGGCCACCGAGGCTCACATCAGACGGAAGGTTGGCAAGCGGCTCCACTCGAACCATCTCCGGATCGTATTCGCCGAATGCATCCGGCGGTTCGAGCGTCACCGAAATCGATTCGCCGACCTTCTTGTTATTGAGCGCCTCCTCGATCTTGGGAAAGATGCCGGAATGGCCACCGTGCAGATAGGCGATAGGCTCGCCGGCTTCTTCGATCAAGTGATTGCCGGCGTCGAACAGCTTGAACGTGATCGTGACGACGGTGTTGGGGAAGACGTTCATCGGTGGAGGCTCGCGGCGGGAAAGAAGTTGGGCCAGTGCGCGGCCCAACGCGAACGATCGTTGCGCGGCCTGCGCGGCATTATTGTACCGCTGCACCGTTTGGAAGCCGCTCAGCGCGCTGTGTCGTTCGCGTGAACGGTCGGTCATCCGCGCAGCAGCTGCTTGGCCGCCGGACGCCCGCCGCGTTCATGTCTCAATATTGGCAGAAGAAGCCGCTGCTGATCCGTGATGCCTGTCCGCATTTCACTGACGGACTTTCGCGCGAGCGTTTGATCGCGCTCGCGTGCAGCGACGAGGTCGAATCGCGGCTTGTGGTCCGCGAACGCGCTCGCTTTTCCGTTGCACACGGCCCTTTTTCGCGCAGCGACTTTCGGCGTTTGTCGTCTTCCGGTTGGACATTGCTTGTGCAAGGCGTCAATCGCGTCGATACCGAAATCGACCTGCTGTTGCGCAGGTTCGCGTTCGTACCGTATGCGAGACTCGACGACGTGATGGTCAGCTACGCGACTCCAGGCGGCGGCGTCGGACCTCATTTTGATTCGTATGATGTCTTTCTACTCCAACGAAGGGGCCGGCGCCGATGGCGCTATGGAAAGCAAAGAGATCTGACGCTCGTGCCGGAGATCGAAGTAAAGATTTTGCGTAGCTTTTCACCGCGACACGATGCCGTTCTCGCGGACGGCGACATGCTGTATCTGCCGCCTCATATCGCGCACGAAGGAACCGCCGTCGACACGTGCGTCACCTATTCGATCGGGTTTCGCGCGCCGACGTACGCCGAAATTGCACAGGCCTTTGTCGATTTTCTTCGTGATGATCTTCGCCTTCCGAAGGGGCAATACGCCGATCCCGATGCCAGGCCGTCGCGTACTCCAGCCCGTATCGATCCCTCAATGTTGCAGCGCGTTGCCGCGGCACTTACCCAAATCCGCTGGAACGCACGCGACGTCGGCCGCTTTCTAGGTTGTTTCCTGTCCGAGCCGAAGCCGATTGTCCGCTTTTCGCCACCGGGCGCGGCGATGGGGAAATCGACGTTCGCCGCCAAGTCGGCCTCACGTGGACTGGCACTCGACCGCGCGACGCAACTTCTTTACGATGGCGTTTCGTTCTACATAAATGGCGAGGCGGTCACTTTTCGCGGCGCAGGGACCGCCATGCTGCGGCAATTGGCTAACCGGCGTGCATTGTCCGCACGCGAGTGCCATTCGCTGGGAGCGCCACTAGCTGCGCTGCTCTACCAATGGTATCGGTATGGATTCGTCCACCTATCCGCGTAACACCGTCGAAGCGATATCCGACAATATCGCGCCGCACGAAGAGCGGCTCGAATCCGTTGCGCAGCAAATCGCCGCGATCGACACCTTGATCAATCTCGCCCGCGAGCGGATATGCGTCTTCGACATCGACTTGTCGCAATCTGGCTGGAACTCGCCGGCGCGTGCCGATTCGCTGTCGAGATTCTTGCGCGTCCGTTATGCGCGCCTCGATATCATCGTTCATGAAACGACGTGGATCGAGAAATCGTGTCCGCGTCTCACGAATCTTTTGCGTCGCTATGGCCATGGGATGACCGTCTACAAAACGGGTAGTGGCGCGCGCAGCGCGATGGACCCGTTGGTGATCGTCGATGGACAGCACTTCCTGCATCGCTATCACGTCGCGCAGCCGCGGGCGACGCTCTCGATCGGCATGCCCCAGGCCGCAAGCACGCTCGTCACGCGGTTCGATGAAATATGGGCGACCGGCGAACCCGGTCTGACCGCCACCGTGCTCGGTCTTTGAGCACACGAAAGGGAACGATGAAAAGGCGCTTCATCGTCGCTGTCCTGGCGGTTATCGTCGTTGCATGTGGCAACGACAAGCCCATTTCGCCGAAGGTCACCCCATCGACGCCATCTACGTCCACCGCGCCACCTGCCGCGGCGCCGCCCGTGGCACCGCAATCGACTGCACCGGCGTTGCCACCGCCGCCGCCGTCGGCCACACCCGCCGAACCACCGAAGTCGCCGCCCGGTCCCGCGCCGATCTCAATCGAGACTGCCAAGGACGCAACCGCCAAGCGCGCTGAAGAGGCGAAGGACGCTGCAGCCAAAGCCGTCGAAGCGGCGAAGGAAGCGGCGAAGAAGTAACTACTTGTCATCCCGAGCGACGCGAGGGACCTGCTATTGTCGACCGAGTAAAGCAGGTTCCTCGGACGAAAAAGCGACGCCCGCGGAATGACAATGCGATAGAGCGACGCCCTCGGAATGAGAATGCGTCAGAGTGGCGTGCCGATCCGCTCCGCCACTTCACGATAGTGCTCGATCACGCTGCCGAGGTCCCGGCGGAAGCGATCCTTATCGAGCTTTTCGCCGGTTTTCGCGTCCCATAACCGGCAACCGTCCGGCGTGAACTCGTCGCCCAACACGAGCGGCCCATTGGGATCATCAATGGGATGGCCAAACTCGAGCTTGTAGTCGACGAGATCGATGCCAGCGTCGGCGAAGAGCGGTTTCAATACCGCATTGACGCGATGCGTCAGCTTCTTCATTTGGAGAATCTCGTCGACGCTTGCCCACCCGAGAACGCGGATATGGTCGTCGTTGACCAGCGGATCATGCAGCGCATCGCTTTTCAAGAAGAATTCGAAAATCGGCTCTGGAAGCCGCATTCCTTCTTCGATCCCATAGCGCTTCGCCATCGAGCCGGCGCAGACGTTTCGCACGACGCATTCGACCGGAATCATCTTCATCGCCTTGACAAGCGATTCACGCTCGTTCAGCAGACGGACGAAGTGCGTGGCGACACCGGCGGCGGCAAGTATACCCATCACATAGGCATTGATCTTGTTGTTTGTTTCGCCCTTTTTGTCGAGCTTCGCTAGCTTGACGCCGTCGAATGCGGATACGTCGTCGCGATAATGCATGATGAGATAAGCGGGGTCGTCGGTTGCGTAGACGGTCTTCGCTTTGCCCTTGTACAGTTCCTGCCGCTTTTCCATCGCGCCTTAGCTCCGATTCACGTTAGTTCGCGCCAATCGAACCCGCTCTCCTGATTCGCAACGCCGATCCACTCGGACGCACAGCCGAGCGCACCGGAAAGCGCGGCGCGTGCCCTCTCAGGCGTGTTGTTCTGCTTGGACAGGTGCGCGGCAATCAGGTGTTGCAACCGCGATGTGTCGATGGCGCGGATCACCGCCGCGGCGCCCTCGTTCGGCAAATGGCCGAAGCGTCCGCCGATCCGCTGCTTGAGCGACCATGGATAGTCGCTTTGCTCGAGCAGATCGGGATCGTGATTGCACTCGAGCACCAGCGCGTCGCAACCGCTCAAGCTCGCCTCGACATAGCGCGTTGTCGTGCCAAGATCGGTGACGACCCCGACGCGAAACATGCCGTCGGTAACGACAAACTGCACCGGTTCTCTCGCGTCATGCGGCACGGGGAACGGACGCACTTCGAGATCGCCGATCGCGAAACGGTCATGACTGTCGAACCCGTAAACGCCATCCATGTCGGCAAATCGCTCGCCCACGATCTCGAGCGTCCCGAACGTCAGCCAAACAGGAATTTGAAAGCGCATCGCGAATGCCGGAACGCCGCCGACATGGTCGCTGTGTTCGTGGGTGACGATGATCGCAGCGAGCGATTCCGGTTCGACGCCGAGGCGCCCGAGCCGCGCCGTCGCGTCACGAACACCAAAGCCGCAGTCGATCAAGACGCGGGTGTCGCCGACTTCGACGATGAGTCCATTGCCTTCGCTGCCGCTGCCGATCGACGCGAAGCGCATCAAATTCCTGCTATTTGAGCTGGTCCTTGAGGAGCGCGAGAATCTTTTCGCTGTTTTGCGTGCGATCAGGCTCGCCTTTGGGATCCTGCACGCTGACGACACTCGTCGGTGCGACTTCGATCACCTTGATCCGATATTGTTCGGGCTTGTCCTTCTCGTCAGGCTTCCAGAACATCAGTTTCGAGAGCCAGCTTTGCTCGCGATCCTTCTTCGTCATATCGGAATCCGGATCGGCATAGCGGACGAAATACACACCGGACGAACGATCGCGATCGACGACGGTAAAGCCTGAGCGGTCGAGCGCGAGACCGACGCGCCGCCACGCCCGATCAAACGGATCATCGACGATCAGCTTCGTCACGCCATCGGCCCCTTTTTCGACGCGTGCGCGATCGGGCGTCGCCGGAGCCTTGCCTGCCGGCGTGTTGACCGCGGTAGCGGCAACCGCCTGCGATTCCGGTGTGCCGAAACGCATCATCAAGCGCGACAGCATCTCGGCTTCGAGATTCGGATTGGGTGGCATCACCGCCCACGCAAACCCGGCGCCGTAGCGGTTGTCCATCATCACCGTCGGGACCTGCTCCATTCCGCGATGCGAAACGAAGATTTCGACCGTGCCGGGTTCGGCGCCGCGCTCGATCCGCGTGCGGAATTTGTCGCGCTTGTACGTCGACGTGAACGCCTCGAGATATTTACCGACCGTGCTGCGCAGGAAATCGGAGGGCATGTCGGCGCGATTTTCCGCCCAGTCGGTTTCCATCACGCCAATTGTCGGCTGTTCGACGGCGACGACGAAGCCTGTGTCGGTCCAGAACTGCCGCGAAACGGTCCACGCCTGCTCCGGTGTTGCCTTCGCGACAATCCACCGCTCGTTGCCTGATCGTGCGATCTTTGCCTCTGCATTGCTCGGCAGCAAATCATTGCGGTTGGGACGGGCGGCATTGGCCGCGGCAAGACCGGAAGCCGTCGACACGGCAAAGCGATCGTCGTAGCGCGGCTGCGACAACTCAGGCGGCAACTCAAGCGGCGGCGCCGACGACGTCGATTTGTAGTCGATGCGTTTTCCAACCGGACCGATCGATTCGCAGCCCGCGAGCATCAACACCGCAGTTAACAGTGCGACCAACCCGAAAGACAAATTCGTCATTCGTTCCATCATGCGCATGCCATGCCTTCAACCATGCATCCGGCCTCGACCAGGGCAGCGCGTACCGCGTCATGAAATTGCGGCGACAACGACGAGAGCGGCAAGCGGAGCTCGTCGTGGATCAACCCCATCGTCGCCAGCGCCCATTTGACCGGAATTGGGTTTGCCTCGACAAACAACTTCGTATGCAGCGTCATCAGTCGTTCGTTGATCGCGCGTGCAGTCGACAAATCGCCCCGCCGCGCCGCCGCGCACATCTCCGACATCAGCTTGGGTGCAACGTTCGCGGTGACCGAAATCACGCCGTGGCCGCCCAGCAGTATGTAAGCCAACGCGGTGTCGTCGTTGCCGGAGTAGAGGGCGAATTCGCGCTCGCGCGGCAGACGCTTGATGAGATCGACATGCCGGACGAGATCCGACGTCGCATCTTTGAGACCGACAATCGCCGGTATACGGGCGAGCCGCAACACCGTGTCGTTAGCCAGATCGGCAACGGTGCGACCCGGCACGTTGTACAACAGCATCGGCAGACCGACTTTTTCCGCGATCGTGCGGAAATGGCGGTACAGCCCTTCCTGCGTCGGCTTGTTGTAGTACGGGACTACCGAAAGGCAGGCGTCCGCACCAATCTTCTTCGCATATTCGGTGAGCTCGATCGCTTCGGCGGTCGAATTCGCGCCGGTTCCCGCGATGACGGGAATGCGCCGCCCCGCGTGTTCGACCGCGGTTTTGAGCAGCAGGCAATGCTCGTCGAAATCGACGGTCGGTGATTCGCCGGTGGTGCCGACGGCGACGATCGCGCCTGTGCCGTTGGCGACATGGAAATCGATGAGCTTGCGATACGCTGCGAGATCGAGCGCTCCGCCGGGTTGCATCGGCGTCGCGATCGCCACCAGGCTACCAGTGAACATGAAAGCGAGTCGGAGAAAAACGGCATTCTACCCGAATACATACGCCCCGCACGCGATTCAACCACGCAAGATCAGCAGCCAAGCGGCGGCGGCCACGCACGTGCGCGGCCGACTGCCGCGATGCGTTCGATAACAGCCGACCTGTCGCGATTCGGCGACAAACCTTGCTCGAACGCGACAACGGTCAGATGTCCGCGAACAGTTTCGAGGAGTTCGCCTTCTTGAAGCAGGAATTCCGGATTTGTAGGACGGCCGTATGCTTGATTGCCGGCGGCGAACGTCTCGTAAAGGAACGTTCCATCGGCCGCGAGCGATGACAACAAATGCGGCATCAGCGCGCGATGCAGGTAATTGATCACGACGATCGCGTCGAAGGTCTCGTGCGCGAACGGCCACGATCCGGTTTCGAGATCCACCGCCTGCACTTCGACGTCGGGCGCGCCCGCGAACGTCGCGAGCATTGCCGCATCGCGATCGACTGCAACCACGCGGTTGCCGCGGTGCGCGAAATACAGCGCATGCCGGCCGCTGCCGGCAGCGACGTCCAACACGCGAGCGCCGGCCGGAACAAGATGCGCGAAGCGCTCGATCCACGGCGACGGCGCGAGGTTCAAGGGATGATGCGAGTCGCTGTTCATTGCTGGGGTTGTCGCTTGGTGCCGACGCGCGATCCGTTACGGCCTTTCCGCGGCGCTTTTGTCGTTGCGCCGTCAACGGATTCCTGCGCGGCTTCGTCGATCAGCCAACGCAGGAACGCGTGAACGTCGCTCCGCTCGACGGCATGCGATGCCACTACTGCGAAATAGCCCCGCGCGGAATCGTAGCGCTTCGGAAACGGTGCGACCAGCCTTCCGTCCCGCAGGTGCTCCGCGAGCATCGGGATTCGCCCGAGCGCGACCCCCTGACCTGCGACGGCGGCTTGAACGACTTGATCATAAAGCCTGAAGCGGTACGAACCCGCCGGCTTCAATCCCGGCTGCCCGTTTGACGCGAGCCAACTGCGCCAATCGAGCCATGGCGTGCGGCCTTCGGGTTCGTCGAAATGCAGCAGGAAGTGGTGGGCGAGGTCCGCGGGATTGCGCAACGGCGCTTTGCCCCGCGCAAGAATCAGCGGGCTCACCACCGGCAACATCCGTTCGCCAAACAGGCGCACCGCGCCTTCGGGCGCCGCAGTTTCCGGCAGGTAGCGCACCGCAATGTCGACATCACCGCGATTCAAATCGACCAGGCGATCGTCAGCGGAAACGTACACCTCGACCTCGGGATGCCGGGCACGAAAGCGCTCGAGTCGCGGAATGATCCACAGCGACGCGAACGACACGGTCGTCGACAACGTGAGACCAGGTTCACGAGCGCCGCTGCGAACGCGTTCCGTTGCGCTTGCCAATGATTGCAACGTCTCGGTCACGGCACGATGAAATGCTGCCCCCGAGACGGTCAACGCAAGCGCGCGATGACGGCGTTCGAAAAGCGCGACGCCGAGCGCCTCCTCGAGCGCCTTGATCTGGCGCGAGAGCGCCGACTGCGTCAAAAAGAGCTCCTCCGCGGCGCGCGTGAACGACAGGCGTCGACCTGCGGCCTCGAAGCCGCGCAAAAAATCGAGCGCCGGCAGCGCCCGCAGCGTTCTATGCATGAACACAGCTCATGCAAAGCATTCCGATTCCTCGTTTGAGCGAACCGCCCACGGACCCCAGAATCGTTGCTGAAAGGGCCCGATCTCATTGTTGTACCGAGCGGCCCGCTTCGTTCGCGCTTGGATGCATTGTACGCATGTATCGAGCACTGGTCACGTGAGGATGCTGTCAACGAATGGAGGTTGCCATGCTTTGCAATGGTTATGACAAGGTGCTGGAACTGGCGGACGGTGATCTCGTCGAACTGCGTGATGCGCAAGGCACGACGCTACGTGTCACGAAGGGCGCTCTTTGGATCACGCAGGAACACGACACCGCCGATGTCGTGCTTCGTTCCGGTGATGCGTGGGCCGTGGAACGGCAGGGGTTGACGCTACTCCAAGCGCAAGGCGCGACGGTGCTTTGCGCTGTGGGCGCCGCCGCTCGTTTCGTGCGGTCTCGCGGTCGTCATGCCGACATGAGCACCCGATTGCGCGATTGGCTCTACTCTGCCGGCGAGCGACTCGTCAATCGCTCGGTGCCCTATTACTGACGAGCAGGAGTGCGAGATGCCATTGGTCTCGATTACGGTTCGTAAGCCGAAAACAGCAGCATTCACCTCCGCGGTGCTCGCCGCCGTTCATCAGGGCCTTATCAGCGCCGGCGTGCCGGAGACCGATCGCTTTCAACGCGTTCTGGCGTTGGGAGAGGACGAATTCCGCTACGACGCGCGATACCCCGACCTGGCGTCCGCACGTGGCGACGATTTCGTGCTGATCGAGATCCTTTGGTCAGTGGGGCGTAGCGTGAAAGTAAAGCGCAAGTTCGTCGCGGACGTAGTTGCGCAAATCGCACGCGATCCGGGCGTCGACCCCGAGCACGTGATGATCGTCTTCAAGGAGACCGCATGGGAAAACTGGTCCTTCGGCGGAGGTCGACTGCTGCACGCATGAGCGCCCGCAGGGCCGTCCCAAGACGCGAATTACACCGCTTTGGGGCAGCGCAGCGGCCTCGTTGGCCACTGAGGCCGCAAGCGTGGGGATCACACAAGTTTGACCGCGACATTCAGCGCTGCTTCTTGTCGCCACGCGCCGCCCGCCATGCGCTTAGCGTCAACAAGATCGCCAACAACGAAAGCCCCGCTGTCCCCAAGGTCGGGATGACGCTCGTAGCCGCAGCCGGGGGCGGCGCCGGCGCGGCGAGCGAGCCGGTTTGTCCCGCGAAATTCGTCGGCGAGTTCGGCGCCGACACCCCATTACGATTGACCGACGTCACGCCGTCGTTAGGTAGCGGTCCATAAGACACGCTGTCGACGCCTGCGTAGTTGATCGTGCCACCGCCCGGAAAGAGAAACGGCGCCGCGACGACAAAGTCCGGCGTTACGCCGGCAAGCGCGGCGAAGGCCGGCGTCGCGATCAGCACTGAGCGACTCGCTGTCTGCGTGCTCGGCAAATTGGCGGGGAACGTAAAGATACGCGTCGTTGTGCCCTGCGTCGACGTGAGCGTTTGGCCCTGCCAGAACGATTCGAAATCGGAACCGGTCGACTCCTTGAGCTCGATGAATTGGACTGTGCCGTCAGCGTTCGAATAGAGCTCGTCAATCCGAAATAAGTGGAACGCCGCGCTTGCCTGCCCCGTTAAGAACAGTGCAAAACCCAATGCTGATAGCCACTGCAACACCGCGCCAAACGTCGTTTTGATCGAACTCAAGACGCTCTCCCCCATCGCTTCGACGATCCCACGTCAACACCTGCGCCGCTCCTGCATTCCGCCGTTATGTTACGCATGGCAGAATGGCGCGAGGAGCGTTGGCATTGCGATGGAACGATGGCTGCCGATCTGGGAGATCGCATTCGGTGCGGGCACGCTGATCGTGTCCCTAATGTTTCACGGTATCGGGATGCTCTTCGTTCAGCGGCGCAATCGAGATTATCAGAAGTGGGCACGGTTCGGATTGCGCCGTGAAGCAGCCTTCAGCATGCTGATCCTGATGCTGATATTCACGCATCTCGTCGAAGTGCTGGTCTGGGCAGTTGCGTTGATATTCATCGGCACCATACCCACCCTTCGCGACGCGTATTACTACGCCGCCGTCACGTACACGACGTTGGGCTACGGGGAGGGAACGCTCTCGCCGCAATGGCGGATCCTCGCGCCGATGATGGCGATGTCCGGCGTATTCGCGTTCGGGTGGACGACGAGCGTGCTGTTCGCGATCGTCGGCGGCCAGAGCGCGGCAATCCAAGCGGATAGCGAAGACGCGTGACGCCCTGTTACAGGCCACTAGGCCTTGGCGAACGTGATCTCGCCTCCCGTCGCTCCGACCTTGATCGTATCGCCGGCCGCGTAGCGACCCGCGAGTATCTCTCGCGCCAGCGGATTTTCGATCTGCTGTTGGATCGCGCGTTTCAGCGGTCGCGCGCCATAGACCGGATCGAAGCCGGCCTTCGCCACTGCTTTTAGCGCGGCGTCGGACGCATCGAGATGGATGTCGATCTTCGCGAGCCGCTGCTCGAGTCCCTTCAATTGGATCCGTGCGATGTCGGCAATCTGCGCTTCGCCCAACGCGTGGAACACGACGATCTCGTCGATGCGGTTCACGAACTCGGGTCGGAATTGCGTCTTGACCTCCGCCATCACTGCCAGCTTGATGACGCCATAGTCGTCGCCGGACATCTGCTGAATCATCTGCGAGCCGAGGTTCGATGTCATGACGATCACCGTGTTCTTGAAATCGACGGTGCGGCCCTGGCCGTCGGTCATTCGACCATCGTCCAACACCTGCAACAGCACATTGAAGACGTCCGGATGCGCTTTCTCGATCTCATCCAACAGGATCAGCGAGTAAGGCTTGCGCCGCACGGCTTCGGTGAGATAGCCGCCCTCTTCGTAGCCGACATAGCCGGGCGGTGCACCGATCAGCCGCGCGACCGAATGCTTCTCCATGAACTCCGACATGTCGATGCGAATCATTGCGTGCTCGGTGTCGAACAGGAATGCCGCCAACGCCTTGCAGAGCTCCGTTTTTCCGACGCCGGTCGGGCCCAGAAACAGGAATGAGCCGTAGGGACGATTCGGATCGGACAACCCGGAGCGCGAGCGCCGAATTGCGTCAGACACGAGCCGCACGGCTTCGTCTTGTCCGATGACGCGCTGGTGCAACGCGTCTTCCATGTGAAGCAGTTTGTCGCGCTCGCCCTGCATCATCTTCGATACCGGAATGCCGGTCGCGCGCGAGACGACTTCGGCGATTTCCTCGGCGCCGACTTGCGTGCGCAACAGCGTCGGCTTCTTCGCTTGCTCGTTCGCGAGCTTCTTGTCGGTGGTCTTCAACTGCGCTTCGAGCTGGGGCAGCTTGCCGTATTGCAGCTCGCTCATCTTCTGCCAGTCGCCTTTGCGCCGCGCCTCTTCCATCTGCACTTTGATCTTCTCGATCTCTTCCTTGATGTGTTGCGCACCGGCGACCTGCGCTTTCTCGGCCTGCCACACTTCGTTCAAGTCGGCGTACTCGCGCTCGAGTCGCGTGATCTCTTCCTCGATCGCCGAGAGCCGTTTCCTCGATGCGTCGTCCTTCTCCTTTTTCACCGCTTCGCGTTCGATCTTGAGCTGAATAAGGCGGCGGTCGAGACGGTCCATCGCCTCGGGTTTCGAATCGATCTCCATCTTGATGCGCGCGGCGGCTTCGTCGATCAGGTCGATCGCCTTGTCGGGAAGGAAACGATCGGTGATGTAGCGATGCGAGAGCTCCGCCGCGGCGACGATCGCGGGATCGGTGATCTCGACGCCATGATGGAGCTCGTACCGCTCCTGCAAGCCGCGCAGTATTGCGATCGTCGACTCGACCGACGGCTCGTCGATCAGCACCTTTTGGAAACGCCGCTCGAGCGCGGCATCTTTCTCGATGTATTTGCGATACTCATCGAGCGTCGTCGCGCCGACGCAGTGCAATTCTCCGCGCGCGAGCGCGGGCTTCAGCATGTTGCCGGCATCAATCGCACCTTCGGCCTTGCCGGCGCCTACCATCGTATGCAGCTCGTCGATGAAGACAATCGTGCGGCCTTCGTCCGCGGCGATGTCCTTCAACACCGCTTTCAGGCGCTCTTCGAATTCGCCGCGATACTTGGCGCCGGCGAGCAACGCAGCCATGTCGAGCGACAGCACGCGCTTGTTCTTGAGCGTCTCCGGCACTTCGCCGTTGATGATCCGCTGCGCGAGACCTTCGACGATCGCCGTTTTGCCGACGCCGGGCTCGCCTATCAGCACCGGATTGTTCTTCGTGCGCCGCTGCAGGATCTGAATCGTGCGGCGAATCTCGTCGTCGCGCCCGATGACCGGATCGAGCTTGCCCTCGCGTGCACGTTCGGTAAGGTCGATCGTGTATTTCTTGAGCGCTTCGCGCTGGCCTTCCGCCTCCTGCGAATCGACGCCGGCTCCACCGCGAACCGCCTCGATCGCCGCCTCCAGCGCCTTGCGGGTGAGGCCATGGTCTTTGAGCAGACGTCCGGTAGGACCTTTGTCGTCGGCCAGCGCGAGCAGGAACAGCTCGCTGGCGATGAACTGGTCCCCGCGCTTTCCTGCTTCCTTGTCGGTGAGATTCAGCAGATTGTTGAGATCGCGCGAGACGCCGATCTCGCCGCCCGTACCTTCGACTTTCGGCAGCCGCTCGATTGCCTGCTTGAGCGCGGTCTGCAAGCGCGGAACGGCCACGCCGGCGCGCGCGAGTATCGACGCCGTGCCGCCGTCTTCCTGTGCGAGCAGCGCCGCGAGCAAGTGCTGGGGCTCGATGAAGCCGGCATCATGGCCGAGGGCAAGGCTCTGCGCATCGGCGAGCGCCTGCTGGAATTTGGTTGTGAGCTTGTCAAAACGCATGGAAATTCCCTTTCAATGCTCACAGTATGGGTATTCGCCAAGCGTTTTCAACATCGACGCCGAAGTTTTCGAGTTGACGCAGCATTCACCTCGCGCGCCAAAGCGCCGGACCGGGGGAAGCCCCGCGCCCGGCAAAGCCTCGCGCTGCTACTGCCCCACGATCTGCGAGCGCATCGGACCAAGTACGCCGAGCAACTCGCTCTTCTCCTTCTCGGGTACTTTGAACTTGTCGAGCGATTTCACCAAATCCTCGACGAGCGCATTGAACTGCGCGTCGGTGATATTCATCCCCTTGTGGGCCGTGCGCATGTCGCGGCCTGTGTACGTGCAGGGGCCACCCGTGCCCTGGCAAATTTGGTCGACTAGATTTTTCTTGAGTCGCGGAATGTCCGTGCGGGCGAAAAAGCCGTTGATCCGGTTGTCGGCGGCGACGATGCCGACGAAATCGTCGACGACGGCGGTGATCGCCGGTTGACCGCCCAGGCGGTCGTAGAGCGACTTCTGTGGCGCCATCGGTTGCATCGATTGGCACGCCGAAAAGAGAAAAGCCGCTGCGACGGCAGCGAAGACGGCGGTACGGCGTAGCGGGCTTGGGACGTGGTCGCGCATGGTGTTTCTCCAGTGGTTGTGCACCAAATCGGCTGCAGACCATGTACGGCCCAATTTGCGCGTTGGATGCGGCGCCCGTCCGGTCGAACCATCGTGCTACGATCGAACGGCACGGGCGAATCAGCTCGTGACCGTTCGTTCCGATGGCTGTCAACGATCCCTCTTCCGATCCGCCACCGCGGCGTTCCGCGGGTCCGCTTCAGATAGCGTCCGCCGTCTTCTGGGGCTTCTTTGGTGTGCGTAAACAGCGGAAGCTGGAGCAGGACGTGGCCACAATCAAGCCGCACCACATCGTGATCGCGGGCGTCATTGGCGCTGCGCTGTTCGTGGTGCTGCTGATCCTGATCGTTAAGGTGATCGTTGCAAACGCTTAGCCGCCGCAACGTAAACGCACCATCACCGCAACAGCGGCGCCACCGTTTCCACCGCGCGGACCAACTCTTCGTTCGTCGTCAAGATGTCGGGACAAAAGCGTAGATAACGACCGCGCGCATCGGTGATTACACCGTCGCGGCGCAGCGCGCTTGCGATTTCGTTCGCGCGTTCGTGCTCCGTGATGACGAAAGCGCCATGATCATCATGGCCGCCATCGGCGCGGACTTCGCGCGCAGCAAAGAGCTCGATTAAGCGTCGTTGCAGCGCAAGCGAAAATTCGCGCAGCCGCGCAACGCCGATGGCCTGCGTAAAGATCTGTCCCGCACGCGCCTGATAGAACGGCAGAATGGCCGGCGTCGATTCGAGCCAGCCGTTGCCGCCTGCCGCGAAGCGGGGCGGGTCGGGACGCTCGTATGCAAAGGGCGCTTCCTTTCCGAACCAGCCAATGTCGAGAGTCCGCAGATTCGCGTCGAGATGGCGCGGGTGCACGTACAGAAAGCAAGCGCCGGGGCCGCCGCGCAAATACTTGTAGCTGCCGCCAACAGCGAAGTCGATATTTATCGCCGCAACGTCGACGGGAAAAACGCCGAGCGAGTGATAGACATCGAGCAGCACCTTTCCACCGACCGCATGCGTTGCGGAAACGATCTTGCCAATGTCGCCCAGTCGCTGCCCCGAGTTGAAAACGACTTCCGAAACAACGACGAGGTCGGTCGAGTCGGTAATCGAAGCGAGAATATCTTTGGTATTGAACCAGCCGTCGTCGTGCGGCTCTATAAGAGTCAGTGCAATGCGACGGCGCCGCGCGTACTCACGCAGGATCACGTCGAGCGAGTCGAACTCGCCGCGCGTCGCCACGACTCTCGGCGCACTGTCATAGGTGTTGAGGACGGCGCGCAGGCCTTGACCGGCACTGGTCTTGGGGACGATCGAATCAGGCCGCGGCGCGCCAAGCAGCGTCGCCACTCGCGCGCGAAACGCATCGATCTCGGCATTCCAACGGTCCCACGCACCCCCTAGCTCCGCATACCACAGTGACAGACCCTCGCGGATATCGTCCTCCGTGACATCGAGCGGGCGGCCGAGCGAATGATTCGCGAGATAGATCCGATCGCCGTACGCGAGCTTGTGGCGTGAGAAGAGCGGCGTGACGTGCCGCTGCAAGGCGCTTTCCGTCAGTGGTCCAGTGCCCAGCGCCGCGACAATGGTCTCAATGCGTTCCGCGCCGTTCGCCCGAACGTTCATCGGTGTACCCCCACGCTTGCCGCGTCAGTGGCCAATGAGGCCGCTGCGCTGCCCCCAAGGGGGGAGTAATTCGCGCCTTGGGACGGCCCTGCGGCGCTCATGCTCCGATTTCGGTACGCACGTCGATCAGCTCGGGGAAGAACGAATGCTCGAGTGCGCGCTTCAGAAACGCAACGCCGGAGGAACCACCAGTGCCCGTTTTGTGGCCGATGATCCGTTCGACGGTTTTCATATGGCGAAAGCGCCAGAGCTGGAACGCTTCCTCGACGTCGACCAGCTTTTCACACATGTCGTAGGCATCCCACCAGTGACGCGGATCAGCGTAGATGGTCTTGAAAACTGGCACGAGATCGCGATGTCGCACGTATGCCTCGGTGAAATCGCGTTCGAGACAAGAGCGCGGTACCGGCAGCCCCCGCCGCGCGAGATGGCGGAGAAATTCGTCGTACAGCGACGGCGCAACGAGCAGCGCTTCAAGCTCGGCGAGCGCTGCGGCATCGTGCCGAAACACGTCGAGCATCGCGACGTTCTTGTTACCGAGCAGAAACTCGATCGCGCGATATTGCGCCGACTGAAATCCGGATGATGCACCGAGCGCCGGACGAAATCCTTCGTACTCGGACGGCGTCAACGTCTCGAGCACGGCCCACTGCTCGAATAGCTGCTTTTGAATGAGCTTGACTCGCGCGAGAATTTTGAAGCTGGGCTCGAGCGCGTCGGCACGCACAAAGTCACGGGCCGCCTTGAGCTCGTGGATCATGAGCTTCATCCACAGCTCGGCGACTTGATGCTGAATGATGAACAGCATCTCGTCGTGCCGCGCGTCACCACCCCCGGCGGCGGACAAAAGCTGCTGCGACGACAATAACCGATCGAGCTGCAGGTATCCGCTATAGGTCAAACGGTCGCGGAGATCCGTGACGATGCCGGGCTCCAGCGACCGTGTCGGTTTGTCAGACGCCGTCATGCGTGCTCACTCGAGATTGTCAGTATAGCCCGCGCGTCGATCGAATCGCGACCGCGCCATGCGAGAATCACCGCGTGCCGAAAGCGTCCTCTCGAAAAGCGCAATCCGCAGCCGTGTCGACGCCGTCGCCTGACATGATGGATACGCGCGAGGTGGCGGCTTATCTTCGTTTGAAAGAGCGTCGCGTGTACGATCTCGTGCGCCGTGACGCGATCCCACACGTGCGCGCGACCGGTAAGCTGTTATTTCCTCGACGGCAGATCGACGCATGGCTTGCTGCGAAGTCGGGAACGTCGCCCGCGACAGAACGGCCGCCGATCATTGCCGGCAGTCACGATCCATTGCTCGAGTGGGCGGCACGCACGTCGGCCAGCGGACTCGCCATTCTTGCCTGCGGCAGCCGCGCGGGTGTCGACCGATTGGCACGCGGCAAGGCCACCGTTGCTGCAATCCATTGGCGCGACGAAGCCACGGGCGTCGACAACGTACCACTCGTGCGCTCCGCTCTCGCCGGGGCCGACGTCGTCATGCTCGAATGGGCGCGCCGCACGCAAGGATTGCTTCTTGCGCGCGACAATCCATTGCGAATCCGCACGCTCGACGATCTTCGAAAAAAGCACGCGCGTGTCGTGCCGCGGCAACGCGACGCCGGCAGTCATCGACTGTTCGAGCATCTGCTCGCTGAAGCGAAGATCGCCGTCGACGAGATCGCGTGGCTGCCGTATGCGGCGCATGCTGAGACCGATCTCGCTGACGCAATCGCCGACGGACGCGCCGATGCGGGCCTCGGCATCGAAGCCGCCGCGCGTACGCACGGCCTCGCGTTCATTCCGCTCGCCCTCGAACGCATGGATCTTGTCGTTCGTCGCCACGACGCGTTCGAGCCGCCGTTGCAGACGCTGCTTGCGTTCACGCGCTCGGTCGAATTCTCCGCGCAAGCACGATCGTTATGCGGCTACGACGTCGCCAATGTCGGCCGCGTCGTGTTCAACGCCTGATTGCATCGAAAAATGCGCCCATTACACGAGCCGCCTTGTAAGAATTGCAATCTTTAAGAATGCTGACACGCACGCGTGTTGACGTTGCGTTCTTCACGGGTGTAATTTTCATTACACTCGCGCGCCGGAATTTTTTCCTGTTCGCGATCATTACCAATCAAGCGGTCAGGAGGATATTCAATGGGCGCCACGCCACGGAAAGAATTTCGCGAAGACGACGCATGGTTCAGCGACGAGCAGCTTGCACAGGTCACGCCCGCGGATCACGTCGCCGATTTCCGTTCGCCGATACCGACGCAGATGGTGTCGAACGGCGAATATATGCCGTTGCCGCAGACGGAACAGCAGCAGCGGGTCGAAGCGCGACTCAAGGAGCTCGCCGATCACGCGTCGAAAACACTCGGCATGAGTCGCCGGCAATTCCTCGCGTCGAGCGGTGGCATGGCGGCGGCGTTCATCGCGATGAACGATGTGTTCGGCCGCTTCTTCAACGTTCATCCGTCCGAGATGTTCATCAAGGAAGCTTACGCGGCGAATAGTGCGCCTTCGAATCTTTTCGTGTTCGACGATCAGCTGCACATCATTCGGTCGAGCCGCACCGGTCCGGGAAACGCGCTTCGCGACATCGCGCAAGGCAACCACAACAGCTTCAATCCGCTGAATCTTCCCGACGAGCTCGGCAACGTCAATGCGCCGTGGAATCCCGCACTCATCGGCCTCCCCAATCTCAATTCGAACTTCCATCTCGTCCAATTCATGAAGGACGTTTATCTTGACAGTCAGGTGACTGTCGGGATCATGACCAACAACAATTCCGCGGCCGTTCCGGGGACCGGCGGTTCGCGACCGCCGCGCAACGTCGCAGAATCGGAAGCGAACGAGTTCCTGACCGCGCAACAGACGATGGCGACGCGCGACTGGGTGAACCAGATCGCGGGCTCCACGCGCATGCTTGGCCACGGCCAACTTTACGTCGGCGTCGGCAACCTCGATTACATCCAGTACCAGATCGACGAATTGAAGCCGGATTCGTGGAAGGGCTACAACGTCGCCACCGCGGCCAAAGTCGACTTCGATCCCAATAGCGATATGAAGCGGTGGCGTTTGGATGATGAAGTAGTGGCGTATCCGACGTATGCGTTGATCGACGCAAACCGGGGCGAGCTCAAGGAGCATCCCGGGTTCTTCAACCTGTGCATCCACAAGGGGCTCAGCACGAACGCAGGCCCGCAGCCCGAGCTCGGGCATCCGGTGGATATTCCGAAAGCCGCGCGCGATTGGCCTCAATTCAACTTCGTCATTTATCACGCGTGCTTCCGGCCGAGTTTCTGGGCGTTGAACGCGTTAAACGAAGTGCGGTCGGGAACGTTGCGTGCCGGGGTGCCGGACATTCTGTGGACAACCGAATTCGCGACACTCGCCGCGCCTTTTCGTAACGTCTATGCCGAACTGGGGACGACATTCGCATCAACGGTCATTACGTTCCCGACCGTGTGCGCGCATCTGATCGGCCAACTGATCAAATTCATGGGCGCCGAGCGCGTCGTGTTCGGATCCGACGGCGTGTGGTACGGCTCGCCGCAATGGCAAATCGAAGCGTTCTGGCGCTTCCAGATTCCCGACGATCTGCAGCAGAAATACGGCTATCCGAAGCTCACGGACGCGATCAAGCGGAGAATTCTTGGACTCAATAGCGCGCGTCTCTACCGAATTCCGTCGGCCGCTGAAGACTCGCCGCATGGCGTCTACAAGCCGGTGCCGCCGGATTACGAGTCGCTCATCACGCCGGAACTGAAGACGATCCTCGAGTTTCCCGGCTTCACCGCGGACAACATCTCAAAGATGAAGGAAACGTACGTCGCCGGCGGAGGACAGCGCAGCAACATGCGCTATGGTTGGCTGCGAAATCGCGCTTGATTGTTTGTCGGGTCAGATAGCGGAGCCGAAGGGTGCTTCGGCTTCGCTATCCGGCAACAAACACGCGCCGGTTCGCGCCCGTATCGATGCTGCGCACGCGAACGCGATAGAGCCGTTCGACATTTTCCGCCGTAAGCGCCCGGGAAACGGCATCGAGCGCGAGGGGCCGACCGTCAGCGAGCAGCAATGCGCGATCGGCATGGGCGAGCGCTTGATCGGGTTCGTGGGTCGAGAACACGATCGTCAAGCCGCTGCCGCGAAGCCTGTCGATTTCCGCGAGCACGCGCGCGCGATTGCCGAAATCAAGGCTTGCCGTAGGCTCGTCGAGAATCAACACATTCGATTGTTGAGCGAGCGCTCGCGCGATAAGCACAAGCTGGCGCTCGCCCCCCGAGAGCTCGGTGATCGGACGTGGAGCGAGCGCTGCAATACCGAGTCGTGTTAACGCATCGGCGGCGGCGGCACGATCCGCTGTCCCGGGGCGCGCAAGCGCAGAGAGGTGCACCGCACGGCCCATCAGCACGATCTCCTCGACGCTGAACCCGAACGACGGCACATGATGCTGCGGCACATACGCGAGGCGCCGCGCGCGTTCGTTTGGACCCAGCGCATTGAGCGCGTCGCCTCCGACTTGAATCTCCCCTTGCTGCGGCGGTAACAGGCCAAGCAACGTGCGAAACAGCGTCGTCTTGCCCGCACCATTTCCACCCAGCACCGCAAGCGTTTCTCCCTTCGCAAGGGTGAACGTGACGTCGGTACCGACACGACGCGCACCGAAGCCGAACGCGAGATTGCGGACGTCGAGCATCGTCAATAAATCCGCCGCGCACGTGCCAGTAGAGCAATGAACACGGGCGTACCGATGATGGCGGTGAGAATACCGGGCGGTACTTCGATCGGCGCCAAGCTGCGCGCCATCGTGTCGATCGCCAACAGAAAAACGGCGCCGCAAACTGTTGCCGTCGGCAACAAGCGTGAAAATTCGGGACCCACCATCAGGCGGGCCATGTGCGGAACGACGAGTCCCACCCAACCGATGATGCCCGACACTGCGACACTGGCTGCCGTCATCAGCGTCGCCATAGTGATGACGGTTGCGCGGAGATATCGGGTGTGCACGCCTAACGCGCGCGCCTCATCTTCCGGAAGCGCAAGCAAGTTGATCCGCCATGCAAGCGCGATGAGCACGAATAGCGATACAGCGACCGCGGGGAGAAGCGTCGCAAAGTCGCGCGTCGACGCGGACGCGAAGCTTCCCATCAGCCAGAACGTAATCGCCGGCAGCTGATTGTAGGGGTCCGCTAGATATTTCAAGAGCGAGATCGCAGCGCCCAGCAAGCTCGCGACGACAACGCCGGTAAGGATCAACGTGACCAGCGGATCGTGCGCAATGAGACGCGAGGCGATTAACACGACAATGCCGACAGCGGCCAGGCCTCCGACGAATGCGGAACTCTCGATCGCGAGAAAGCCGCCGCCGACAAAGATCGCGAGCACGGCGCCGAGCGCTGCACCCGACGACACGCCAAGCGTATCCGGCGCGACGAGCGGATTACGGAAAAGATGTTGATATGCAGCCCCAGCAGCGGCGAGTGCCGCGCCCACCAATGCCGCCACGGCAACGCGCGGCATACGGATCTGCCAAACGACAGCGTCCGCCGTTCCCCCTTCAGTGCTGCCGCTCAATCGTCTCCAGACGACCGCGGCAACCTCCGAAGGCGCAATCGGATAGCGCCCGGATGCGAGCGCCACGAGCGAAAGCACAATCAGCGCGAGCGCCGCCCCGACGAGTACCATCGGTGTACGGCGCACCGATATCACTGATCGGCGCACCGGACTTTCCTCATGAGTCGGCCTCGCTGAACGTTCTGTGCAAGGCCGAATCGACCGTGCGTCGGCCTCCGGACTCGATTCGTGTTTGCCGTCGATCCCCACTTCATGGGGCCCCTCGCCGGCCACTCACGAGTCCGTGCGTGCGTTCGGAAAGAACAACTGTTGGCCGTTGATGCGGTACGCGGCAATTGCTTCCTGTCCCTTCGACGAAAGCAGCCAATCGATGAACTGCTGGCCGAGCTCGCGTCTGACATTCGGATGCTTTTGCGGATTGACGAGCATCACGCCGTACTGATTGAAAAGTCGCCGGTCGCCTTCGACAAGAATAGCGAGATCGCCGCGATTGACAAACGACAGCCACGTTCCACGGTCGGCCAGAATATACGCATTCATCGCTGCCGCCGTATTGAGCGCAGGGCCCATGCCGGAACCCGTATCGCGATACCAGAGACCTTTCACGTTATCGATTTCGACGCCTGCTTCCTTCCAGTACCGCAACTCCGCCGCATGTGTGCCGCTGCGATCGCCGCGCGAGACGAACGGCGCCTTCGCGTCGACGATCTTGTGTAACGCATCGAGTATGTTCCGGCTGCCGCCCACCTTTGCGGGGTCGCTCTTCGGACCGATCAAGACGAAATCGTTGTACATCACGGGATAGCGGCGGACGCCCTCGCCTTCCGCAATGAATTTATCTTCGGCCGGCCGGTCGTGAACGAATACGACGTCGGCATCGCCGCGGCGGCCGATATCGAGCGCCTGGCCCGTGCCGACCGCGACCACGCGAACGTTGATGCCGGTGTCGCGCTCAAATGCGGGCAGCAAATGCGCAAACAGACCGGACTGCTCCGTCGATGTCGTCGACGCGACCACGATGTACTTGTCTTGGGCGTTCGCATGCGACAAACCGATGAAGAGGAAGACGGCTGCAAGAGCACCGACAAATGGGCGACGCTTCATAGGCGTTCTCCTTCAAGATAAGCGGCGGCTTCCGCGGAACGTGGCGACCGAAAAAACGTCCCGGCGGGCGTTCGCTCCGCGATGCGGCCGGCATGCAAAAAGACGATTTCGTCGGCGAGCCGCTTCGCCTGCGCCAGATTGTGCGTCGTCATGGCGATCGTCGTGCCGCGCGTGTGAATGTCGGACACGATCTTCTCGACAGCACGCGTTGCGTTCGGATCAAGACTTGCCGTCGGCTCGTCCAGGAACAGCACCTCGGGCGCGAGCGCCCACGCGCGCGCCAGCGCGAGCCGCTGTTGTTCACCCCACGACAGCACGCGCGCAGAACGATCGGCGACGTCGATCAAATCCACTTCAGTCAGCGCTTCGAAAATGCGGCGGTCCGCATCAGTTCCGTGCACGCCCGAAAGCGCGAGCGCATAACGAAGATTTGCTTCTGCCGAACGGCGCAACAGTACCGGACGCTGAAACACCATCGCTTGTGCGGCAGGACGTGTCCGAGCGCCGTTCCATGTGACCGTACCCTGCGTGGGCGCGATCAATCCATGGAGAATCCGCAGCAACGTGCTCTTCCCTGCGCCGTTGGGTCCGAGAATGAACGTGCGGCCGCCGCGTGCAATCGTCAGATCGACATCGGCGAGAATCGGCGTTGCGCCGTGCACATATTGAACGCCTCGCGCGACTATCGGCAGCCCTCCCGCAGAACGCCGATCAACCAAAGCGGATCCGAGACCAGGCTCGCGTCGCATGAGCGGCAAAATTGAGCGCGATCACGAGCGCGATCAGCACGAAGCCGAGCCCGAGCGCGAGCGGCAGATCCCCCTTGCTCGTCTCGAGCGCGATGGTCGTCGTCATCACGCGCGTCACGCCATCGATGTTGCCGCCGACGATCATGACCGCGCCGACCTCTGCGATAGCCCGGCCGAATCCTGCAAGCAACACGGTCGCGAGCGAGTAGCGTGTGTCCCATAAAAGCGTCATCGCACTGTCGAGCGTGCCGGCGCCGAGCGACGTCAACTGTTCGCGGTACTCGGACCACGCGTCTTCGACGATCTGGCGCGACAACGCAGCCAAAATCGGGACGATCAGAATCGTTTGCGCGATCACCATCGCTTTCGGCGTGAACAGAAGGCCGAAGCTACCGAGCGGTCCCGCGCGAGACAACAGCAAATAGACGAACAGGCCGACGACGACTGGCGGCAATCCCATCAGCGCGTTGAGCATCGCAATTACGACACCACGTCCGGGAAAGCGCGCGACTGCGACGGCGGCCCCCAACGGCAAGCCAATGCACGCCGCCAATGCGGTGGCCGCGAGGCTCACGGCAAGCGAGAGCCGCACGATTTCGGTGAGCTTCGTGTCGAAGCCTGCAATCAGGCTCGCGGCTAGCGCGATGCTGTCGGCAATCGTCTGCATTGGCGTTACCAGTGCAAATTGTGCCGCCAGACTGCATTTTTATGCAATCTGTTCAGCCCAGCTGCCGCAACACGGCGAGCGGCGGCTGGCGCACGGTCGAGCGGGTCCCCAGCCATCCGGCGATGGTCACGGCGATCGCGCCGCCGCAGACGCCATAGAGCCACAACAGTGGATTACCGGTAAACGGAATGTTGAATATGCGATCGGCGAGCACGTAGCCGATCGCGGTCGCGCCCGCCGCAGCAACCAGACCTGCGATCGCGCCAAGCAAGAGGAACTCTGCGATCTGCGCGCCCCGCAATTGTTTCTGCGAGGCGCCGAGGGTGCGAAGCACCGCGGCGTCGTATCTGCGCTCGTCCTGCGTCGACGCGATTGCCGCCTGCAGAACGAGCAAGCCGCCGGCGAGCGTGAACAGAAATACGAACTCGATCGCCCGCGCGACCTTTTCCATGATCGCTTGTACTTGGCGGAGAATTTCGCCGACGTCGATCGCGAGAACATTCGGATACTTTTGGATGAGCGACGACAGCCATGCGCCATTGCCGTCCGGCGCGCGA
>DASXSP010000099.1:0-55654 GCA_036505865.1 Casimicrobiaceae bacterium
TCGCCATCATCCTGCCGTCATCGTGCCATACCGTGCGAAAGCGCTCCCAGTCGCCGGCATCGCGCCAGAGCACCCAGTTCTCGACGACTTCGCGGATCAGCAGTTTCTCGTGCAATGCGGTCATCGCGAAACTTGCTGCTCTTTCACTTTCCGGGATCCTTGACGTCGGGAAACTTGTCGAACTCGACGTTGACGAGCGAACCGCTCACCTTCTCGACGCGCCGAATGTAGACCGTTTGTACGATGTCGCGCGTTTCGGGATCGATCATGATCGCGCCGCGAGGACTGGCTAGCTTCATCCCCTTGAACGCGGCCATCAACGCGTCGGGATCGGTCGAACCGCCCGTCTTCTTGAGCGCTTCGGCGATCGCCGCCATGCCGTCATAGCCCGCGCACGCCATGAAATTGGGGCGCAGCTTCATGCCGTTCGCTTCCACGTACGCCTTGAGAAACGCCTTGTTCTCCGGTGAATCGTGCGCGTACGAGTAATGAAAGCTCGTCACGATGCCGAGCGTTGCGTCGCCCATCGCTTCGAGGACGCCGTCGTCGGTCAAATCGCCGGTCGCGATGATCTTGATCCCCGCCTTCGCGAGGCCGCGCTCTTCATAGCTCCGGATGAACGAGATCGTCTGGCCGCCCGGTGGAAGGAATACGAAGATCGCCTGCGGATTGGCGTCGCGCGCCCGTTGCACGAACGGCGCGAACTCCGGATTCTGCAGCGGCACGCGCGCCGTTCCGACGATCTCGCCGCCCGCCGCGGTGAACGTCTTGACGAACGTCCCTTCCGCATCGACGCCCGGACCGAAATCGGACACGAGCACGAAGACGCGCTTGATGCCGTTCTTCGCCGCCCACTGCGCCATCGGCTGCGTGTCCTGCGGCAGCGTATGCGACAGCCGCACGATGTAAGGCGATCGCGTCGTGATGACCGACGTCGCCGCATTCATGATCACCATCGGTTTTTTTGCTTCGGCCGAGATGGGTGCGGTGGCGAGTGCGTTGGGCGTCAAGCCGAATCCCGCGAGAATGTCGACGCCATCCTGCGTGACCGCGTCGACGGCGAGCCGTTTCGCACGATCGGGAACTGCGCCCGTCGTATCCTTGACGACGAATTCGACTTTGCGGCCGCCGAACACGTCACCGTTCTGCTTCAGGTACGCTTTGATGCCGTTGTAGATTTGCGTTCCGTAGTCAGCGAACGGGCCGGTGAACTCACCGATCAGGCCGATCTTCACCGGCGCTTGCGCCGATGCACCATTGACGATCGCGAGCAGAAAAACGGCGCTCAACAATCGTACTGCACGCGCGAGCATGGCGCTCATGGTGATTCCTCCTCAAATCGTCAGGACCACGTGGACGAAATCCCTGACCGCGGCTATTCTGCCTGATCGAGGAGGAAGACGCGGATATGGCAAGCCCCCTTCTGATTGCCGGCGGCGGCATTGGTGGTCTCGCTGCGGCGTTGGCGTTGTCGCAGAAGGGCTTCCACTGCCATGTTCTCGAGCAAGGAAAGAAGTTCGGCGAGATCGGTGCCGGCATCCAGATCGGACCCAACGCGTTCCAGATGTTCAAGCGCTTGGGGGTCGACGATGCGATCAGCGCCCTTACGTTCTTCCCGGAGTTTCTCGTCATGCGCGACAGTACGACGGGCGCCGAGCTCACGCGCATTGCCGTCGGGAGTCCGGCGTTTCGCGCACGCTACAAATATCCGTACGGCGTCATCTACCGCGTCGACCTGCACCGCGTGTTGCTCGAAGCCTGTCGGCGATCGTCTGCCATCATGTTGCAACCGATGCAAAAGGTGGTCGAATTCCGCGACTCTGGCGAACGGGTTGTCGTCACAACGGAAAATGGTGAAACACACGAAGGCGCAGCGCTGATCGGCGCCGATGGCTTGTGGTCGCGTGTGCGTGGCCAACTGCTGAACGACGGTCCGCCGCGCATGTCGGGCCATATCGCCTATCGCGCCGTTTTGCCGATCGATCAAGTACCCGCGGAGTGGCGCCCTCCGTCAGTCGTGCTCTGGGGTGGCGCAAAGCATCACTTCGTTCACTATCCGCTGCGGCATGGCGATATTCTGAATCTCGTCGCCGTATTTCACAGCAATCGTTACGAAGAGGGCTGGGATACGTACGGCGATCCGAATGAGCTGACGCAGTTCTTCTCGCACGTGCATCCGCAGGTTCAAGCGATGCTCGGCAAGATCGACGCGTGGCGAATGTGGGTGCTGTGCGATCGCGAGCCTGTGGCCGATTGGAGCCGCGGCCGGGTTACGCTATTGGGCGACGCCGCACATCCGATGCTGCAATATCTTGCGCAAGGCGCCGCGATGGCGATCGAGGATGCGTATGTGCTTGCCAACGAAGTTGCTGCGTCGGATGCCGACTTCGAAAGCGCATTCTTGAAATATCAGAAGCAGCGCTATCTCAGAACGGCACGCGTACAGTTGACGGCGCGCTTTTTTGGCGAGCTCTACCATGCAGGCGGAGCGACCGCCGAAGTTCGCAACGAGATTTTCTTCAAGGCGCCGCCGACAGCGACTCCCGGCGAGAGCATGGCGTGGCTTTACGACGGTATCGCACCCTAGAGGATTGGCTTTCATGATTTTCACCGCACCCGAAGTCACGGCGGAACGGAAGGCGTTCTATCAACGGATCGACCAGCAGCATCTGTCGCCCCTGTGGGAGGTGTTGGGCGAGCTTGTTCCGCCGACACCGCGAACGCCATGCGTACCGGCGCTATGGCGATATTCCGTCGTCCGCCGGCATCTGCTCGAAGCCGGAACGCTCATCACTGCGAAAGAAGCCGAGCGACGCGTGCTCGTGCTCGAGAATCCGGGGTTACGGGGCGCAGCGTCGATCACGCATACGCTCTACGCGGGGCTGCAACTGATTCTTCCCGGCGAGGTGGCACCGAGTCATCGGCACAGCCAATCAGCGCTGCGCTTTGTCGTCGAAGGCGATGGCGCCTACACGGCCGTCGACGGTGAACGTACGACGATGCACCCCGGCGATTTCATCATCACGCCCTCATGGACGTTTCACGATCACGGCAATCCGGGCGATGTGCCGGTGATCTGGCTCGACGGTCTCGATATCCCGATCGTGGCGTTCGTCGATGCCGGTTTCGCCGAGCGCTACCCCGATGAAGTGCAGCCCGTCGCCAAAGCGGAAGGCGATGCGCTCGCGCGTTACGGCGCGAACCTGTTGCCGGTCGGTCACGTGCCATCGTCGAAGACGACACCGATCTTCTCGTATCCGTACGCGCGAACGCGCGAAGCACTCGAGCAAATGCGCAGCGACAATCGCTGGCATCCGTGTCACGGACTCAAGATGCAATACATCAATCCGACGACGGGCGGACCGGCGATGCCGACGATCGGCGCGTTCATCCAGTTGTTGCCACGCGGCTTTGCCGGTCATTCGTATCGCTCGACCGACGGCACTGTCTATTGCGTTGTCGAAGGTCGCGGGCGAACGCACATCGGTGACAGCGCTTTCGACTGGGAACCGAACGACGTCTTTGTTGCGCCGTCATGGGCGCGCGTCAGCCACGAAGCGCAGGCCGACAGTGTGCTGTTCAGCTTTTCCGATCGACCAATGCAGCAAGCGCTGGGCCTGTGGCGCGAGAGCGTCGAGCAATGACAAGTCCGGCGTCGGTAGATGCGCAGTTGCTGGAAGACTTGGTCGACGCCAACCACATCCTATTCAACGAAGGTGTCGTCGATGCATTCGGACACGTGAGCATCCGGCACGACAAGCGACCCGACCGCTTCCTGCTTGCACGCAACATAGCACCGGCCCTCGTCCGCGCCGACGACATTCAGGAATTCGATCTGGACGGAAATCTCACAACGGACGACTCGCGGCGCGTGTATCTGGAGCGCTTCATTCACGGCGAGATTTATCGCGCGCGGCCCGACGTGGCCGCCGTGGTTCACAGCCATTCGCCGTCGGTAGTGCCGTTCAGCGCGGTAAAAAATGCGAAGTTTCGGCCGATTTCGCACATGTGCGGTTTCCTGGGTGACGGCGCTGCGCGCTTCGAGATTCGCGAATTCGCCGGCGATGCAACGGACCTGCTCGTCCGCAATGCTGCGCTCGGCGTCGCACTTGCGAAAACGCTGGCAGACTGCAATGTCGTTTTGATGCGCGGTCACGGCTCGACCGTCGTCGGACCAACGCTCAAGCACGCGGTCTATCGAGCGATCTACACCGAGGTCAACGCGCGATTGTTGACGGAGGCGCTGCGGCTCGGCGACGTCGAATATCTGTCAAGCGGCGAGGCTCTCGCGACAACGACGACTAACGAAGGACAACTCGAGCGGCCATGGGCGCTTTGGAAACAGGCTGCGAATCGAAGTAGCTTTAGGTAACGGGGCGAACCGGCGGCGGCGTCCAACGGCCTCCGATCACATCTGGTTTCGGCGAATACACGCGCAGCAACAGGTTGAAGCTGCCTTTCGGCGCCGGCAGCCAATTGGATTCTTTGCCTGCTCCAGGATTGGTGTTCTGAACGTAAATGTCCAGCGACCCATCCGGATTCGTCGTCAGCTTGTCGCGATCGCCGATTGCGTGGCGTTCGATCGGATTGGCGGCGAGCAGCTTCTTGTCGTTGTACAGCGTGATCGACCAGAACGCGTCGCTCGGCGGCGTTTTGCCGTTGTCGAAGTGCACGACATACTTGCTCGCGCCGTCGAGGGGTTTGCCGCCGGCGTCCAAGCGCGTCCGCATTTGGATCTCATCTTCGGGTGCGTTAGACGGAAGTCCGAGCCATGCAACGAAGGCGCGCTTGCCGTAGTTGATTCCGTAACGACCGAGATCCAGATGGAACGTCCAGCCGTTCCTGATCTCCGCGCCGCCCGTTCCTTTCGCGGCCGCGATCATCGCATCCTGCGTCCCCTTCGGCGCCTCATTGATCCCCTCCAAAGTAGGTGCGTCGAGCTTGCTCGGATCGAACGGTTGACCGGCGACGACTCCCAGCTTTTTCATCTTCTCGACCATCGGCGCATCGTCCTTCGTCGGCGGATTGCCGGGAAGGATCTCTGCGAAGCGCGTGAAGAATGTGCCCGCATCCATTTTCGCGACCTGCTCAGTGGGCGGCGTCTTAAGATCGACGCGTGTGGCCGGCGCGGCCGCGGCCGCGGTCGCCTGAGTACGCGAGGCGGATGCCTTGCTCCAGCGCGAAAGCGGCGTCAGCTTGTATTGATCCTGAAGTTTGTTGGCCGCCGCGTAATCGCCTTTGCCGTTCACCTGCATGCGGCCAATGACCGAGACGATATCCGTCGGTGACTTGATCTCCTCTACGCCACCGGGAAGCGTGCCCTTCCAGCGCGGACCGACGATCGCAAAATCGGCCTTGTCCGTGCCCGTGACGCGTTTGCCCGGCGAAGCGAAGACGTTTGTCCACGCGTCTTGCATCGACAGCACGTAATAGCGACCGCGCATATCCGGTACCGAAAGAACAATCGGCTCCTTCGACAAATCGAGCCACGCTGTGGAGACCAGCATGTCGGCGTCCGGGTTCACGACGTCGGTTGCCGAAACGTCAGAAGGCGCGCGCTTGTGCGCAAATGTATTCATCGGCACTTTGGCCGTCGCGACCTGCCTTGTGACGTCGGTAAGCACCAACGGATATGCGTAAACATAGACCTCCTCCGCGAGCCGCTTCATTTGTTCGTTCACCGGGGGCGCGACCACGATAGGGGGCGCCGCCTTTGGCGGCGGCTCGGGCTTGCTGCAAGACGCGACCAGTCCGCAGGTCAGCATCGCGCAAGCAACGATCGATCGAGTGATCCGCGTCATGGCGCCCATCTCCGGCAATGCGCTTTTCGGATGTTAACTACAGAGACGGACCGAAGCATAGCGAGCATGAACGATTTTCCGAGTTTGTCCTACGACAGCTTTCGCCAGGGGCCGACGTCGGGGAGGCTCGGATCGCGGCAGATTGTGAACAACCTGCTACTCGTCACCTCGTTGGAGGGACAACCATGACGCCCGCGCTTGTCGTCCACCGGCAGCGCTCTGCGGGACGTGGGCCGGATCGGGAAAGCCTGCAGCTTCGTCCCGTGCACGGAATTGTGGCTGCGACGCTTCTATCGTTACTGTTTTTCTGGCTGCCTCTGTTTATCGCGCTTTCGCTTTATCGATTGTGAGAACGTAGGTCCTCGCGGTAGTGACGCGATTAGGATTTCGTAATCACACCGCAGGCGACGCGCGCGCCGGAGTTTCCCGTCGGTTGCGTCTTGAAGTCATCGGCGTCCTTGTGCAGGACAACTGCCTTGCCGATGATATCGGTTGCGCCTGCGCCGACCGTCATCGGACTTAAATCAGCCGTTAGCATTGCTTTGCCGCTCGCATCGGCAACCAACTGCGGCATGTCTCCGACGTGGTGGTCCGCGACATTCGGATCACCGTGCGGTTTTCCGGTTGGATTGAAATGACCGCCGGCGCTCATCGCGTCGGCCGCGCTGCAGTCGCCTTTTTCGTGAATATGAAAGCCATGGGGACCGGCTGAAAGTCCTGTCACATTCGCCGTCACGCTCACTTTGTCGCCTTTTTGCGTGAACGTGACGGTGCCCGCCGCCGTATTTCCAGCCGTCGGCTTGAGCGCCGCCGTTGCACTCATTTGTTGCGCCCAGGCGAATGCGCACACGCTCAATGCGCCGGCAGCGGCAACGCCAATCATTTGCAACTTCATCGGCTCTCTCCCGTTTAGTAAACCGGGCCTCGCGCTCGCGCGAGGGGTTATTGTTGTTGCGCAGCCATCATAAGCGACCGCTGATGGATTGCCAATTGCGCGGACATCCTTCATCGTCATGACAACGGCATCGCCCCCGCAGACGCTCACGGCGCTATTGCAGCACGCGGCGAGCTCGCATCGAGCCGGAAAATTGGATGAGGCCGAGCGCCTCTATCGCGACGTTCTCTCCACAAAGTCCGACGACTTCGATTCACTTCATGCGTTGGGCGTGATCGCCGCACAACGCAGAGACTTTGCGCGGGCGCACGAGCTGTTGCAGCGCGCGCTGGCGGCCGATCCGCATGTGCCTGACGCGCACGCGAATCAGGCAAACGTTCAGAACGCGCTCGGTCACCACGAAGATGCTCTTGCGAGCGCTGACCGGGCTCTGCAAATCGATCCGCGTCACGTCGCCGCGCACTATAATCGCGGTCTCGCGCTGCAACGCCTCAATCGATACGACGAAGCGCTTTCAAGTTACGATGCTGCGCTGGCGATCTTGCCGCGCTTCGCTCAAGCGCTGACGAATCGAGGCGCCGCGCTTCAGGATCTCCATCGCTACGATGAGGCGCTCGCGAGCTTCGGCCAAGCGTTGGCGATCGATCCGGCCAATGTGGAGGCGCTATACAACCGCGGCCTCGCGCTTCAGCATTTGCAACGCTATGGCGAGGCGATCGCAAGCTACGATCGCGCGCTCGCACTTCGGCCCAACCTCGCGGAAGCGCTCAACAACCGCGGTCTCAGCCTGCACGCGTTGCGGCATTACGACCAAGCACGTGCCAGTTACGAGAAGGCACTCGCCCAGCGGCCTGACTTTGCCGAAGCGCACTACAACCGGGGCGCCGCGCTGTCAGCAATGGGTTGTCATGAAGACGCAGGCCGGGATATCGAGCACGCGCTCGCGCTCAATGCGGATCTGCCTTATGCAGCGGGCGCACTGCTACATGCGCGAATGTATGCATGCGATTGGCGTACGTACGAAAGAGATTCAGCGGATCTGCTGGCCAAGATTCGCGATGGGAAGCGCGTCGCGGAACCGCTGACGATCCTCAACATCAGCAATTGCGCGGCGGATCAATTGGTGTGCGCGCAAACCTATATCAACGATCGCTTTCCGGTGGCCTCAACGCCACTTTGGCGTGGCGAACGTTACGCGCATGATCGGATTCGCGTCGCGTACTTGTCCGCCGATTTTCACGACCATGCGGTCATGTATTTGATGGCGGGATTGTTCGAGCGGCACGATCGGGCGCGATTCGACGTTGTCGGCGTTTCGTTCGGCCCCGATCCGCCCACCGAAATGCGCGTTCGTCTGAAGCAGGCGTCCGAGCGCTTCATCGATGTCAGCCACTCGCGCGATGACGAAATCGCGAAGCTATTGCGCGAGCTCGAAATCGATGTCGCCGTCGACTTGAAAGGATTTACCGACGATGCGCGAACCAGTATCTTCGCGTTCCGGCCGGCGCCGATTCAGGTCAACTACCTCGGATATCCGGGAACGATAGGCGCCCCTTACATCGACTACATCATTGCCGATCGAATCGTCATTGCGCACGACCAGCACGACGACTATGCCGAGAACGTGGTGTATTTGCCCGATTGCTACCAAGTCAATGATTCGATGCGCGCAATCGCCGAGCGCACACCGACGCGCACGGAGGCTGGCCTGCCGGAAGCGGGATTCGTGTTCTGCTCGTTCAACAACAACTACAAGATCACGCCGGCGATGTTCGATGTGTGGATGCGACTGTTACGCGAAATCGACGGAAGCGTTCTATGGCTGTTCGAGGGCAATGCGGCCGCGCCGGCAAATCTTCGTCGCGAGGCGCGCAATCGCGGTGTCCCGCCGGAACGCCTTGTGTTCGCACCGAAAACCGATGTTGCGAACCATCTCGCGCGCCATCGTCTCGCCGATCTGTTTCTCGACACGCAACCATGGAATGCGCACACAACGGCGAGCGACGCGCTGTGGGCAGGCCTTCCGGTGGTGACTTGCATCGGGACGACCTTTGCGGGGCGCGTTGCAGCGAGCCTACTTGAGGCCGTCGGGCTGCCCGAACTCGTGACGCCGACGCTTGCCAAGTACGAAGCGCTGGCGTTACAGCTCGCTCGCGAGCCGCACTTGCTCGCCGGCATCAAGCAAAAGCTTTTAGATAATCGACGGATCTTCCCGCTTTTCAACACCGATCGCAGCCGCCGCCATATCGAGGCCGCGTATAGCGAAATGTTTGCACGTCATCAGCGCGGCGAAGCCCCCGCAAGCTTTGCGATTGCGCCGTACCCGTAGTTACGTGTGCGGCATCCGCTCGCCTGCCTTGACGGCGAACGGAAGGCTGTTTTCGGCCGGAGAAAGCGGACACGCCCAACGATCATCGTAGGCGCACGACGGGTTGTAGGCCATGTTGAAATCGAGAACGAGCTGGCTGTCGCTCGCGCCTAGATCGGCGCCTTTGATCGTGTCGTAAAGATAGCGACCGCCGCCATAGGTCGATTCGCCGCTCGTTGCATCGGAGAACGGCAGCCACAATCCGCCGCCGTAACCTTCGAACCAGTACAGCGAGAGCTTCGCGCTTTCGCCGGCGATGACGAAGTGAATGCGCGCGACGCGTGAGCAGCGGATCACACCATCGGTGGCAAGGGGAATTTCGAACGTCGCTGCTCGAGCCGCCTCAATGCGGCCGACGGTCCGCCACGCAGGATCATACGGATACCACGACGAGCCGCGCCATCGACTGCGTTCGGTAGGTGCGATGGGGCTGTCCGGATGATCGGCGAAGAGTCGGTCCCGCGCGTTGCGATATCTCGACGCCGCTGCCGCGGCATTGCGAGGCGCGCTTTGCCGGACATCGGCGTACAGCTCTGCGATTGTGCGCCGCCAATGCGCAAGCGTCAGTGGACTCGCAGGCGCACTCATCGTTGGGGTCCAATCATTCAGCGACAATCTTGTGATCGGTTGCGACCTGCTTCCATTGCGCAAGCTCTTCCTTAACCCGTGAAGCGAATTTAGCAGACGTCATTGCAACGGCAACCGTGCCATCGGGTTCGAGGATCGTCCCAAGCTCGGCGGACGCGGAAATGTCGTTGATCTCGCGATTCAAGCGCTCGATCAATGACGCCGGTGTGCCAGCCGGCGCGAAGACGCCGACCCAGATGTCGATCGAAAACCCCGGGACTGAGGCGGCAAGCGGCGACAAGTCGGCGAACGCAGGGTGCGGCTCTTTCGATGTCACGGCGAGCGCTCTTACCTTGCCGGCCTTCATCAGCGGCGCGAGCGTACTGTAGCTCGAAACCATGACGTCGATCCGGCCAGCCGCGAGATCGACGACCGCGTTTGCGGCGCCCTTGTAAGGAACGTGCGTCATTTGCACCCTGGCGGCGTCGATCAACAGTTCGGTTGCGAGGTGTCCAACCGAGCCGACGCCGGCGGAGCCGTACGTAAAGCTGCCGGGCTTTGCGCGCGCGGCGGACAGTAGATCGGCGGATGACTTGAAAGGTATCGACGCTGAGACAGCGAGCAGCAACGGTCCTTGTCCGATCATTGCGATCGGCGCAAACGCGGTAACCGCATCATAGGGAAGGTGCGCTTGCGTCGCAGCAGCGGTTAGAAACGTCGACGATGTCAGCAACAGCACCGAGCCGTCGTGTGGCGACTTGGCGACGGCATCCGCGCCGATCACGCCGGCGGCGCCGGCCTTGTTTTCGACGATGACAGGAGTGTCCAAACGTTTTGACAGCGGCACGGCGATCGCGCGAGCAATGACGTCATTGCTCGCGCCCGGTGAGAACGGGACAATAATCTTGATGGTCTTCGGCAGCGTGGTTTGCGAATGCGCCTCCGGCGTAACACCGACTAGCGCGACGACGCAAAATGCCATCCGGATCAGCAGCGTTCGCATGGGAATTCTCGCGTCCACTCGTCAAAAATGGAAAATCGTATCGCGCCAAGGGGAAGCTCGTCACGCGAAATCGGCGCGCTGCTATGATGCGCTCCCTCGACCGCATGCCATTGACCTATGCAATCCCTACGCATCATTTGTCCGAACGGACATCTCGGCTTTGCGCCGCTGCGCGTCGAGAGCTTCAGGATCGGTGTCGCGACGCGGCCGGACTACATCGCGGCGGATTCCGGAAGTGATGATGTCGGGCCCGTGCCGCTCGGCAGCGATACGTCGACAAGCCCGCTCGCGTGGCAGACGCACGATCTCGAGCAGATGCTGCTCGCATCGCGGCAACTTGGCGTGCCTATGATCATCGGGTCCTCCGGCGATACCGGCTCCAACAGCCGTGTCGATCTCTTCGTGCGGATTATCAAGGACCTTGCCGCGAAACATCGTCTCGCGCGCTTCAACGTCGGCTATTTCTATTCGGAAGTCGACAAGGACCATTTGCGCCGGCGGATGCGCGACGGCGACACGATCGAGGGACTCGACGCGCACGCCGCGCTGACCGAGTCGGAGTTGGACGCCACCGAAAGAATCGTTGCGATGGCCGGCGTGCATCCGTTCATCGATCTACTCGAACGCGGCGCCGACGTCATCATCGGCGGCCGCAGCAGCGACTGCTGCGTGTTCGCTGCGCCGGCGATCCATCACGGCTTTCCCGAGCATCAGGCGTACTACTTGGGGAAAGTGCTCGAATGTGCGTCGTTTTGCGCCGAGCCCTACGGGGGCAAGGAGACGGTACTCGGTGAGGTGACCGCCGACGATGTGCGCGTGACAGCGATGCACCCGGCGCAACGATGCACGGTCGCATCGGTGGCGGGCCATGCGATGTACGAACGCTCCAATCCCTATTTCGAATATGTCGCCGGCGGGACCCTCGACATGTCAGCGTGCCGCTACGAACAAGTCGATCAAAAGACGGCGCGCGTTACCGGTGCGCAGTTTCTGCCAGCGGCGGAATTTCGCGTCAAGTTGGAAGGCGCCGGCAAGATTGGCGAGCGCTACGTCGGACTCGTCGGCATTCGCGATCCGTACACGATCGCGCACGTCGACGACGTGATCGGATGGGCGCGAACACAAGTGCGTGAGCGATTCGGCGATAGCGGCTATGAGCTGCATTACATCGTCTACGGCCGCAACGGCGTCATGGGCGCGCTGGAGCCCAACAAAGACCGGTCCGCGCACGAACTCTGCATTCTGGTGCAAGGTATCGCACCGACGGCGGCAATGGCCGAAGAGGTGTGCATGATCGGCACGCGTCAGATGTTTTACGCGCGGCTGCCTGACGTCAAGGGCTCGGCCGGCTCTGTCGCATTTGCGCTCGATGAAGTCTTGCGCGCGAGTCCTGCTTATCAGTGGACGCTCAACCACACGCTGCGATGCGACCATCCGCTCGAGCTATTTCCCACGCACATGACCATCGCTGGAATGTAGGGCGGAATGAAAACGCAAAAGCTTGCGGAGATCGCAAAGACGATCCGCAGTAAGAATGCTGGCGTCGACAAGATTACGTTCGACGTCATCTTCACCGACCGCGCCCCGTACGAGCGCGTGAAAAGGTGTCGCGTGCTGACGCGCGAAACGGTCGCCAGGCTCTACGGCATTCCGCCCGATCGCATCTCGGATTTCGTCGAGTTCGATCCCGCGAACGCCATCAAATTCACGATTTATCGATTGAAGCCGAGCGGCAGTCCCGGCGATCCCGATATTTTCGGTTCGCAACAGTACGCGCCGTTGCTCGATATCGAGGTGCCGATGGATTGCTAGTGGGCTACAAAACATTGCATGTCGGGGTATATCGGAGTATTCCTACAACATCTAGCGCACGCCGCGTATTGGCAGAAGGTCGTGTTGCTTCGATGCTTGTCATGATGAAGACCAAGCCGGCGCCGAGCGCCCCGCCAGCGCCCAAAGAACCCTGGCATGCTGTCGGCGTAGTCGGCGGCACGACGGCCTGCGCGCAAGCAATACAAATCAAAGGAAAGCGCTTTCTGGCGGCCCAAGCACCGCCAATTCCACTTCCCGATTGCGCCTCCCCGTGGCGCTGCAAATGCATTTATCGGCACTACTCGGATCGGCGTGCCGCGCCTCGTCGCATCGCGGATCGCGGTATGTACGGTCGGCGCGTCGGCTTGGAACGGCGTCAATCACGGGGGCGCCGCGCCGACGACGTGCCGGAATCGCAACGCTGACGACGTTGGAGCGTGAAACCGATTAGACGCCGGCCGCGGGTAACACGCGCCCATTGAGCTCGCCGAAGCCGATTCGAGCGTAATCCGCTTTCTCGCACCAACCGCGCATGATGACGGTATCGCCGTCGTCGAGAAACGATCGCGTCTCGCCGTTTGCGAGCGTGAGCGGCTGTTTTCCGCCAACGGTCAGCTCCAAGAGGGAGCCCGCCTCTGCCGGCGTGGGTCCCGACTGCGTCCCGCTGCCGAATAGATCGCCCGGCTCGAGATTGCATCCGTTGATCGTGTGATGCGTCACCATTTGGAAGACGCTCCAGTACGCGTGACGAAAATTCGATCGCGATAATCGTTGCGGTGGCTGACCCGCACCACGCATCCGGGCGGTCTCGATCAAAACTTCGAGCTCGATGTCGATGGCGCCAGCACTTCGTACCAGCGGCGAATCGAGATACGGCAGCGGTTGCGGATCGCCATTCGATCGCAACCATGGAACGCGATACGGTGCCAGCGCTTCGAGCGTCACAATCCACGGCGAGATCGTCGTCGCGAAGCTCTTCGCCAGAAAAGGACCTAATGGCTGGTATTCCCACGTCTGAATATCGCGCGCCGACCAATCGTTTAGCAGACATAGGCCGAATACGTGCGTTTCTGCTTCGTCGAGCGGGATGCGCTCGCCCAATTCATTGCCGCTGCCGATGAATATGCCGAGCTCGAGCTCGTAATCGATTCGCTTGGACGGCGCGACGATCGGCGCCTGCGCGCCTGGTGCAAGGATTTGTCCGACCGGACGTCTAAACTGCTGTCCCGAAACGCGAATCGACGATCCGCGGCCGTGGTACGCAATCGGTACCCACTTGTAGTTCGGGAGCAGTGGATTGTCGGGGCGCATCACCTTGCCGACGCTTGTCGCGTGGTGGATCGACGCATAAAAGTCGCTGTAGTCGCCGATGTGCGCAGGAAGCGTGTGCTCGACGTGGTCCTGAGCAATGAGACAGCCGTGCAGTCGATCTGCCAGCGTCGAGCTTTGCCGCAGAATCTGCGACAACGCAAGGCGCAACGCCGACCACGCCGCCGGCCCCATCGCCATGAATGCATTGAGTGATGGCGCGCTGCAGACCGCAGCTGCACGCGCAGCCGGCCCGGAAAAAGCGCCCGCGCTTTGCGCCGCCGTTATGTCCAGAATCTGATCGCCGATCGCAACGCCGACGCGAAACGCTTCGTTTTGGCCCTTGCGCCGAAACACGCCGAACGGCAAATTCTGAATCGGGAAATCGCTGCCGGCATCGTTCGCCGACGCAACCCAACTGTTTAGCGCAGGGTCGTGCGTTTCATTGAGATAAGACACAGTATGCTTCCTGGGCTCAGCGCTTTTGCGGATCGAAATGCTTCTTCAATCCTTGCCAGCATTGGAAGTATTCGGCCTGAAGCTGTGACGACTCCAGCGCGACGCGCGACGGGCGGATGATGGTGCGCGTTTCGAACATGAACGCCATCGTATCCTTGATGTAATCGGGCTTGGAGACATCCGCATTGCTCGCCCGCTCGTACGTTTGTGCGTCGGGACCGTGACCACTCATGCAATTGTGCAGGCTTGCGCCGCCCGGCAAGAAGCCTTCGGCCTTCGCGTCGTACGCGCCACGGATGAGACCCATGAACTCGCTCGCGATGTTGCGGTGGAACCATGGTGGGCGAAACGTATGCTGCATCGTCAAGATGCGCGGCGGAAAGACGACGAAGTCGATCATGTCCACACCCGGCGTGTCGGACACCGATTGCAGCACCAGGAATATCGACGGGTCGGGATGATCGTAACTGATGGACCCAATCGCATTGAAGCGACGCAAATCGTATTTGTACGGCGCGTAGTTCCCGTGCCATGCGACGACATCAAGCGGCGAATGATCGATTTCAGCCGACCACAGATTGCCCATGAATTTCGCGATGAGCTCGAAGCTTCCACTGCGATCTTCGTAGGCGGCATGGGGCGTTTGGAAATCACGCGAGTTGGCAAGACCGTTCGATCCAATCGGACCCAAGTCGGGAAGGCGAAATAACGCACCGTAGTTCTCGCACACATAGCCACGAGCGTCGCGATCGAGAAGTTCGACGCGAAAACGTACGCCGCGGGGAATCACGACGATCTCTTGCGGCTCGGCTTCAATGGTCCCGAGCTCCGTCGCGAACCGCAGGCGGCCCTGCTGCAATACGATCAGCATCTCGCCGTCGGCACTATAGAAATATCGATCTTCCATCGAGCGGTTGGCCGCATAGAGATGGATGCCGCAGCCATTCTGCGATCCGGGATCGCCATTGCCGGCCATGGTGACAAGGCCCTGCACGAAGTCGGTCGGCGTTACGGGGATCGGCAGCGGGTGCCAGCGCAGCTGATTCGGCGTGGGTTCCACATCGTCGAAAAGATCGGTGAGCATTCCGTTGTCGATGCGCTCGAACGGCCGATGCACGGCAGCGGGTCGGATGCGGTAAAGCCATGAACGGCGGTTCGCGCTACGTGGCGCGGTAAATGCCGTGCCGGAAAGTTGCTCCGCATACAAGCCATAGGGAGCCTTTTGCGGCGAGTTCTGGCCGATGGGCAGAGCGCCAGTGAGCGCTTCGGTCGCGAACTCGTTGCCGAAGCCCAATTGATAACGGAGCTCGGTCCGAGATCGCTTCGCTTCTTCTGATTGTGCTTTCGATTTGTGCGCAGCCATTTCCATGATGCATTGCTTTCAGATTGGTTTGACGCCGGCTCTTGCCGCAGCCATCGCTTCGCGCAGCACGCCCAGGTCACCGATGTGATTCGAGAGTAGCAGGATCAACGCGGCGTTCGCCATCTCGCTCTGCTCATCGGTCAGGTCGCGATGCATGTCGATCAGTGCTTCATAGAAGTCGTCCGGTCGCGCAATATTGGGCTCGACGATCAACGTCTCCATGTGCACCTCGATCAACCGTTGCACGTCGCGCGTGCGAGGGCGGAGCGCGTCGCCTCGACGTCGAATTGCCGCCAGCGCGCGCACACGTGCTGGTCCGGGCGCATCAAGTAGAACGTTCCAGGACGTGCGTCGAACCGCCGCTGAACGAAGCCCTCAACATCTTCAACTACCGTCGCCGAGACATCCGGCAAGCTTATCCCGTCTGGCACGACGACGACCATCTTTATGGGATTTGCGGACGCTTGGGAGACACGCGTGAGCGCGTCGCGCGCATGTGCCGTCAACGTCCCATCGCTGAAGTAAACACCGGTGAAATCAACGCCGATCTGCTCGAGGAGCCAGCCGGCCCTGCTGCAAACGGTGATCGGAGCGTCCGCGCTCGGAGCACCGGGCGCCATATCCCCGATGAAACTGTCGCGATCCGGCGTGTTGAGCGGCGAGTCGCGCAATGTCGTGGGCAGCGAAAGTCGTCCACTGTTGACCAACCGTCGCGCAAATCCATAGTCCTTGGACAGTTTGAGCGTCGCATCGCGAAAAGTGCGGCTCACCTTATTCTTGGGCGTGATGAAGTCCGTTGCCCGCGTCGAGCATTGGATATTCTCGTCCGCGGCATAACCGCGCTCCTCGTCATAGGTGTCGAGAAGTGCGTCGGGCGCTTTGCCGCCAAGCACCAGTTTGAGCTTCCACGCCAGATTCTCGGCATCCTGCACACCGCTATTGGCTCCCCGCGCGCCGAACGGCGACACGCAATGCGCGGCATCGCCGGCGAATACAACGCGCCCGTGCCGGAACTTTTCCATCCGCGAACAGGAGAATGTATAGACGCTCACCCATTCGATCTCGAACTGTGCATCCTGGCCGAGCAACGCCTTGATGCGCGGAATGACGCGCTCGGGCTTCTTCTCTTCTTCGGGATCGGCATTGGCACTTAGTTGAAAATCGATCCGCCACACGTTGTCGGGCTGCCGATGCAACAACACCGACTGGTTGGGATGAAACGGCGGATCGAACCAAAACCAGCGTTCCGGCGGAAATCCCGCCTGCATTTTCACGTCGGCAATCAGGAACCGATCGCGAAAAGCGCGACCCTTGCTCTCTTGACCGATCAATGAGCGAACCGGCGAACGCGCCCCATCGCACGCGATCACATAGTCAACGGTCAATCGATACGCCCCGTCCGGCGTCTCCACGCTCAGCACAACGCCATCGCTCCGGACATCGACGCCGACGACCTTGCTCTTCCAGCGCACCTCGAGATTCCGCAACGCTTGCGCGTGCTCGTACAGAAAACCTTCGCAGTAGTATTGTTGTAAGTTGATGAATGCGGGACGACGGTAGCCCGGCTCGGGCAGCAGATTGAAGCTATAGACGAGCTCGTCGCGAAAATAGACCTTCCCGACATTCCACGACACGCCCTTTTGAACCATCCGCTCGCCGCAGCCCAAGCGATCCCAGATTTCGAGCGTGCGTTTGGCGAAGCAGATCGCGCGGGAGCCGTACGACAGCTTGTTGTCGTCGTCGAGAACCACGACTGGAACCCCTTGTTGCGCGAGATCGATCGCTGCAGTGAGACCCACCGGTCCGGCACCGACGACGACGACCGGACGATGCACGGGCACGCGGGCGTCCTGATCGCGTGAGCGGACGTACGGAAACTCGACCCGTTGGTAGTCAGTCTCCATCGGCGGGCCCTGCCCCAGTTATTGCCCAGGAGCGCTCGGGGCTTCCAGCGTTTCCCACATCTCCTTGTCGCGCTGCGCGGTCCAGATACGTGGGTCGCGGTGGTGTGTGGCCTCGTCGTACGCACGCGTGACGTCGAACGGCATGCAGTGGTCGAAGATCACCCAGTTGCCGTACTTCGGTTTCAGTCGCTCGTACGCTTCCCGATACGCGGTGCGAAGGTCTTTGCCAGCGACCGTAGCGGACTTGATCGCAGCAAACAGCTCGCTCACGAACGCGCGCGTGCCGGCGAGACCTTCCTGAACTTGTCGCGGAGTGGTGAGCGCCGCACCGCGGCCCGGGACCAGCTTTGCAGGCTTCATCGCCGCAAGCGCATCGAGCGTCTGCGGCCAATCGCTGAAGTACGCGTCACCTGCATAGGGCGTGGCGCCGAACTCGACGAGATCGCCCGACAGCATGATCCTCTCGTGCGGCAGCCACACAACCGTATCGCCTTTGGTGTGGCCGCGGCCGAGCTGCATCAGCTTCACTTCGAGCTTGCCGAGCCACAACGTCATCTCGCCTTTGAACGTCAGCGTCGGCCATGTGAGACCGGGCACGCTCTCCACCGCGCGAAACAATCGCGGAAAACGCTCGATCTCGCTTTTCATGTCGGCTTCGCCGCGCTCGACGATCAAATCGTACGTGTCCTGGCTGGCGATGATCTCCTGCGGTTGGTAAGCCGACGCTCCGAGCACGCGAACCGCGTGGTAGTGCGTGAGCACGACGTATCTGATCGGCTTGTCGGTAACCTCGCGAATGCGCCGGATGACGTCTTGCGCCATCACTGGCGTCGCTTGTGTATCCGCGACGAGAACCGCGTTGTCGCCGATGATGATGCCGGTATTCGGGTCGCCTTCCGCGGTATAGGCGTAGGCGTTGTCGGACAGCTTGTCGAAGCTGATCTTTTTATCCGCTAGATCGGCCTGCGACGCGAATGTCTTGTAACTGCTCATCGTTGCACCGCTTCGTTGCCAAACACTTTCCAGCGACGCGCGACCAGCAACTTGAGCTTCTTGCATTCCTGTTCTGCAAGGTCGGCCGCTTGAGCCCGAAGCGCGGTCTCGAGCTCGTCAAGCGCAACGCGCGTGCGCGCGGCGTCGAGCTGCGTCTTCAGCACGTAAAAGAGCGGCGAGTATTCGCCCTGCAGCTCGTGCATCACCGGAAACGACTTGCGATGTATCGCCGACGGACCGAGCTGCCGCAGCGCCTGGCGATGCTCGGGCGTGCTGTAACCCTTGTGCGCGGCGAACCCGTATCCGGGGTACTCGCGATCGAGCGCTTCCATCATGCCGTCGCGCACGGTCTTGGCAATGATGGAGGCGGCGGCGATCGAGAAGTTGATTCCGTCGCCCTTGTTGAACATGTTTTGCGGCACGTCGACGCCGGGCACGGTACGCGCATCGACCAGCACGTGTTGCGGCCGGCGCGGCAGCGCTTCGACGGCACGCCGCATCGCAAGTAGACCGGCGTGATAGATGTTGACGCTGTCGATTTCCTCGACGGAAGCGATGCCAAGACCGATGCCCGATGCTTTCGCGCGTATCTCGAGCGCGAGCTCGGCGCGCGTGGGCGGATCGAGCTTTTTGGAATCGTCCACACGTGCGATATTGGTTTCGGGCGGGAACATCACTGCGGCTGCGACCACCGGTCCGGCAAGCGGGCCCATCCCCACTTCGTCAACGCCGGCAATGTCCTGCACGCCGGTTTTCCATAACAGCAGCTCGAAGTACCGCATGGCTTCGAGGCGCAGACGCTCGTCCCGCTGACGCTCGTAGCGCTTCTTCAACGCCACATACAACCGCCGCACGCCTTGCCGCGAATCGCGCTGCAGCCGGTTCAGCACGCGCGCCGATACGAGCTCGCCCTTGTCGAGATAGCGCTGCCGGATCTCCTCGATCGACAGCTCGTCAACACCGCGGGCCATGGAATCGTGCTCGTCGTAAGGGATCAAGACTGCAAACGGCGGATCAAAACGTCGATCAGATCTTCGCCGTTCGGAGATTTGAGTCGATGCTGGCGAAGCGCCCGCACGAGCTCGGCGTTTGCAATCGAACGATAGTCGGCGCGGATCAGCACGCCGGCGATCGCCCGCTGCACGCCGATCGACTTCGCAAGCGGAAACAAACGGGTCAATGCATCGAGACTTTCGGGATCCGAAAGCTGATAGCGCGCAAGTGTGTCGAGGGCGCGAACCTGCGCGTCGGCACTTTTCATTCGCGCGATCTCGGTGGTCATCGTGCGGAGCTCATTGGCATCGGCAATCGGCCGGTGATGGAGATAGACCTGCGCAATCTGGACGTCTTCATCGTTGGCGCTCGTCAGCGCACGCAGCACGCGCGCCCTACCCTTCTCGCTCCCCAAACAGCCGAGGACCGCGGCATGAGCGATCTTGTTCGTTTGGAGGGTCGCCAGTTGATCTCGCTGGTCATCCAATTCGCCGTTCCTGTTAAGCGAGCAAAACAGATCGATGTCGCCCGGACCCACGACATTTTGTGCAAGTCGGTCGCGGACCATTTGCATGAGCTCGGCGCGAAGCTCCGTTGACGAAAGCCAGCCGAGATTACGTGCAACCTTCATCATCCGAGCGCGGATCGCCGGCTCATCGGCATCGCGCGCAAATTCCAGATAACGTTCGCGAGCCGCATGATCACGCGCGATTGCGTCGAGCGATTCCGACGCCGCCGGCAGCAGCCGATCCGCCATGCTGAGCGATGCCGCGTACTTTTCGATGTGACCGAGGAACATGCGCACTTCGGCCATCTCGCGGCGTAGAAGCTCGTGGATGAAACCGAGTTTCTGCGCCGTCGACAGTCGGTCGTCCGCAAAATGGCAGATGTCGCGCCGATAGTCGGCCTGAGGGTCCGCAGCGCGGAGTCCGCTGGCGGAAGTCATCGAGCTCCCGGCAAAAAGGCCGAGCAATTTGGGGCTCGCGCGTCCGCTGCCGACGTAGGCGATAGAGTCGCCCGCCGGCCCCGATTGAAAGTAGCGCTCCAACAGAGGGCCGGCCGTCGCGCCGAGCGGAGCCTTCGACGAGAAGCCGTAAATCAGCGGCACGTTGACGAATATCTGCCGCATCCGATCGCGATTGCTATCGCTGTGCCGTTCGTTTAACACGCGCGACAGCCGCTCGACGTCGGCCGGCGTATGTCCGCTGCGAAGCAAACTGCGACCGATGTCGGCGGACACGGTGTTCTGCGCGTCTGGATTAAGCGTATTGCAGCCGAAGAGATAGACCTCCTTCAGCTGCGAAAACAGGCCCGGACAGGATTCGCTGCACGACACCCGCTCCATTTCATCGACTGGCAGATATTCGCGCACGTCCGGCCGATCGGAGTAGAACTCGTCGCCGCCGTCGAAGTGGCCGGAAATTACGAGTACGTCGCAGCGGACGCCGGCACGGCACGCCGATGCAAGCCAATCGGGACGGCCGCGCTCTACGAGCTCGACGAACTGGAATTCATCCGACGGCAGGCTACGGCGAAAGATCTCCTTTTCGTCGAGGGAATTGACGGTGATCGTACATACGGTTTTCTTGTCGGCGCGCGCTTCGTGGACCCACAGGGAGGCGAAAACGACGGCGACAGCCAGAGCAAACTTCGGTGAAACGGGCATGGATCTCAGGCGCGGGAAAAATCGGGCGCGCTAGTATCGCATGCGAGACGCCGCGGCGGTCGCTAAAACTCAAACAGCAGGTCCCTCGCTGCGCTCGGGATGACAAACCCGCGATTTGTCATTCCGAGGACCGGTGTTTTATCGTTCGAGGAACCTGTTTTATCGGGAAAGGCCTACAACAGCGCCTGAACGCGCCGCATCAGCACGTCGATCATGTCCTCTCCGCTCGACGCCTTGCGGCGGTGCTGCCGCAGCACCTGGAGAAGGTCCGCACTCGCGATCATTTGATAATCCGAGCGAAGCAGGATGCCGGCGATTGCCAGTTGCACGCCGCCGGAGCTCGACTGAGCGAACAGCAGTGTCAAATCTTCCAGGCTCTGACGGTCCGCGATCCGTTGACCGGCCAGCGTATCGAGCGCGCGGGCCTGCGCCTTGGCGTCCGTCATTCGCGCCACTCCCGCCATCACTGCGCGAAGCTCGCCCACATCGGCGATGGGACGATGGCGCAGATAAACCTGCGCGACGTGCACGTCATCGTCATTGGAACTCGTTAGCGCGCGGAGCGTACGCGCGTAGCCCTCCGCGCTGCCGAGACAGGCGAGGACCGCGGCGTGGGCGGGCTTGTCCGCTTGCGCGGGTGACAGCTGCAGACGGTGAAGCTCATCGTCCAACTCATGGTCCTTATTGAGCGTACACGCGAGATCGACATCAGCCGGGCTCACGGTGCTTCGTGCAAGCGAGTCGCTGATCGCCCGCATCAATTCCGCACGCAGATCGGCCGGCGAAAGCCATCCCAGCGCGTGCGCGAGTTTCAGCATCCGCGCCCGCAGCGCTGGCGGGTCGGCGTTCCTCGTGAATTCCAGGTACCGCGACCGTGCGCGGTCATCATGCGTAATCTCGTCCAGGCCTTGCGAAACCGAGGGCATCTGCTGGTCGTCCTCGCGAAGCGACGTCGTATAGCGCTCGATACGGTCGAGGAAGACGCGCACCTCCGCCATGTCGCGACCCAGGATCTGATGAACGAACGCCACCTTCTGCGCCGCAGATAGCTGATCGCCCGAGAACTGACAAAAATCACGCCGGTAACCCACCTGCGGATCCGAGCCGCTCAACCCAGCGGTGACGGCGATTGAATGGCCACGGAAATGCCCGAGCAATCTCGAGCTGGCACGACCGCTTCCGACTTCCCCAATTCCGGAATTAAGGTACCGGCTCAAGTTGAACGCTGCCGTCGGACCAAGCGGCGCAACCGAAGAAAAGCCGTAGATCACCGGTACGTTCGGAAAAATTTGCCGCATGCGATCGCGACTGCTGTCGCCATAGCGCGCGCTCAACTCGCGGGCGAGCCGCTCGGCGTCTGCCGAAGAATGACCGGACGCGATCAGATTCCGCGCGATATCAGCCCCGGTGTTGCTCTGGCGTTCCGGGTTCAACGTGTTACAGCCGAACAGATAGACTTCCTTCAGCTGCGAAAACAGCGTCGAGCACGAACTGCTGCACGACGCGCGTTCCATCTCGTCGACGGGAAGAAACTCGTGTGCCTCAACGTACTCGGAGAAAAATTCGTTGCCGCCGTCGTAATGGCCGGAGATGACGAGCACATCGCAACGTATTTTCCGGGTGCAAGCCGACGCGAGCCAATCCGGCCGGCCACGTTCGACCAGCTCGACAAACTGGAACTTGTCAGGCGGCAAGCTCCGGCGAAATGCTTCCTTTTCGTCGGCCGAATTGACGGTGATCGTGCAGACGGTTTTTTTGTCGGCGCGCGCGCCAAGGGGCCACGTTCCCGCCACGAGCGCAACCAAAAACACCGCCAGAGCGGCGGGCACCGGCCAACGAGCGATCGGCGTATACGGGCGCCTTCGTTGCATACGGCCGTGCACCGACTAAGGTCGACGTGTCGAGGGTGATGACGCCGAGATTTCATGCCAATCGTCATCCGCCGTCCGTCAGAGCACCCAGCGATTCGTCGTCAGTCGGCGCAGGTTTTCGTGGTCGGGCAGTGTCTTACGCATGCCGAGCCGCAGCCGCAGGCTCGAGCGACATCCGCCGCAGCATCTGCTGAAACGCGGGGTGCGGTCGAAGCCAATCGAATCGGGGGTCCGGCGGAACGGTCAGCAGGTGGATGTCCCGCTGCAATGTCGCCGCTTCGAGGTGGCGGAGGGCGTTTTGCGCATCATGCAATCCGACGTATACCCGGGCAATATCCAAATCGGGCCACGTCGGAAGCTGCAAAAGTCGTTGCAAGATGCGCTCCGCCTCTGCGCGTTGACCGGAAAGGGCCAGCGCGTGGCCCAGAAACGACAGCGGAGCGGGCGGTCCTGCGTCACCTCGCAAAGCTTCTGAAACCTCGGAATCGCTTCGTCGAGGCGCCCTGCCCGTTCATAGGCGATAGCGCCTGCGCCGAGTGTGGGTGGAAACAGCGGATTCGCTTCGAGACCCAGCGCGTACTGCCGGAGCGCGTCGTCATGGCGTCCGGCGTTGGCGTAAACAAACACAGCGATCGCGTGGAACAGTGGATTGAATGGATCGAGCGACAGGCCCCGCTCGACCATCGAGCATGCCTCCTGGAAGCGTAGCTGGGGCAGCAAAGCCGCGACAGCGTAGAACGGATAGATGATTGCCAATCCTGGTTGAAGGTCGATTGCGCGCCGGAATCGCGTTTCGCCCACCGGCCAGTTCCATTCGAATCCGCATTCGAAAAGACCGAGCGAGCTGTGGCCCTGCGCCAATTGATCGTCGAGCTCGAGCGTGCGTAACGCGGCCTCCTTCAGAAGAGGCATTGCCTGCTGCGTCGGCATCAAGTAAAACCAGGCGTGCATCCAATACGCATGCGCCAACCCTGCCCACGCAGGCGCATAGTCGGGCTCCATCGAAAGCGCCTCGCGAAATAATCTCACGCACTCTGGCAGATCGGCGAAGCGATTCGACAGCGCAAACATCGCCCCGCAGATGAACGTTGTACGCGTCGAGCGTTGTTGTGCGGGTTTTGGCAACGAGGTACCCCACCCCGTTTCGTTTCGGTACGATCTCGTCCACGACGGCCTGCGCGAGCTCGTCCTGCAATTCGAAAATGTTCTTGTATTCGCGCTGATACGTTCGCGAGAACAGGTGATAGCCGCTGCCGACATCGATGAGTTGAGCAGTGACACGCAATTGATCTCCCGCTTTGCGGACGCTGCCTTCCATTACGGTGCCGACATTCAATTTCGCGCCAACGTCGCGGATGTCTTCGTTCTGCCCCTTGAACCGGAACGCCGACGTCCTGGCGACCACACGTAAACTCGGAACGGATGCGAGGCGGTTGATGAGCTCCTCGGTCAATCCATCGCTGAAATGCTCGTTCTCCGGATCGGCGCTCATGTTGACGAACGGCAACACTGCAATACGCGACCGTTCCACCACGGGCTGTACAGCCGCTGCAACGACCGGTGTTTTTCGCGCGCGAATGTCGGCGCTGTAACTTCCTTTGGGAATCGTGACCACGAGCGGGTCTTCCGCACCGGCGCTGGCGTAGTACTCGAGCAACTTGGAGCGGAGCTTTGCTGCCTGAACGCGCACGATCGGATCGATGCGCGGATCGAAGTCTTTTCCGCGATCGAAGACTTCGACGCCGATCCGATATTCCTTCAAAGACTCGCGGCCGTCGCGTTGCGCAGCGTCGACAACAAAGCGGAGAAAGCGGCTCAGCCGTTCGGCACGCGCGAACGGCGCACTCTCCAGAATCCTGTCCAACTGGGCGCGGACGTCGTCGAAGCTCATCGCCAGACCAGCTTAGCAATCAATCCCTTGCAGGTAAACGACGGCGTAGGTAACGGTAAATAACTGCCGGGAGCTCCGCGGCTTTGACACTCTCCATCCATCGATGAAACCAACCTGTTGGCAATACCGCCACGAGGAAACGATGGGAGGAGTGCCGTGAAAAGAGAATTCCAGACGATGTGGTTCCGCGTGGGCGCTGCGGCGGTTTGCGTGTCTGCGTTTCTGTTCCCCGGCATAAGCGCCGCGCAAGCACCCGCTGACGATTGGCAGTTTCGGGCGACGATTTACGGCTACTTCCCGGATGTCGGCGCCTCTGCAGCGTTTCCGGCCGGTCCGAGTACGACGATCGATGTGAACGCGAACAAGCTGATCAGCCACCTGAAGCTCGCGTTCATGGGCTCGATCGAGGCGCAGAAAGGTCGCTGGGGCGCATTCACCGACGTGATGTACTTCAATGTCGGCGGATCGAAATCCGGCTTGCGCGAGCTCGCGATCAGCGGCATGCCGCGCAAATGAATGTCGACGCGTTCGCCGGCGCGCGTTTGCTCAGCGTCGACTCACGACTCGGCTGGGAGTTCAGCACGGACTTCGGTCCGTTCGTGGGCCCGGGCCGCCAAGGATCGGCGGACGCGAAGCTCAACAATTGGGACGGCGTCGCGGGCGTGAAGGGCCGGCTCAACTTCGGCGCAAATCGCGAATGGTTCGTGCCGTATTACGTGGGTGTCGGAACCGGCGATTCGGATCTCACGTGGCAGGGTATCGCCGGGATCGGGTACGCGTTCAAGTGGGGCGAGATCATCGCGGCGTGGCGCTATCTGAAATACGACTTCAAGTCGAGCCAGAAGCTCGAGAACCTCACGTTCAACGGACCGGCAGTCGGCGTCGCGTTCCACTGGTGACCGCTGAAGCCAGACCATTCAACCGAATCAACACAGGGACAACGAAAATGACTTCGAATGCGCAGCGAATCGACGTGCACCATCACATTCTTCCGCCGGAGTACGTCGCCCGGATGAACAAGCTCGGCATTGCTTGGACCGGCGGACCGCATGTGCCCGAATGGAATGTCTCACTCGCCCGCGAGATGATGGAAAAAAACGGCATCGCGGTAGCGATCGCGTCGGTGTCGCCGGGCGTCTACTGGGGCGACGTCGGCTACGCGGTCAGCTTGGCGCGCGATTGCAACGAATATCTGGCACGTATGGTCGACGACGACCGCGCGCACTTCGGCGGCTTCGCCACATTGCCGCTTCCCTGACGTTACTGCAGCCCTGCGCGAGCTCGAGCATGGGTTGGACGTTCTTCGGTTAGACGGCGTCGTGCTATTCGCGAGCCAAGGCGATCGTTATCTCGGCGACCCCGCCTACGACGAGCTATTCCAGGAGCTCGAGCGGCGCTCCGCGATCGTGTTCATCCATCCAAACACGATCCCGCCTGGCAGCGACGTACCGAAGCTCTCGATTCCTTACGGGCTCGTCGAATTCGTTTTCGATACAACGCGTGCCGTTACCAACCTGCTGTACAGCGGAACGCTCGAGCGCTATCCGTCGATCCGCTACATCGTCTCGCACGCCGGTGGGGCAATTCCGTATCTCGCATGGCGAATCGCGGGCGGGGATTTCCTACCGGGGTTGCGTGAGCGGGCGCCAAAAAGGCGGCGGGCTTCGCCAGCTGCAACGTCTGTACTACGACACCGCATTGTCGACATCGGAATATGCGTTGGCTGCGTTGCGCCAGTTCGTTCCGGCATCGCAGATCCTCTTCGGCAGCGACTTCCCGTATGCGCCTGATTTTGTATTGAGGGCGGAGACGTCAGGACTGGAATCGAGCAAGCTGCTCGACGACGCGGCACGTAAGGCGATCTATCGCGAGAACGCCGCTGCGCTGTTCCCGCGCTTTACGTAATCCTCAGAGAGAGTCCTCTATGGACCCCGCAGCCATAAACGCCTGATTCCGGCGCGTTCACGTCGTAGCGCGAAACGCCCACGCGACCTCTTGCAACTTTGCCGCAGCCGCTCGATCGATCTTCAAGGCATCGGATACCGACCATCCCGACGGCCGTTCATCGAAGAGGGTGGCCAGGAAAACACAAGCCGCGAGATACGATCCGGCCGCCGTCGGATGGCTGCCGTCGTCTTCGTACAGGATCAAGCTCGGATCAACGTGCATCGCCGCATGCCATGCCGGACCCACCGGGACGGGCCGAGCACCGACTTCCGCCGCGATGTCTTCTACCGCGCGCGTGATTTGATCCTGGGTTTGCGGCACCTGTTGTCGCGACCACGTGAGATACAGCGCGATCCTCGCGCCGTGCTTCGCAATTTCGGCCGCGAACAATCTGACATTTTCGTGATACCGCTGTGGATTCTTCACCGGCAGCGTCGATTGCTCCTGCAGCACGACGTAATCCCACGCCGAGCTCCCGAGCGCCTTTTGCGCGATGCCGGCATTCCAGTGCCGACGAAGGCTTGCGCCACCGGCGAAGATCGTCGCGACGTCAACGTGTCTTGGATGTTCCGCTGCCGCGGCCAGATGCACTAACAGGGTCGGCAACTGATTGCGCGTCGTGTAGCTGTTGCCGATGAACAGTATCCGTGTCGGTTGAGCTACGCTCAGCGTCATCGAATCACCGGCTACTTCGGTGTTGAGCCGGTCAGCTTGCGAAACGCGCTCCAGTGCCGCAACGCTTCCTGATTCATGCCGCGCGCCTCGCACAGTCGCGCGAGATTGAAATGCGCATCGGAGAGATCGGGCGCCGCCGCCAGCGCCGCACGATAGCTCGCCATCGCGTCCAGCGGGCGGTCCTGGTCTTCCTGAAGTACGGCGAGGTTGAAGAGAAGTGTGGCATCGGCCCCGCAGCGCTCGAGTCCATCGCGATAGACGGCCTGCGCTTCACTCAAGTGCCCAAGCTCATGCAATAGACGGCCGAGATTGACATAAGCGTCGAGATGGCTCGGATCGTCCACCAGCGCGCGACGATAAGCGTCGCACGCTTTCTCAGGCTCGGCCCCTTCAAGCGCTAAGCCACGTTCGAACCATTGCGATTCAACCGCTGCCGGCGTCAAAGGTGACGTGTCGAAGAACGACAGCCGTCCACCGGGCGATGCGACTTGGAACTGCAGCACGTACTGGCCGTTGTCGGGACGCCACTGCGCGTCGCCCTCGCTCACCACCACCGCGTCGCCGACCGCCGCGATACGCAACCCCGTGAGCGGGACTTCCTCAGGTAGCTGGGCGCGCAACCGTCGCAGCGAACGCACAATTCGCGCCGGTGGGATCTTCGCTTCCGACAGTCCTTGTGCTGCGCGTAGCAGCACCAGATCATGGAACGAGAAACGGTATTCACGACGACGGCCCCGTGCGGGAACCACAAACCCGGCTTCGATGAGTCCGTTGACGACAGAACGGGGAAGTCCGAGGAGCTTGCCGACTTCGCGCAGCGAATAACCTTCAGTCACGACAGGAATGGACCCCCACGCTCGGCTAGCGCTCCATCGAGCCCTACCGCTTGGCGGCGGCTTTGCGACGCGTCTCCGGCTCCTGTGCGACCTTCTTCGGCGGCTTGCGCTGCGCGGATTTGATCTCCGCAGGAGCGCTTTCGACAGCAACCGGTTTGGCCGGCCGCTTGCCCGCTGTCTTCTCGAGGCTTGCGCGAAGCGCCTCCATCAAATCGATCACTTGCGCGCCGCCTTCGGGCGCGCTCGGCGAAATAGCGATCTCCTCGCCTTCGACTTTCTTCTGTACCGCTGCTTCGATGCGCTTGCGCACGTCGTCCTCGTATTGACTCGGATCAAACTGCTTGGACGAAATCTGCGCGATCAGTTGCTTTGCCAGCACAAGCTCGGTATCACGAACCGGCGCCGTCTCGATGCCGACATCCTCGATCGTCCGTACTTCAGGGGCGTAGAGGAGCTGCTGCATCACGATGCCTCCAGGGACCGCGCGCAATTGGACGATGTACTGCTTACCACGGGCAGCATAGCGCCCGACCGCAGTCTGGCCGCTCTGCCGCATGCTTTCGGCTAGCAACGCATACGGTTTCGCACCGCCTTTGTCCGGCCCGAGAAAATAGGCCTTATCGTAGTAAATCGGGTCAATGCTCTCCGCGGGCACGAACTCGCTGATCTCGATCATCTGCGTGCCCTTCTCTTCCAGCTCCTTCAGCTCTTCCGCCGTAAAGGTGACGTATTGGTCTTTGGCGAACTCGTAGCCCTTGACCATGTCGGCCCGCTCGACGACGACGCCTTCCTTGGCGCACAGGTACTGCTGTTTGAGTCGAGAGCCGCAGGCGGCATGCAGGAGGTTGAACGATATCCCCGCCTGCGGGGAGGTCGCCGCGTACAACTTGACCGGGATGGAAACCATACCGAAGGTGACGGTGACCGAAGCCAATGCGCGAGCAGCCATAAGGCCCTCTCGGGTAAATGGGAGGGTCATCGTGCCAAAATGCGACGCAATCTTCAACTGAAAGCGTTCCGCGGATGCTATGGCCCTCGAACGGTATCGGCAAAAGCGCGACTTTCACATAACGCCCGAGCCCAAGGGCAAGGTAGGCAAGCGCCGCTCTCGCGCGCTGAACTTTGTCATCCAGAAGCATGCGGCGACCCGCCTCCACTACGACTTCCGGCTGGAGCTGAACGGCGTGCTGCTGAGCTGGGCGGTGCCGAAAGGGCCGAGTCTCGACCCCAACGACAAGCGTCTCGCAATGCATGTCGAGGATCATCCGCTGGAATACGGCGAGTTCGAGGGCGTGATCCCGCCCAAGCAATACGGCGCGGGCACGGTGATGGTCTGGGATCATGGGACGTGGGAGCCCAAAACAGATCCCGACGAAGGCTATGCAAAGGGCCACCTCAAGTTCGAGCTGCACGGCGAAAAGCTCAAAGGGGTCTGGAATCTCGTTCGCACGCGCGGCAATAAATACGGCGGCGGCGACAAGAGCTGGTTGCTCTTCAAGGAGGCGGATGATTTCGCCCGTCTTGGACCGGAAGCGCTCGTTGTCGACGATCGCCCCGACAGCGTCGTGACGGGCCGGAGCTTGGACGAGATCAAGGCCGCCAAGGATCGCGTTTGGCATTCGAATCGTTCCGTGGCGGCGAACGTCAAGGACGGCGCGATCGACAAACCGAAGGCCAGCGTTTCTGCGGACCTCTCCACGCTCAAAGGTGCGCGCCGGCGCGCGCTACCCGCGACCGTCGAGGCTCAACTCGCGACGTTGGTCAAATCGCCGCCGGCGGGCGCTTCGTGGGTGCACGAAATCAAATACGACGGCTATCGGATGCTGTGCCGGATCGCGGATGGCGATGTGCAGATGGTGTCCCGCAACGGCAAGGATTGGACGGCAAGTTTTCCGTCGATTACCCACGCGCTCGCGCGTTTGCCGGTGGAGTCAGCCTGGCTGGACGGCGAAGTGGTCGTCGTCGACTCGAAAGGCCGAAGCAGCTTTCAAGCGTTGCAGAACGCGCTTTCGGGGGATAACGCCAAAAGTCTCAACTACTTCGCCTTCGATCTTCTTTACTTGAACGGCTTCGATTTGCATGGCGTTGCGTTGGTCGAACGCAAGCGCATCCTTAAGGATTTACTTTCAACAGCCACTGCAACGCTGCGTTATAGCGAACATTTTTCGGCACCAGGTGTGGCATTTCTCGAAAAAGTCTGCGGTCTCGGGCTGGAAGGCATGGTGTCCAAGCGCGGTGATCTTCCGTATCAGGCGGGCCGCGGTCCTGCGTGGCAGAAGACGAAATGCGCGCAACGCCAGGAGATGGTGATCGGCGGGTTCACCGACCCCGAAGGATCACGTGCGGGGTTCGGCGCGTTGTTGCTGGGCGTCTATGAGCTCGATGGCCGATTGACCTATTCAGGCAAGGTCGGGACGGGCTTCACTTCGGCGTCGCTCGCCGACGTGCACCGCGCGCTGCTGCCGCTGGTCCAGAAGGAGCCGCCCTTCCACAACCCGCCGCGTGGCGCCGAAGCGCGGCGCGCCCATTGGGTAAAGCCGGTGCTCGTCGCCGAAGTGTCGTTCACCGAATGGACCGACGATGGCACGCTGCGCCATCCGTCGTTTCAAGGCCTTCGCGCAGACAAGCCGGCAAAAGACGTCGTGCGGGAACGCGCCGTAGCGACGGCTAATCGGGAAGCGCCGGCCGAACCCGTGACGACAGCCCGATCGCACGCAAAGGCCCGCGCAACTGATGATAAAGATTCGATCGCCGGCGTACGCGTGTCGAACCCGGACAAGCTGCTCTATCCGGAAGCCAAGCTCACCAAGCGCGATCTTGCGCTGTACTACGCGGCGATCGGCAAATGGATGCTGCCGCACCTTCGCGACCGTCCGCTGACGCTCGTTCGTTGTCCGAACGGCTGGGACCAGAAGTGCTTCTACCAAAAGAACGCGGACGGCGGCGTCGACGACGCTATTTCGCGCGTCAAGATCAAGAACAGCGACGGCAGCGAATCACTGTACATGATGGCCGATTCGGTGACCGCGATCGTCGCGCTGCTGCAGATGGGTGTGCTCGAGGTTCACCCCTGGGGATCGCGCTCGAAGACGTTGGGCTTCCCCGACCGTATCGTGTTGGACTTGGACCCAGATGAATCGCTACCGTGGAATGACGTGAAGGAAGCGGTGCTGGTCGTAAAAACCTTGATCGAAAATCTCGGCCTGGTCCCCTTCCTCAAGACAACGGGCGGCAAGGGATTGCACGTCGTCGTGCCAATCAAACCATCAGTCGCCTGGGAGGACGTCAAGGGATTCACGAACGCGATCGCGGAGCTTTTGGCCCGTACCTTTCCGGACCGCTTCACCGCCAAGCTGCTCAAGGTCTCGCGGCGCGGAAAGATCTTCATCGACTATTTGCGCAACACCGAAGGCGCCACGGCGGTTGCCGCGTATTCGCTACGCGCAAAAGCCAACGCGCCCGTTTCGACGCCGATTGAGTGGAAGGAGCTCTCGAAGGATGTGCGCTTCGCCCATTTCAACGCCGAGAATGTTCCGAAGCGAATGGCGAAGATGAAGAGCGATCCGTGGAAGAAGATTGCCGACAGCGAAGCGTCGCTAACCGCCGCGATCATGGGCCGGGTCGGCTACAAAGCGCGCTGACGTCGAGCGTCGCAGGAGAAAGACGATGCAGCTATTGGCCGGCACGAGCGGCTATTCGTATAAGGAGTGGCTCGGACATTTTTATCCGGAAAAGCTTCCGGGAAGCGAAATGCTCCGCTACTACGCCGGGCACTTCACGACTGTCGAGATCAACAACACGTTTTATCGAATGCCTGCAGAGTCGATGCTCACGCAATGGGCCGAGCAGGTACCCGACCACTTCTCTTTCACTCTGAAGGCGCCGCGCCGCATCACGCACGACAACCGTCTGCGCGACACCGAATCCAATGTTACGGAGTTTGTCCGCCGGGCAAACGCGCTGGGATCCAAGCTCGGCGTCCTGCTGTTTCAGTTGCCGCCTTATCTCAAGAAGGACCTGCCGCGGCTCACGGACTTTCTTGCGCTGCTGCCTTCCGACCAGCAGGTCGCATTCGAATTTCGCAACGACTCCTGGCAGGACGACGCTGTATACGAAGCGCTGCGAAGCCGCGGTGCGATCTTGTGCGTGACCGACACCGACGAAGGCGATACGCCGTTCATCGCGACTTCCGACTGCGGTTATGTGCGTTTACGGCGGACGCATTACGACGACGCCGACCTACGCGGCTGGGCCGGACAGATCGCCGCGAAGCAGCTGCCCCGAACCTACGTGTATTTCATGCACGAAGACGAAGCCCTCGGCACGCGCTTCGCGAAGCGGCTGAATGAGCTGTGGGCAGCACGCGGATGAGAGGGGAACTCGGAAGGCGCTGTGATAATCAAATATAAGCTCAGGCACCCCGGATGGCCCGAGGCGGATTGCGGGTCGGTCGTCATCCATCCGGCGTACGCCTTGAAACAAGGGCGTGCTACCGGAAAAGCCTCCCCGTCTTGCTTCCAAGGTCACCCGGTGACCATTTTTTGCGGAGGTCAAGACAATGTCAATGTCCGTTAAGCACTGGCAGGACCCGCTGAACCTCATCCTCGGCATCTGGCTGGTGGCCTCGCCGTGGGTTCTGAATTATTCGGCAGAAAGAAATCCCACGTGGAACGCGATCATCCTGGGCATTCTGATCGCGCTCGCCGCGCTGTTTGCGCTCTTCCGCGTCATGGCATGGGAAGAATGGGGCAACATTGCGCTGGGCGTGTGGTTGATCATTTCGCCTTGGGTGCTCGGCTTTAGCGGCATGGCGGCAGCGATGTGGAACGCCGTGATCGTAGGTGCCGTCGTCGGCATCCTCGCGCTCTGGGCGCTAGGAACCGACAAAGACATCGGGGGCTGGTGGAGTCCAGCAACGTAACGACGTCGTACGACGAGCATTGATGACGCGTCGACCGACGTGACGCGGAGGTCGACGCGTACGATCGATCTCAGGTTGAATTCAGTGCTCTGACAGCACGCCGGGTTTGCTGACAATCTGAACGCTGCTCGCCTGCGGGCCCTTGTCCCCGTCCTGCGCGCTGAAGCGCACTTCGGTGCCGACGGCGAGGCGCTCGAAGTCGTCATGGAGCACGCTGTTGCGGTGGAAATAGACCTGGCGGTTTTCACCGACCGTTCGAATAAAGCCGTAGCCATCGGCAGACAGCTTTTCCACGATGCCGTGCGGCTGCTCGTCGCTGTGGTCTTTCTGCTCATAGCGGCGAAGCTGGGCGGTCTTCTTCAGTTGACGCTCGATCGCGCCGAAGGCGAGGTTGATGACTGCAGGGAGCTGCGTTCGCATTTCGCGGATTTCTTTTTCCTTCTTGATCGCCAAGTCGTGCTGCGGCGGGACGCGCACTTCCACCATGACGCTGTAGCGATTGCCCTTCTGGCGTGATGCGTGCTCGCGCCGCAACGTAACATGGCAGCGCGTGATGCCTTGCGCAAACTTGTCGAGCCGCCGCATTCGCTCGAGGACGTAGTTCTCGACCCACTCCGAGCGATCAACGTCGTGGTAGACGATCTCCGGCGCGATCTGCATATATTTCTGATTGATGCGGCTGCGCCGAGTTCCCGCCGGTCGATGTCCATTATTTTCCGATCGAGGCGATGACAGGTTTGGGATCGATTTGACGTAATGATGGAAGGCGTGTAGAAGACACGAGCAGGTTCCTCAAGCAGCGAAATCGCTGGTCCGTCGTAGCCGCCTCGGCGGTACTCCTCAGGTCACCGTCCATCTCCCTTGAAGACCCCGCGCTTCGGGCGAAGGCCCATTATTTCTTCAACGGAGTTGTAGACATGAGTACAGGCACTGTGAAGTGGTTCAACGACGGTAAAGGCTTTGGCTTCATCACGCCGGACGCGGGTGGCAAAGATGTTTTTGCGCACTTCTCGGCCATTCAGGGTGATGGTGGACACAAGAGCCTGCGGGAGAATCAGAAGGTATCGTTCGATATCACGGCCGGCCCCAAGGGCGACCAGGCCGCGAACATCCGACCGCTCGATTAAGTTTCTCGACTCGCGTGGGCTCAAATGACCGAGCCCATTTGTTGACAGTATCGGTGGCCCCGCGACCCAAACTCGGGTTGGCGCTCGGCAGCGGCTCGGCGCGCGGGTGGGCGCATGTCGGAGTGATTCGTGCGCTCGCCGATCACGGCATCGTGCCCGACGTCGTCGCGGGTTGCTCGATGGGCGCGATGGTCGGTGCCGCGTTCGCCGCCGGTCGCATCGAGCAGCTCGAGGCTTGGGCGCTTTCGCTCGACGGCAGAGGCGTCTTTGGCCTACTCGATATCGGGCTGCGAGGCGGCCTCATCAAGGGAAATCGGCTGCTCGATTTCTTTGATGGACACATCGGCGGATGCCAGTTTGCCAAGCTGGTGGTGCCATTCGCGGCGGTTGCCGCAGATCTCGCATCAGGGAAAGAAATATGGTTGCGCGAAGGCAAGGTGTCCGACGCCGTCCACGCTTCGTGCGCCGTCCCGGGACTCTTTCAACCCGTGCTGCGCGACGGCCGCTACCTGATCGACGGTAGCGTCGTCAATCCCATACCGGTTTCGCTTTGTCGCGAAATGGGCGCGGACATCGTCATCGCGGTGGATCTCGGATCCGATCGTGGAAGACTCTTTCCGCGTGAACAAAAAGTCATCCTGACCACGCCGACGTTTCGACGCCGGCTGATGAGCGCTTTGCTGCGGCGGCCTTCGGTCGACAACAACCCGCCGATCAGCCCGAGCGTACTTCCGCTGCCTTCAATGGCGGACACTTTGCTCGGAGCGATTGACATCATGCAAGAAGGAATCGCGCAGCGACGCTTGCTGAGCGACCCCCCCGACGTGCTGCTGACGCCGGAGCTCGGGCCGTTCGGACCGTTCGAGTATCACCACGCCGCGTTGGCGATCGCAGAAGGACGCGATGCAGTTACGCTCATGCTCGCGACCATTCACGCGGCGTTGATTCCGCGTTCCGTTTCGATATGACGAGGCGGCGCGATCCGATATCGGCTTCACGCGTAGCACTGACGGATGTAGGCGTAGAGCGCGCGCAGGCCGGTTGCTTCGCCGCCTTCGGGGCGTCCGGGTCTCGATGTTTGATTGGCGGCCATGATGTCGAGATGTGCCCATCGCGTTTCCGCCGATACAAATTCCGCAAGGTACAACGCTCCAATGATCGAGCCGGCGAGCGGCCCCGGTGCAATGTTATTGAGATCGGCGCACTTGCTGTCGATCTGTTTACGATAGGGGCGCCAAATCGGCATGCGCCAAAGGGGATCGCCGGCATCGGCGCCCGCCTTCAGCATGCCGTTGGCGACCGCATCGTCGTCGCAAAATAGCGCCTGCAGCTCGGGCCCAAGGGCGATGCGCGCGGCACCCGTGAGCGTCGCGCAGTCGATCAAAAGATCGGGCCGCTCGCTGTCGGCCTCCGTCAGTGCATCGCAAAGAATGAGGCGCCCTTCGGCGTCGGTGTTGCCGATTTCCACCGTCTTGCCGCTCCGCGTGCGCACGATATCGCGCGGGCGAACCGCATTGCCGGCCACGGAGTTTTCAACGGCCGGTATCAGCACGCGCAAGCGTATGGGGGCGTTGGCCGACATTAGTGCCGCCGCGAGGCCCAATACAACCGCAGCGCCGCCCATGTCTTTCTTCATTTCGAGCATGCCGTCGCGCGACTTGAGATCGAGCCCGCCGGTGTCGAAGCAGACGCCCTTGCCGACAAGGGTCACCTTCGGCGCCGTTTCATTCCCCCAGCGTAAATCGATCAAGCACGGCCTCCGATGGCTCGCGCGTCCGACGATGTGGATCGTCGGATAGTTTTGTTCCAACAGCTCATCACCGACAATGACACGCAATGCCGCATGATGCGCATCGGCCAACGTTTTGGCGGCGTCGGCAAGGTGTTCCGGACCCATGTCTTCCGCCGGCGTGTTGATCAAGTCCCGCGCGAGGAACACGTTGCGAGAGACCCCGTCGACTTCGCCCTGATCAGCGTCGGCAGGCCACACAAGCGTTGCCGGCGGACGCTTCGGTTTCTTGTACGCGTTGAACGCATACGATCCCAGTGCCCAGCCCAACGCGGCGTCGGTTGGACGCACATCCGTTTCGTCCAGCTCGAGAACGTACGTGCCTTCGGGCAAGGCCATCGGCAAATCGCCAAACGCGTACACCGACGCACCCTCGGCGGGCGACGCAATGACGGTTGCAGGGCGTCCATTACCGCTGGGCACGAAGGCAAACGTTCCGGCATCCGCCTTGAAGCCGATCGATGCGATCCACTCGCGCGATTGCGGATGTTGCTCGAGCCAGGCTGGAAGCGCCGCTGCGCTGACTGGCGTAATCGGCGTTGCACCGTTTCGATCGGATGTGAAGAATTTGGACATGGCAAGACTCCGTGCGACGGCGCTCAACGTGCGCCGAGAACGATGGATGAACCGATATTGCTGGCGATGGCGCGCTCGTAAATCCGCGCGGCGCTGGCAGCGTCTTCGAAGGCGACGCCAGTGGAATCAAACACAATAATTTGATCGCGGTTAGCGCGGCCCGCTTTGCGTCCGACGACGATTTCTCCCAACTCGGCATGGACGTCGGCCGGCGTCACGAAACCCGCATCGATCGCATGATGAAGATCGCCCATGACGGCGCACTGCGAGAGCACGTCGACGACGATCGTGGCATGGGCCATCAGCTCCGGGACGAGCTCACTTTTTTCCGCGCTGTCCGCACCGATCGCCGCTACGAACGTACCTGGCGAAACCAGTGCGCGCGCCAGAAACGGCGTACGTGCGTTTGTCGCGGTCACGATCACATCGCTCGACAATGTGGCGTCGCCGATCTGCCGCACGGCCCTGACGTCGAATGCAAGCATCTTGCGCATTTCGCAAGCGAAATCGCGCGCTTTTTCGAGGTCGACATCCCAGACCAGCGCACGTTGCGGCGACAGCACTTCCGCAAGCGCCGCGAGTTGAGCGCGGCCTTGCTCGCCACATCCGCAGATCGCAATACACTGTGCGTCGCGGCGCGCGAGCAACCGGGCCGCGAGCGCGGTCGCCGCCGCCGTGCGCTTCGCCGTTATTTCAATTGAGTCCATGATGGCCAGCACCGAACCATCGTCCGCTGCACACAGCAGCAGGGCGCCCTGAATCGTTGGCAAATCGCTGCGCCGCGGATTGCCGGGAAAATTTCCATTCAGCTTGACGGCAACGTACTCGCGCTCGAACACGATCCGCGCGCCCTTTATGTGAAAGGCGCCCTGCTGCGCGGCGATGCACATAGGGCTGGGCATCTCAACGTTCCCCGTCGCGTAACTGCGAAATCCCGCCTCGACGGCTGCAAGATAGTCATGAGCACTCATAAGCGTCGAAATGTGGTTTCGCGTCAAAATCAATGCAGGTTTCGGCGCGCGTTTCTTGGCATATGCATCACCCAGCGTCGTAGGCGCCGGTCCAGTCGTGCCAAGTAAGTTGTTGCGGGCTGCGTCCGACATTCGCGCTCCTTCCGGGTTACGACCCAAGGCTAGGAGCAGAACTTGGACGGGATGAGCGTCTGGAAACGGGGAGTCTGCTTACAATCCCCGGCGTTGCTGCGAGGATGATAGCCGAGCGCCTCGTCGTGCTCAAGAGCGACGCATTCGGTCACCTTTGCCGCTGGGCGCCGACGCGAGCCGATATGCGGAATTGTCCGGCGATTAAGCGGTTGAGACGATTACGCGCGCGATGCTAAAATTGCGCGCGCTGGAACAAGTGTCCAGCCAATAACAACGAGCCGACGGACGCTGCGCACGCGAGTGCGCTACCCGCAAAAGACGTCCGAAGCCATCAGGGCGCAGCTGATTGCTCCACGGTTGGAGGCTTGCGTAGGCACGTTGCTTGCCTTGCAGGCACGTTGTAGCTTCTAAAAATAAAACAGCGTCCAACGGTCGTTACCACGCCGCTCCCCGTCGCGCGGGGCGGCCGGTGCCATTGTTGCGCGACGAAGCGTCCATTTTTCGGGTACTGATGTCTCGTCGCCGGTACAGTTTCGTTGTTGCGTTGATCGCCACTGCCGCGATCCTGTTCATGTTGTTCACGTCGAGCCGTGCGGGCGAAGCGCTGAAGCTCGCGTGGAAATATTCGTCCCCCGGACGTATGAGTCCCATCGTCGATCCGTTCCTGATCGACCTGGAGGAGCGGACATTCCGCTTTTTCTGGGATACGGCGAATCCGAAAAATGGGCTGATTCCCGATCGGTATCCGACGCCGTCCTATTCGAGCGTCGCCGCAGTGGGCTTCGGCCTCACGAGTTATCCGGTGGCCGTCGAGCGCGGCTACATCACGCGCAAGCAGGCGCGCCAGCGCGTGCTGGCGACGCTGCGATTCTTCCGTAACGCACCGCAGGGCCACAACGTAAAAGGTACAGCGGGTTACAAGGGTTTCTTCTACCACTTTCTGGACATGAAAACCGGGCAGCGGTACGAGGACACCGAGCTCTCCACCGTGGACACGGCCATCCTGCTGGCGGGCGCCCTCTTCTGTCAGTCGTATTTCAACGGCACCAACCCCGAGGAAGCGGAAATTCGCCGCCTCGTCGACGAGATCTACAGCCGCGTGGATTGGCAATGGGCGCAGCCGCACGGCCACGCCATCAGCCTCGGCTGGTCGCCGGAGGAGGGATTTCTCGAATACGACTGGCGCGGCTACAACGAAGCGATGATGGTCTACCTGCTGGCGCTCGGTTCGCCCACGCACGCAGTAGAGCCCGAAGCCTGGACCGAGTGGACAAGCACGTATGATGCGACGAGCTGGCGTACCCTTTTCGGCCAGGAGTTTCTGAACTTTGCGCCGCTATTCGGTCACCAATACACGCATGTATGGATCGACTTCCGCAAGCTTCAGGATCCGTACATGCGCCGGCGCGGCCTCGATTATTTCGAAAACACGCGCCGAGCGATCTATGCGCAGCAAGCGTATGCGATTGCCAACCCGCGCGGCTGCAAGGACTATGGCGCCACGATCTGGGGGATCACGGCGAGCGACGGGCCGGCGGACATCGAGCTTGGCGAGGGCGCCGCGGCGCGTCTGTTTCGGACGTACGCCGCGCGGGGCGCCGGCGACAAGGGCACGTACGACGATTGCACGCTAGCGCCGACCGCGGCCGTTGGGTCGTTGCCTTTTGCGCCCGAGTTGGCCATTCCGGCGGTGCTCGACATGCACAAGCGCTTCGGAGAGCACATCTACGCGCAATACGGCTTCCTCGATGCGTTCAATCGAAGCTTCGACTTCGATGGGCCTTTGCGGCATGGCCGCCACATTCCCGGATTTGGATGGGTGGACGGCGATTATCTGGGCATCGATCAGGGCGCCATCTTCGCGATGATCGAAAATTATCGCAGCGCCATGATTTGGGGCGTGATGCGCAAGAACCCGTACGTACGCCAAGGGCTGATGCGCGCCGGTTTCGAGGGTGGCTGGTTGACCGCTTCCGCGCAGTAAGCCGTACGAGCCCGACGTCATTTCGCAGCAGCATCGCGCTGCTCCTTATCGTCATTGTTTGCGGCTGCACGTCGCGCAGCGACGACGCCAACGTGGTTCGATTCTGGGCGATGGGCCGCGAGGGCGAGGTAGTCACCGAGCTCATGCCGGAGTTCGAGCGAACGCATCCCGGCATTCACGTCGAAGTGCAGCAGTTGCCTTGGAGCGCTGCGCACGAAAAGCTGCTGACGGCGTTTGCCGGCGACTCTACACCGGACCTTTGCCAGCTCGGCAATACCTGGATACCGGAATTCGTTGCGCTCAATGCGCTCGCGCCGCTCGATGCACGCGTTGCGGCATCATCGATTGTCGATGCGCGCGATTATTTCGCCGGAATCTGGGACACCAATCGCGTGGGCGACAAGGTCTACGGCGTGCCGTGGTACGTCGATACGCGGCTTATCTTCTATCGCCGCGATCTGCTTGAGCAGGCAGGTTACACAGCGCCGCCGCGCTCGTGGCCCGAATGGACTGCGATGCTTGAGGCCATCAAACAACAGCGCATTCCTGCACACTACGGCATCGTATTGCCGGCGAGCGAGTTCGAGCCGCTGGTTGCATTGACGTTGCAGCAAGACGATCCATTGTTGCGCGACGATGGACGCTTCGGCAATTTCAAGAGCGCCGGATTTACGCGCGCATTGCGGTTCTATGTGGAGATGTTCCGCCGCGGTTATGCGCCCCCGTCGACTAACGCCGATGTGTCCAATGTATGGAATGAATTCGGCCGCGGCTATTTCACCTTCTACATTTCCGGGCCCTGGAATATCGGCGAATTTGCGCGACGGCTGCCGCAGGATCTGCGGCACAGCTGGATGACAGCACCGTTACCCGGTCCCAACGGGACTGGCGCATCCATTGCGGGCGGCTCGAGCCTGGTGCTGTTTCGCGCGTCGCAAAAAAACGCTGCCGCGTGGCAGTTGATCGAGTACCTGTCGCAGCCTGACGTGCAGCGGCGCTTTCACGCGTTGACCGGCGATCTTCCCCCGCGCCGCAGTACGTGGAGCGAAGGTTCACTCGCCGATGATGTTTATGCGCGCGCGTTTCGCGAGCAGCTCGAGCGCGTCAAGCCGACGCCGAAGGTACCCGAGTGGGAACGCATTGCGAACGAGATACGGATCGTGTCCGAGCACGTCGTCCACGGCGAATTGACGGTGGAAGAGGCGACGCAGGAGCTCGACAGGCGCACCGATCGGATTCTCGAGAAGCGCCGATGGCTGCTCTCGCGCGGGCTCGCGCCATGAGACGGGCATGAGCGCCGCAGGGCCGTCCCAAGGTCGCGCATTGCAGGCTGCCTCTGGGGGCAGCGTAGCGGCCAAAGCCGCAAGCGTGGGGGTCCAATCATGAGCGCCGCAGGGCCGTCCCAAGGCGCCAATTGCGCCCCCTCTGGGGGCAGCGTAGCGGCGAAAGCCGCAAGCGTGGGGGTCCAATCATGAGCGCCGCAGGGCCGTCCCAAGGTCGCGCACTGCAGGCTGCCTCTGGGGGCAGCGTAGCGGCGAAAGCCGCAAGCGCGGGGGTACGTACTAAGCGTAGCTGGGCGGTGTGGTGGTTTGTCCTCCCTGCCCTGGTTGTCATCGGCGTGTTTTTCTTTCTGCCGGTGCTGGCGGCACTCGTCATGAGCCTTACCGATTTCGACATCTATGCGCTCGCCGACGTGCGCAACTTGCGCTTCGTTGGTTTGCGCAACTATTGGCGCCTGCTGGAAACGCCGCTCTTTTGGCAGGCGCTTGGCAACACCGTGTATTTCGTGATTGCCGGCGTGCCGTTGTCGATCGGCGCGTCGCTGGGTGCGGCGCTGCTGTTGAATTCGCGCCTCGCGCGCTTTCAAGGATTCTTTCGCACCGCCCTTTTTGCTCCGGTAGTAACGACGCTTGTGGCTGTCGCGGTGATCTGGCGTTATCTGTTCAACACGCGGTATGGAATCTTGAACTACGCGTTGAGTCAATTCGGTGTACAGCCGGTCGATTGGCTCGGCGATCCCCATTGGGCGATGCCGGCGATCATCCTCTTCGCAGTTTGGAAAAGCTTCGGCTACAACATGGTGATCCTGCTCGCCGGACTGCAAAGCATTCCGCAGGAGCTCTATGAAGCAGCCCGGATCGACGGCGCCTCCGCTGCGCGCCAGTTCCGCTACGTCACGCTGCCGATGCTTGCGCCGATTCTCGCGATGGTGAGCATTTTGACGATCGCCGGTTATTTCCAGCTCTTCGCCGAGCCGTACGTGATGACGCAGGGCGGGCCGCTGCAAAGCACCGTCAGCGTTCTCTATTTCATGTACGAGGAAGGCTTCAAGTGGTGGAATCTGGGCTCGGCTTCCGCCGTTGCGTTCATCCTGTTCCTGTTCATCTTTGCCGTGACGGTCGTCCAGCTGCGCGTCGCGCGCCGCGGATTCGCGTCATGACGCCCGGCATCGCACGCGTCATCGTGAACGGACTGTTGTTGGGCATTGCGGCCGTCACGCTCTTCCCACTCGTGTGGATGGTCGCGGTATCGCTGATGTCACCCGGTGAAGCCAGCACATATCCGCCGCCGCTCGTGCCGAGCCATCCCACATTCGGCAACTATCGTGAACTGTTCGCGCACGCCGGCATGGGCCGTTATCTGATCAACAGCGTGTTTCTCGCCGTGAGCGTCACGCTGTTGTCGCTCGTCTTCAATGTCGCGGCGGGGTACGCATTTGCCAAACTGCGTTTTGCCGGTCGCGATCGAATATTCAAGTTATTGCTGGGCGCGCTGGTGATTCCGGGACAAGTGGCGATGGTGCCGCTCTTTCTGTTGCTGAAGCAACTGGGCCTCGTCAACAGCTACGGCGGCGTCATCGTGCCGGCGATGGCCGGCATCTTCGGGATCTTTCTTGTGCGTCAATATGCGCTGTCGATCCCGGACGATCTGCTGGAAGCTGCGCGCATCGACGGGGCGAGCGAGTTTCGCATCTTCTGGTTGATCGTCGTCCCCGTGCTGAAACCCATAATCGTGACGCTCGCCGTATTCACGCTCCTTGGAACGTGGAACGATTTCATGTGGCCGCTGATCGTCCTCACCGACAACAGTCTCTACACGTTGCCGGTTGCGCTCGCGAGCCTGTCGCGTGAGCACGTTGCCGACAATGAGCTGATGATGGCCGGATCGGTGCTGACGACCTTGCCGGTGTTGGCGATCTTCATTGCCCTGCAGCGCTATTACGTGCAGGGTCTGATGGCGGGAAGCGTCAAGGCGTGACGATGCATTGGTTGCGTGCGTTCTTGCTCGATACCGTCAGTACGGTGCGCGTCGCACTGTTGCTCATCACGACCGCATGCAGCATTTCAGTTTCCGCCCAATCGACCGCGACGCGTGTGCTCGACGATTTTGCCGACATTGCGCCGTGGCAACCGGGGGCGTCCGACGGCGTTCGCGCGTCGATCCGCCCTGCAGAGGGTGTCAACGGCGCTGCGCTGGGACTCGATTTCGATCTCGCCGGCACTGCGGGCTACGCGCTCGCCGCGAGGGCGCTACCGCTCGAGCTGCCCGCGAATTACGAAATCTCGTTCTACCTGCGCGCCGATGCGCTGATCAACAATTTTCAAGTCAAGCTGATCGATGGCACCGGCGAGAATGTGTGGTGGCTCAATCGGCCCAACTTCAATTTTCCGCGCGAGTGGCAGCGGGTCACGATCAAAAAACGCCAGATCGACTTCGCCTGGGGACCGACGAAGGATCGCGTGCTCACTCATGCTGCGCGACTCGAGTTTGTCGTGGCCGCCGGCCGCGACGGCGGTGGAGGCTCACTATACATCAGCCATCTTGAGCTTCGCGAACGGCCCGTCGCGCCGACGACATGGCCAACGCCCTCGGTCAACGCCTCATCGTATCTCGCCGATGCTGCGCCTTCGCTCGTTGCCGACGGTCAACTCGCCACGACATGGAAAAGCGATCCGGCAAAAGGCGCAGAGCAATATTTGATCGTCGATTTCGGCCAACCGCGAGAATTCGGCGGCCTGATCCTGCGCTGGCAGCAGCATGCATTCGCGTCGCGTTACGACGTTCAGTTTTCGGACGATGGCAACGCGTGGCGAACAGTGCGCAGTGTCGTCGACGCTCGCGGCGGTCCTGATGCGTTGCTGTTGCCTGACGCCGAGACGCGTTACGTGCGGCTGTTGTTCCACCAAGGGCCGGCGCGCGCGTATGCATTGGCCGAGCTCGAGATCCACGATCTTGCGTTCGGTGCGTCGCCGAACGCTTTTTTCGAGGCGCTCGCCCGTGAATCGCCGCGCGGTTACTTTCCCCGCGGCTTTTCAGGCGAGCAGGCGTACTGGACGATTGTTGGCATCGACGGCGGCAGCGACACTGGTCTGCTTTCCGAAGACGGTGCGCTCGAAGTCGCCAAGAGCGGATTTTCAATCGAGCCGTTCGTTCGGACCGAGTCCAACGTCGTGACGTGGGCCGATGTCCACCCCGAGCAATCGCTGCTCGACAACTATTTGCCGATTCCAAGCGTCACGTGGCGCCGGCCGGAGTGGACGCTTCGCGTGACGTCATTCGCGTCGGGCACGCGAGCGCAATCTCGACTCTTTGCGCGTTACGAGATCCGCAATCTCACCGGCAAGCCATTGCCACTCGAGCTCGTCCTTGCGATACGGCCATCGCAAGTCAATCCGCCCGCGCAATTCTTGAACGCACCCGGCGGCGTCAGCCCGATTCGCGACATCGCGTGGGACGGAGCGGCATTGACGATCAATGGCGACCGCAAGGTGTTTGCCTTGGCACCACCACGGCATGTCGGCGCATTCGCATTCGACAGTGGGCCGATAGCGAAACGCCTGTCCGAATCGTCGTGGAGCGGTGTGAACGACGTGCACGACACATTTGGCTACGCCTCCGCAGCGCTGGGCTACCCGTTGATGCTCGGCCCGAACGCTACAACTGCGATTGTATTGGCCATGCCGCTTTCGGGCGCGACCGTGCCGCCCGCGCTAAATGGATCTTCGCCGCAAACCTGGGTCATGCGCGAGCAAGAGCGCGTAGCAATGCTTTGGCGCGGAAAGCTCAATCGTGTCGCAGTGGCAGCGCCGGCGGCGCAAGTCCTTTGCGACACGTTACGAACCGCGTTAGCCCATTTGCTGATCACGCGCGACGGACCGATCCTGCGTCCTGGAACGCGCGCTTATGCACGCTCGTGGATACGCGATGGTGCGATGATGGGCGAATCTTTGTTGCGACTCGGCCACGCCGACGTTGCGGCCGATTACCTACGCTGGTACGCGCCGCATCAATTCGCGAATGGCAAGGTCCCGTGCTGCGTCGACGAGCGCGGGGCCGATCCCGTGCCCGAGAACGACAGCGTCGGCGAATTCGTTTTTCTTGCCGATGAGATTTTCCGTTACACCGGCGATCGCGCGTTGCTGACCGACATGTGGCCGCGTGTCCGCTCGGCGATGCGGTATCTCGAGCAATTACGTCAGTCCGAACGTACGGAAGTCAAACGAACGCAGGCGAACGCCGTGTTTTACGGGCTTCTGCCCGCGTCGATCAGTCATGAAGGCTATTCGGAAAAGCCGATGCACTCGTACTGGGACGATTTCTGGGCACTGAAGGGTTACACCGCGGCAATTCGCATCGCCACGGCGCTCGATGAATCGGCGCAAGCAAACGACTGGCGGCGCGACCGCGACGAATTTCGCCATGATCTCGCAGCCTCATTGCTCGCATCGACTGCCGCGCATCGTATCGACTACATACCGGGGGCAGCCGAGCTTGGCGATTTCGATCCGACTTCTTCGACCATCGCATTTACGCCCGGCGGCGATCTTCAACCGGTTCCACCGCAACTCATTCGGCCCACGTTCGAACGCTACTGGCGCGAGTTCATCGAACGGCGCGACGGCCACAAAGCATGGGACGATTACACGCCGTACGAGCTCCGTACCGTCGGGACGTTTGTCCGCCTCGGATGGCGCGAGCGCGCGAACGAGTTGCTGGCGTTTTTTATGGCCGATCGCCGTCCGGCAGCGTGGAATCAATGGGCCGAGGTCGTCGGGCGCGATCCACGCAAAACACGCTTTGTCGGTGACATGCCGCACGGCTGGATCGCGTCCGATTTCATCCGCGCAGCGCTCGATCTGTTCGCGTACGAACGCGACACTGACAATGCGCTCGTTCTCGCTGCCGGTGTACCGCCGACGTGGCTCGACGGAGCGGGAATCACGCTCAAGCGGTTGCGCACACCTTATGGGCAGTTAAGCTATTCGCTGCGCAAGTTGAATGGGCGCGTGCTCTTGCACGTCGATGGCGGCATGCAAATACCGGCCGGAGGTATCGCATTCACCTGGTCCGATGTCGATCCGCCGGGCGCAACGCGGATCAACGGCAAACCGGCTGCATGGCGCGGGGGGGAACTGCCGATCACGGAATTTCCCGCCAACGTGGTAATCAACCTGCGAAGTCCGACGACTCGCGTGGTGAACAACAAATGAACCGCAAAATCGAATTCCCCGCGGATTTTCTCTGGGGAAGCGCAACCTCCGCGTATCAGATTGAAGGCTCGCCATTGGCCGATGGCGCCGGCCCCAGCATCTGGCAACGTTTTTGTCATACGCCCAATCTGGTATGCGATGGCGACACGGGCGACGTCGCTTGCGATCACTATCGGCGCTACCGCGAAGATGTCGCGCTGATGCGCACGCTGGGCCTGAACGCGTACCGCTTCAGCATTTCGTGGGGCCGCATTTTGCCAACGGGCCGTGGCGCCGTGAATCGCGCCGGCCTCGATTTTTATGAACGGCTGGTCGATGAACTATTGCAAAACGGCATCGAACCGATGGCGACGCTCTATCACTGGGACCTTCCCGCTGCGCTCGACGATCGCGGCGGCTGGCTTAATCCGGACATCTCCAATTGGTTCGCCGACTACGCTGCGATTCTGTTCCGCAAGCTCGACGATCGCGTCAAGCTCTGGGCGACGCTCAATGAGCCATGGGTCGTGACCGACGGCGGCTATTTGCATGGCGTGTTGGCGCCCGGACATCGCAATCGCTTCGAGGCGCCCATCGCGACGCATCAGTTGCTGCGGGCGCACGGCGCCGCGGTCACTGCATATCGCGCGGAAGGTAAACATCGAATCGGCGTCGTCGTGAACCTCGAGCCGAAATATCAGGCATCCAATGATGCCGCGGATCGTGACGCGACCGTGCGCGCCGACGCGTACATGAACCGTCAGTATCTTGATCCCTTGCTGCTTGGACCGTATCCGGAAGAGTTGAGGGAAATTTTCGGCGAAGCCTGGCCCGCCTGGCCCGCCGAGGACTTCAAGTCGATTCGCCAGCCGATCGACTTTATTGGAGTCAATTACTACACGCGCAGTGTCACGCGCTTCGATCCCAATGCATGGCCGCTGCGCGCCGCGCCCGTGCGGCAGAAACAGGCGATGTATACCGAAACGGGCTGGGAAGTGTTCCCTCAAGGCTTGACCGACGTTCTCGTGTGGGTCAAAGAGCGCTACGGCAACCCGCGCATCTATGTCACCGAAAATGGTGCGGCCTTCTTCGACCCTCCCATCGCGACCAACGATCGCGTCGCCGATCCATTGCGCGTCGACTACATGCGGCAGCACATCGCGGCCATTCATGCGGCACGCGAGGCGGGCGTCGATCTGCACGGTTACTTCGCGTGGTCGTTGCTCGACAACTTCGAGTGGTCGCACGGCTACTCGAAGCGCTTCGGCATCGTGCATGTCAACTTCGAAAATCAGAAGCGCACGCCTAAGGAAAGCGCGCACTTCTATTCGCAGGTGATCAAGACACGGGGCGCATCCTTGCTTCGATCTCCCTAGCGGTCTAAGCTTTTCGCGCGCTTGACCGCTCCACTGGCACGAACGAATTGCCGCGACGTGGCCGATCGAACCACAAGCGAATAACGATTCTGCTTCCGAGGAGGACGGACATGGGCGCAATGAGATTTGCTGTGTGCACCGATGGACCCGCGGCGCGCTGTTCGGCTGGAGCCGGTTTTCCGGAGGCGACCGTGGATGGGCCGGCCGCACCCAGATGACCCTGCTGCAGCGCCTCAGCCAGCGCTTTCTCGTCCACGATGGGTCCACGTGCCGTATTGATGAGAATCGCACCGCGCTTCATCGCTGCAATCGTCGCGGAACTGATCAGATGGCGAGTCTCCGCCGTGAGTGGAATGTGCAGCGTGACGATATCCGCCTCGCGCAACAGTGCATCCAGCGTGAGCACACGGTGCAGCAGGAGTCTTGCCGCAGTTTCGTCGTTGAGCACCGCGAATGGGTCAAAGTAGATCCCGCGCGTTGCGAAGGCTTTTAGCCGCTGCGCCACCGCCTGCGCAATGCGGCCCATGCCGACATAGCCGATCGTCATCCCGTTCAGCTCGCGCGACACGGGGCGCAGTGCATTGATGTGAAAACGTCCGGCGCGAAGCTCGGCGTCGGCAAACGTCAGCCGCCGGCATGCAGCAAGCATCAACATGACCGTATGCTCGGCGACGCTGATATCGGTGCCTTCGGGCGTGATCGCGAGTGGGACTCTGCGCGCCTTTACCGCGTCGATATCGATCGTGTCGTGATAGCCCACACCTTGGTGGTGAATCAGCTTCAGCTTTGCGGCCGCGGCCACCAGCGTCGCGCTCAAGCGATAAGCTGCGCAAATCACGACTTCGCAATCGCGGATCTTCGTCTTGCGCTCCTCGTCGTCGTCGTTATCGAGCGTGACGAGCTCGAATCCCGTCGGCAGCGTCTCGCGGATGACCGCATAGACGTAATCGCTCGCATGGCTGTTGTAATAGACCTTGGGCACGATTGCGAACCTAGTCGATGTACCGGACGCCCTTCGCCTGCAAGGCATCTGGAAGCCACGGCGGCGACTTCTGTCCTCGCTTCACGCCCGCCTCCATCTGTGCTTCCTTCTCGCGTACGGCGTCGAGCGCGTGCAGCACGGCGCCGATCTCAGCTTGCGGCACCACGACGACGCCGTCGCGATCGCCGACGATGAGGTCGCCGGAAGTCACTGTCACGCCGCCGATCGCCACAGCGAGACCGATCTCTCCGGGCCCGTCCATGAACGGCGAGTTGGGTGTCAGCCCACGTGCAAAAACAGGCATACCGACCTCGTTGATGCCGGCGATATCGCGCACCATGCCGTCGGTGACGCAGGCAACGACGCCGTTGTTCTTCGCCATGGCGACGAACACATCGCCGATGACGGACGCCTCCTCGTAGTTGTTGCACGCGATGACCAGCACGTCGCCCGGTTTGCAGGCTTCCAGTGCGGCCCAGCAAGCGAGGTTGTCCCGGGGCCGCGTTTGCACCGTTACAGCAACGCCACAGAATGCGGTGTTATCGGTCAGCGGATGAATATGATGATCGAGGGCGCCCTTGCGGCCGCGCGCATCGCTTGCACACGTGTGCAATTCGTCCTACGATGCCTGACCCCTGCCCCAAGGCCGCGGAAATCGAAAGAAATGAGCCAGCAATCGCTGCGCCGATCATTCGTTACAGCGGCAGACGTCGCAAAGCGTGCGGGTGTTTCGCGCTCTGCCGTTTCGCGCACCTTTACACCGGGCGCGAGTGTCTCGAGCGAAGTCCGGGAGCGCATCCTGCGCGCAGCCGATCATCTCGGCTACCGCGTCAACCGGCTGGCGCAGAGTCTGATCAACGCGCGATCGAACGTAATCGGCCTCGTCGGCACCGATCTCCACCAGCCGTTCCACGCCGAATTGCTCGCGACTCTTTCCGGGGCGCTTCTCGCGAATGGTTTTCAGTGCATGTTGCTCAACGCGGCGAATGCGGCGCGTGATATGGGTGCGCTGATCGAGCGCGTGCTCGAGTATCGCGTCGGCGCCATCGTCGTGATGACCGGGACGCCGCCGTCGCGCATCGTCGAGGAGTGTCTGAGCAACGGCGTGCCAGTGATTCTGGTCAACAAGCTGCTTCCCGGCCTGGCCGTGGATACCGTTGTCGCCGACCATGCGGCCGGTGGACAACTCGCCGCCGACTGTCTTCTTGCCGCAGGATGCAGGCGTCTTGCCGTCGTTTCGAGCGCCGCGCGTACGGCTAGCCTCATGGGCCGCCTGAATGCATTCCGCTCGCGCGCGGCGGACGCGGGCCTACGTGTGCGTGTGTGGCAGGATGGTCCGACCGAGTATCGCGCCGGATGGGAAGCCGCGCGGGCCATTCTCGCCGAAGAGCGGTTTGATGGCGTGTTTTGCGTCACAGATCTGCTCGCGCTCGGGTTTCTCGATGCGGCCCGCTCGCAATGCGCGCGCCGCATCCCCGAGGATCTTTCGGTGATCGGCTTCGACGACATTCCGCAAGCCGGCTGGAGCGCTTACGAGCTCACGACGTTTTGTCAATCTGTCGAGGATTTGGCCGCCGCCGTGATGAAGGCGATACGGTGTCGGGCGGATACTCCCGTCTCGCCGCGCACGCTTACGACTGTGCCGGTTCGGTTGATCGTGCGTTCGACCGTCCGCGGTTTAGGTCTGCTGGAGACGTCGCAATGAAGCGCCCGCAAGTCATCGCGCATCGAGGCAGCAGCGACCGTCATCCCGACAATAGCTGGACGGCATTCGAAGCAGCTCTTGCCGAAGGAGCAGACGCGATCGAGTGCGACGTCCAGGCGACGCGCGATGGCGTACTGGCGATCGTTCACGACCTGGCGATCGACGGTCGGCTCGTTGCCGAATCGAGCGCAGCGGAGATCGGCGCCGGCACGCATCGCGTCGTGATTCTGGGCGATTTGCTCGCTTGGGCGGAGCACGCGGGCATCGCTTTACTGGTCGAGGTCAAGGAGCCCGATGCCACCGCGGCGGTGGCGTCGATGATCGCGGAGAGCGCGTGGCGCAATCGCGTCGTCATGGGGAGTTTCCATGGGCCGGCGCTTGCTACAGTGAAGGCAGCAACGCCTGACGTGCGTACGTCTTTCATGATGGGCAGCGTGACAACGTCTGATGATCTGGTGCAGCTCGCAGCCGCTTACCGTGTCGACGACATGCATTTGTGTTGGGAGTCGCGCGCCTCGCGGCCGCACCGTCTCATCGATCGGCCCGCGATCGACCGTTTACGTCGCGCGGGACTGGCAATCACGCTGTGGCACGAGGAGCGCGAGGACGAGTTGCAAAAATTGGTGGCGCTCGAACCCGACGCCATCTGCACGAATACGCCTGCAGTACTGCGCCGCATCGTCGATGCGCACTGCGCGGAGCAAGACTCACGACAAGGAGGATGGTCATGAACTGGAAGCTTGCAATTGCCGCAACACTTTCGGGCGCGTTACTCGCAACCGCGCAGCCAGCATTCGCCGAGGATGTCGTGATCAAAGTTTGGTCGCGCGCCGACCGCTCGGGGCCGCTGCGCGCGGGCAATATCGTCGCCGCCGGCGATACATTGAACAAGATGCTGGCGGCGATCAACAGCGACAAGCGCGTCAAGATCGAGTTGAACGAAACCAACGCGAAGGGCTACGACGACGATGCGCTCGACCTGCTCAAAGCCTTCGCCGTCGACAAGGGTCCCGACATCTTCGTCCTTGCGCACGAATGGACTGGTGCTTTTGCCGAAGCGGGCTACGCGCAGAACCTCGAAGACCACATCGCGAAGAATCCAGAGCTCTACGGCGACATCATCGGGCCGCTGTGGCAGGCGACGACGTACAAGGGCGCGCGCTACGGCGTACCGCAGGATTCCGAGGTGCGGATGTTCTTCCTGAACAGTGACAAGCTGCGCAAAATGGGGATGAGCGACAAGGACATCGCCGCGTTGCCTGCGAAAGTGGATGCCGGCGAGTTCACGATGAACGACCTCTGCGACTTGGCCGGTCAAGCCGTTTCGAAAGGCGTCGTGAAGTACGGCATCCTGCATCGGCCGAACGCCGGTCCCGACTTTCAGATGCTGACGGAAAGCTTCGGCCTCGAATCGTACGACAAGGCTTCGGCGAAGCTCGCGGCGTCGAAGACCGCGCTGCGCAACTTCTTCACCTGGGTGAAATATTGCGTCGACAAGAAGGCGCTCTCGGCGAACAACACGGCGATGTCGTGGGATGCGATCGAGCAGGCGTCGTTCGGCGGAGAAGAAGCGCTCGTCTTCTTCCACGGCGTTTGGCGCGTGACCGACCAGATGAAGGCGCTCAATCTCAAAGGCAAGGACGACTACTTCAAGAAGTTCACGTGGATCAACGCGCCGGCCGGCAAGAAAGGCGGCAAACCATCGAATCTGTCGCATCCGATCGCGTACGCCGTGTCCGCGAAGTCGAAGAACAAGGACTTGGCTGCGTACATCGTCGCGCTCGCGAGCCAGCCGATTCCCAATCTGCGGCACGCGGTGTCCACCAACCACACGCCGATCAACTACGGCCAGCAGGCGATGCCGGAGATCGTCGAGAAGGGCTGGGCGCTCGTCGCCGCAACGCCGATGCTCAAATACGCGAGCTTCATGCCGAACCACCCGAAGATCGGGCAATACAACTCGATCATCTTCAAGGGCATTCAGGGCATCGAAACCGGACGGCTGACGGCGCAAGCGGCAACGGACTTCGTCGTCGGTGAGCTCGAGAGCGAGCTCGGCAAGGACGTCGTCATCAAGAACTAAAGCCCGTGCCCGATTTCGCACGAGCGCAGGTCAATCGGCAGCGCGCCAACTTCGCGCTGTTCCTCGGGCCTGCGCTTGTGCTTCTCGGGTGCTTTTTCGTTGCGCCCGTCATCGTCGACGTCTTCCTCGCGTTCACCGACATGGACCGCACGCTGGCGGTCACCAAGCTCACGTTCGAGAACTTCGAGCGGATGGCGATGCGCGACACGCGCCTTATCGCGTCGCTCGGCATCACGGCGATCTTCGTCGTCTCGACGCTCGGCATTTTCAACGTCACGTTCGCGCTGCTCCTTGCGATCGTCACGACCGCCGTCCCCAAAGCCCTCGGCGCATTCTTCCAAGCGGTGTGGCTTTTGCCGCGTATGAGTCCGTCGGTCGTCTACGCGTTGTTGTGGTTGTGGGTCGTCGATCCGAACGAGCGCGGACTGCTCAATCAGATCCTCGTGCACGTGCTCGGCATGGCGCCAGTCGACTTGCGTGGCAACCAGCCGTTGATGGTCATCATTCTCGCCAACGGCTTCATCGGCGCGTCGCTGGGGATGATTATCTTCACCTCCGCAATCCGCTCGATTCCGGAGCATCTGTTTCACGCCGCGCGCGCCGATGGCGCGGGCGCGCTCGCGATCGTGCGCCACATCGTCTTTCCGGCGTTGCGTTGGCCGATCTCGTACATGACGATCCATCAGACGTTGTCGCTTCTGGTGAGCTTCGAATACATCCTGCTGATCACCGGCGGCGGCCCGTTTTACGACACGACGGTGTTCTCGCTCTACGCCTATCGCCGCGCGTTCGAGAACGGCCAGTACGCATATGGCGCCGCGCTGTCGCTGATCCTGATCGTCATCGGCGTCATCGCCGCCCTAGGGATGTGGCGCTTGATGGACATGCGGAAGCTGCTGCAACCACCGCGCATTGAGGTCCATTGATGCTCGTCGACACGCTCGCGCCACCCGTTGCCAAGGCGAAGCGGCCGGACTGGGCTGCGCTCGCGCGCCGCGCGCGGTGGCAACGCACGGGCGGCCAGTCGGCGCTGCTTGCGTTCCTGCTCGTCGTATCGGTGCCGATCATCCTGCCGTACTTCTGGATGGTCGTGATCTCGTTCACGGCGCGAAGCGGCGGCGTGTCGGCCGACGTGCTGTGGACCGCGTGCGCGGTCATCGTCCCCGCGGTGATGATCTACAGCGTCGTGCATTCGATGGCGCCCTCCCCGCGCGTGCGCGTGATCGCCGCGGTAACGCTCTTCGTCATCGCGACTGCGCTGCTCGCCGCGCTGGTCGGCGGGCAGCTTCATCTCGCCAACTATCGCTTTCTGTGGCGTGCGAACATCATCGAGGAGATCCGGACGAAGGCGACCGCGGGCGGCCAGTTTCCATCGGTGTGGATTGCGTTTCGCAATTCACTCGCGCTCGCGTTGTCGCAAACGTTGATCATCCTCGCTGTCGCGTCGCTTGCCGGCTACTACATCTCGCGCTTCGCGTTCCGCGGCCGCGAAGCGTTCCTGCAGGGGATGCTCGTGCTGCACGCGTTTCCGGCGATGACGCTGATCATTCCGATCTTCCTGATCCTGCATTGGGTGGGCCTGCTCGACACGATCCTCGGCGTGATGCTGGTGCTCGCGACGATCGAGCTGCCGTTCTATGTGTTCGTGATGAAAGGGTTCTTCGACTCCGTGCCCTGGGACATCGAGATGAGCGCGATGACCGACGGCGCGACACGCCGCCAGGCGTTTCGCATGGTCGTGCTGCCCCAGGTGCGGGTCGGATTGATCGCCGTCGCGGTGTTCGCGTTCATCCGCGCGTGGGAGGAATACATTTTCGTCCGCACGATGCTGATCGAGAACAAGAACTGGGTGATGAGTCTGTACCTGTTCTGGGTTTCCGACGACATCATGGGCGTCGACTACGGGATTGTCGCCGCCGTGTCGGTGTTCTACGTGCTGCCGAGCCTGCTGCTCTACGTGTTCTGCCAGAAGTATCTGACGCAAATGACGATCGGCGGCATCAGGGGGTGAATCATGGCGCGCATCGAGCTTAAGAGCATCCGCAAGAGCTGGGTCGGCGCAACCGCTGTCGAGCAGATCGACCTCGCGATCGAGGACGGCGCATTCGTCGCGGTGCTCGGGCCTTCGGGTTGCGGCAAGACGACGACGCTTCTGATGTTGGCGGGCATCTACAGTCCGACCGAAGGCGACATCACATTCGACGGCGCGCGCGTGAACGACGTGGAATCGCGCGACCGCAACGTCGGCATCGTGTTCCAGTCGTACGCGCTGTATCCGAACATGACGGTGCTCGAGAACATCATGTTCCCGCTGCGGTTCAAGAAAGTCGAGCGCGCCGAAGGCGAGCGGCGCGCGAAAGAGATTGCCGAGCTGGTTCGCATCGGGCCTTTACTCGGCCGGCGGCCGAGCCAGCTCTCGGGCGGCCAACAGCAACGCGTCGCGCTTGCCCGCGCGCTGGTGAAGCGGCCACACCTACTTTTACTCGACGAGCCGCTCTCGAATCTCGACGCCTCGCTGCGCTTGTCGATGCGCACCGAGATCCGGCGGATCCAGCGCGAGCTCGGCGTCACAACGATCCTTGTGACGCACGACCAGATCGAAGCCACGACGATGGCCGATCGCATCGTTGTTATGAACGCGGGACGCGTCGAACAAGAAGGCACGGCCAAAGACCTCTACGAGCAACCGACGACGTTATTCGTCGCAAGCTTCGTCGGCTCGCCGCCGATCAATCTGTTCGATGGTCATGCCGAGAATGGCGCGATCAAGGTTCGGGACGCGATCCTTCCGTTGACTAATCCCGTGCGCGGAAACGTCGTGCTCGGGCTGCGTCCGGAAAGCGTTCAAGTCGACAGCGCCGGAACGCCCGCCCGCATTATTGCCGTCGAACCGATGGGCCGCGAAGTGCTGTATTCCGCCGACTGTTCGCTTGGCATCGTGCATTTCCTCGAGGCGGGCGCCGAGGCGCGTCATCGCGAGAGCGACAACGTCGCGCTCACGCTCTCACCGCCCGATGCGCTCGTGTTCGACAAGGCGAGCGGCCAACGGCTCGATGTGCGAATCGCTGCTTGATCCATGGCAATTCGACCACAGACCAAGGTTCTAACCGCAATTGTCGGCAGCTATCCGAAGCCGCGCTACGTCTACAGTCGAAACGGTCGATCGTTGCTCGACAGCTTTGGTTT
>DASXSP010000100.1:0-47353 GCA_036505865.1 Casimicrobiaceae bacterium
CTGCGCGTGCCGAAATCGAACGCGAGGACGGTCGCGTTCGTTTTCGGTGCCATCGGTCATGCGTGTCCGACGTCGTCGGACAAGCGGGAGAAATCGATGCCGAGCAAACGCATCGCCGCGGGCAGCCGGCCTTCCGGGGGCAGATCGAACAGCACGTCGGGGTCCGCCGCGACCGTGAGCCAGGCGTTTTGGGCGAGCTCTTGCTCGAGTTGGCCGGCGGACCAGCCAGCGTATCCAAGCGAGATGAACATGTCCTGCGGTCCCTCGCCGCGGCCGACGGCTTCCAGAACGTCCTTCGAGGTCGTGAGCCCCATGTCATCGCTGATCGCAAGCGTCGATTGCCAATTGCCGAGCGGACGGTGAAGCACGAAGCCGCGGTCGACTTGCACCGGACCGCCGAAATGAACGGGCGATTCTCGGAGTGCCGTGTTGGCGAGCGGAATGTTGATCTGCTCGAACAGCGCCGATAGCGTCATGTCGATCGGCTTGTTGATCACGATGCCGAGAGCGCCTTCGGGGTTGTGCTCGCAAACGTACGTCAGCGTATTCGCAAAATGCGGGTCCGCCATCGTCGGCATTGCGATGAGAAAGTGGTGGGTCAGATTGACCGTTACACCCATGGAGTCGAATTGTAATCTGCAGGGGGGACCGGCACAATCGACCGCCGCAACTAAGCAAGGTTCGCTGGATCACCGACGATTTTTGAACTGAGGGACTATCGATGACCCAAGTTCGTCGCACCTTTCGCAATCCGTCGCGCGCGTTGCCGATTGCGTTCGCTGCCGCCGTCTGGATATTCATGCAAAGCGCCGTGGCTTTTGCCGGATTGACGCTGATGCATGGCTACGTCGATTACGCGAGCGCGCTCATCTGGATCCAGACGGACGCGCCCGCGACGGTCGAGGTCGTTTGGCGCGTGGATGGCGACGCCGATGTACATCGCGCAACATTCGATGCGCGCGCCGCGGAGAACAATATCGTGCTGGCTCGACTGACGGGCTTGTTGCCCGGCAAGCAAGTATCGTACGCAATCGTTGGCGACGGCGAGCGACGCGAGGGTTTGCTGCGCGCGCAACCGCGCTGGACGCGCGCTGCCGATGCGCAGGACATTGCGATCGCGATCGGCTCGTGTTTCTTTCTCGCCGACGCGAATCCGATCTGGGGGTCACAAAACTACGGCGGCGGATACGAAATCTTCGACGCGATCGCGGCGAAGAAGCCCGATGTCATGGTGTGGATGGGAGATAACCTCTATTTCCAAGCGCAGGACGAGCTCGATCCAGCGTCGATGGCGTCGCGCTATCGCCGTCAGCGTACGCTGCCATCGCTCAAGACGCTGCTAACGGCGACATCGCATATCGCGATCTGGGACGATCACGATTACGGTCCGAACGACGCGGACTTGTCATATACGATGAAGGGCGAAGCGCTTACGCTGTTTCGCCGCTATTGGGCGAATCCGAGTTACGGGCTACCGGAAACGCCCGGCATCTTCGGGCGCGCACGCATTGGCGACGTCGACATTTTTCTGCTCGATGATCGTTACTACCGCTCCGCGAACAGACTGCTCGATGGTCCCGACAAGACGATGTTCGGAACGAAGCAGCTCGAGTGGCTCAAGAATGCGCTCGTCTATTCGTCGGCCCCGATCAAGCTTATCGTGAATGGCTCGCAAATGTGGAATCGCGTCAATCGCTTCGAAGGATGGAACAACTATTACGCAGAACAGCGAGGCTTCGCCGATTGGTTGCTCGCGCAACGCGTCGACGGGTTGATCTTCCTGTCAGGCGACCGGCACTTCACCGAGCTCCTGAAAATCGAGCGCGTCGGCGCTTACCCTTTCTTCGAATTCACGTCGAGCCCGCTTACGTCGGGGACTTTCGATCCGCCCGGCGAGAAAGACAATCCCGACATCGTCCCGGGCACTTATGTCGTCAAGCGCCAATTCGGAATGATTCGCGTGACGGGACCGAGCAACGACCGCACGATCGCGCTCGAAAGCTACGATCAGAAGGGGGAATTGTTATGGCGCCACGAAATTCGTGCGCGCGAGCTACGGTTCAACCGTTAGATTCGGCTCGTCGAAAAATCAGCGTTTCCAGAACTCGCGCGAAGCAATCCGCGCGCCTTCGGCCATCGCCGCCATCTTCGCCCACACCACGTCGGGGTCGACAGCAGCCTGGCCAACCCACGTTCCGTAACCGCAATCGCTGCCGGCGATGACATTTTCGCGCCCGACTAGATTCGCATAGCGGGAAATCCTCTGAGCGATGAGCTCCGGGTGCTCTATGAAGTTGGACTTCGATTCGATGACGCCCGGAATCAAGATCTTTCCGTCAGGCAGTTTTACCGTCTCGAATACGCGCCATTCGTGTGCATGCCGCGGATTCGCCGCCTCCAGCACAATCGCCATTGGTCGCGCCTTCAGCACAATGTCGATCACGTCGGCGAGCGGCACGTCGCAGTGATGGGGGCCTTCGTAGTTTCCCCAACACATGTGCAGCCGCAAGCGGTCCGGCGGAATGTTGGCGAGTGCCTGATTGAGTGCTTCGACATGAAGCTCCGCTTTTTTCCGAAACTCGGCGAGGCTCAAGTGCGCGAATTGGATATGGCGGCCCATGCCGAGGTCGGGACAATCGATTTGCAGGACGACTCCTGCGTTGGCGATCGTTTCGTATTCGTAGCGCATCGCGTCGGCGATCGCTGCGAGATACGCTTCCTCGCTTCCGTAATATTCGTCGCGAAAGAATAGCGAGACGACGCCCGGTGAGGCCGCGGTGAGGAACGCCTCTTGCGCGTTCACCTTTGCGACTGCGGTCCGCAAATTGGCGGCATCGGCTTTCGCGGCGCCGGCGTCGCGGACGCTGATCGCCGCATTGCAGGCAGGCGTCTTGCGGCGCGAGCGTCCTGGATCGCCGAACACGCGCTTGGCCAGGTTGGGAAACTCGACGAGATCTTGATAGACGAACGTGTTGCCGCTTCCTCCGAAGCCGTTCAGCCGATCCTTGATGTAGGTCGCGTAGCTCGGCTTGCTCATTTCGCCGTCATCGACGATATCGACGCCGGCGTCCGCCTGCTTGCGTACGACTTCCTCGACGGCGGACGCGACACGGCGCGCCAATGCGTCGGAGTCGACCGGCACGCCTTCCTCCTTCGCGTACATCATCCGGATCAGATCGTCAGGGCGCGGCAGACTTCCGGTGTGCGTCGTCAAGAACCGCTCGGTGCTTCGTTTCATCGAAACCTCCTCTGATGCTCGTCGGACGCGCCATTGTCCATCAAATCCGCGCGACAATATTGCCATGCGCGCCATTGCCGCATTGTCGGTTTTCATCTCATTTGCGCCCTTGCCGTCGGTAGCGCAGGCGCCGGTACAACTCGATCCGTTTGGGCAAGCGACGCGGGGCCTACCGGCTTGTCCTATCGTAAGTCCGCGCCTTTACACACCCGACGAGATGCGCACCGAAGCACACGCCCGGGCCGAGCGAGGCACGCGCTGCGCGCTCGAGGGAACGTGCGAGCCCGGCGGCGCCTACAAGCGCGACGGCGAAATCAACGAGCACGTACGCGCTGAAATCGCGGCGGACCCGCGCTTTGCCTACACAGCGGTGTGGGTTACGACGTCACGCAAATGGGTAACGCTCAAGGGATGCGTGCGAAACAAAGCGCAACAAAAAGCGCTCGTCGAACTGGCGCGGCACCAGGCGTACGTCGAGCGCGTTTTCGACGACTTGACCGTTCGACGCGAGCGGTGAAGTGCAAGCGTGGGGTCCATCATTCGCGCCGTAGGACCGTCCCAAGGCGCGAATTGCTCCCCCTTTGGGGGCAACGTAGCGGCGAAGCCGCAAGCGTGGGGGTCCATCATTCGCGCCGCAGGACCGTCCCAAGGCGCGAATTGCTCCCCCTTTGGGGGCAGCGTAGCGGCGAAGCCGCAAGCGTGGGGGTCCTACTTCGTCGCGGTGCAATCGCCGACGCGCTTTCCCGCAAACGTCTGTCCCATCTCCATCGACTGGCCGCCCGACTGCGTGATCATCCGCATCCGTCCTTCGTAGCTCGTCCCGGCGTACGTCATTTCTCCGGACACGGTCATCGCCTCTTGGCCTGTGCAGGTCATCTTGTACGTGAGCTTGTTCCCGGTCCGGCTGCTTTCCAGCACACGGCAGTTTTCGCGCCGCGGAATGAGATCCTCGTCTTTGCGATTCTTCGACAGGCAGACGCGATTGACCTGAGCGGGAATCGCCATCGGCATGCCAGGCATTTCCATCTTCATCGTCACCTCCCATAGGTCGTCTCTCCCTTGCGCAAGAGCATCGGACGACAACGCGAGTGTGGCGATCGCAAGTGAAGCGGCACAAAGAATCGATTCCAAGCGCGTGGACAAGTGAGCCTCCCCTAGTTTGCCGAGAACATGCAGTCACTCCTCTTCGTGACGCCGATGCTTCGCGTATTCGTTCGCGAGTTGCTGCTGCAGATTGGGTGGCGCCTGCTCGTAGTGCGAGAGCGACATCGTCCACGCGCCCTGTCCACCGGTAATCGACTTCAACCGCGCGGCATAGCCATCGAGCTCGGCGAGCGGCGCGAGCCCACCCACGGCGAGAATCCCCGCGGCCAACGTGTTCGTACCCGTCACTTGTCCGCGACGCGACGACAAATCGCCCGTCACATCACCCATCGTCGATGCCGGGCAATTGATTTCGACGCCAACGATCGGCTCGAGCACGATCGGTTTCGCTTTCGCGATCGCGTCGAGGAATGCCTTTCGACCCGCAGAGACGAACGCGACTTCCTTCGAATCGACTGGGTGATATTTGCCGTCGTAGACGATCACGCGCACATCCTGCACCGGAAATCCCGCGAGCGGCCCTTCGGTAAGAACCTGCTCGACGCCCTTCTTCACCGCAGGGATCAACGTGTTCGGAATCGCACCGCCTTTGACCTGGTCGACGAATTCAAATCCCGATCCGCGCGGCAGCGGCTCGACCTTGAGGAACACTTCGCCGAACTGTCCGGCGCCGCCGGTCTGCTTCTTGTGGCGATGATGGCCCTCCGCTTTTGCCGTGATCGTCTCGCGATATGGGACGCGCGGCGGACGCGTTTCGACTTCGAGCTTGAACTGGCCCGCCATTCGCTCGAATACCGAGCGCAAATGCAATTCGCCGAGACCTCGCAGCACGGTCTCGTTCGCCAGTGGATCATGCTCGGCGACAAGCGTCGGATCCTCCGCAGTCATTTTGTGCAGGACGTCGGAGATACGCTGCTCGTCCCCACGGCGCTTGGGCGTAATGGCAAAGCCGTGCATCGGCACGGGGAACTCGAGCGGGCGCATGTGAATCTGGTCTTCGTCGTGCGAATCATGCAAGACGCAGTCGAACACGATGTCGTCGACTTTCGCGACGGCGGCGAGATCGCCCGGAACCGCTTGATCGACCTCGACGTATTTCGCGCCTTGCACCATAAATAGATGCGCGACTTTGAATGATTTGCGTCCGTCGCCGACGAAGAGTTGCGTGTCCTTGGTGATAGTCCCCTGGTGGACGCGAAAGATTCCCATCTTCCCAACGAAGGGATCCATGACGACCTTGAACACATGCGCGAGAACGTGTTTTTTCGGGTCGGGCTCGGAACGAAACTCGGTGGCGTCGTCACCGGATCCCTTGTAGAACAGCGGTGGGTTGCCTTCCTTGGGGTTGGGCGCCAGCTTGACGAGAATTTCCAATAGTTCGGCAACGCCCGCGCCGGTTCGCGCGGATACAAAGCAAACCGGCACGAGATGCCCCTCGCGCAACGCCTTTTCGAACGGCGCGTGGAGTTGATCCGGCGCGATCTCGCCCTGCTCGAGATAGAGCGACATCAGCTCTTCGTCCACCTCGACGACCTGATCGACGAGCGCGCGGTGCGCGCTTTCGATCGACGAAAAATCGCTTTCGCCCGACGGATTGAAGAAGCAGTCAACGACGCGTTTGCCGTTATCCGCCGGCAAGTTGATCGGCAAGCATTCCCTGCCGAACGCTTGCTGTATCGATGCGAGCACGTTCGGCAAATCGACGTTCTCGGCATCGATCCGGTTAACGACGATCAAACGGCAAAGCCGTCGCTTGGCCGACCAATCCATCATTCGCGACGTGATCATCTGAATGCCGGCGCTCGCGTTGACGACAATGGCGGCGGTCTCAACGGCATCGAGCGCGCCGATCGCCTGACCGATGAAATCGGGGAACCCCGGCGTGTCGATCAGATGAATCCGCGTGCCGTCCGTCTCGAAGTGCATCAGCGACGCACGCAGCGAATGCTGATAGCTTTTCTCGATCGGATCGAAATCGCTGACCGTCGTGCCGCGCTCGACGCTGCCCGGCGCTGCAATGACGCCGGCTTTTGCGAGCAGCGCCTCGGCAAGCGTCGTCTTACCCGATGCTCCGTCGCCCACCAGCGCTACGGTACGAAGGTTGTCGGTGGCGAAATGCGCCATGGTTCCTCCTTCAAATGCAATCGATGAAATATGAAAATCAGGCGAAGCCGGACGCAGCAGTATGGGTACGGCCTAGTAACGGTGATATTCGAGCTTCTGGTCGCGCGAGCGCCAGAGCGAATCTGAAACGCGATCGCCGGTGACCACGACCAAGCTCACGACGTCGCAGGGATAACTGATGGCGCGTCCGACGGTCTGCGCATTTACCTTGCATTCAACGAACACCGGACCGCGCGTGCCGCTGACAAGCATTTTTCGATCGCGTGCTTCGCGCGCAAAGTCATCGGGTATGACAAGGTAAAACTGATTGTTCGCCGGCCGCTCGATCGCGTTAATCACCGTTTTGCCGTCGGTCGCCGCGAGCGGCATCGAAAAGCGTCCTTCGGTCGGCCGCAATTCACCGCTGCGCAAACCATAGAGCACGATGCTGCGGCCTTCATATTCTTTGAGCGACCGGACAACACGCGGAAGATCCTCGGTCCTGCCGAGCAGATCGGCGTAAACACGGGCCGGATCGGGACTCGCTTGCGACGTCGGCGTTTCAGGCGCCTTTGACGATAACGTCGTTGGCGGCGTCGTCCCACAGCCGCCCAGGATGAGCAACGACAAGGCGGAGATTCGAAACAACGAGCTCGTCATGGCTTCCCAGGAAAACGGCATAGCCGAAGCGTACCCCAACCGAAAGAATACCCGACTCAATGCGGTTTACCATGAACGAAAACGGCGCGGAATGACCGCGCCGCTTTTACACAACGAACCGAGCATCAGCTCGTCTTGCTTTGTGCGCCTTTGATCATTCCGACAATGATCATCACGATCGCCCCGCCCACGCCGCTCCCCGCGATGTTGCCAATCAACGCACCGATGTCCATACCGCCTGCCGCTGCCGCACCTGCGACCGCCGGCGCTGCCTTCCCAAGCACGCCCATCGCCGACAACAGCCAGCCGCCAATACCGCCACCCACAAGACCCGCAATCGAATTGCCGAGCCCTCCCAGGCTCTTCTCCTTCATTGCAGCTCCGGCAATATTGCCCCCCACCACGCCACTGATTAGGCTGATCAACAAATTGACGATATCCACTGGATACCTCCTCTTGTTTGGCAAGTCCTTCTTGCCGACGCGAATGTTGCTAGCAATTTGGGCCAAATGCAATGCGGCCGCTGTTATGTGCTCGCAGCGGACTTCAGGAAATTTTCGTGCCGGCGCGCGATGCGCGTGATGAGCCGCCCAGTGATCAGATCGCGATTGCGACTTCGGCCTCGATCTCGACGGGAATGTTGAACGGCAGCTCTGCGAGGCCGACTGCGGAGCGCGCGTGCGCGCCGCGTTCGGCGCCATACAACTCAAGGATGAGATCGGAACAGCCGTTGATCACCGTCGGCAATTCGTTGAAGCCGGGCGCGGCATTCACCATTCCGAAAATCCGTAACCATGAAGTGACGCGATCGAGATCGCCAAGCGTCCGCTGCAAGCTGCCGAGAATCGATAACGTGGTAAGACGTGCGGCCTGATATCCCTGCTCGGCGGTGAGATCGCTGCCGACTTTACCGAGCGGGCGCGCGACACGACCGTCCGAATCGACCGGTGCATGACCTGAAATGTACGCGCGATCGCCCGATACGCGCACGAACGCAAACGGTAGACGGATGTGCGGCGCAATGACGACCGGCGGCGGCAGCGTCAATCCAAGCGCCGCAAGGCGCGCCTCGATGTCCATTACGTTGTTCCCCTCTCGTCACCGGTGAATTCGCGCGTGCCGAGATCGCAAAACAGACCTGTCATGATCGCAAGTCCTTGCCGCGCGACAGGCGCCAGCAGATGCTCATCGGGCGCGTGCTGCGCACACGTCGGATACGAATGCGGAATCCATACTGTCGGAAGTCCAAGGACCTCGGCAAAGCAATCGTTGGGCAGCGACCCGCCCAGATTAGGAAGGATCGCAGGCCGGACTCCCGTTGTGCGTTCGATTGAAGCTGCGACGCGTTTCACCCAAGGATGATCAGGATCGAGACGCGTCGCCGCCATCGTTTCAGCGCGGGCTGGCACAACGCTCACTGATGAAAATCCAGCGGCGTCCAAATGCGCGCGAATCCCGGGCAGGAATGTCGACACGTCGGATCCGACGACAAACCGAAGCTGCATGTGCGCGTTTGCGCGCGGCGGAATCGCGTTCACCGGATGCTCCGGATTGCCCGTCTCGAAGGCCAACACTTCAAGCGTATTCCAGCCGAATACGCGTTCGGCCGGCGTCAATCCCGGTTCGCCCCAATCGACGTCGATCGCCGGACCGCCCGGCTCACCCGGCTCGATGTCGGCAAGCGCGCGGGCAACGGAGGCGGGAACGGGTCCCGGCCGCAGCGCCGGCACTCGAATGCGCCCCCTACCATCGACCAACTGCGCAATCGCGTTGGCGAGCACCGTTCCCGCGTTCGCGAGTAGTCCTCCCCAGTTGCCGGAATGATGTGCGGCTGTACGCAGATCGACGCTGAGCTCGAAATTGAACGCGCCGCGTGAGCCGAGAAAAATTGTCGGTCGGCCGGCTGATAGTCGCGGGCCGTCAGAGGCGATGAAGACATCGGCGGCAAGTGCTGCGCGTTCGCGTTCGCATACCGCGCGGAGACCCGGCGAGCCGATCTCCTCGCCCATTTCCATCAACAGCGTGACGTTGAAACCGAGCGCACCTTTGTGCGCGATCACCTGCGATAACGCGGCAAGATTGATGCTGTGCTGCCCTTTGTTGTCGGCGGTGCCGCGTCCGTACCAACGATCGCCTTCGACGACGATGTTCCACGGCGAAAGCCCAGCGCGCCATTGCGCATCGTAACCATGCACGACGTCACCATGGGCATACGTGAGAACGGTCGGCAAATTATCGCCCTCATGCCGATGAGCGAGCAGCAACGGCGCACCGCCCGACGGGTTGTCGACAAGCCGCGAGACGAAGCCATGGAACGCCAATGTCGGCGCGATTTCGTCGGTCAGATATGCAATCAGCTCCGCGGCAGAATCGCTACGCTGGCTTTCGGTACGCCGCACGATGCGCGGGCGAAGCTCGTCCAACAAATGTCCGTCATCGAACCAGTGCATCGTTCGCGCGATGATTTCATCGCGACTCGGGAATTCGCCTTTGGATCGAATTGCTGATCGCGACATCGCCGCGTCTTTCACGCTCGGAGAGCGCATGTGCGCCGCCAAAACGCTTGATCCGTTACGCCGGCGCCGGCACGCTCAGCATATCGCGCAGGTTGCGCAGCAGCTCGTCTTCTTGATACGGCTTGCCGAGGTAGAGGTCGACGCCAAGCTCGGACGCGCGGTTGCGATGCTTTTCCGCCGTCCGCGAGGTGATCATGATGATCGGTATGTGCGCGTTCTTCGGCTCGGCCTTCATCGTCTTCGTGAACTCGAAGCCGTCCATTCGCGGCATTTCGATGTCGAGCAGGATAACGTTGGGTGTTTGATCCTCGAGGATCTGCAACGCGTCCACGCCGTCCTTTGCCGTAACGACGTCGAAACCTTCGCGCTGAAGCAATCGGCTCGTCACCTTGCGAACCGTCAGCGAGTCATCGACGATCATCACGAGAGGCGCGGTGCTCCGCACCGCCATGGGAAGGATCGTCCGCGGTCGATCGCCGATGACGCGCTCGTCGGTCGCATCGCTCTCGACGCCGGTCATCTCGGGACGCATCGCGAGCTGGACCGGATTGATGATCAACACGATTTCTCCGGTGCCGAGCACCGTCGCGCCGGAAATTCCGGACACGCGCGCAAGCTGCGGTCCGATGTTCTTCACAACGACTTCCTGGTTGCCGATCATTTCATCGACGTGGATCGCCGCGATGCCCTGGCCGCTGCGCAACAGAAGGACGGCATTGAAGCGCTGCGTCTCGGGCGTGTGCTGCGTGTCGCCCAGCAAGCGCGGCAAATAGTGGAACGGATACGCGCGACCCTGCCATTCGACTTTGCGTTTCACGTACAGATCCAACAGCGCTTCGCCCTTGATCTGCTGCACCTGCTCCACGGTCGGCGCCGGCAACGCCCACATGCGCCCACCGGCGCGCACGAGCACCGCTTGCGCCACCGCGAGCGTGAGCGGCAAATACAGCACGAAGCGCGTTCCTTTGCCTTCTGTGGCGTGCACTTCGACGCGTCCGCCGAGCGCGGTGATTTCCGCGCGTACGACGTCCATGCCGATGCCGCGTCCTGAGATTTGCGTCACCTTCGAAGCGGTCGAGAAACCCGGCTGAAACAGGCACTCGATCAATTGCTGTTCAGTGGGCTCGATGTCCGCAGCGAGCAGTCCCAGCCCACGTGCGCGATTGCGCACGTTGGCGAAATTGATGCCGGCACCGTCGTCGGCAAGCTCGATCATCACTTCATTGCTGATCTGGCGCACCTTAAGCGAGATCTCGCCGGTCTCGGGCTTTCCCGCGTTGACGCGATCGGCGCGCGACTCGATGCCATGGTCAAGTGCGTTGCGCAATAAATGCTCGAGCGGTCCGACCAACTTCTCCAGCACCGAGCGATCGAGCTCGGTCTGCCCGTCGTCGATCTCGAGGTTCACGCGCTTATCCAACTCCTTCGCCGTCGTACGAAGGATTCGATATAAGCGCTCCGACAGGCTGGCGAACGGCACGGTGCGAATCGCGAACAATCGCTGTTGCACGTCGCGAGACAGACGCGCTTGGGCGAGCAGCGCAGCGTCGGCATCGTCCAGATTTTTGAGCAGCGCCTGTTGCACGGTGGACACGTCGTTCACGCCTTCGGCGAGGGAACGCGTAAGCTCCTGGAACCGGGTGAAACGATCGAGCTCCAGCGGATCGAACTCCTGATTGACGGTCTGGATCGCCGTCATCCGTGACTGGATCTGCGTTTCCGCTTGCAACTCGATCTCGCGCACTTGTCCGCGCAGACGTATCACGCTGTTCGTGAGCTCGAGCAGGTTCGATTTGAGCGCACGCAATTCGCCTTCGATACGCGCGCGCGCAATCGCAACTTCGCCCGCCTCGTTGACGAGGCGATCGACGACGTCGGCGCGAACGCGAAGCATCGCGCGTGTGGCGGCTTCAACGTCGGCAGGCTCGTTCGCTGCAGCGGTCAACGCAACAACGGCGGGCACGGACGGCGTCAGCGGGATGACGATCGGCTCGGCGGCTGCAGGTGGCGTGGCAACGTCATGCGGCGGCGCGCCGGCGCCGCTGGTGATGCTTGCGGCTGCATCGGTTGCGCTGTCTCGCGTACGGCGCTCGAACTCGGGCAGCGGCACGTTGGTGCGACCCTCGCGCAGCGCGTCGAGCACGAACGCGATGTGATCGAGATCGGTATCGAGCGCTTCGAACAAATCGGGTGTCGCTTCGCGCAGCGCGTCGCCCAGCAACAACCGCGATTCCATCAAGTGTGTGAGCTCGCCCAAGCGCATTGCGCCGGCCATCCTGGCACTGCCTTTGAACGTATGCAGCGTCCGACGCAGTTGTTGGGCGGTTTGCGTGTCGCGCGGATTGCGGCGCCATGCTCGCACCTGTTCGCCGGCTTGCGGATAGAGCTCCGCCGCTTCTTCGAGGAAGATCTCCAGCACTTGCGCGTCGACGTCGTCTCGAATGCCGGCGAGCGGATCGCCCGATTTCTGCGGTATACGGGCCTCGATTTCATGTCTCGCGCCAGAAGGCGGCGTCACGATTGCCGTCACGATGGCATCTTGCTGCTCGGACGCGTCCAGCGAGGCTCGTTCGATGATGATGTCGGCCTCGGTCGTAACGTCGGCCGAAATCTCCGTCTGAATCTCGTCCTCGCGCTGCGCCGTCTCCGCGGCAACGGTTTCCGCGTCGACGCGCCCGCCACCGACGGCATCGTGTCGCAGCGCTTCGAGCTCGTGCTCGATCACTTGGACGTCGAGCCGATCGTGATCGCTGAAATCTTCACGCGCGCGCACGCGGCCGATCAACCGCGTCAGCCCCTCGACCGCATGCGCGAGCACGGTTTGCGACGCACTCGGCAACGGCGCGCCGCGGTGCGCGAGCGCAAGCAATGCCTGCTCGAGCGCATTCGCGGTTTGCGCAATCAAAGGAAACCCGCCTGTGCGATGAATCCCGCACAGCGTATGGCTCGCACGCACCATCTCGGGCGACGGCGCAATGCGCGAGTCGAACTGCAACAGCGCAAGCTCGTGCCCTAAAGTGCCGATATGCGCGTCGGCTTCGTCGCAAAGAATCTTCCACAGCGACGTCGACAGCGTCGTCGCGCCGATCGTCACGTCGTCGGCTTCGCCAATCGCCGCGAAGATGGGACGCCGCTCAGGCTCGTGCGTTGATAAGACGTGACCGTTGTCGGCGACGAGCTTCAAGATCGGCGGCAACGGCATGCGCTCTTCAAGCGGCATCACGATGTCGACCGCCTCGTCTTGCGCACACGTTTCCTCGATGTCGACTGCGGGACCGTCGTCGTCCGCGGCGGTTCCAAGCTCGGGCAGCTCGATCAACTCGAGCGTCGGTATTGTCGTTGCCGTGGAACCGGTGGGCTCGGCCGTCGTGATTGCCTTTGGCTCGGCGGACGTGGCGGCAACGCGGAGCACCGGCGCCTGCGGCTTCGCCGCACTTGGCCATTCCTGCGCCACGGCGTCGATCGCTTCATGCAATGCGCGCGCATCGGGTGCGACGGAACGCGTCTGCCTTAGCTCATCGATCCATCCCCGAAAATTCTTTTCGGCAACGTCGAAGAGCGCCAATACGGCCGGCGTCACCGAACGGTCTTCCTCGATCAACCGATTGCCAACCTGCTCCACCTGCCAGGCGAGCTCACCGAGTTCGATCAAGCCGACCATTCGGCCGCTGCCCTTTAACGTATGGAATTGTCGGCGCACCGTGACGAGCGCATCGCGATCGCCAGGGTTGTGCGTCAGCACGCGGCGATGCAGGACGACGGTGTCGAGAACTTCTGCGGCCTCGGTCAGATAAATGTCCAACAACTCTGCATCGAGACCCGTTGTGTCGATCGCGAGCAAGCGCTGGGTCTCCGCAGAAATCTCCGGCGCCGGCGCAGCGCCTGCGTCGGCGATGATGTCCACGGCGGCTGCCAGCGCGTCGGTGCCGCCGGCCTTGAATTCCTTCAATGCCGCATCGGCTTGCGTAACCAGATCGGCGTCGCCGATCAATTCCGCGTCGTCGCGCAAGCCCGCGAGCTTCTGTTGCAGCTGTTCGCGCGCCGAGGCGTCAGCGGGCGCCTTGTGAATCTCGGCGACGAGCTGCGGCAACTGCGTGCGGAGCTCCGCGACGGCGTCTTCGACCGAATCGGATGGGGCGACCGCCGCCGCCGGCGCTTCGCCCATGCGACGCGCGATCAACGGCGCAATCAGGCGGTCGCGGTCCGGTCGTTGCTGCTCGACCGCTTCGATGAAAAAGCCGAGTCCCGACAGCGATTCGGCGAGGAGCTCCAGCTCATCGTCGGCGACCGTCGCGTCGGAGCTCGCGTAGCGCTCGATCTGCTGTTCGCACATCGCGAGGAGGCGCTCGGCGTCGGCAAGCCCCAGCACGTTGAGCGCACCGCGGATCTGCTGGCTGTCCTTGGCAAGCGTCGCAAGCTCGCCGCGCTTTGCGTTGTCGCGGAAAAACGCGTCGAGCACCTGCTCCATATGGCGAAGATTGGCGCGAATCTCGCGGCCCACCTGCGACAAGAGCACCCGCTCCTGCGCACGCTTCGACATTTCGTCCAGCATCGGCGCGCTCGCGGCGATCGAGCGGCCTGCGCGAGCGGCGTCCAGCCGCGCGAGCATTGCATTCACCTGATTGCCGAAGTCGGCTGCGAGATTCGAGTAGTTCTCGAATGCGCTCTCGGCCAGCAACAGCGCGGTCGCGTATTCCATCGCCAGCGGTTCTGACACACCCGCTGCCGGCAGCTTGTCGAGACGCTCGACGAGCGCGGACGTCAGCTTCATCAGCGCGCCGTGCCTGATCTCGACCGCCTTGTTGTGCACCGACGCAAGCGTTTGCTTCAACTTCGGCAGATTTTCGGCGCGCCCTGCGGCAGCCTTGAGCCAAGAATCCTTCGCACCGCCTAATTGCTCGCGTGCTTCGCGGAGCAGCGGCTGGATACGCACGACGTCGGCGGACAGCACTTCCGCCGACGGAATGAGTCCGGCGAGCTTGAACGTTTTCTGAACCGCTTGGAGCTGCGGCCCGATCGGTGCGCTGACCGCGACGTAGTAGAGCACTTCGCGGCGCAGCCGATCAGCGACCTTCGCACCGCCTTCGGCGACGCGGCGGATCTGCAAATCGATCCGTGCCGCGAGCTGCTTCAGACCAAAGCCCGCTTCGAGACCGCCGCCAACGATTGCTTCGAACAACGCGTCCGCCGTCCACCAGAATGTGCGTAAGTTTGGCTCCGGTGTCGCGTCGGCAATGGCGGCGATCGCATCGCGCATCGTCTTGCCGCCCTTTTCCTCGCCGCGAAGCCACGACAGCAGACCGCGTTGATACATGCGGCGCTGCTTGACGAGAAACGATGCAAGCTTCGCGGGTGGAATTGCTTCACGCGGCGCGCTTCGCGGCGCGCGCGCGCTCAGATCGGGATAGAAAAGATCGGTCGGCGCCACGGCTTTTACGCCGCGTGCGAGCTGCATTGCTTCGAACTCGGGATAGAGCTTGAGTGGAACCGGCGCGATGCCGTTCACGATCTCGTCTAAGAATATCCGGAGCTTCCGGCACGCGCGGTCAATCAGCGCGACAATTTCCGGCACGTCGGTCGCGTCGGGTGCATCGAGACGCGCGAGTTGCTTTTCGACTTCCTCGGCAAACGCAGCGACCGCATCGAGGCCGACCATAAGGATCGCACCTGATGCCTGATGCACGTGATTGCGAGCATGCGCAAGCGCCGATGTCGCGCTCGGATCTGCTGCAAAAGCGGTTAGCGACTCTAGGCCGCGTGCGAGCGCCTGGTCCACCTCGCCCTGAACCCAGGACAGGGGACCGACGTCAAAGTCGAGTGCGGGCTCGGTCGACACGAACTAGCGCTCCAATGGCTCGATCAGCATGCGTCGGGAAATGCATCAAGAAAAAGCGAGCAAGATTCGAGCCCGCTCTCGTTCTTCATTTGTCAGTTCCTCGGACGACAAGGCGTTGTCCTCGGAATGACAGGGACAAAGTTAAACTTTGAAGCCCGCAACCGAGCTGCGCAACTCCGCAGCGAGCTTCGTCAACTGTCCGATCGAAACGTTCGTCTGCTTCGTCCCTTCGGTCGTTTCCTCGGTGATTTTCAGGATGCCCTGCATGCCGCGCGTTACATCGGCAACGGACGCCGACTGCGTCTGCGTTTGCGCCGAGATCCGTCCAATCAAATCGGCGAGCTCGCGCGATACACGCTGAATTTCTGCGAGCGCCTGACCGGCGGCATCAGACAATTTCGCACCCTCGACCACGCCGACAGTTGATCGATCCATCGCCGCGACGGCATCCTGCGTGTCCGATTGAATCGTCTTCACGATCGCTTCGATCTGCTTCGTCGCCTCCCCGGAACGCTCGGCCAGTCGCTGAACTTCTTCGGCGACGACGGTGAACCCGCGTCCTGCTTCGCCGGCGGACGCTGCCTGGATCGCGGCGTTCAACGCCAGCACGTTCGTCTGCTCGGTGATATCGGAAATCAGCTCGACGATCTCGCCGATCTCGAGCGATGACTCGCCAAGACGCTTGATCCGCTTTGACGTTTCCTGGATCTGCGTGCGGATTTCATTCATGCCCGCGATCTGATTCTGTACGGCGCTGCCGCCCTTCTCGGCCGCGGTGAGCTGAACCTCGGCGACCTTCGCCGATTGCGCCGCGTTTTGCGCGACTTCGGAAATCGACTGCGCCATCGTCAACACCGACGCGGAGGCGTGCTGGATTTCCTTGTTCTGCCGCTGCGACGCTTCGAACAATCGGTTTGAGATCGCCTGTGTTTCTTGCGTCGCTTTGGTCACCTGGTCAGTGGCGGAGTTGATCCCTTTGACGAGCGTGCGCAGCTCCTCGATCGTGAAGTTGATCGAATCGGCGATGGCGCCGGTCACGTCTTCGGTGACCGATGCCTGCACCGTCAAGTCGCCATCCGCCAAATTGCCCATTTCATTCAACAGCCGGAGAATCGCTTCCTGATTGCGCTTGTTCTCGCCTTCACTTTCCGACGCGCGGCCGCGCGCGTCCTCGCGCGCGACGAATCCAAGCATGACGAGGCAGGCAAGCGCCAGCGCGCCGAAGATGATCGCTGCCCAGAAAGTGACAATGTGCGTTTTTCCGCTCCCTTCGAAGTCGCCGACGAGCTTTGTCGTGTCCGCGTAGAGCGGCTCGCCTTCCGTGTTGATCGTGCGCACCGCTTGCTTGGCAACGCCGAGGCGCTGCGCGTTCGAAACAATCGCGGTCACGCCGGTATCGAGCTTTGTGGCGCGCTTCGAAATTTCGGCGAGCGTGGCGCGCGCCTCGTCGCCCCGACCAGCGCCCTGACGTAGCGCATCGGCGCTCCGTGACAGCGCGGCCAACGTTTCGCGAAACGCCGCCGTATCCTTGTTAAGCGATGCCGCAATGTCGGAATCGACATCGTCGGCCGACGTCAGCGTGCCGACGTTCTTCGTGATTCGCTGGGCGAGCGCGGCAAGTTGCGCTGCAAGCTCGACATCGCGCGGCGAGCCGCCCGCTTGCAACAACTGCTGTCCGGCTTGTTGCGCAAGCTCAGGAAGGCCGCGGCCGCTTTCACCGACAGCCTCGTAGCCTTTTGCGACGGCCAGAAGCGCAGTCTCGCTGCCGACGACGCGATCGAGCGCAGGGCTCATCCGGTCCCAACGCGCCTTGATCGCCTGCAATTTTTCGACGAGCGCGGGCTCCTGTGCGAAGCCAAGCGAGGCGCCGCGAATCGAATCGCCGTTCAAAAACGCGTTGAGATCCTCCTGGAAGCGATCGCGAGACTCCCGCACCGCCGGCAACACACCCGATTGACCTTGGCTCGCGAGCACCGCGCTCCGCGTGAGTCTTTGCGACAGCATCTGCATGTCGACTGCGGTCGCAAACGAAGCGGTCTGCTGCGAGGCCGTGCGCCCGTCAAGAAACAGCATGAAGACGGCGAACGCGAGAAAAGTGAGCAGCAAGAGACCCAGCGTCTGAAACTGCTTGACGACCGGCAAGTGTCCGATCAGCGGCAATCCCTTTGAGGTCGGCGCCGACGGCGCTGCCGTTTTCAGCTGATCCATGATCGAGACCGTCGAGAGCGGGTCGTGGCGCGCGCTTGCCCTCGTACCCATCTTGACCTGTGTGGTCGGAATGCCGAGGTCCGTATCGGGCGGTGGAGCGACCTTTTTCTTCTCGCCTGCGACTTTGGCCAATTTGAGCGCCATGATTCCTCCGATTCCTTCTACACGCCAACCTGCAAAAAGGCGGGCGAGCGTGCGAGCTTGGCAAGATCGATTTCCTGCCATGCGTTGCCTTCGTCGTCCATCCAACGTTGCGCGTACCAATCGTGTGAGTCCGCCGGTGTCGACGCGGGCGCGAGCTCCGCGACGTTGCGAAGACCAAGCACGCGCTGCACGACAATGCCTGCGTTCAACTCGCAGGCGCGGGCACCGAACAGCACGAGCCGCGTCGTTGCGGCCGCTGCAATGGGTTCTGCGCCGAGAAAAGATGAGAAATCGATGACGCTGAAGAGGTTGCCGCGAATGTTCGCAACGCCGAGAAACCACTGACGCGTCATCGGCACGTTCACAATGTGCGGAAGTGCAACCACTTCGCCGGCATCGGACAGCCGAACAAGCCAGCGCGTGCCGGCGCATAGAAGCCCCAGACGCGACGATTCGACCTGCGCAGCCGTCTTGGTCGCGAGGCGGGAAGCAAGCTCCTGCTGGAACGTTCGCAGATCGATGCGGGCGGGACGGGCCATGGCAGACGCTCGTAAATATCAGCCCATCGACTGAATCTTGGCGATCAGCTCTTCGCGATTCACCGGCTTGACGATGTAATCGCGCGCGCCTTGCCGGAGACCCCAGATCTTGTCGGTTTCCTGGCTCTTCGACGTGCACATGATGATCGGAATCGATCGCGTTTCCGGATCGCGGCTGATCGCACGCGTGGCCTGGAATCCGTTAAGGCCGGGCATCACGACGTCCATCAGAATAAGGTCGGGCTTCAACTGCTTCGACTTGTGGATCGCGTCTTCACCGTTATCGCTTGCGACAACTTCGAAACCCGCCTTCGTCAGCATGTCGTTCAACACATGCCGCTCGGTCGGGGAATCGTCGACGATCAAGATTTTTCGGATGGCCATGATGAGTTGTAGATGCGCCGTCTTCGCTCAGGCTGCGGCCGCGCGGGCGTGCGTCGCCACCGCTTTGAGCAAGCTTTCCTTCGTAAACGGCTTCGTCAGATATTGGTCCGATCCCACCATTCGACCTCTCGCACGGTCGAAAAGGCCGTCCTTCGACGACAGCATCACGACCGGCGTGTCATGAAATCGCGCGTTCTTCTTGATGAGCGCACACGTCTGATAACCGTCGAGGCGCGGCATCATGATGTCGACGAATACAAGATCGGGCTGGTGGTCGGCGATCTTGGCGAGCGCGTCGAAGCCGTCTTCCGCCAGGATTACCGTACAACCCGCCTGCAGCAGAAAAATCTCGGCGCTGCGGCGAATCGTATTCGAGTCGTCGATCACCAGCACCTTGACGCCCTGTAACGTATTGCGTTCCGACACTTCGCCCCCCGACATGCGTCCGTGACATGTTCCCGCCAGAACGTCTGGCCGGGACGCTAGGAGTCTGCCACGGGACCCAGGGTTTGCCTAGAGCATAAACCTTGCCGGAATCGGCACTTGCAGCCGAAACCTCATAAAAAGCAACACGGCAGCAAGTTTTCCGGCCCGTGCGCTGCCGCAGCGCGTCAAGGCATGCCCCTCAGCGGCTGTGCCCCACAATCGAATTCGCGCCGCAGGGCCGTCCCAAGGCGCGAATTACTCCCCCTCCGGGGGCAGCGCAGCGGCGTAGCCGCAAGCGTGGGGATCCGAAACCTAGCGTCCCAGGAACATCCGATAGGCAGGGTTACCCGTTTCTTCGACATAGTCATAACCCAGCCGATCGAGGAATCGGCCGAATTCGGCCTTATCGGTGGACGGGACTTGCATGCCGACCAGCACGCGGCCGTAATCGGCGCCGTGGTTGCGGTAGTGGAACAGGCTGATGTTCCAACCTGCGCTCATGCTGTCGAGAAAGCGCATCAATGCACCCGGCCGCTCCGGAAATTCGAAACGATAAAGAATCTCGTCGGTGGCATTGGGCGCGTGACCGCCCACGAGATGGCGAACATGCAGCTTGGCCATTTCGTTGTCGGACAAGTCCGAAGCGTCGATCTTGCGCCGCGCAAGCTCACGCAGCAGATCGACGGTCTCCTGACGACTGCGCACTTCGACGCCGACGAAAAGATGCGCGGTTTTCGGATCTGCGTAGCGATAGTTGAATTCGGTGACGTTACGGTTGCCGAGCAGCGCGCAAAACGTGCGAAAGCTGCCGGGCCGCTCGGGAATCGTGACGGCGAGGATGGCCTCACGTTGCTCGCCCAGCTCCGCACGCTCGGCGACAAAGCGCAGCCGATCGAAGTTCATATTCGCGCCGCACGCAATGGCGACGTAGACGCGGTCCCGCGTGCGATGGCGCTCGACCCACGCCTTGACGCCGGCGATCGTCAACGCACCGGCGGGCTCGAGGATCGAGCGCGTGTCCTCGAACACGTCCTTCAGCGCCGCGCACGTCGCATCGGTGTCGACGCGAATGATGTCGTCGACGTAGGCCTTCGCGAGACGGAAGGTCTCCTTGCCCACTTGCTTGACGGCGACACCGTCAGCGAACAGACCCACATGCGGCAGCACGACGCGGCGGCCCGCTTCGAGCGACCGCGCCATCGCGTCGGAGTCGTTCGGTTGCACGCCGATGATCTTCACTTCCGGTCGCACGCGTTTCACATACGCGGCGACGCCGCCGATCAAGCCACCACCGCCGATCGCGACGAAGATCGCGTCGAGAGGTCCCTGGCATTGACGCAGGATTTCCATTCCGATCGTACCTTGGCCAGCGATGACATCGGGATCGTCATACGGGTGCACGAACGTGGCGCCGGATGTGCGTTGCAACTCGAGCGCCTTTGCGTACGCATCCGAATACGAGTCGCCGTGGAGCACGACCGTTGCGCCGCGCGCCTCGACGGCGCCGATCTTGATGTGCGGCGTCGTGATCGGCATCACGATCGTCGCAGCGCATCCGAGCTTTTGCGCAGCAAGTGCCACGCCTTGTGCGTGATTGCCCGCCGACGCCGCGATCACGCCTCGCTCGCGATCGGCTGCGCTCAGATGCGCCATCTTGTTGTAGGCGCCGCGAATCTTGAACGAGAAGACGCTTTGCTGGTCTTCGCGCTTCAACAGCACGCGATTGCCGAGGCGTGCTGACAATGTCGACGCGAGCTCGAGCGGCGTCTCGACGGCAACGTCGTAGACCTTCGCGGTCAGGATTTTTTGAAGATAATCGACGGCCATTGTTGTGGACCCCCACGCTTGCGGCTGTCGCCGCTGCGCTGCCCCCAGAGGGGGAGTAATTCGCGCCTTGGGGCGGCCCTGCGGCGCTCATGTGTTGTCGCAAATCGATGAGCGTAGCAGGAAAGCGCAGTCAGCTTTACCTTTCTGCTAACCTCCGCCCGCCATGCGCCGTGAACCCGCTCAGCCGTCTCCGACGACGCTCGCCGTTGTCGACATGGGATCGAACAGCTTTCGGCTCGAGCTTGGACGCGTCGAAGGCGATCAAATTTTTCGACTCGACACGTGGCGCGAAACGCTGCGGATCGGCGCCGCGATCGATGCGAAGGGTCGCATCCTTGCACCCGCGCGCCGCGCTGCGTTGGGCTGTCTCTCGCGTTTCGCCGAACGACTGCGGGGACTGCATCCATCCGCGGTGAGGGCCGTCGCAACCAACACGTTCCGGGTCGCGCGGAATGCTGCGCAGTTTCTGCGGCAAGCGGAAGCGGCGCTCGGTTTCCCCATCGATGTCATCTCCGGACATGAAGAGGCGCGACTCATCTATCTCGGTGTCGCGCACGTGCTCCCGCCGTCGGATGCGCCGCGCCTTTGCATCGACATCGGCGGCGGCTCGACGGAGTTCATCATCGGACGCGGCTTGGAGCCGGAGCGCCTCGAATCGCTCAACATCGGCTGCGTCAGCTACACGCAACGCTTTTTTCGCGACGGTCGTCTCCGTGCGGAGGCATTCACTGCTGCGGAGACCAGCGCTCGCGCGGAAATCGACGCGATCGCACGCGAATTCGGACGCGAATACTGGCATGAGGCGTATGCATCATCGGGAACGGCGCTGGCGCTCGCGGAAATTCTCGAGCAAAACGGGATGTCGGCAGGCGGCATCACCCCTGAGGGTCTTTCCCGACTGCGCAAACGAATGGTCGGCGCCGGCCACGTCGACCGATTGAAGCTCGCCGGACTCAAGCCGGAGCGCGCGCCGGTGCTCGCAGGCGGCTGCGCGATTATGTCAGCGGCGTTATCGCTGCTCGAAGTGCCGCGTATCAATCCCGTTGGCGGCGCGATGCGCTTAGGCGTGCTCTACGATTTGCTTGGTCGGAGAGTGCGCCGCGACATGCGGCAATCGACTGTCGAGCGCTTCATCGAACGCTACCGAATCGATCGCGCACATGCCGTTCGAGTCGCAACGATGGCGAAGGCGCTCTACGAACGTGCGGTTGCGGCGCCGATCACCGAGACAGCGCAGCGGATCGAATGGGCCGGCCTGCTGCACGAGGTTGGGTACACCGTTTCGCACCTGGGTTTTCATAAGCACGGCGCTTACATTCTCGAGCACGCCGACATGCCAGGATTTTCATCGCAAGAGCAGCACGCGCTCGCGCTTCTCGTGCTGGGCTGCCGGGGCGGCTTGAGCAAGATGGCGCCGCTATTGGTCAACGTCGACGCGCGTGCGCAGCTTCTGGCGCTGCGTCTTGCCGTGCTGTTCCATCATGCGCGCGGGCCGATCGATATACCGCGCATCGTGCTCAAGGTCGACAAGAACATTCGCTGCACCGTCGCGTCGCGCTGGATGAAGGCGCACCCGCTTTCGGCGCACTTGCTCGGCAAAGAGCGCGATGAATGGACGGCGTTGGGCTATCCGTGGAGCGATTCGCGTTGAGCGCCTTGGCGCGGCAAACTCACAATGACGCCGCGGCGCACGAGCGCTTCGACGACACCCATTGCGATTCGCCGCGGCCGCTCGCCGAGTCCAAAGCAAAGAGGCGTTTCGCCGCGCGGATCGACTTCGACGATCTTCTGCCCGGCGCCAATGCGAGCGCCGCGCGACGATAGGCCGCGCAGAACGCCCGTCAACGGCGCCGAGATCGAATCTCCGGCAAGTGTGGCAATCGCTTCGCCCGACTCAACGTGATCGCCGATGCGGTGATCGGTTTGAAAACGGCCCGCCTTCGACGCATAGACATAACGCTCGCGTCCAGCGCCGCCGACGCGGCGCGGCTCGCCTTCGAACGGCTTCGTCGCACCCGACTCGATAATCGCACCCAAGTCGTCACCCCACGCAGTTTCGATCGCGATATCCGTATGGAAGCCGGCAACAAATCCGGGGCCGAGACCGATGGTCAGCGGGAACCCGCTGTCATTTGTCTTGAGCGATGCCGGCGCCTGTCGCTTGACCACACGTGCGTCGACGATCGCGACCGGATGCAATGCTGCCGCGACGCCCTGCCACGACCAGGTCGTCGCCGCGATCATGTCGCGCCGGTCGAGTACGAATGGGATGCTTCTGACCGATGCGCAAAAACATGCATCGACTTCCGCAAGCGACGCCGTTCCGACGTACCATGCATCGGTGTACGCCATGCCGCGCCGCGTCCACGGCGGATCGGCATGGTCGACAAGCACAACGGCGCAGCCTGCATGATGCAACGCGTGGGCGACAGCCGATCCGACGTCGCCGCATCCGATGACGATCGCGGCAGGCCGAATCTCGGATTCGTTCACGCGTCGCATGATGACATGAGTAAATGGACCCCCACGCTTGCAGCTATCGCCGCTGCGCTGCCCCCAAAGGGGGAGCAATTCGCACCTTGGGATGGCCCGGCGGCGCTCATATCATCCTGCGCGACCGATGCGACAAGATGATGAAACCGTCCCCTCGCTACAGGAAGTCCGGACCGATCACGACTTTGAGGACGATCGCAGCGCCGTCCTCGCGGACGCGATTGGACAACCACCAGACGGCGCCTTTGCGCACCGACCAATAGGCCTCTTCACCTGACAACAGATACGACGCGATCGTCCCGAGCGTCGGCTGATGTCCGACGAGCATGACGGGCTCGCGCGAGTCGGGCCAGTTTGCCGCCGTCAGCGCTGCGGTCACCGATGCGCCCGGCCCGAGTTCCGGCACAGTTCGAGATTTTCGTTGCAACGCCATCGCGGTTTGCTGTGCGCGGTCAGCCGGCGACACGAGAATCCGACACGAATCGGGCAGATGCCGCTCGAGCCATTCGGCCATCCGCTCTGCTTGTTTGACGCCCTTCGACGTAAGTCGCCGACCGAGATCGGGCTCGCCGGGTTCCGCTTCGCAGTGGCGCCAGAGGATAAGGTCCATCTTAAGGAAACTTAGGGCGCTTCACCCTGCATCCGTTTCAGCAACTCGTTTTGCGCCGATACCCCTCGTTCGCGTCCGCGGGGCTTGCGTTTTGTCCATTGCCCGGCGGCGCCCAATTCCCACGCGTCGCAGTTATCGGACAGATAAACGTCCAATCCCTCGTCGACGACCCGCCGCTTGAGCTCGGGATCGAGCACCGGGAATGCGACTTCAATACGGCGAAACATGTTGCGGCCCATCCAATCGGCAGACGTGAGCCACACTTCGGGCTCGTCGCCGTTTTCGAAATACCAGACGCGATGGTGCTCGAGGAATCGCCCGAGGATCGAACGCACGCGGATATTTTCCGAAAAGCCGGGCACGCCGGGTCGTAACGCGCATGCGCCGCGGACAATCAAATCGATTTGAACGCCGGCCTGCGACGCCGCCTGCAACGCGCGGATCACGCCTTCCTCGAGCAGCGCGTTCATCTTTGCCTTGATGCGAGCGGGACGACCTTCGCTCGCGTGCTTGGTCTCGCGCCGGATCATCTCGATCACGCGTCGGTGCATCGTGAACGGCGCGAGCAACAGCCGCTTCATCTTCGCGGCCTTGGCGAGGCTCGTGATATGCAGAAACACTTCGTTCACGTCGGCGCAGAGTTCCGGATTGGCCGTCAACAGCCCGAAATCCGAATAGAGCGCCGTCGTGCGCGGATGATAATTGCCGGTGCCAAGATGCGCGTACGGAACGAGCCGCGAATTTCCCTGCGCGTCGCGCTCGCGCCGCAACAGAAGCGCCAACTTGGCATGCGTCTTCAATCCGAATACGCCGTAGACGACCTGCGCACCGGCACGCTCGAGCTTCTCGGCCCAGTTGATATTGGCTTCCTCGTCGAAGCGCGCCATCAGCTCGACGACGACAGTGACCTCCTTGCCACGCGAGGCCGCTTGCACGAGCGCTTCCATCAACGCCGAATTGACGCCAGTGCGATAGACGGTCTGCTTGATTGCGACGACGTCCGGATCGTCCGCCGCACGGCGGATGAACTCAACGACCGGCTCGAACGATTGATATGGATGGTGCAGCAGGATGTCGTGCTGGCGAACCGCGGCGAGGATGTCGGCTTCGCCGACGAGGCGCTTGGGTTTTCCCGGCAGAAACGGTGGATATTTGAGCGCGTCGATCTCGACCTGATCGATCATCGATGCGAGCCGCATGATGTTGACCGGCCCTTCGCAGCGGTAGAGGTCGTCGTCGGTCAGCTCGAACTGCGTCAGCAGGAAACGCGCCAAGTGATCGGGACATGAGGACGCCACTTCAAGGCGAAGCGGGATGCCGAACTGACGTTGCGGCAACTCGCCTTGCAGCGCCTGCCGCAAGTTCTTCACTTCCTCTTCGTCGATCCATAAGTCCGCGTCGCGGGTCACGCGAAACTGCGAATACGCAAGGATGTCGCGCCCCGGAAACAGGTCGCCCAAGTGCGCATGCATGACCGACGACAACAGCAGAAACTCGTTCTCCGCTTCGGCGATTTCACGCGGCAGCTTGATAACGCGCGGCAACAGGCGCGGCGCCTTGACGACGGCGATCGTCGTATCGCGCCCGAACGCGTCGCGTCCGGATAACTCGACGATGAAGTTCAAGCTCTTGTTGACGATCTGCGGAAAGGGATGCGCCGGATCGAGGCCGATCGGCGTCAACAACGGCCGCACCTCGCGCTGAAAAAAATCGGCGACCCATGCGCGTTCGGCGGGCGAACGGTCGGCACGACCCAAGAGCCGCACGCCGCTCCCTGCCAATGCGGGAAGCACGTGGTCGTTGAGCTCGCGATATTGATCGTCGATCAGCGTCCGCGCGGCTGCGCTGATCTCAACCAATAACGCGCGCATCGAATTGAGCGTCATTCCCGCAGGCGGCATCTTCGCCCGCAACTGCTCCTTCAATCCGGCAATGCGAATCTCGAAATATTCATCGAGGTTGCTGCCAAGAATGCAAAGGAAGCGGAGCCGCTCGAGCAACGGCACGTCGGGATCCTGCGCGAGCGCCAACACGCGGCGGTTGAACGCGAGCAGCGATAGCTCGCGGTTGATCGGCGACGTGTCGGGAACAGGCGAAGGCGGAGAAGCCGGCGCTACCTGCGCCGCCGCAGCGGTGGCAGGGACCGATCCTGTGGACACGACGCCGACTCTGACAGTCGATTGTGACGTCGGCGTGACAGTCGGTTCGGACACTGCACTTATGGCCGGTGCGGCCGGCCGCGCACGTTGCGGCTCGAGGCGTGATACCGAGCGGCGCACTAACGCCGCGCGAATGCGTCGACCTTGTTCACGGCGCGTCTTCACGTCATTCGCTGGCAGCCGGCGACAACTGGCGAACGCTAAGCCGCCGCCTCCTCCACGCCGTCGAGTCGAAGCCAGACACAGCGGCCTTTCGATTCGCGATCCAGCGCTTCCAGATAGTCGCGGTGCGCCGCGAGCTCTTCGGCGGATGGTTGAACGAGCTCGAGCGACCACCGGCCCTGCGTGGCAGCGGCGGACCCCGCAACGTTCCATACGGGAATCGGTGCGCCCATGTCGATGGTCAGCGTCTCCTGACCACGGGTCATCGCCAGGTACACTTCGGCGAGCAGCTGCGCGTCCAACAATGCGCCGTGCAGCGTTCGATGGGCGTTGGAGATGGCGAAGCGCTCGCATAACGCGTCGAGACTGTTGCGTTTGCCCGGAAACGATTCGCGCGCGAGCGAAAGCGTATCGACAAGCGATCCGTAGATCCGCGCGCAGAACGGCAGGCCGGCGCGGTCGAATTCGGCGTCCAGGAACGCGACGTCGAAGGGCGCGTTGTGGATAACCCAATCGGCGCCCTGTGCAAACGCGATGAGTTCAGCCGCCACGTCGGCGAATCGCGGGCGATGCTTCAGATCTTCCCACGTCATGCCATGCACTTCGGCTGCCGCGGTATCGATCTCGCGTTCAGGATTCAGATAGAAATGCAGATGCCTGCCCGTCTGCCGGCGGTCATTCAACTCGACTGCGGCGATTTCGATGATCCGATGACCTTGCTTCGGGTCAAGGCCGGTGGTTTCGGTGTCGAGAACGAGCAGGCGCATGCAGCCGAGAGTCTAGCGTATGAAGCGCTACTTTCGATATTTTTGAATCGTCGACTGGATTTCCGCGATGGCGCGCTCGATTTCGTCGTCGGTCAAATCGCGTTGCGATCCGCGGCGCTCGGACAACGTCATCGTCTTGTCGATCTCCGTCGCGAATTCGCCCATGCCGAGCGTGTCGGTGATCGTGGTCTGCGTTTCGTCGGTCAGCATTTCCGGACCCCAGCGCACGATGATCGTCGACATATTGTCGCCCTCGGAGCCGCCGCGCTCTTCCGCCTGATCCATCATCTTCGGCGCCGCAGTGAGGATCGGCGCCGACGTGAGCCACGTTGCCATCTCGCTTTGCGACATCGCACTCCACACGCCGTCAGTGCACAACACCATGATGTCGCCGGTGCGTAACGGCGTTCGCCGCGATAGATCGATGACCGGATCAACGAGGCCGCCCAGGCAACTGAATACCTTGTTGCGGTCGGGATGCTCGGCCATGTCGGCGGTCCCGATCAATCCCTGATCGACGAGATATTGGACTTTGGAGTGATCCTTGGTGGCACCGATCAGGCTCCCTTGCCGGAACAAATAAAAGCGCGAATCGCCGGCATGCGCCCAATAAGCATGGCTCGCTTGAACGACGACGGCGACGCAGGTAGTCCGCGGCGTCTCGAGCATCGAGAACTGGTTGGCATACGAGCCGAGCGCCGCGTGGGCGCGCAGCATCGTTTCCTGCAGAAACTTGAGCGGATTGCGAAGTACGGGCTTCGCTTCCTGCTGAAATCGCTCGATGAATAGCCGCACTGCGATCTGCGCGGCGATCTCGCCACCCGCATGACCGCCCATTCCGTCGGCGACGACGAGCAGCAACGTATCGCGCCCGTACGTATATGCGAGCCGGTCCTGATTGACCTTCCTGGAGCCCTTGCGCGAGTCCTGAAAAATCGTGAAGCGCATACGTCCCGAACGAAAGCTAAAGTCGCGCGCAGTGTTCGCCGATTAAGACGCTTTTGCGCTGATTTCGGAAAAGAGGCGCCGCTTGATGCTGCCGAGAAGCGTGAGCTTGCGCTTCCTCGGCGGAATGTCGCGAATCGCCCTCTGCAACGCGAAAACGCTTTGCGGCCGTTCCAGCGGATCGAGACGCAGGCACCAGTCGATCACCTCGAGCAGATTGTCGGAATATTGGCCGGACCAGATGCGCTTGGCCGGAACCAGGTGATCTTCCTGAATGCGCGCGTCGGCCGCTTGCGGCGCAAACGCCGCGAGGCACGCGAACATCGACGCACCGGTGCCGTAGACATCCGTCCACGGTCCAAGGCGATCGGGATCGCGGTACTGCTCCGGCGCGGCGAAGCCTGGCGTATACATCGGCGCGAGCTTCGGTCGGTTGCTCGTCAGCGTCTGCCGTGCCGCGCCGAAATCGAGCAGCACCGGGCTGCCATCGGTACGTAAATAGATGTTGGCGGGCTTGATGTCGAGATGCAAAAGTTTGTGGGTATGGACTTCGCGCAAGCCGTTCAGCAGATGCATGAAGACGTGCCGGACGAAACGTTCCGACATCTGGTCCTGCCGCATCTGGATCTGTTGCTGCAACGTGCGACCGCGCTCGTAGCGCATCACCATGTATACCGTTTCGTTGGCGCGAAAGAAATTCAGCACGCGAACGACGTTCGGATGGTTGATCTTGGCGAGCGCGCGTCCTTCCTCGAAAAAACACTTCATGCCGTAGCGAAACGACGTCATATTCTCGACCGACGTCGCGCGAACGATATCGCCCTCGGTGCGAAGCACGAGCGACGACGGCAGGTATTCCTTGATCGCGACCGGCGCGCCGGTCTCATCGAACGCGCGATAGACGATCGAAAAACCGCCGCGACTGATCTGCCGGTCGATACGGTAGTTCAGCAGCTGATAGCCGCCTGGGAGGGCCTGATTGGGAACGGGCATTGCTACGTTTGCGGGTGGAGCCGTAACGACTCCGTATCGGCTTAGTGCTCGCAATTCGCGTGCCAAATGCTCGCGTTCGCCTTGCGTGAGGCGCCGATAACGCATACATTCTCCGGATGCCGAGCCCCAAAGTAAAGCCGGAAATCCTGCAGAAACCGGCGCAAAGCACCGAAAAACGCCGATGATCGTCAGCATGACCGGCTTTGCCGCAGTCGCGGCCGAGCTGCCCGGGCTGTCGTTGGCGCTCGAATTGCGGTCGGTCAATCATCGCTATCTCGATATCACCCTCAAGCTGCCCGACGAGCTGCGTTCGCTCGAGCCGTCGTTGCGCGAGCAGCTCGCCGGGGAGCTGAAACGCGGCAAGGTCGAATGCCGTGTCGCGCTCAACCGCGTCGCGGCAGCAGCCTCGCAAGTTGCGATCGACGAAGCGCGCGTACGGGCGCTCGCCGCAGCGGCCGCTGAAATACGGCAACTTGTGCCCGGCGCCACGCCCCTCTCCGCTGCGGAAATCCTGCGTTGGCCCGGCGTTCTCGTCGAACCGTCGATCGCGCCGGAGGCGCTCGCGGCGTCATTGCATCGTCTGATCGATCAAGGCCTTGTCGAGCTCGCCGCCGCGCGCGCACGCGAAGGCGCCAAGTTGCAGGCGTTGCTCCTCGCGCGTTGCGCCGACATCGAGGCGCAAATCGCGCGCGTTGCGCCACGGATACCCGCGTTGCACGGTGCGTTTGTGGAGAAGCTCGGCGCGCGGCTCAAGGAAGCGGGCCTCGACCCGAACGATGACCGTCTGAAGCAGGAGCTCGCGCTCTTCGCCACCAAGATCGATATCGCAGAGGAACTTGCGCGGCTCTCGACGCACATCACGGAAGTACGGCGCGTGCTGGCACAAGGCGGCAGCGCGGGCAAGCGGCTTGATTTTCTTGCGCAGGAGTTGCATCGCGAGGCCAACACACTGGGCTCGAAGTCGGTTGACGCCGAGCTCTCGCATACGTCGCTCGAGCTCAAGGTGTTGATCGAGCAGATGCGCGAGCAAGTTCAAAACATTGAGTAGGAGGCCGAGCAGCCGGCGATGGGCCCGCGAAGCGGGATCGACGGCAATTGCGAGTGCCGACGCGGCCGATACCCGGGAGAACAAGATGCGAAAGCCGCACAAGGAGGCCGCCGCGCGAGAGTCGAACAAATGACCGTCATCGCCACAAACCCGCCTCCCGCTTCGGGCTGCCTGTTCGTTCTTGCAGCGCCGTCCGGTGGCGGCAAGACGAGCTTGGTGCGCGAGTTGTTGATCCGGGAACCCGGCATTCGGCTTTCGGTCTCCTATACAACGCGACCGCCGCGACCGGGCGAGCAGGATGGCGTCCACTATCACTTCGTTGACGAAGCGAAGTTCGAGGCGCTGAACCAAGCCGGCGAATTTCTCGAGCACGCGTACGTGCACGGCAATTGGTATGCGACATCGGCGACGTGGCTCAAGCGGCAGATTGCCGACGGCCACGATGTCCTGCTGGAGATCGACTGGCAAGGCGCCGCGCAGGTACGGAAGCTCATTCCGTCGGCCGTATTGATTTTTATTCTGCCGCCGACGCTTGCGTCGCTGAAAGAGCGGCTGGAACGGCGCGGGCAGGATTCAGGCGAGGTGATTGCGCGGCGATTGGAAGCGGCACGCGAGGAAATGCGCCACTGCGGCGACTTCGATTATGTTATTATGAATCAGGACTTTGCGAGGGCGGTTGACGATCTCTCTGCCATTGTGCGCGCCGCACGCCTCACTGCGCCGCGACAGCAGATTCGTCACGCACGATTGATCGCTGAGCTTACGAAACCGGACGCATGAAAGGAGTGGCGAGTGGCACGTATCACGATCGAAGACTGCCTGGCCCGAATTCCGAACCGCTTCGAGCTGACGCTTGCGGCAACCAATCGCGCACGCCAGATCACCGCGGGATCCGCGCCGTTGTTGGACGCCGATCGCGACAAGCCGACGGTCATCGCCCTGCGCGAGCTCGCTGCCGGCAAGATCGGCATCGAAATGCTCCACAAGACGGCGCCCCCACAGACCTAGCATGCGCTTGTGACGCCGATGAGCGGCGATGTCGGAAATCGCGGAATTCACCCGACACCTCGGCCATTACCTGCCGGCGCCTGACGTCGCTCTCGTCGAGCGCGCGTTTGAGTTCTCCGAAACGGCGCATCGCGGCCAGTTTCGCAAATCCGGCGAGCCGTACATCACGCATCCGCTCGCGGTAGCGAGCATTCTGTCGCAATGGCGGATCGACGCCGAAGGCCTGGCGGCGGCGCTCTTGCACGACGTGATGGAGGACACGTCCGTCACCCGGACACAGCTCGAATCGATTTTCGGCCGTCCCGTCGCCGAAATGGTCGACGGCGTCTCGAAGCTCGATCAGATCGAGTTCTCGACGCGCGAGGAAGCACAGGCGGAGAGCTTCCGCAAGATGCTGCTGGCGATGGCGCGCGATGTACGCGTCATCCTGATCAAGCTCGCCGATCGCTTGCACAACATGCGCACGCTCGATGCGATGGCGCATGCGCATCGTCGCCGCATTGCGCGCGAGACGCTCGACATTTACGCGCCGATCGCGAACCGCCTCGGTTTGAATTCGCTCTACCTCGAGCTGCAGGACCTGTCGTTCAAGCATCTCTATCCGATGCGATATCGGATACTCGCAAGCGCGATCAAGGCCGCGCGCGGCAACCGCCGCGAAGTGATGAATCGCCTGCTCGATGTGCTGCGCGAAGGTTTGGCGCACGCGCAGATTCCCGCAACGGTTGCAGGGCGGGAAAAGACCATCTATTCCGTTTACAAGAAGATGGTGGAGAAGCACTACACGTTCTCGCAGGTATTCGACATTTACGGCGTGCGCGTGCTCGTCGCGGACAAGAACGCGTGCTACGCGGCGCTCGGCGTGTTGCATGCGCTCTACAAGCCGATCCCCGGCAAATTCAAGGACTACGTCGCGATTCCCAAGGCGAACGGTTATCAATCGCTGCACACGACATTGTTCGGACCGTTCGGCACACCGCTCGAAGCGCAGATACGCACAAACGACATGCACCGGATCGCGGAAGCCGGCGTGGCGGCCCATTGGCTCTACAAGCAAGGCGGCCAGCTCGACCTCGCGGAGGCGCAACGCGAAACGCATCGCTGGCTGCAAAGCCTGCTCGAGATTCAATCCGAGTCGCGCGACTCGAAGGAATTCTTGGAGCACATCAAGGGCGATCTTTTCCCCGAAGAGATCTACGTGTTCACGCCGAAGGGCAAGATCATGGCGCTGCCGCGTGGCGCGACCGCCGTCGATTTTGCATATGGCGTGCATACGGACATCGGCCATCACTGCGTCGCCGCGCGCATCAACTACGAGCTCTTGCCACTGCGCACCGAGCTCAAGAACGGCGATCACGTCGAAATCCTGACGTCGCCCACCGCACGCCCGAATCCGTCGTGGTTATCGTTTGTTGCGACGGGAAAGGCACGTTCGCGAATTCGGCACTATCTGAAAGGCTTGCAACAAAAGGAATCGGCGGCGCTCGGCGAAAGATTGCTGAACCAGGCGCTCGCCACGTTGAAGGTCGAACCGGAAGCCATTTCGTGGGACCGCTGGGAAGGGCTCGCGAAGGAATACGGGACGAAAAGCCATCTCGATATTCTGGCCGACATCGGGCTCGGCAAACGATTGTCGTTCGTCGTTGCGCAAGCGCTGACGCGTTCGCACGGCAAGGTGGAGGAGCAAGCGCCGCCAACCAAACCCGGCGCGCTGACATTGCGTGGCGTCGAAGGCGTGGCGATTCAGTACGCGCGCTGCTGCCGGCCGATTCCCGGCGATGCGATCGTCGGGCAATTCCGCAAAGGGCAAGGATTGATCGTCCATTTGCGCGATTGCGTGACACTGCGCAAGCAGCGTGTCGATACCGCCGAGCTCGTGGATGTCGAGTGGTCGGCGGACGTCCAAGGCGTGTTCGACGCAGGCGTTCGCGTACTGGTCGCCGATCGACGAAGCCTGCTGGCAGACCTCGCAACAAGCATCGGTAAAGCCGACGCGAACATCGACACCGTGTCGATGGAGCGTCCCGACGGCGGCGAAGTCCTCGCGATGTTCTTCAGCGTTCAGGTCCGCGATCGCCGACATCTTGCGCAGGTGATGCGCGCAATGCGGCATGTGCCGGACGTGAAGCGCGTCCATCGCGCGCGGACATAGCGTTCAGCCGGGCGGTTTTGCCGGCGCTGCATACCACTTCGCCGGCGGTATGATCTTCGCATCCGCCGGGTCGGCGAGATAGTGCGGCGACATGATTTGCACGCCGTGCTCGTTGAATACGTCCTGGATGTTCGCGTGCAGCGTCGAGACGATTTCCGCGCGCGGCCGCGGCTCGCCGGGAATCGCCTGGCAGACGAGCCGATACTCGACATAAAAATCGGATAGCGCGGTCTGGAAGACGCGTGGGCCGGGCTCGGCGAGCACGCCGGGTGTGCGGTGCGCCGCCTCGAGCAGCATCGCATGCACTTGGCGCCACGGTGCGTCGTAGCCGATCGTTACCGCCGAATCAACGATGAACCCCGCTCCCTTGACGGTGCGCGAGTAGTTCCTGGTCACCGTGCCTAGCACCATCGAATTCGGCAACGTCAGCTCTTCGCCCATCCCGGTGCGAACCCGCGTGGTGAACATGCCGAGCGCTACGATCGTTCCTTCGTTGTCGCCAACGCGAACGTATTCGCCCGGGCGGTAGGTGCGCGTGTACATCAGGATGAGCCCGCTCGCCGCCTGTCCAACGATGCCCGATGCGCCGACGGACACCATCAGGCCGAGCAGCACCGACAAGCCTTTGAACGCATCGGTCTCCGCTCCCGGAATATACGGATACGCCATCGCGATCGCGAACAACCAAACCGCTATGGACACCAACCGTCGCGTCGGCCGGGCAGAGTCCGCGTCGATCCAGGTGAACGACAAACGGCCCGCTTGTACGCCGTCGAAGAAGCTTTGCAACATACTGCTGGCGACCTTCGCGAGTACGAAGATCAGGACGGCGATCAGGAGTCCCGGAATCGAGTCCGCGACCGCGGAGAGCATGTCTCCCAACGTGTCGATCAGGAAGCTCGCGAATTGCTCACCCCACGGACGCGTGTAAGGAAACCGACTCAGCACGTAGCCGAGCCACTGGTACGTGAAGAGCAGTGCAAGCGCCCAGAAAAAAACGCGCAATCCGATACGAATCACGGCGATCACGCCCTCGCGTGGGACGATCTCCGCGCCTGCAGCGCGCAGTGCGTCGCTCTTTGCTTCGGCGTATCGCATCAGGCGGCGACCCGCGCCGCGTACCAGCCGACGCAAAAGCCACAGCACGGCTAGCCAAATCGCTGTCGCTGCGGCGGCCCAGCCGGCGTTGGCAAGCAACGCTCGCGGGTCGTGCGCCTCTTTCATCTCGGCAATCACGCGCTCGAGTGCGCGTACGGAATCGGCAACGAGCGCCTGCTCGGCTACTTCGCCGAGGCCCTCGACGTCTTCATGTGTGACGGCGAACGCGACGTTGCCGTCGATCTTGACGAGAATGCCCTGGGGGATCCGTTCAGTGGTTATCTTGTGCTCGCCCGGTGCAGCGAGCAGCATACGGATCCGCTCGGAGGCGTTCTTGGCGCGCTGCTCGACCGGCACGCCGAGGACCGGCGCGCGCAAGCGCACGATCGGCCGGTTGAAGACGGTGATGATAGCGCCGGCCTGGCGGCGCGCCTCGGGGGTGAGCGGCGTCTTGGGTTCCGCCGCGAGGGCGGCTAACGCGACGCCGCTTGTCAGCAGCGCGACGAGGAACGAGGCTCGCACCACGTCCGTCGCCGCGCTTTGCGATCAGACCTTCTGCGTGGCGAACAGCTGTTGCAGCTCGCCCGACTGGTACATCTCCCGGACGATGTCGCAACCGCCCACGAATTCGCCGTTCACGTAGAGCTGCGGAATCGTCGGCCAATTGGAAAACTGCTTGATGCCTTCGCGCAGCGCGTCGTCCTGCAGCACGTTGAACGATGCGTAGTCCGAAACGCCGCAACGCTTGAGGATTTCGGCCACGGTCGCGGAGAATCCGCATTGCGGAAACTGCGGCGTTCCCTTCATGTAGAGAACGACTCGATGCTTTGCGACCTGGTCACGTATCGCGTCCAAGATATCAGCCATGTTTGCTCCGGCAAGTGGATTACCACTATTTTAGCGCAGCGGCGGTGGCTCATTCCTTGACTGCGCCGGTCAAACCGGACACGTAGTACTCGACGAACAACGAATAGAGCGCCGCAACGGGAAGCGAGCCGAACAACGCGCCCGCCATCAGCGACCCCCAATGGTAGACGTCGCCTTCGACCAACTCCGTGACGACCCCGACAGGCACCGTCTTCACCTCGGACGACGAGATGAAAGTCAGCGCGTAGATGAACTCATTCCACGACAGCGTAAACGCGAAAATGCCCGCCGATATCAAGCCGGGAACGGCGAGCGGGAGGATGATCCGCACAAGGATCTGCCACCGACTCGCGCCGTCGATCAGCGCACATTCCTCGAGCTCGTAGGGAATCGATTTGAAGTAGCCCATCAAGAGCCAGGTGCAAAACGGAATCAGAAACGTCGGATACGTGAGGATCAACGCGAGTCGCGTATCGAAGAGATCGAGCTTGTAGACCATCGCTGCGAGCGGGATGAACAGGATCGACGGCGGCACCAGGTATGCGAGAAAGATCGTGACGCCGACGTAGCGCGAACCACGGAATCGAAGACGCTCGATCGCGTAGGCGGCGAGGACGCTGCAGACAATCGACAGGAACGTCGACACAACGGACACCAGCATGGTGTTCCAAAGCCAGTCCGGGTACGCAGTGTCGAACAGCAGCTTCTTGATGTGCGCGAGCGTCGGGTTATGTACCCAGAACGGATTGCCTTCGCGCGAGAGCAGCTCCGCATCCGGCTTGAACGTCGTGATCACCATCCAATAAAACGGGAAGAGCAGCACGATCAGGAATACGGTGAGCGGCAGCCATACAGTGACGATCCGTCTCGGCACCGAGACAAGATAGTCCATTCCCTGCGTGTCGATGACGGCGGGCGTTGCGACGGTCGCGGACATAGCGCGCCGATCAATCCTTCGAGCCCTGCTGCCAGGCGCGGCGCTGCAGGCCGAAATAGGACACGAGAATCGCGGCGAGCAGAAACGGCACCATCGCCGTCGCGATCGCCGCGCCTTCGCCAAGATTCCCACCCGGGATCGCGCGCTGGAACGATAACGTGGCCATTAAGTGGGTCGCGTTGAGCGGCCCGCCGCGCGTCAGTACGTAGATCAGCTGGAAATCGGTGAACGTGAACAGAACTGAGAACGTCATCACGACCGCGATGATCGGAGTCAGCAGCGGCAGCGTCACATACCGGAACTGCTGCCATGGTGTCGCGCCGTCGAGGTTCGCCGCCTCGTAATATGACGGCGAAATCGTTTGCAGTCCGGCGAGCAGAGTGATCGCCACGAACGGAACGCCACGCCAGATGTTCGCGGCGATCGTCGAAAAACGCGCATTCCAGGGCTCGCCAAGGAAATTGATGTATTGGTCGATGAGGCCAAGCTTCAGGAGCGCCCAGCTGATGATCGAAAACTGGGAGTCGTAAATCCACCAGAATGCGATTGCCGACAACGCCGTGGGCACGATGAACGGCAATAGCACAATCGCGCGAAAGAATGCCTTGAACGGCAGATGCTTGTTGAGAATCAGCGCGAGCCACAAGCCGAGCGCGAACTTGATGATGCTGGCCACAACGGTATAAAAGATCGTGTTGAATACCGCGAGGCGCATGACAGCGTCGCCCCAAAGGAACTCGAAGTTGTCGATCCCGATAAATTCGCCTCCGCGGCCGATTTTTGCGTCCGTGAAGCCGAGCCACGTGCCGAGTCCGAGCGGATAAGTCAGGAACAGCAGCAGCAGCGCCGCCGCCGGCAAGAGAAATAGAAGTCCCAGGACATTACGGTTGTCGAGCCAGCGACTCGCCATGCTGCTTCGGCCACGCGGCTTCATCCGCGTGATTGCCGCAGCACTCGCTAGATCAGAAGCGCTTCGCATGGAAGATTCCAGTCGACATCCCTCGCTTCACCTCGATGTCATCCCGAGCGAAGCGAGGAACCTGCTGTCGAGTTGGTCGAGATCCCTCGCTTCATTCGGGATGTGGCTCGCTCACAGCTTGTAGTAACGCTCCGCCCTCTTCTGCGCCCGTTCCGCAGCCTCCTTCGGCGTCTTCGAACCCGACGCCGCCTCCGCGACCATGTTGACGACGATGAAGTCGGCAAGCGCGCCGGCCGATGCGTAGCCCATCTTGCCCGCATAGCCGGACGGGAGCATGTTCATCATCGAATTGCGATACGGCGTGTGCTTCGGGTCGGACGTCCAGATCGGATTCTTCTCGTAGTACTTCAACGCCGGCGTGACGTAACCGATCGACGCCTGCACCCACGGGTCCATTTGCTCGGGCTCCATCATGAAGCGCAGAAATTCTTTCGCCGCCTTCGGGTACTTCGAATACTTGAAGATCATCTGGTTGAAGAAGAGCTGGAACTCGGTCGGTTTCCCCACCGGTCCAATCGGCATGTTGGCGTGGTTGATGTCCGCCGCCATCTCCTTGACCTTCGGGTCCTGCGAGTTCTTAGCGGCGTAGTAGATCGAGATGCCATTGTTGGTCACGAAAAGCTGGCCGTCGAGGAATGCCTTGTTGTTGTTCGGGTCGAGCCACGAGAGCGTGCCCGGCACGAACGTCGGGTAGAGCTCCTTCGCGTACTCCAGCGCCTTCAGCGTCTCGGGGCTGTCGATGACGACCTTGTTGTTCATGTCGACGAGCTTGCCGCCGAATGCCCAGACGAGCCAGTTGCACCACGTGTTCCCGTCGCCGGTCGCGTTGCCGAGCGCCATTCCCGCCGGCGTGTTCTTCTCCTTGAGCGCTTTGCAGAGCTTCAGGAACCCATCCGTGTCCTTCGGGAACGTGTCGAAGCCGGCGGCCTTGACCGCGCTCTCGCGGTACGTCATGCACACGCCGGCGACCCCGAGCGGCACGCCGATCCATTTCTTGCCGTCAGGCTTCAGATAGGGCTCGCAAACCGGATAAAACGGACCGTATTTGGCGCCCAGGTAATTGCAGACGTCGGTGACGTCGACGAGCTTCTCGGGATATAGATTCGCGTCGTCGTTCGTCGACAGGATGATGTCGGGCCCGGCACCGGTGTTGGCCGCGACGGCGGCCTTCGGCCGCACGTCCTCCCAACCTTCGCTATCGACGCGTACTTCGATACCGTACTTATCCTGGAACTTCTGGACATTCTTCGTGTACTGGTCGATATCGCCCTGGACGAACCGGCTCCAGCGCAACACGCGAAGCTTCGCGCCCTTTTCCGGCGCGTTGCTCCACTGTGCGGAAGCGTCCTTGACCCAAATCAGCGGGCCAACGGCGGCGCCGGCTGCGAGGCCGGCGGAAGTCTGCAGGAATTTGCGACGCTTTGATTCACTCACGTTTCTCTCCTCCTTGTTATGGTGGTTACTACGGACGATGTCTCAGGCCCCGAGCGACATGCCGCTCGCGGCGTCGAACAAATGCGCGCGGGTGGGATCAGGGTCCAAGCCCACGCGATCGCCGGGCCGACAGCTCACCCGATCGCGGACGAGCGATGTGAGCTCCTGTCCGTTGAAACGGCAATAGAGCTGCGTATCGGCACCGGTGGGCTCGACGACGACGACATCGGCGGGCAATCCCGCGCGATCGGTCAATCTGCAGTGCTCCGGCCGCACGCCGTAGAGTACCGCTTGTCCGTCGGCCGCGCGCGCGCCGATTGGCGTGGGCAGCGAAACGCCGCCGGCAAACTCGACGATTGCACCGTTGCCGTTAAGGCGCGCGAGCCCAGGGATCATGTTCATCGCTGGCGAGCCGATGAAGCCGGCTACGAACGTGTTGACCGGATGATCGTATAACGACAGCGGATCGCCGATCTGCTCGACGACGCCGTCGCGCATCACGACGATTTTGTCCGCCATCGTCATCGCTTCGATCTGGTCGTGGGTTACGTAGATCGACGTGGTCGCGAGCCGCTGATGCAGCTCTCTGATCTCGGTGCGCATTTGCACGCGGAGCTTCGCGTCAAGGTTCGACAATGGCTCGTCGAATAGGAACACCTGCGGGTCACGAACAATCGCGCGGCCCATTGCGACGCGTTGGCGCTGTCCGCCGGAAAGCTGCCGTGGATACCGGTCGAGATAGGGCTCGAGCCCGAGAATATCGGCGGCCTTCGCGACGCGCTTCGTGATCTCGCTCTTCGACTGCTTCGCCAACCTCAGTGCGAACGACATGTTGTCGCGCACCGTCATGTGCGGATAGAGCGCGTAGTTCTGGAACACCATCGCGATGTCGCGCTCTTTCGGCCGTACGCGGTTCACCACAGTGCCACCGATCGCGATTTCGCCGGCGGAAATTTCCTCGAGGCCTGCGATCATCCGCAGCAGCGTCGACTTCCCGCAGCCGGACGGTCCGACGAGCACGCAGAACTCGCCGTTCGCGATGTCGATATCGACGCCGCGAATCACATGAGTAGAGCCGAACCACTTTTCGACGGCGGCGATCGTTACAGCGGCCATCTGACGTCTCTACGAATGCTAAGGGCTTTCATGGGACGCGCGTCCCTGTCATGACGGGATAATCGGGACGTCCGCGGCGAAGCCAGCTCACGATATTTTGCACGGCCTTGTGCCGCAGCTCCTTTTCGGCCTCGACCGAAAAAAATGCGGCATGCGGCGTGAGGATAACCCGCGGATCGGAAAGGAGCGGGGAGTCCCGCGGCACCGGCTCGACGGGCAACACATCGAGCGCTGCATGGGCCACGATTCCGCTATCCAGTGCCGTAACCAAATCGGATGGATTAACGACGGCCCCGCGCGCCGTGTTGACAAGCGTCAGCCCGCGTTTGGCTGCAGCAAAGAAATCGGCGTCGATCATGCCGCGGGTTTCCGCGCTGAGCGGCGTATGCAATGAAACGATGTCGGATTGACGTGCGAGATCGGCCAATGCTCGTGTCCGCTCGACGTACGGCGGGAAATCGCCGTCGATCAAGTACGGGTCGTACGCAATGATGCGCTTGAACACGTTGCGCGAGACATGCGCCATCCGTTTGCCGATGCGCCCGAGGCCGACGATTCCCAGCGTGAGCTCGGCGGGACGGCGCAACGGGCCAGACGAAAGAAAATGCCAGTTGCCGGCCCCGATGTCGCGGTGGTACGCGACGATGTTGCGAATGGACGCCAGCGCGAGCGCCAACGCGTGCGTCGCGACTTCTCCGACACCGTAATCGGGTGAGTTGGCGAGCCACACGCCGTGCTTTTCACATGCAACGGTGTCGATCGTGTCGTACCCGGCGCCGATCCGGCTCACGATGCCGACGTCGCTCAACGCGTCCAGCACGCGACCGGTAATCGGCGCGTACTGAAGGAGAATGGCGCGACAGCCACGGCCGTGCGCGATGACGTCATCCTCGCTTTTGCATTGTGCGATCACCACGTCGATCCCCGCTTCATTCAACAGCGCGCGCTCGAGCTCGATGTCGGGATAGTCGTGATCGGCGAAAAGGACTGTCGTCATCGAAAATGCGGCCGCTCTATCGCAACGCGGCCGGGCGCCGAACGTTAAATCGCTACGGCTCATTGGTCAAGTGGCCTTACCACCCCTTTTACCACCGCCGAAGCGACTCGCCGACATCCGTTATGCTCACGTCGCGTTGACGCGATAGGAACCATCATGGCAGCACTGTTACAGACGACGATTGCCGGCAGCTTGCCAAAGCCCTCGTGGCTCGCGGAACCCGAGGCGCTGTGGGCGGCTTGGAAGCTTGACGGCGATGCACTGGTGCAAGGCAAGCGCGATGCGGTCAGGCTCGCCCTCTTCGACCAGGAGCATGCGGGAATCGATATCGTCACCGACGGCGAACAGACGCGACGGCATTTCGTAACGACGTTCATAGAGGGACTCGACGGTGTCGACTGGGAGCACAAGCGAACCGTGCGAATCCGCAACCGGTACGACGCGGCGGTGCCCGTCGTCGTCGGTCCTGTGGCGCGGCGCCATCCGATCTATGTCGACGATGCGGCGTTCCTGCGCGCGCAGACCGATCGACGCGTCAAGTACACGCTGCCGGGACCGATGACGATGGTCGATACGTTGTACGACGCGCACTACCAGAGCCGCGAGAAGCTGGCGTTCGCGTTTGCGGAAATTCTCAATGACGAGGCGCGGGCCATTGAGGCGACCGGCGTCGATGTCATTCAATTCGACGAGCCGGCGTTTAACGTTTACTTTGACGAAGTCCGCGATTGGGGCATCGCGGCGCTCGAGCGCGCCGCGCAGGGGCTACGGTGCACGACCGCCGTCCATATCTGCTACGGCTACGGCATCAAAGCCAATATCGACTGGAAGAAGACGCTCGGCAGCGAATGGCGCCATTACGAGCAAACGTTCCCACAGCTTGCGCGCTCCACAATCAAGCAAATTTCGCTCGAATGTGCAAATTCGCATGTGCCGATTGAGCTCGTCGGACTGCTCCAAGGCAAAGACGTTTTGATCGGCGCGATCGACGTCGCGAGCGAGACCGTCGAGACGGCGGAGGACGTGGCGCAGGTGCTGCGCGCGGCGCTCGCCTACGTCCCGCCGGAAAGGCTTTATCCCTGTACGAATTGCGGGATGGTTCCTCTGCCCCGCGACATCGCCCGGGCCAAACTTCGGTCTTTGGCGTCCGGCGCCGCCGCGGTTCGCGCTGAATTGAGCCGTTGACCACCCGAACTCGCGTGTTCGGCCTGCCCGGCAGAACAACCATCCGGACGCTAAGGTCTTTGCCGCGCCAAAATTCGCGGCGACCGCAAGCGCCTGCCGTGATTCGCTTTTTTTCAAGGACTAGCGTATAGTGCGCGCCTGTGTTTTGTTCCAAGCAGTAAAGCACGCTCTGTACGACCGCCACGCTGTCGTTCTACCGCCGTACTTTCCTTGAGATCGAAACATCGGTCGGGCAACGTCCCGTTTTTTTCTCGTACTTAAGGAATTACCAACAATGGCAACTGGAACAGTAAAGTGGTTCAACGACGCGAAGGGCTTTGGGTTTATCACCCCGGATGGTGGCGGTGAAGACCTGTTTGCGCACTTCTCGGCGATCAACATGCAGGGCTTCAAGACGCTCAAGGAAGGTCAAAAAGTTTCGTTCGAAGTGACAACGGGACCCAAGGGCAAGCAAGCCAGCAACATCCAAGCTGTGTAACGCCTCGCTCAAAATAATCGCGATGGAAAAGCCGGGCGCCGCCCGGCTTTTTTTTGACCAGTGGTCGGCCGAATCGCAGGTCTTTCGCAGACCTTGCGGTTGCGTGTTGTGGTGCGGCAACACCGTTCGTCGGCCCTCGACTTACGCCCACGATAATTTGAGGCGGCGATGTCGCTTTGCCGGTTAGGATTGCGCTGTGGTCCGCCATGGTGGCCATCGATCGGGCGTACACTGCTGCGCGAGGCAGAAACAGGAGGACGCCATGTCCGACCCCGGCAATCCCGACACCTTCGAATTCGAGAAGGTATCGCTTTCGGACGCCCGCAAGGCGCTGGATGATGCCGTCAAGCCCGCGGTAACCGTCACGAAAACCGCGGCGAATCATGAGTCGAAGCGCAAAGCTGCGCCGCCCGAATCGTTACGAACCACGACAATTCAATGGATATTGAAGTTGCCGCCGCAGATTCAGCCGCGTCATTTGCAGGTCAAATACCCGCGCGTCGCCAATCGCATCGCTGCGCTGTGGGGGGACCCCACAGGTTGTGAAAGCTATCTCGACGACCTGCTGACCGACAAGCGCGGCGGCCGCAAGGGATTCCCACTCAACGTCGCGCAAGAGATCGCGAGCATCCGCGATTATTACTTCCGTCTAAACCACAAGGGCGGCGCCGCGTGGGAGCACGTCGAGTGGTCGTGAACGCGGCCGGCATGGAGCCGATTCCAAAGTCGCGATTTTTAAGGCCGGTCCTAACGCGATTTCTTTCTTCCGGCCGACTTCCGGCTTGAGGTCTTCGCCCGCGACGACGCTCGCGCGTGCCGCTTGGTCGCCGTCGCCGATTTACGTGCCGGGGGCGCCACACCCGGCTCGCCGGCCAGCTCGGCCTTTCGTGCAGCGAGCTTCTTGCCGGGGGCCTCGAGGTCGATGTCCGAGTCCTTCGCTTCGGGGAAGATCTCGGCTTCCTCCTCCTTGACGTGGTGCTTCACGTATTCCGACAGCACCTTGACCTTACAGTCGAGCGACGTGACCGACGCCATCGATGCGTCCCGACGACGACTTGTTCGAGGGGGCAGCGACACGCTATCGGACAAAATGCTGCACCGGGCGTAGGACTGCCGAGTCACTGCCGCAGAAGGGCGTCGATTGCCTTGGGTCCCGCGCCTTTGTCGACGCAATGATCGAAGCCCGCGTTCTTCGACAAGCGGACCATGTCGTCGTCGAGCGTCATCCCGCTCAACAGGACGAGCTTGATCCCGCTCGACGGGTGGCGAGCCCGCAAAGCCCGCGCGAGTTGATATCCGTTCAGCGTCGGCAAATGCACGTCGATCAGCGCAACCTCCGGAACCGCGTGCTCGACAACGTGCAGCGCCTCTTCGCCGTTCGCGGCGAGCGTGACGTTGTAGCCAAGCTCCTCGAGCGCCTCGCGATAGATGTCGCGCACGGCTTGGTTGTCGTCGACGAGCAAAATCCGCTGCGGCATCCGACCGCTGTGGTTTGTGTTCGCTGTGTGCGCCCGCGCCCACGCATTCGAACGCTGCGGCTCCTGCGAGTACGTCGTGTCACTACCTGCGGGCGCTCGCATGAGGCTCATGACAAACTCCGCGCGGCCGCTTGCGCCATCGACACGTGCGGTCAATGCGCCGCCCTGCAATTCCATCAGACGGCGCGCCGTCGCCAGCGCGATCCCCTGAGTCCGGGCGGGTATGCGCAATGACTCCAACGCCCGCGCCGGGTCAAAATCATCGAGACGCGGCGAAGGGTGGCGCACGACAAGCGCCACCGTATGCTCGTCGGCACGCGCGGAAACGTCGATGGTGCCGCCGTCCGGCGCGTTGAGGCTCGCGTTTTCAATGAGCTGCGCGAGAACTTGCGGCAGTCGCGCCGAGTCGCCGTTGACGAAGGCATCGTTGCTGCCAGGATTCAGCTCCACACGGTGGCCACGTTCGGCGAGCATTGCCCGTGCAAGCTCACACGCGCGCTCGACGATGCTGCCAAGATGATGCGGACCGATGTCGAGCTTGACGCTGCCATCGAAGATTCGCACCGCGTCGACAAAGCGGTCGATCGCTTGAAGCGTCGCCGCAATGGATTTCTCCATTGTTCGCAATGCTGGCTGAAGTGATTCGTTCGCAGCTTCTCGCCGCTGGAGGAGCTCGAGCGCGGCGCGCGCCGGACTCAAAGCGTTGCGTAGCTCATGGGCGAAAGCACCGGGTAGCGACGGTTGGGGATCCATAAGCGATCGATCGAAAAAAGGAATGGTCCGAAACGAACGGAACTTTACATTGCACCGGTACAGCGTTGCGGCGCATGTCGGGTAACTCCCCTTTCGAATGTGCGTTTGTTCCTACGTGGGACAGCGCGCGGAGCTGATGTCGAGAGCGCTGCCAGCCGAGAACCCAACCAGCAACTTGATGGGATGCGATGGGTAGGCTTCTCCCGCTGTGGGGTCTGATCCGAGCACGAGCAACAAAGCGGCGGGAGCGAACCAGCAGCTCACAGAATTCCCCGCTCGGCGTAGGGCTCCTCGCGTTCGATGCGGCCATAGTCGAGGCGCGACAAATCCAGACTCTGGAACGCACCGTCGACGATCAACTCGGCGAGGCCGCGTCCGGCGGCCGGCGCGTGCATCATTCCGTGACCCGAAAATCCCGCGACGACATAGAAATTGTCGAGATGTCCGCGCCAATTGCCGATGATTGGATTCCCGTCCAATTCACACTGCTCGTACAGGCCCGACCACGTTCGATGGCATTTGGCGGATTCCAACGGAGGGAAGCGATGCGCCAGCGCCGGCCAGACCGCGCGCTCGAAATAGTCGTGATCGAGGTCGAAATTGAAACCACGGGGTTCGTTGCCATTGACGAGACCACCGGAAAAGCCCTTTTCTTCGGAACGAAAAGCGAGGCGATCCAGATCCTTCACGTAGGGAAGACACTCGAGCGGATTTCCGCAGGTGAAGTAATGCTCGAAGCGTCGCAGCGGCGACACGGGCAGCGGCATTTGCACCATTCGGCATATCTCGGCGGACCAAGCGCCGGTAGCGTTGACGAAAACGTTGCCACGAAGCCGCTCACCGTCGTTCAGTCGCACCGTCCGTACCGCGCCGTCCACGACATCGATTTCGTTGACGCGACCCTCCACGAATGCCACACCGAGCGATTGCGCCTTGCGGCGGAATCCTTGCAACAATCCGTTGGGATCGCACCATCCGTCATGCGGTGAATGAACGCCGCCGCCCAGATCGTCGACGTGCATCGAAGGGAACCGTTCTTTGAGCTGCGCAGGGCTAAGCCATTCCACTACGCACCCGTGCCGACGCTGGCTCTCGTAGTTGGCTTCGAGCATCGCCATACCTGCGGGCGGAACGATAAAGAGATATCCGCCTTCGACCCAATCGACCGGCGCCTCCCGCTCTCCGACGGACATTGTCGCAGGAAAGCGCCGAATGAATTCGATGCTCCACTTCGACATCTCGATGTTTTCCGGGCAGGAGAAGAGCACGCGTGCGCCACCGGATGCTCGCAACGTCGACGCGAATTCGTAGGTCAGATCCGGCTCGATGACGCAAACATCAGCACCCGGCGCGCGGTGCTTCACGAAATAGGCGGTACTGGAGCCCATGATGCCGCCGCCGATGACGACGACGTCGTAGCGATGCTGCAAGGAGTGATTGGTGGCCAAGGGCGGAATCGACGCCATCACTGCTCTCTTGGGGCACCCCACGCATTAACGGGCGGTGTGCGGCACGTACATGCTACTGGGTTTGTATCGAACAGTTTAAGGCTAAGGAAACGACCCGCTACGGCCACGCATGTCAGAGGTCATCCAGATTCAAGCACGAAAACCTAGCCTCTCGCTCCTTCGTCTCAACGATATGTCTGCGTACCGTAGTGGCTGCCGGCGGAAAAGGGGAACTCGCGAACAAGCGTTTGGCCGTTCGCGGAGCGGGTCAACCTGTAAAGTTCATTGTCTCCGTGATGCCCGAGGCATCCCGCTCGTCTTCGACCCGCCCGGCGAAGCGGCGGACTGCACGGCATTCGAAGAGGTGATCGCCCTGGCCGAGGCGCCCGCCTATCTTCTCGCCGACAAGGGCTACGATTCCGAGCCAGCCCGCATGAGGCCGGCATCCGTTCCTGCATCCGCCCAAATCCAATCGCAAGGCCAAAATCCGCTGGAACAGGCGCATGTATCGCGAGCGCAACCGCATCGAGCGCATGATCGATCACCTGAAGATTCAACCGCGCTATCGTCACGCGATACGACAAGCCCGACGGCCCCACGTGGCCTGGTCAGGGTCGAGGCCCGAGAAAGCCGGGCAACGCGGCGGCCTGCTTCACCCAGTTCGCCATCTGCGCCTCGTCGAGCTCGTCGCCTTCGTGGATGTCGATGTAGCGCATGTCCTTGCCCTTACTGGGGCCGGGCGGCACCGGTCGCAGCGACGTGCCGCGGAAGAAGCCCACCTTGACGTAGTGCGTGAAGGTGTGGAACCCCAGGAACCAACCCTGGCCCTCGATGCCGTAGAACGGCGTATTCCACTTCACAGCCTTGCGCACGTTGGGCACGTTTCGCCCGATGAGCGCGTCGAGGCGCTTCCCGAGGTCGCGCTTCCAGCCCGGCATCGCGTCGATGTACGCCTGCACGGGGGCATCGCCGTCCGCCTTCGCGATGCGCGGGTTGCCGCCCGAGAGGATGACGGCGGCCTTCTCGCCTTTTCGCACCTTGATCGGCTTGGCCTCACGCACACCTGGCTTGGCCTTCGCGCCTGCCTTCGGCGGGGACTTCGACTTGGTGGCCGACTTGCGCACCTCAGGGTCTACCGTTTCTTCGCCGGCGGGCCATTCTGGGCCACCGCGGCCTTCACGAGCGCCTTGAACGCGCCCGCGTCGACCTTCTCCCCTTCGTGGATGTCGATCGCCCTTCGCGTGTTGCCTTCCAAGCTGGA
>DASXSP010000101.1:0-5176 GCA_036505865.1 Casimicrobiaceae bacterium
CCGAGGACATTGTCGCGATGACCGATGATGGCGATGCGAATGGTCATCTTGCACCGTCGACCGAATGGCGATTTCACCGCGAGATCTATCGCGCGCGGCCGGAATTTAACGCGGTCGTTCATACGCATTCGACGTTCGCGACCACGCTTGCGTGCCTCGATCGCGGCATTCCGCCGTTTCACTACATGGTTGCGATCGCAGGGGGAAAGGACGTTCGTTGCGCGCCTTATGCGACGTTCGGCACGCAGGAGTTGGCTCAATCTATTGTTGCTGCGCTTGAAGATCGCAAGGCATGCCTGCTTTCACACCACGGCATGATCGCCGCCGACAAGAAACTTGATTCCGCGTTGGCTCTCGCGATTGAAGTCGAAACCTTGGCCGAAATGTATTGGCGTGCGCTACAGATCGGCGAGCCGACGTCGCTGTCTGACGCGGAGATGGAAATTGTAGTGGATCGATTCCGCGGCTATGGAGTTCGGAGTTGATGTGTTGCTCGCCTCCAGTCGATACAAGGACAGTAGCAGGATCCAGCGCAATGGTGCACTGCGTCATTCCGGGTACTGCGGATTATTCGCTTGCGTTCGAGCCGCTGGTGCGTAATATGCCATCGAGCTAAACAAGTCCCGGCGACTATATTTCACACGATTGCGAAGGTCTTGCGCCGCAATCGGAGCTTTGCCGAGCGGTTTGAGGCTATTCGGCGGAATCAAAGCATTTGTTCCGCGCTCATTTATGCGCGTTGCATAGGAGTAACCGCCGGCGTATATATGTATTGCTGTGGGGGGGCATCAAGGGAGCCGGTCCGCCACGCGGGCCCGGTTTGAAGCCAAGTCACCGTCAAGGGGAATTAACCATGTATCTGCAGCGAAATGCGAGATTGTTGTGTCGCAGTGCCGTGGTCGCGGTTTTGCTGGGCAGCAGCGGAGTCGCGCTTGCGGCATCAGTTGCGATTGAAGCGGGCAACGCGGTCGTCGCCGATGCCGGTGTCGCGAAAGCGGCGCGCATCGGCGCCATCCTCGATCGTTGGACACCCGTCGTGCACGAATCGGGCCAGGATGTCGCGTTGTGGCGCGACATGATTTCGATACAGTTGAGCCAAGCGTCGGATACAGTGCTCGCAAAGCTCGCGGAAATGGATCCGTCCGCGGTTGTCAAAGGCGTGCAAAAGGATCGCACTGAACTCTACAAGACGTTCATCTCGACGCTCGGAAGCGATACTGCCGCGCGTTACGCCGCCAAGCCTGGAAACCAGAAGGTGCTTGGCAGCGTCAACATCGATCAGGTCTATACGCCAATCACGCCGTGTCGCATCGTCGACACGCGGAATGTTGGCGGGCCGATCGTCGCCGGCGAAACGCGGAACTTTTACTTCTGGAGCATCAGTTCGAGTTACAACTTCGGCAACCAAGGCGGGATATCGGGGTCGGTCGGGACTGTCTGCCCCGCCATGTATTTCAATTCAGCGGCGGGAACGGGGTCGGATGCCAACATTCCGTCGGCAGCGATGATCACGGTCACCGTGGTCAGCCCGTCGGCGGCGGGTAACTGGGTCCTCTGGGGCGGTGCGAACCCGATCCCCACCATCAGCGCGCTCAACTGGAACGCAGGCGACATCGCGACCAATACGACCGTCGTACCTTACGGTGGCCGCGCCGGCACCGGCCCTGGCGGAGGCATATTGGACTTCGCCGTCTTCTACAACGGACCGTCGGGGAACGCCCAGTTCGTGGCCGACGTCGTCGGTTACTACACACCGCCCTTCGGCACTGCGCTGTCGTGCGTGGAGACCGCGCAGAACAGCGTCGCTTGCGCAGGCGGCGGGGGTCAATGTTCTCAAACACCGCCCGCCTGCCCAACGGGCTACAACAACACGGCAATCAACTGCGACACGGACAATTATTTTACTTTCAACGCCGGGTTCAACATTGGTACCTGCTTTTGGAAAAATACCAATGCGGGTGCGACCACCGGCTTTGCATCGCGGCACTGCTGCCGCGTCGATGGTCGTTAAAGCGACTGCGATCGATCCCGACGTATTAAACGAGAAACCCCGGCGCGTCGCCGGGGTTTTTTTTGACGCCTTCGTCCCGTATGCTGCGCGCGTTTTCACGGCAATCACTTCGACTCGCTCCAGAAGATGAAATACATTCGTTTAGCGATACTCCTGCCAGCGATCGTTTCCGCATGCGCCTCGAATCTTCCGCAGCCCAGCGCGGAGGCGGCCGCCGAGCTTACGCTGACAGGAAAGCTTCGCGTTGGTCTCCATCTCTCGGATCAATTCCTGGTTGCCCGCGACTCCGGAACAGGGCAATTCGTCGGCATCGCGGCTGATCTAGGGCGCCTTCTCTCAGACCGGCTTGGCCGGGCGTTCGAGCCGGTTCCCTATGCGAACAGCCTCGCGTTGACTGCGAGCGTCGGTACCGGCGAATGGGATATCGCGTTTCTTGCAACGGATCCGGCGCTGCGCACAAAAGCCGACTTCTCGCGTCCTTATGTGGAAGTGGATTACGGCTACCTTGTCCGCGCTAACAACGCTCGCCTTCGCACTACATCGGATGTGGACCAGGAAACCGTTCGGATTGCCGTTCCTGTACCCGGCAATGCATACGATTTACTTGCGGGAACCATCAAGCGGGCGCAGATCGTGCCCGTCAGGGGAGGGAAAATCGCGCTTGCCGAAGCGATGTCTTCGGGCGCCGTCGATGTCTACGCGGAGAGCGTCGCTGTTCTGGCGGCCGCAGTCGCGAACGTTGCCGAGTATCGCTTGCTCGAAGGACGCTTCGCCGCCGCGGAATACGTGATACTCGTTCCGCGAGGCAAGCCGGAAGCGTTGAAGTACGTGAACGCGTTCATTGATTCGGCTTCGGCGTCCGGCGAGATCGAAAACGCCATCAAGCGTGCGGGACTGAATCACGTCCGCGTTCCAACACTCGATTCGAAACTTCGTACGAATTAGAAGTCGTTCGAACAGTACGCACGTCCATAGGCCTTGCGCGGCGTGCAGCGACAATTTGTCGGCAACAACGTGCGCAATGCGCACGATTGATTTTGACGTCGCCGTATCGCGATGACAAGGGCATAATTGTTGCTCGGTTCAGCTCGCCGCCTCCCCAGCCACCCAAACAATCAAATGCAATCCCTTTTCATGCCTCCTACGCTCCGGATCGCCATTCGCGCAGCGATGGCGTTTGTCATCGCGTGCGCCTCGACAACGGCGCTCGCCCACGACGTTGACAACAAACGCACCGACGCTGGACCAATCGTTTCCGGCGCACCGCTCGAACAATTCAACGGCGTCGTCGACGAGATCGTCATCGACGATCGCATCGCGCACGCGACGTATCGTTACCGGGAATTGCATCTTGACGATGGAACATTGGTCGCACTGCAAGGCGCGGCGGCCGACACGTTGCAACCCGGTTCGCGTGTCGAACTCACGGGGCGAAGCCGTGGCCGTCAGTTGGAAGTCGATGCAGCACGTACGTTGATCCAGCCGCAATCGACAACTGCGAATGCGGCGGTCGAAGTGGATGGAACCCTCTCGATCGCGCACAGCGACGACTTCGCGGCGGGACGTGGCGGATTCATCTACGAGATTCGCGAGGACAACGGCAATCATCGTCGCCTCGATGTGGCCACGCTCCCGGCACCTCTCCGCTGGGGCATGCGCATTTCGGTCAGCGGTCGCACGAGTGCCGATGGATCGTCGCTGCGTCCGTCGCGCATAACGATCCTCGCGCCGGGACCGGAGGAGGGCGGAAGTAAACGCGGCGCCGTCCCGACCAAGGTCGCGAATACGGTGCTCGTGGTTTTGGCGAACTTCAACAACACGGCGACGCCGTCGTTCACGTCCACTCAGGCGCAGCAGGCCATGTCGTCCAACTCCGACAGCGTCGCGAATTACTACGGCGAAGTTTCGTTCGGCCAGCAGACGTTGAGCGTCACGGTCACCGATTGGGTGACGATGAACATATCGAAGCCGACAACTTGCAACAATGCGGATTGGCAAGGCATCGGCAATGCAGCGACGACTGCGGCGGCGAACGGCGGCTGGAATTCGTCGAACTATGGCTTCGTCGTCTATCTTTTTACCCAAGTGTCGGCATGCGGGTGGAATGGCCTTGCCTATATCGGCTCGCCGCACAAGGCGTACATCAACGGCGTGAATTCGTTCATCACGCAGGTGATCACTCACGAAATGGGTCATAACTTCGGCCTGCTGCACGCAGGTAGCCTCGATTGCGGCGCGGCACCCATCGGCGGCGCCTGCGGGGTTTCGGAATACGGCGACCCGTTCGACACAATGGGAAACCAGCGTGCGATGCACTTCAGCGCCGAGCAGAAACGCAAGTTGAACTGGATCGCTGCCGCCACCGTATCGACGCACTCCTCGGGCACGTTGACGTACTCGTTAGCGCCGATCGAATCGCCGGGTGGGTCGCTTTACGCGGTGACGATTCCAGCGGCCGCGAACCGTACGTATTGGGTTGAGTTTCGACAGCCGATCGGTTTCGATAGCCCGCTGTCCGCGTATCCAAACAACGGCGCGCAAATTCGCGTAGCTACGCCTTTTGAAACGTTGTGCTCGGGCTGCGACAGCTTGAGCAACGACACGCAGCTTCTCGACATGACACCCGCGACGTCATCGTTCACCGATGCGGCGCTCGTCGTCGGACAGTCGTACACCGACAACACGTACGGCATCAACATCAACGTCATCGCGGCAACCGCAGGGGCGTTGACTGTGCAAGTGTCTTCCGGCGGCGGCATTACGACGACGTCGGCGACGCTGACGAGTACGCCTAATCCATCGAGCGTCGGGGCAACAGTCACGTTCACGGCGACGGTGACCGGCAACGCACCTAGCGGCACTGTGAGCTTCGCTGACGGGGCAAACTCGATCGCCGGCTGCAGCACGGTCGGACTGAGCGGCATGGGCAACTCGCGCGTCGCCACGTGCGCAACGAGCGCGCTGTCCGCGGGCGCCCACAACGTCGTGGCGACTTACAGTGGCGACGGCGCGAACAGCGGCTCCACGAGCAATACCGTGGGGCAGACTGTAAACACCAGCTCAACGACAAGCGGCATTGCGAGCTCGGCAAATCCGGCATCCGCGGGCGTGAGCGTCACATTCACGGCAACCGTGACCGGGACAGCGCCCACCGGAACCGTTGCA
>DASXSP010000102.1:0-31042 GCA_036505865.1 Casimicrobiaceae bacterium
AGACGAGCGAGCCCACGCCGCCGTTACGGTTTTCCCCTTCTTTGCGTTCGCGAATGCGCAGTACGCCGGTCAGCGCATCGAGCTTGCCGCCGGACGCGAGCTCGACCGATTCACTGTCGGCAACGACGACCTTCATCACGAGGACCGTGTCGTTGCTGTCATCGATGATCAGCCGCGCTTTCGTCGGCCGAAAACCCACAAGCGGCATGCGCTAATCCAGTTGATTGTGATGCTGGAAGTGCGGCGTCGTTGCGGCCGACGGCTCGCGCATGCGCGCCGCGCAGATTGGACTCGCGAAATGCCCAGCAGTGCCGCGCGAAGACTGCGTGATGTCCCCCCGAACATCCTCCCGTATGCGGGCGATTCTAAGGCATCCACCGCGGTTGACGCGCAGCAGTTGACCGGCGGGGGTGTCTGTTGTATTCGAGTTGTGGGCTGCAGGCCGGCGACTGTCAACCCGCGTGGCGGGCTTGCCGTTGGAGGCGATGCGGGCGCCGAAAGGTGTCGACAAGGAGGAACAATGAAAATCATCGCGGTGTTGTTCGCGTTGTTGTTGCCCACGGCCGACGCGGCGGCGCTGGAACGATGGGGCCCGACGTGGAGCGAGGTGACGGGGACTCGCTACACCCGCGCGACGATGAATCGGGCGCCGGCGATCATCAAATCGGTCGACGGTCGCAACTATATAGACCGGATCGTCAAGATCGAGCCCGGCAAACGTACCGTCGTCGTGCAATCGCCCAATCGCAAGGGCTGGCCGGGCTCCAATAAGACCATGGCGATGGAGATCGCGCCCTGCAAGCGCTACTACATCAACGCGCAGTTTGACAGCAGCGTCGGACCGGAGTGGAAGCCGGTGGTCGCCTACGTCGAGACGATTGCGGGATGCAGGATTACGAAGCCGCAGGCGGCTTGAGCCGCGACCGGAGGTTCGCAGAAGCCGAGTTGGTGCCGGCAGTAGGAATCGAACCCACGACCAACGGTTTACAAAACCGCTGCTCTACCATCTGAGCTATGCCGGCGCGGGAAGAATTCTAACGTGCGATCCATCGTCGCTGGCGCTCGCCAACGTTTGTCATCATGAGCGCGAGCGAGGGACCTGCTTCTAGCCTTTGCTGTTGGACCAATGCGTCACTTGATGATTTGCAGGTGCGACGGCCGCCTGGATTTCGCGGTATCTTGATCCTTTGCTTCGGTATCGTTCGGCTGGAGCTGCTTCGACACGGTCGCTCCGGCGAGCGATGCAACGGGATCCGTCGCGATCGTGAACGCGAAACCGTAGCCCGTCTCCTTGGCGAAAATGCCGGAGACGGCATTCATCGGCACCGAAACTTCCTGCGACACGCCGTTGAAACGCGCGGCGAATTGAATCCATTCGTTGTCGATCGTCAGCTTGCGCGTCGCCGAAGGGCTGATGTTCAACACGATCTCGCCGTTCTTCACGAAGGACGGCGGCACTCGCGTTTGCGCACTGACTTTCACCGCGAGATAAGGCGTGAACCCGTTGTCGGCGCACCATTCGCAGATTGCGCGGACGAGGTAGGGCTTGGCTGACTGCTCGGACATGCGCGCAGGATATACGCCGCACCGGTCTGGCCCGGCGTCAAGACTTAACAACAGCAGGTTCCTCGGACGATAGAGCGCCGTCCTCGGAATGACAAAGTGTGGCGGTGTCGTCGGAATGACAAAGTGTTGCGTCACTTCCTCATGCCGCGCTCCGCCGATGTCAGCGCCTCGGAGAACGCAGGGCGCGTAAACAAGCGTTCCGCGTATTTCATCAGCGGAGCCGCCTGCTTCGGCATCTGGATCCCGTAGTAGTCCAGCCGCCACAGCAATGGCGTAATGGCGACGTCGAGCATCGAATAATCCTCGCCGAGCATGTGCTTGTGCTTGGTAAACACGGGAGCGATCTGCATCAGCGAATCGCGAACCAGCCCACGCGCCCTTTCGGCGTGCTTCTGATTGTTGCCTTCCAACGCATCGATATGGACGAACAGCTCCTTCTCGAACCGATGCAGGAACAAGCGCGCACGCGCGCGCATGACGGGATCAGCGGGCATCAATTGCGGATGCGGAAACCGTTCGTCGATGTACTCGTTGATGATGTTCGACTCATGCAGAACGAGATCGCGCTCGACCAGCACCGGCACCTGGTTGTACGGATTCATCACCGCGAGGTCCTCGGGCTTGTGGTCCAAGTCGACGTCGATGATTTGGAAGTCCATGCCCTTTTCGTGCAGCACGATGCGGCAGCGCTGGCTGAATGGGTCGGTGGTACCGGAGTAAAGCGTCATCATGGTTTGGATTTCCCTGCGGAACGTCTCTACATTGGGGCGGCAAAGGCTCGCAACAACTCATGCGCTGAAATACGAAGAGCAGCGGCCTGGCGCTGTCCCTCACGTCGGACATCGAGGCGCTTAGTGTCCGGTCAGTGAACGTCTTTCCAATATTCGCGCTTCGTCCAATACGCGAAGGCGAACAACAATCCTAGAAACAGCATCACGAACATCCCGACGTGGATACGCCGATTGCGCGCCGGCTCGGCCATATAGTCGAGATAGTTGACGAGATCGGCAACGAACGCTTCGTACTGGACGCGCGTCATCTGCCCCGGGACGTCGGGCGCGACCGACAGAACCGCCCATTTGTTACCCGGTTTGGGTTCGACGAGCGACAAGCTTTTGACCGCAATCGCTGCCGCTTCGGCCTTTTCGTGATCATCGAAGTCGGTTTCGACGAGCTTGTTGCTTCCGGAGAGCTCCCACAGGACGTGAGGCATGCTGACGTTCGGAAACACGATGTTGTTCCAGCCTGTCGCCGTTTTATCGTCGCGGTAGAAGCCGATCAGATAGTTGTAGATCCAGTCGCGGCCGCGAACGCGCGCTTCGACGGTCAGATCAGGCGGCGGCGTGCCGAACCACGCTTTGCCCTGCGCCGGCGTCATCGCGGCGGTCATCGTATTGCCCACCTTATCGGTCGCGAACATCAGGTTGTCCTGAATCATCGACACGTCGATTCCAAGATCGGTCAACCGGTTGTAGCGCATGTACTTCGCCGAGTGGCAGTTCAAGCAATAGTTGATGAAATTGCGTGCGCCGCGCTGCAGCGACTCGTCGTCGAGGCGATTGACGGGGGCGGGCACCAAGCGCACGTCACCGGTTTCCACGGCGCACGCTGCTCCGGACGCGACCAGCAACGCGACGGCAACGATACGAGCGTAACGCTTCATCACATCCGCACCCGGTCAGGCTCCGGCTTCGTCTTGTCCCACTTCGTGTACCAGGGCATCAGCAGAAAGAACAGCAGATAGACAACGGTGAAGATACGCGCGACGACCGTCGCACGATCCGCGCCGCCGAGGATCGGAATGTTTTCCGCGAACTGTCCCCAGATCGTGACCGGAACAACGCCGAGATAGCCCAGAATCAGAAACGAAATCACGAACGCAGCGAGCCACGCCTTGTACAGCGTGCCGCGATACCGGATCGACTTGACGGGACCGCGATCGAGCCATGGCATGAAGAAGAAGATCAGCACGGCGATCGCCATCACGAGCACACCCCAGAACTGCGAACCCAAAAACGATGGGACCGCTCGCAGCATCGCGTAATACGGCGTGAAATACCAAACCGGCGCGATGTGCTCGGGCGTCTTCAGCGGATCGGCGGGTATGAAATTATTCGCCTCGATAAAATAGCCCCACATATCCGGGACGAAGAACATGATCGCCGAGAAAACGGCGAGGAAAAAGATGACGCCGACGATATCCTTGATCGTGTAATACGGATGGCTGTAAATGCCGTCCGGCGGCAACCCCGTCACCGGATCCTTCGGCTGCTTCTTGATCTCGACGCCGTCCGGATTGTTGGAGCCCGTTTCGTGCAACGCCATGAAATGCGCAACGACGATCGCGATCAAAACGAGCGGCACGGCAGCGACGTGAAACGCGAAAAAGCGGTTGAGCGTGATATCAGAAATTGTGTAATCGCCGCGAATCCAGACGCCCAGGTCCTCGCCGATAAACGGGACGGTCGAGAACAGGTTGACGATGACCTGCGCGCCCCAGTACGACATCTGACCCCATGGCAGTAGATAGCCAAAAAACGCTTCGGCCATCAGAGTGAGATAGATCAGCACGCCGAAAATCCACGTCAGCTCGCGCGGTTTACGGTAGCTTCCGTACATCAGTCCGCGAAACATGTGCAGATACACGACGATGAAGAACATCGATGCGCCGGTGGAGTGCATGTAGCGGATCAGCCATCCCCATTCGACGTCGCGCATGATGTATTCGACCGACTCGAACGCCTTCGTGGCATCCGGCTTGTAGTTCATCGTCAGAAAGATGCCGGTGACGATTTGCAGCACGAGCACGAATAGCGCGAGCGAGCCGAAGTAGTACCAGAAGTTGAAATTCTTGGGCGCGATGTACTTGCCCCACTGACTCTCCCACAGCGCCGTCAGCGGGAAGCGCGCGTCAATCCAATGCAGCAGCTTTTGCATCGTTTTCGTTCCGCTCGTTTGGTTAGGGCCTGTTAACGCTATGGACGCAAACGCGGCTACGCTTTTTGCTCTTCGCCGATCACCACGACCGTGTCGCTTACGTATTTGTAAGGCGGCACGACGAGATTGAGCGGCGCCGGCACGCCTTTATAAACGCGGCCGGCGAGATCGAACTTCGATTGGTGGCACGGGCAGAAAAAGCCGCCAAGCCAGTCGGGACCGAGATCGGCCGGCGCGATCTCCTTGCGGTACGTCGGCGAGCAGCCGAGGTGCGTGCATATGCCGACGGCGACAAAGAACTCCGCCTTGATCGAGCGGTATTCGTTCTTGCAGTTCTTCGGCTGCTGCGGAGCGTCTGATTTGGGATCGGCCACGCGCGAGTCGAGCTTTGGCAGCGACGCAAGCATTTCCGGCGTGCGCCGGATAAACCAAACAACCTTACCCCGCCATTCGACGTCGATTTTTTGACCCATCTCGATCTTGCCGATATCGACCTCGACCGGCGCACCGGCGGCCTTCGCGCGCTCGCTCGGCCACATCGACATCACGAACGGAACCGCGGTTGCGACGACGCCGATACCGCCGACGACGCTGGTCGCGACCACCAGAAAGCGGCGTTTGTCGGTATCGACATCCGCCGGCCCCTCGGCACTCAGTTGTCCCCTCGGTTGCCCTGATTGATTCACTTCGTCAGCCATTGTCGCGTCGGCCTCGTTGTTTTGGCGCCTTGCCCGCTTGTTTGCACATGCTCGCAAAAAACCTATCAATTATACGGGATTTGAACGTCGCGCCGGAAGCGTCAGCACGGAAGGTTTGTGGAATCGTCCGTGCGATCAAGCGCTTGCAGAGGTATCGATGTTCTGTCGGTGCATTTTCCGCCGCCGGCTTTTCGCATGCTTGTTTCGCGGTCCTATAATCCGAAAACTGAGCTCGAGCGAATCCCGTGCTACGTAAATTCTGGCTGTTGTTCGCGCAGGCCAGCACACTGTGCTTGGCGGCGCTCTTTGTCGTCGCAACGCTCCGGCCGGATCTGTTGCCGCGTTTCACGCAACCCGTCGGCAACGTCGTACTGCTGCAGCAGTCGGGCGCGGCACCGACGGCGCCGAACGATACGGGCCGCAATCCCACCTTTGCCGAAGCCGCCAAAAAAGCGATGCCTGCGGTCGTCAATATCTATTCGAGCAAGGTTGCGCGCTCGCGCAACCCGGTGCTCGACGATTCGATTCTGAAGCGCTATTTCCCGGAATTGGCCGAGCGGACCGCCTCGCGCCGCGCGACAAATCTCGGATCAGGCGTGATCGTCGCGCCCGAAGGTTACATACTCACGAGCTATCACGTCGTCGAAGGTGCAGACGACATCGAAGTCGTGCTCTCCGACGGCCGGCAAATGCGCGCGCTCGTCCGCGGTAGCGATCCCGAATCCGATCTCGCCGTCCTCAAGGCGGAGGGCGACAATCTGCCTGCGATCACGTTCGCCGCGCCCGAAGCCGTTCAGGTCGGCGATGTCGTTCTCGCTATTGGCAATCCGTTTGGTTTCGGCAGCACCGTCACGCTCGGAATCGTGAGCGCGCTCGGACGCAATCAGCTCGGGATCAATCGCTTCGAAGACTTCATCCAGACCGATGCCGCGATCAATCCCGGCAACTCAGGCGGCGCGCTGGTCGATGCGACAGGACATCTGGTGGGCATCAACAGCACGATTTATTCGCAGACCGGGGGCTCGATGGGTATCGGCTTTGCGATTCCCGTGTCGCTCGCGCGAACCGTTCTGACGCAAATCATCAAGGACGGCGAAGTGACGCGCGGATGGCTCGGCATCGAGCCGCAGGCCGTCACGCGCGAATTGGCCGAGGCGCTCTCGCTCGCGCGCGCGGACGGTGTGCTCGTTCGCGGCGTCCAACAAGACGGCCCTGCGCAACGCGCCGGACTGCTGCCGCGAGACGTCGTCACGGAAATCGCCGGAAGGCCCACACCTGACGTGCCGCAATTACTGGCCCGCATTGCGGAATTGAAGCCGGGATCGAATGCGAAGATCCGGATGTGGCGAGAAGGCAAGCCCATCGAGGTCGACGTCACCGTCGGCAGGCGACCCAAACCGCAGCAGCAGCCGCAGTGACCTTCACCCTCTCCCGCTAGCGGGAGAGGGTTGGGGTGAGGGTGAGGGGACTTTCTAATTCGCCGCTTCGGACGCCTCGTTCTTCTCCACCGGAAGCGCCACCAAGCGTGCGAGCAGCAGCCCAAGCTCGAAGAGCAGCCATAGCGGGACCGCGAGAAGGAGCTGCGAGATCACGTCGGGTGGCGTAAAAACCGCGCCGACCACGAATGCCCCGACGATCACGTACGGACGCGCGGACCGGAGCTTTTCGAGTGTGACGATGCGCATGCGGACGAGCACGATCACAACAACCGGCGTCTCGAACGTGAGCCCGAACGCGATGAACATCGTGAGCACGAACGATAGATATTTGTCGATGTCGGTCATCATCTGCACGCCGATCGGTGCGTAGCCGGCGAAAAATCCAAATGCGACCGGAAACACGAAGAAATACGCGAACGCCATGCCGATCAGAAAGAACAGGAAGCTCGACACCAGCACCGGCATCACCAAGCGCTTCTCGTGTTGATAAAGTCCCGGCGCGATGAACGCCCACGCCTGGTACAGAACATAGGGAAGCGCGATGAGAAACGCGGCCATCAGCGTAACTTTGAGCGGCACGAGGAACGTGCCGGTCACGTCGGTGGCGATCATCGTCGAGCCTTGCGGCAGCACGCGCAGCAGCGGCTTCGCCAGCAGCGCGTAGATGTCCTTTGCAAACGGAAACAATGCGACGAGGACCAACACGACCGCGACGATCGCGCGCAACAGCCGTGAGCGCAGCTCGATCAGGTGCGAGATGAATGTTTCCTGCGCCGCGTCGGGCGTATCGCTCATGAAGGTTCGCTTGCCTTAGGCGTCAGATCTTGTCGAGACCCGGCAATGATGGCTGCCGCGGCGGTTCTTCTCGCGTGCTGAGCGGTTCCTGCACGGCAGGCGGCGGGCTTTCCGATGCGGCCTCGTTCAATTGCTGCTCGACACCTTTGACGCTCGAATGGAAATCGGTCGCAACGCTTTGCATCGACCGTTCGATCTCGCTTGCCGCGCCCTTGACCTCGCGCTGCAATCGACGAAGCTCGTCTAACTCCATCTCGCGGCTGATGTCGGCCTTCACCTCGTTGACGTAGCGCTGCAGCCGTCCGAACAGATGCCCGAGCATGCGCGCAGTCTTCGGCAGCCGCTCCGGTCCAATGACGATCAGCGCCACAACAGCGATGACGACGATTTCGGAGAAGCCTACATCGAACATGGGATGCGACCGATGTGCGTGGGCCGCGCGTCGTCGCCCCCCTTTGAATGACGGGCTCTAGAGCAAGCCCTGGGTGACGCGGCGCTCACACTTTTTGCGACGGCTCCTTGCGAACTTCTCCTTCGATCGTCTTGCCGGAGACTTGCGGCGGCGCTTCGGCCGGCGGCGTTTCAGCGTCGGCTTCGCTGCTCTTCATCCCTTCCTTGAAGCCCTTGACGGCGCCACCGAGATCGTGACCCATGTTGCGCAGTTTCTTCGTGCCGAAAATCAGCACGACGACGAGAAGAACGATCAGCCAATGCCAAATGCTCAATCCACCCATGGTTTCTCCTCAATGGCTCCGCGCGAGCATCGGACCAAGCGGATCGGGCCCGCCGAGCACGTGAATATGCACGTGCATCACCTCCTGCCGGCCCACGCGACCCGTATTGACGATCGTGCGAAAGCCGTCGTCCGCTCCTTGTTCGCGCGCGAGCCGCCCCGCAAGCATCATCATCTTGCCGAGCGCCGGCGCATCGCCTTCGGCGACATCGTAGAGCGAAGGCACATGATGCTTCGGAATCAGCATGAAATGCACGGGCGCTTTCGGGTTGACATCGTGGAACGCAAGGACATCGGTGTCCTCGTACACCTTGCGGCTGGGAATTTCGCCGCGAACGATCTTGCAGAATATACAGCTGGGATCGGTCGCCATCGAATACCCTCATCGGCCGCGCGCGGCCTTTTCGGTGTGACCCGACGTGCCTTCCCGCCGCTTGAGCTCGGATAAGACGTCGGCAGGACCCAAACCGTGCTGCGCGAGCAGGACGAGACAGTGAAACCACAGATCGGCCACTTCAGCAGTGATTCGGATTTTATCACCGTCCTTCGCAGCCATGACCGTCTCGGTCGCCTCTTCTCCGATCTTCTTCAGGATTGCATCGTCGCCGCGCGAGAAGAGCGATGCCACGTACGACGATTTCGGGTCGGCGTGCTTGCGCGCCTCGATCGTAGCAGCGAGGCGGAGAAGCACGGCGTCATCGCCGACGTCACCCGTCGCCATAGATCGTGTCAGGGTCTTTCAGCACAGGTTCGACCGGAATCCATTTCCCTTCGTCGAGCCGCTTATAAAAGCAGCGCTCGCGACCGGTATGACACGCGATGCCGCCGACTTGTTCGACGATCAGAAGGATCGTGTCGTTATCGCAATCCATCCGAATTTCGCGGATTCGTTGTACATGGCCGGATCGTTCGCCCTTGCGCCAGAGCTTCGCGCGCGAACGTGACCAGTAGTGCGCAAGCTGCGTTTTTACCGTGCGCTGCAGGGCTTCGCGGTTCATCCACGCTAACGTGAGCACGCGGTGCGTCGCCGCGTCCTGGGCGATCGCCGGCACGAGCCCGTCGATATTCCAGCGAACGCGTTCGAGCCAGTCGCTCATTATTGTGCCCCCACGCTTGCGGCTGACGCCGCTGCGCTGCCCCCAGAGGGGGAGTAATTCGCGCCTTGGGACGGCCCTGCGGCGCTCATTTCAAGCTCATATCAACCGAGCTGCCGGATCTCGATGCCGGCCGCGGCCATCGCAGATTTGGCTTGACCCACGGTGAATTCGCCATAGTGAAAGATCGATGCCGCTAGTACAGCGTCGGCGCCGCCGATCGTAACACCCTCGACGAGATCTCTGAGGGAGCCCACGCCACCGGACGCAATGACCGGCACCTCGACGGCGTCAACCACTGCACGCGTGAGCTTCAGGTCGAAACCGGATTTGGCGCCGTCGCGGTCCATGCTCGTCAACAAGATCTCGCCTGCGCCGAGCGTCGCTGCTTCCGCGGCCCACTCCACCGCATCGATTCCCGTGGGCGTCCTGCCGCCGTGAATATAGACTTGCCACGCATCGACTTCGCATTGCTTCGCATCGATCGCCGCAACGATGCATTGCGCGCCGAAATGTCGCGACGCTTCCGCGATCAAATCCGGATTCTTGACGCCTGCCGTGTTGATGCTCACTTTGTCGGCGCCGGCATTAAGGAGCGCGCGAATGTCGTCGATCGAATTCACGCCGCCCCCGACAGTGAGCGGAATGAACACTTGATCGGCGACGGCTTCGATCATGTTGTACAGAAGCCCGCGATTCTCGATGCTGGCGCGAATGTCGAGGAACGCAATCTCGTCGGCGCCTTGTTCATCATAGCGCCGCGCAACTTCAACGGGATCACCCGCGTCGCGGAGATTGACGAAATTCACGCCCTTGACGACACGTCCCTCTGCGATGTCGAGGCACGGGATGACGCGCTTGGCGAGGCCCATCAGCCTCCCTTGGCAGCTTTGAGCGCAGCCTTGAAGTCAAGCTTGCCTTCATAGAGCGCACGACCGGCGATGGCGCCGATGATGCCGTCGTTCTCGTACGGCAAAAGCTCCTTGATATCGTCGATCGATGCAATGCCGCCGCTCGCGATCACCGGTATCTTGAGCTCACGCGCGAGCTTGACCGTCGCCTCGACGTTGACGCCGGTCAGCATTCCGTCGCGGCCGATGTCGGTGTAGACGATCGCTTCGACACCGTAGTCCTCGAACTTCTTGGCCAAATCGACGACGTCGTGACCGGTCATCTTGGACCAGCCGTCGGTTGCGACCTTTCCTTCGCGCGCATCGAGCCCGACGATGATGTGACCGGGAAACGCATAGCATGCGTCATGCAGGAAACCGGGATTCTTCACCGCCGCAGTGCCGATGATGACGTAGGTGATGCCGTCGTCCAGATAGCGTTCGATCGTATCGAGATCGCGGATGCCGCCACCCAACTGCACGGGGATCTCTTCACCGATCACGCTCACGATTTCGCGAATCGCGAGCTCGTTTCTCGGCTTGCCGGCCACTGCGCCGTTCAAGTCGACGAGATGCAACCGCTTGGCGCCCTGCTCCAGCCAGTGCTGCGCCATCGCAGCGGGATCTTCGGAGAACACGGTGACCGCGTGCATGTCGCCTTGTTTGAGACGCACGCAATGACCGTCTTTGATGTCGATCGCGGGAATGATCTGCATGGCTCGCTTGTTACGGCGGGAGGCAACGCCTGAATGCTTTCGGAGGCGAAGCGAAGCGGAATTGCTCGAGGTCAGGCGCGACCGTCCCAGGCTACAAAGTTGGCAAGAAACTGAAGCCCGGCGCGGTGACTTTTCTCCGGATGGAACTGCACGGCGAAGATATTAGCCTGCGCTATTGCGCAAGTAAACGGCGTCGGATAGGCCGCGGTCCCCGCAGTGAGTTCCGGGCCGGCCGGCGTCGGGTAATAGCTGTGGGCGAAATAGAAGCGTGTCGCATCGGCAATTCCAGACCACAGCGCATGCGAGCGCGTTTGGCGCACGGGACTCCAGCCCATGTGCGGGACCTTGAGCCGCTCGCCGGTCGCCGACAACATGGTTTCGTCGCGAAAGCGCACAACGCGGCCTGTGACAACGCCGAGCGTGGCAGTGGGCCCTTCCTCGCTCTCGTCGAACAACATTTGCAACCCCAGACAAATGCCGAGAAAGGGACGATCGCGAACGACCTCCATCACGACGCCGCGTAGCCCGGTGTCGTCCAGGCAGCGGATGCAATCCGGCATCGCGCTCTGGCCGGGAAGGACCACCCGACGTGCCGCCCGTATGACAGCAGGGTCGTCGGAAACGACGATGTCGCGATTGGGCGCGACGTGACGCAGCGCCTTCGCGACCGAGCGCAGGTTGCCCATGCCGTAGTCGACAACGGCGATATCAGGCATTGGGGATCACAAGCGATAAAAAGGGGCAACCAACACCGAGGCTTGAATACAAAAGCAGATCCCTCGTCACATTCGTTCCTCGGGAGAGCGAGAATAGCAGCTTGCCGGCCGTCGCTTGCGGCAAACCTCATTCTCCAAGCTCCTTTCCAAATCTCGCCAGGCGCCAGATGTTCGACGTCGTCGTTGCGGGCGGAGGCCCGGCAGGACTGAGCGCGGCCGCTGTTACGGCGCGCGCCGGGCTGGCCACCTTGATTGTCGAGCGAAATGCCGCCATCGGCGTCCCCGTCCGCACGAGCGGCGGGAGCTGGATCGACGAGCTTGCTGCACTTCAAGTTCCCGCGCGCTTTTTCGTGCCGATGCATCGGATACGCGTGATCGCGCCGCATGCCGAAGCGGTGTTCGATTATCGCGACCCGCGGATGTGCGTGCTCGACGTCCGCTCGTTCCTGCAATGGCTCGCGCAGGAAGCGATTAACGCCGGTGCGCGCATTCGTCTTCGCACGCGCGCCGACTCGGTACGGGAAAGCGCCGGCCGCGTCACCGGCGTCTGCGTGCGGGAGCCCGACGGCCTGATGGCAGAGATTGCGGCGCCGAGCGTGATCGACGCCACCGGGTACGCGAGCACGCTCGCCCGCCGGCAACAATTGCACGATGGATTTGCCGCGTTCGGGGTCGGTGCCGAGCTCGATCTTTTCGCGCCGCGCTGGAACGAAAACGAAGCAGCGCTTATCGTCGGAAGAAACGTCGCGCCCAATGGTTATGCGTGGGTCCTGCCTTACGGCCAAGGGCGCGTACGCCTAGGCGTAGGAATCGGCCGGCCGCATTCCGATGCCGATCCCGGCACCTACCTGGAATGCGTCCGCGATCGCGTTTCTGCGCTGGCGCAACTTCGCGGCGCGAGCCCGATCGAAGCGCACGCCGGCGTCATTCCAATTGCTCCACCACAGAGCGTTCCGCTCGCAGGCGCAAAGCTTGTCGTCGCCGGCGATGCTGCCGGACAGGCGTCGGCTTTGGTGGGCGAAGGGATTCGCTATGCGATGCACGCCGGCCGATTGGCCGCCGACGCCGTGATCGCTGCGCATGCCGCCGAGGATTTTTCGGGTCGGGCCTATCGACGCTATCCGGCAGCATGGCGCCGGCGCGAGCGCAATCTCCGCTTCGCGTTCGAAATCTATCGGCGCATCGTCGCGTTTGACGACGCCGACTGGGACCGCGAGATTCACCAGCTCACGCGCCTTTCTCCCGACGAATTTTCGCAGGGACTGAAAGGCGATTTCACGTTGCGCTGGTTGATGGCGATCGCGCCGCGTTACGCAGGCATGCTGGTTCCGCCGCGCTTGCGCAGTGGGGTAGGCCGCGCAGCGAAGCGAGCCTAGAGCGCGCCCTTCGTTGACGGCAAGATGCCGGTGGCGCGTGGATCGCGCTCGCAGGCAGTTCGCAGTGCACGCGCGAACGCCTTGAAGACCGTTTCCGCTTGGTGATGCGCGTTGTCGCCGCGAAGATTGTCGATATGCATGGTCGCGAGCACGTGATTGACGAAGCCCTGGAAGAACTCGTGCACAAGATCGACATCGAACGTGCCGATCAGCGCGCGCGTGAACGGCACGTGAAACTCCAACCCCGGTCGGCCGGAAAGATCGATAACGACGCGGGATAGCGCTTCGTCGAGCGGCACGTACGCATGTCCGAAGCGGCGTATGCCCTTCTTGTCGCCGAGCGCTTGCTTGACCGCTTGTCCGAGCGTGATGCCGATGTCCTCGACGGTGTGATGTGCGTCGATGTGCAAATCGCCTTGCGCGCGAATGTCGAGATCGATGAGACTGTGGCGAGCGACCTGATCCAGCATGTGATCGAGGAACGGCACGCCGGTAGCGAGCGAAGCGTTTCCATTCCCGTCCAGGTTGACGTCGACCGTGATCGTCGTTTCCGCCGTTTTGCGTTCGGCTTTGGCGGCGCGCGCAGGCATTGCCGGAGCTTTCATAGCGTTTGTTTGAGCACTTTTAGTAATGCGTCATTTTCGGCCGGCGTGCCGACGGTAATCCGCAGGCAGTTCGCGAGCACCGGATGCCACCCGTGCAGGTTCTTGACCAGGATATTCGCATCGCGCAGCGCAGCGAACGTCGCGTTTGCGTTGGAAACGCGCGCGACGACGAAGTTGGTTGCAGTCGCGTGCACAACAACGCCGGCGATCGCCGACAATGCGCTCATAAGCCGCGCGCGTTCGGCACGAATTGCTGTCGCTTGCTTGTCCAGGAGCGCGCGCTCCGCAAGCAGGAGCGGCACGGCGGCCTGCGTCAACGCATTGACGTTGTACGGCGGACGCACTTTTTCGAGCTCGGCAATCCAAGCCGGATGTGCTGCGGCGTAACCGAGCCGCAGGCCGGCCATTCCAATCTTCGAGACGGTGCGCACGACAATGAGATTCGCGAATTCGAGCACGCGCGGGAGGTACGAGCGATCGGCGAACGCGTAATAGGCCTCGTCGACAACAACCAAGCCGGGCGCGGCGCGAATGATCCGCTCCACAGTGTCGGCGTCGAACAAGTTGCCGGTTGGATTGTTCGGATAAGCAAGCCAGACGAGCGCGGGACGCTCGCGTTCAATTGCCGCCAGCATCGCGTCGCCGTCTAGATCGAAATTGTCCCGCAGCGGGACGGCAACATAACGTGCGTTCGCGTATACCGCGTAGAGCCGATACATGACAAACGATGGATCGGGTGCAACGACTGCGGCGCCGGGTTTTGCCACCGCCGTCGTGATGATCTGTAGCAGCTCGTCGGACCCATTGCCCACCATCAGCGCAACGTCATCGGAGAGCGCAAGCGACGCGCGAAGCGCGCGCTTGACCGCATCCGCGCCGCCATCGGGATAGCGATTGATCGCGATCTCGGCAAGCTCAGTTGCAAGCCGCATGCGCACGTCGGCGGGCAACGCGTAGGGGTTCTCCATCGCGTCGAGCTTGATCATCCCCTCGGCCTTCGCGACGTGATACGCGGTCAATGCACGGATTTCGGGACGCATCGTGGCGGCGACACGCGCGGCGACCTCACCTTCGGCGGCAGCGAGTCCCGGCCCGCGGGGATCGTTCATGTCAGACAGTTTTCGTATCGACGATGTAGACGTCGACGCCTGCCGCGGCGAACTTGGCAAGGTCCGCGACGATCGCCTGGCCCTGCGCAGATGACAGCGCAGACTGAATCGCATCGACCGAATCGAACGTCAGCGTCGCGATCAGATGATACGGCGCGAGACCGTCGGGGGTGACGATCGGACCGTGCGAGACGTCGTACGCACGCAGGCCCGGAAATTTTTTCGCAAGGGGAACGTGCTCGGCAAAGTAGTAGCGATCGAACGCTGCAGCGTCCGTGGGCTTTTTGTACATCGCGATCAGTCGCGCCATGGTGTTCGTCCTAGGGTTTGCCGAGCCGCGCTTCGGCGGAGCGGGCATGCGCGATCAGACCTTCGCCGCGCGCGAGCGTCGATGCAATCGGGGCGAGCGCCCGTGCGCCATCGGCCGAAACACGCAGCACGCTCGTGCGCTTCTGGAAGTCGTAGACGCCGAGCGGCGACGAAAATCGCGCGGTGCGGCCGGTCGGCAATACGTGATTGGGACCGGCGCAATAATCGCCGATCGCCTCGCATGCATAGTGGCCACAGAAAATAGCGCCCGCGTGACGTAGCTGTGGCAACAGCGCGTCGGGATCGGCGACCGCGAGCTCAAGATGCTCCGGTGCGATGCGGTTGGCAATTGCACATGCTTCAGCAAGATCGCGCGTGCGAATCAGGGCGCCGCGTTTGGCGAACGATGCGGCAATGATGTCCGCGCGCGGCATTTCGGCGATCAGCCGTTGCGCGCTCGCCCTCACGCGCTCGACGAACCGTTGATCGGGGGTCACCAGGATCGCCTGCGCAAGCTCGTCGTGCTCGGCTTGAGAGAAGAGGTCGAGCGCAACCCAATCGGGGTTTGCGGTCGCGTCCGCGATCACGAGGATCTCGGACACACCGGCGATCATGTCGATGCCCACCGTCCCGAACACGCGCCGCTTCGCGGCGGCGACGTAAGCATTGCCCGGGCCGCAGATTTTGTCGACTGCCGGAACCGTCGCGGTTCCGTAGGCAAGCGCCGCGATTGCTTGCGCGCCTCCGATGGTGAACACGCGCGTCACGCCCGCAAGATGTGCTGCTGCGAGCACGAGCGGATTGCGAACGCCGTCGGGCGTCGGCACGGCGACGATGATTTCGCGCACGCCCGCGACCTGTGCCGGGATCGCGTTCATCAACACCGACGATGGATAGGCGGCCTTGCCGCCGGGGACATACAAGCCGACGCGATCGAGCGGCGTCACGCGTTGTCCGAGCTCGTTGCCGTTCGACTCACGAAAGCTGAAGCCATCGCTCTTCTGGCGCTCGTGAAATGCTCGAATGCGAAGAGCTGCCGCGGCAAGCGCATCACGATCGGCCGGCGCAATCCGATCGAAGGCTGCACGCCATTCGGCACGCGAAATCTCCAATGCATCAGCGCGCGTAATGTCCAGCCGATCGAAGCGTCGCGTGTAATCGAGCAACGCGTCGTCACCGCGGGCGCGCACGTCATCGATAATCGACACCACCGTGCTGTCGACGTTCGCGTCTTGCGCGACTTCGAATGCAATGAGCCGCTCCAGCTGCGCAGCGAAGTCGTGAGCTGCACTATCGAGGATACGCAGCGGAAGCGCCTTGGCAGCGGCACTCATGCGGCCGCGACAGCCTTCGGGTTCGCCGCCGCACCGAGCGCATCGAGCAGCGGTTTTACGACGTCGCGCTTCAACTTCAGCGCGCCCGGGTTGACGATCAACCGCGCGGTAATCGGCATGATTTCTTCGACGACGACAAGATCGTTCGCTTTCAGCGTATTGCCCGTCGCGACCAGATCGACAATGGCGTCGGCAAGTCCCAGCAAGGGCGCGAGCTCCATCGAGCCGTACAACTTGATCAAGTCGACGTGCATCGCTTTCGCGGCGAAGTGCTCGCGCGCGGTTCGTTCGTACTTGGTCGCGACGCGAATGCGTGCGCCGCGTTGCACCGATGCGGTCCAATCGTAACCACGACGCGTCGCAACGACGAGTCGGCAACGGCCGATCCCGAGATCGAGCGGCTGATACAAGCCGGTCCCGCCGTGTTCGAGCAACACATCCTTGCCTGCAACACCGACGTCGGCGGCGCCGTATTGGACGTACGTCGGCACGTCCGTTGCGCGCAACACCACGAGCGATACGTTCGGCCGATTCGTCGCGACGATCAGTTTGCGCGACGTCGACAGATCCTCGGAAGGCACCAAGCCCCCCGCCGCCAGCAGCGGCAACGTCTCGTCAAGAATGCGCCCTTTCGAGAGCGCGATCGTAAGCGCGGTCACCCGGACATTCTACCCGCCCGCTTATTGTCGTGCGGCGCGCACGTTCTCGGGAATTGCGTGTGCTTCGTTCGTGCGAAAGGGATTGATGTCGATACCGCCCCGTCGCGTGAATCGCGCATAGACCGTCAGCGATTCGCAACGACAACGCGCGAGGACATCGACAAAAATGCGCTCGACGCAGTGTTCGTGGAATCCGGGATGGCGTCGGTAAGAGACGAGATAGCGCAGAAGCCCTGCACGATCGATCGCTGCCCCTCGGTAGCCAATTCGCACCGACGCGATGTCGGGCTGTGCCGTGATCGGACAAACCGAGCGAAAGAGATTCGTCGTGAGCGCCTCTGCAACCGTTTGGCCAGATGCGACCAGCGTGGTCGCGTCGATTTCATACCCCGTGCAGTCGACCTGCAGCGCATCGAGGCTCTCGCCTTCGAGCTCGCTCAACTTTTGGTTTGCGAACGTCGTCGAGTCCTTGAGCTGGACGCGGATCACCGCGCCCGTCGCAGACATAAGATCGCTCTTGATCGTCGCGGCAACGTCGCCGGGGTTCTTGAACGACGATTGTGCAAACGAGCCGAGATAGAGTTTCATCGACTTCGATTCCACGATCGACGGTGAATCTGCCGGCACTTCAATCGTTGCGATCGCAATGCAGGGCTTGCCACGCGGATCGAGCCACGTAAGCTCGTACGCGGTCCATAGATCGCTTCCGGTGAATGGGAGCGCGTCGGTCAACCCGAGCGTTGCGCGTTGCGGTGCGCGGGGAACGGCAAATAGCTGCGTCGGATCGTAGGTATCCGGATAACCGGTTGCGTGTCCGAGCGGAGAGCGCTCCAGATCAGCGTTCGACACGGGCATTGCCAGCCTTATTTCGCTCGGGAAATGCGCGCGCCCACTCCCGCGAGCTTGTCCTCGATTCGTTCGTACCCGCGGTCAAGGTGGTAAATCCGATCGATCGTCGTTGTGCCTTCGGCGATCAGCCCCGCGATGACGAGACCCGCCGACGCGCGGAGGTCGGTGGCCATCACGTTCGCGCCAGTCAACTTGTCGACACCTTTGACGATCGCCGTGCTGCCCTCGACTTCGATCTCCGCGCCCAATCGCTTCAACTCCTGGACGTGCATCATCCGGTTTTCGAAAATGGTCTCGGTAATGACCGATGTCCCATCCGCGCGTGTCGCAAGCGCCATGAATTGCGCCTGCATGTCGGTGGGAAACGCCGGATACGGCGCGGTGCGAACGCTGGCGGACTTGAGCCCCGCTGCGCGGCGCACGCGAATCGTCGAATTGGACGTCGTGATCTCCGTACCAGCCTCGCTCAACTTTTCAGTCACCGCTTCAAGCGTATCGGGACGCGTGCCGGTTATGGCGACGTCACCGCCAGCGGCGGCCGCGGCCGCGATGAACGTCCCCGTCTCGATACGGTCGGGCATAACGGCGTGCGTCGCGCCGGAAAGACGGCCGACACCTTCAATCGTGATGCGGTTGGTCCCTGCGCCGGTGATGCGCGCACCCATCGCGTTCAGACAGAGTGCAAGATCGACGATCTCCGGTTCGCGGGCGGCATTCTCAAGCGTCGTTACCCCGTCGGCCAGCGTTGCCGCCATCATCAGATTTTCCGTTCCTGTGACCGTCACGACGTCGAAGACATATTTCGCGCCCGACAATCGCTTGGCGCGAGCGTCGATGTAGCCATGATCGAGATCGATCTCCGCCCCCATCGCGATCAAACCTTTGACGTGCTGATCGACCGGACGCAACCCGATCGCGCATCCACCCGGCAGCGACACGCGCGCCTCGCCGCAGCGTGCAAGAAGGGGACCGAGCGCGAGAATCGATGCGCGCATCGTCTTAACGAGCTCGTACGGGGCAAGCGGCCAAACGATGCGCGCTGCGCTGAGAACGACGACGTCGCCGTCGAGCGCCTCGCGCTTGACCCCCATCTGCGCAAGCAGCGATTGCATCGTGCGAACGTCGTTTAGCTGCGGCACGTTCGTGACCCGCAACGGCTCGGCAGTCAGTAACGACGCACAGAGGATGGGCAGGGCGGCGTTCTTCGCGCCCGACACGCGGACCTCGCCGTCGAGAGGAGTGCCGCCTTCTATTACAAGTTTGTCCACGCGAACAGGAATTGTACCTGTCGGCGCCGCCGCTTACGGCTCGTTCACGATCCTTGCGCCCGCGTCTCGACTGGCGCAACCGCCCAGAATGAGCAGCTAGACGAAAACCGTGATTTGATAGAGAGGGGCCAGCTTTTCGTGAAATCGTTGTTTCGCATCCATAGGTAGAAGCAATGATAAGACCTCGCGGCGAGGGGTCCATCCGCGAATCTCTAAGATCGTATCTCTTGCATACGAGAGTCCTGTTGGAATGAGCCGGATCCTGTCGTTCGTCGCTGTCGCACTCGCATCGTTGATCACGGGGTGCGCGAGCCTGCCCTCGCTGGAAGGGCGGACCGCGACCTACGCTCTCACCGACACGGATGGAACACGGCTTGGCCGTGCGGTCGCGCCAAGCGTCGCCGCGAATTCGAGCAAGGCTGGGATCCATGCGCTTCCCGACCCGCACGACGCCTTCGCCGCGCGTGTCCTCCTGGCCGCTGCGACCGAAAAATCAATCGATGCGCAGTACTTCATCTGGTATGGAGATCAGGTCGGTTACCTGCTCTTCGAGGCGATTTGGCAGGCGGCCGAGCGGGGCGTGCGCGTGCGCCTGTTGCTCGATGACCTCAATACGCGCGGGCTCGACCCCACCATCGCTGCACTCGACGCGCATCCGAACATCGAGGTGCGCCTTTACAACCCGGTCGTCCAGCGCGACGCCCGCGCGCTCAATTTCCTGACCGACTTCACCCGCGTGAATCGGCGCATGCACAACAAGTCGTTCACCGCCGACAACCAGGTGAGCGTCGTGGGCGGACGCAACATCGGCTTCATGAGATCGGCGTAGGCCGCAGGCGTCTCCCACGCTGCCGTGTTGATCGGGGTGCGAATCGCGCTTGGTGGGATTGAATTGATCCGAATGCGCTTCTCCGCGACCTCCTGCGCCAGGCTTTTCATCAATAGCATGAGCCCACCCTTCGACGCCGCATAGTTGACGTGGCCTGCCCACGGAATGACGTCGTGAACCGAGCTCATGAAGATGATCTTGCCGGCCGCCACCGAGACCCCGGGACGTACGCCTCGGCGCATGAACTCACGGACCGCCTCGCGGGAGCACAGGAAAGCGCCCCGCAGGTTGACGTTCATCACCGCGTCCCATTGCATAGTCGTCATCTCGTGGAACGGCGCGTTCCTTTCCATGCCGGCGTTGCTCACGAGGATGTCGATGGTGCCGAACTCGCGCACGGCTGCGGCGAACATCGCTTGCACCTGCGCTTCATCCGCGACATCGGCCTGGGCGGTCATGGCGCGCTGGCCGAAGCTGCGAATTTCCTCGGCAACGGCCTCCGCGTCTTCGGGTTTCGTCACGTAGTTGACGACCACGTTCGCCGCGGCTTTGCCGAGCGAGATCGCGATCGCGCGACCGATGCCGGAGTTGGCCCCGGTCACCAACGCGGTCTGGCCTTTGAGCAACCTGATCGTCTGCACGGCCGGAACAACCGGTTCGGGCAGATTCATGTGCGTGTAGTAGCTTTTCATGTTCTTCCTTCCTTCATACCGCGATTCAGACCGTAATCACGTGCGCTTCACGCGCTTCCTGGATTTCGTGGGCCTCTGCCCCGACTGCAGCGCCTGCAACGCTGCCGCTTCCACACCAGGCGCGAGCAGCAGCTCCTTCGTGAGCACGGCATTGGTCTGGATGATCCGGGCCACGCACCCGGTCCAACCCGTCTGGTGACTGGCGCCGATGCCGGCACCGGTATCGCCGTGGAAGTACTCGTAGAAGAGCACCAGGTCGCGCCAGTGCGGATCGTCCTTGAACTTGTGCGCCGCGCCGTTTACCGGGCGACTGCCGGACGGATCGCGCAGGAAGATCCGGCAGAGTCGATCGCCGAGTTCTTTCGCTACCTCGAGCAGCGTCATCATCTGCCCCGAGCCTGTCGGGCACTCTACCTTGAAGTCCTCGCCGTAGTAGGTGTAAAGACGTCCCAGCGCGGTGTATAGCAGAAAGTTGATGGGCATCCACACCGGCCCGCGCCAGTTGGAATTGCCGCCGAACATGCCCGTGTCGGAATCTCCCGGCACGTAGGCCACGCGATGCGCCTGCCCGGCGTGGTTGAACACGTAGGGGTGCTCGAGGTGGAAGCGCGACAGCGCGCGAATGCCATGCGGGCCCAAGAACTCGGCCTCGTCCAGCATGCGCGCCAGGATGCGTCGCAAATTCTTTTCGTTTACGATCGACAGCATCCGGCGATCGGCCACACCGGCCTGCCCGGGCAGATGCATGTTGGCGGCGAGCTCGGGGTGGCGGCCCATGAACAGTCGGGCACGTTCCCGAAACTTCGGCAGTTTCGCAAGGATGTCCTCTTCGAAGACCGCGATCGCGGCCAGCGGCAAGAGTCCAACGATCGACCGCGCCTTGAGGCGCGTTGCGGTCCCGTCCGGGAACCGCAGAACGTCATAGAAGAAGCCATCCTCCTCGTCCCACATTTCATCGCGGCGTTCGCCAACCCGGTCCATGGCGCCTGCGATGGCAAGCGTGTGGTGGAAGAACTTCTCGACGAACTCCTCGTACAACGGCTCGTGCAAAGCGAGCTCCACGGCGATGCGCAGCATCTGCTGGCTGAAGAACACCATCCACGCCGTGCCGTCGGCCTGGTCGAGGTATCCGCCCGTGGGCAGCGGCGAAGAACGGTCAAATACGCCGATGTTGTCGAGGCCGAGGAAGCCGCCTTCGAACACGTTGGCGCCGGCGCGATCCTTGCGGTTGACCCACCAAGTGAAATTGACCAGCAGCTTGGAAAACGCGTACTTGAGAAACTCGATGTCGCCTTTGCCGCCACGCCGCTCCCGATCGAACAGGTAGAGCTGCATCGTGGCCCACGCATGCACCGGGGGATTCACGTCGCCGAAGTTCCACTCGTACGCTGGGAGCTGCCCGTTCGGATGCAGGTAGTCGTTGCGCAGCATCAGGTCGAGCTGCTGTTTGGCGAAGTCGGGATCGACCATGCCCAGGGGGATCATATGGAACGCCAGATCCCACGCGGCATACCACGGGTATTCCCACTTGTCCGGCATCGAAATGATGTCGTCGTTGAACATGTGGCTCCACTCGCGGTTACGCACCTGCCGTCGCTCGCTCTGGGGCAAATGGGCTCCGGCGCCATGCTCGTCGAGCCATCGGTCCAGGTCGTAGTAGAAGTACTGTTTGGTCCACAACATGCCCGCGAGTGCCTGGCGCATGACGTTCGCGCGGTCCCGGTCGTTACGAATGGCGAGAGGCGTGATCGTCGCGTAGAACGCATCGGCCTCGTTCACGCGGGCCGCGAAAACCGCATCGAAGTCCGCAAACGGCTTGACCAACTCGTCGGGCACGCGCGTCGTCAGCCGCAGCCGGATGACGTGCGTCTTCCCGGCGCCGACGCTGACTTGATAGTGGGCCGCCACCTTCGTTCCTTCGTGCGCCGGATTCACCGCAGTCGCTTCGCCCTGAACGACGAAGCTGTGGATACCGTCCTTCACGTAGCGTGAGGCGTTGTCCGAACCAAATAGCCGCGCGTTGTTGGTCTCGTTCTCGGTGAACAGCAGCGGCGGGTCTGCATCGCAGTAGAGGAAGTAGTCCGCCAGCGATTCCTGGAACAGCGGGTCGCTGTGGTGCGCGTGTGCCACGGCATGGCCAGCAAACTCGACCTTCTTGAGGGCGGGTTTCGATCCGGTGCCCGGCGAAGACCAGGTGTTGCGAAACCACAGCGTGGGGAGCACCTGCAACGGCGCTGCGTCGGGGCCGCGGTTGCAGACGCTGATCCTGATCAGCACATCGTCGGGCGCGGCCTTCGCGTACTCGACAAACACGTCGAAGTAGCGGTTTTCGTCGAACACACCCGTGTCGAGCAATTCGTACTCTGCCTGGTGCTTGCCGCGATTGCGGTTGGTGACGACGATATCGTCGTAGGGGTAGGCTAACTGCGGATACTTGTACAGATACTTCATGTACGAGTGCGTGGGCGTCGAGTCGAGATAGAAGTAGTACTCCTTCACGTCCTCGCCGTGGTTGCCCTCACTGTTGGCCAGGCCGAACGCGCGCTCCTTGAGGATGGGGTCGTGGCCGTTCCACAGCGCCAGCGCGAAGCACAGCACCTGGTGGTCGTCGCTGATGCCGCCAAGACCGTCCTCACCCCAGCGATATGCACGCGACCTCGCCTGGTCGTGGGTGAAGTAGTTCCAGGCGTCGCCGTTGTTGCTGTAGTCCTCGCGTACCGTGCCCCATTGCCGCTCGCTCAAGTAGGGACCCCACTTTTTCCAGGCAACGCCCTTCGATTGCACCTCATCCAGCCGGTTTTTCTCTGCCTCGTTGCTCATGGGTCGTTCTCTTTCTGCTCGCGGCTTTTTGGCGGTTACTAATGCGCCGCCGATGGACTTCCAGCAGCCGGTTCCGCGACCAGCGTGGCACCCAGATCCTTCAGGAGACGCTTGAACTCGGGCGAGTCCATGATGATGGTGCCTCCCGCAGCACGCAGACGATCGACGGCCTCGGGTGGCAGCACAAATGTCGTCGGCTGCAGATTCAGATAGTCGAATTCCGCCTTGTCCTTCAGCCCGGAGAACGATACGTCGATCGCGTAAATCTCGGCGGGCGGGACGCGCAGGGCGGCGGCCACCTTGGGATCCTTGTTGGCTGCATAAGCGGGCGAATCGCGGATCAGTCGCAGGGTCTCCCAGCGCGCCGCCGTGTCCCGCAGCAGTTCGATCGTCTCGTAGGAAAACGCGTCGATTGGCGTGCCGGCCGCCTTGAGCAGGACGTCCACGGTGCCGGGCGGGGTATACGACTCGTCCCACTTGGTAGGCGGCGACGACAGCGAATTCACGACGAAAACGATGATCCTGCGCGTGCTGTCGAGCGGCGTTGGCATTCCGGCCTCATGCAGCGCTTCGAGGATCTCCAGCGCATCGAGCACGCCGCGCATGCCGACGTTGTCCGACACGCCGCCGTCGACGAGATGGAGGTAGGGCCGACGTACGCTGTCGGCATAGGCTTGCTCGGACTTGAGCGAGCGTATCGCCCGTGCAGCGGGGCGCGGCGGGTTGTCGGTGTCGAGGAACGGCTTCGCCCACGCGGGCAGCGTCGCGTTGCAGGTACCGCCGTAGTTTTTGATCGTGATCGACGAGAGCACGACCGGCACGGCCGACGAGGCCGCGGCGGCGCGGGACAGCGACACGGCATTGAGGTCCGAACAGATGACGTCGAACGTCCGCTGGTTGAAGACAAAACGCGAGCCGGTCGAGATGTCGGTTGCCGACGCCAGGATCATTGGGCCCTTGCCGCGGTCGAGATCGCCGAAGGTGGCGCCGTTGAAGAGGATTTCGTCGTACAACTGGGCGGCCAGTTCGGACCGACCCCAGCCCTCCGACGAGAGGTCTCCCCAGTAGCGCGGACTGAAGGCGCGAGCGATAAGTTCGCCCTGGACGTCGCGCTTGAGGAAACGCTGCTCGTAGTCGTCGAACAATTTGTCGCCGTAGAGACCGTAGGCCAACGCCGTGAAGCTGCCTCCTGACACACCGGTGATGACATCGATGGAGTCAAGCAATCGAAACCTGGTGCCGTCCGGTGCAACGATCTGGGTACGCCGGAGGAACTCCAAAACCCCATAGGAGAACGCGGCAGCTCGTGTGCCGCCGCCCGAAAAGGCAAGGACTACCAGGTTGTCCTTGCTATTCTTGGACTCCGCCTGGCGTGTCTCGAAGCGGTATCCGGTGCGCGGGTCGGCCTGCGAGATCGGCGGGTTGACCGGACGGGTGGCGCAGCCGCCGAGCAGGAGCAACAACGCGAGTATCAATGCTGGCGCAAGCAATGCAATCACCGGTTCGCCGACGCGGTTCATGCATTCGTTTCCCCTCGAAACCGATGGCAGGTGTTCAAACATCATGTGCTCCTAGCGCCGTATGTGCAGCGGCACGCCGGGACGACATCGACCGTGAGATCGCGCGGCTAGCGACGATCTGGAACGTGCGCATACTCGATGCGGGCGTGATCGAGCGCGTCCTGCGCAATGACGCGTCAGTCTGCGGCTCAAAGAATCAGCCTGCTTTCAACAAGCTGCGCGGGGTGCTCATGATGCACTATTCCGTGCGGGACGATGCACTCGAAGTTCTCGGGCCGGTGAAAACGCAGCTGCTTGTTGAGAAGATCGTCACGGCGCTGCGCGAAAGAATCGGTGAGAGGCTGGGTGGGTCGAGTTGACGTAGGTTCCCGATTTCGACGCACAATGTGCAATCGCGCGACCGTACCAGTAACGCTTTGCGGCGAAAGATGCCTGCTCGATCCCGGCCGTTAGACTTCTATCGGCCAGAGGAGCCGATCGGCGCAGCCCAATTCGCTTGAATGCGGTCATTCGCCACCGCCTTGTCAGGGGTAGATAATTCGCCGCACGGCACAGAGTGCGCAGGTCTATGCAGCGATTCCCCGAAATTGATGGGCTCGAAGTTCCGGGCTCGGTCAGCGGAATGCGCCGACTTCTGTGTTTCTCGGAGGCAACGAGATGAGGGCCACGGTTTGGTGCGCAGTGACGGCGCTGGTGTTCGCCGCCGATGTCGCAGCCGCCGACTTCGGAACCAAGGGCGGGCCGGAACCGGCCAATGTCGACGAAGTTGCGAACGTCCTTCGAGAGGACCCGTACGACATGGAGTTGCTGATCAGCTACGGCACCTCCAAGGGCGGCTCAGCGGGACACATTGCCCTGGCCATTCGCGACCAGATGCCTGGCGACGACCTCGTCTACACGGCCAACTTCTACGCCGACCGCGCGTCCAAGCATGCCAAGGGCTTCTACACCGACGATCTCATGGTCAGGATTCCGAAGACGGAGTACCTGTTCAAGACCAACTCGTCGCTCGGTGACACGGCCTCGTTCGGTCTCGATTTCGGCGAGATCTACAAACGATCGATCATCGGCGTGCGCGTCTATGGCGTCCCTGCCGAAGAGAAGGAGGCCCTTGCGGCATTCTTCAAGCGTATCAACGACGACTATCACAACCGGGTGAGGAACACCGAGTACCACAACGGCGAAATACGGTACGACTACTTGCGCCTTAACTGCGCCAAGACCATCGGCGCCGGGTTCAAGTACGGCGCCGGGTACCAGGACCTCGAGGTGACGAGCGCAAAGCTGCTCTCCGGGCGGAGGGTGGTGGCAGCTGCCAACGCCAACATTCCTACGGAGATGGCGATGAAGCTTCTCAAGGAGTGGAATGCGCGCGGGTACGGATTGGACGTGGTGTGGTACAGGAAGTACGAGGGCTCGACGTACGTGGACCCGCACGAGGAGGACAAGGTCGCGTTCAAGGATTTGCCGAACCGGTTTCCTTCCGTCCTGTCGAGCGACTTCCGGAAAGAACAGGGTCATTACGAGGACTTCGACAATCTGTTCGCGATGTATCTCCTCTACAACCTGAGCAAGTATCGCGTGCGCGTGAACGACGAGGCGAAGCTTCTCGAGATAGACAAGATCAAGATCCCTATGGCGTATACCCAGGCAGCCGAGGCCGCCACCAAGAGTGCCGAGTCAGACAGCGAAAATTTCCGTCGGCGCGTAGCGTTCCAGCGGCGGGGAACCGAGATCGGGGACCCCACCGCGGAGAGCAATAAGAACACCGTGCCTTAGGCCGTGCTCGACGACTCCGGGCCGTACGTCATTGAACCGTGAACGGGGGAACAAGAGATCCATATCCACCGTCGGGACGACTGAATGTCCGCTTATTTGACGCGCGAAGGCAGGAACGGGTCGAACTCGGCCGTTGAATGGACTGCACTTCAATTTCATCGGGCATTGTCGGTCAGGTCCAATCCCGATCAGGACAGCTAAAGGAGGTCCACTATTCGCACGTTGAATGTCCGCTCTTCAGTTGCGGCCACTTCTGCTTCGGGTCGCCCGCAGCAGCTCATACCATCGATAAAACTTCAACGGTGCCATCGTTTGCCCGATCCGATGCGCGTCAATCTCCAGCTCGGCCCGCTTCTTCAAGGCAAGTGCGTAATCGCTGCCCAGTGGGATCTCGCGCCGCGGCGTCTAGCTGTAGTCCTCCCGCACCGTGCCCCACTGGGGCTCGCTCAGGTAGGGGCCCCACCTTTTCCAGGCCACGCCGCTCGCTTGCGCTTCGTCAAGCCTTCTCTCCTCCGCATTCTCGCTCATGACTCGCACTCCTTCAGAACACGATCTTCAGAATCCGTTTGAGCAGCTCCCCCAATGAAATCATCGTGAGCAGCAGCGGCACGATCGGCAGCAGCGTCATCCCCACAAGCTGGATCAGGGTGTCCCTTGTGATGGGTATGGTGCGCATGGTGCGCACGACTTCATAGCTGTTGCCGAGATCAGCCAACGACTGGATGTCGGCGCTTCCGACAAGAGGTTCGCTGTCCGGCTCTCGGCCGCGCAGCCACTTGCCATCGAACTCGTCGACGTAGCGTCGGGCGAGGTGGCCGTAGTCGCGCAGCGCCGTCCGCTTGGCTACGGCTAGCGGCATCACGAAAACCAGCAAGGGTCCCAGGACGATAAAAACCGCCACCGCCACGACGGCGACGACCTCCAGCTTGAACGAGGTCAATTCGGCCCCGTCGAACAGGATCCTGTTAGCGAGCGCCCCGGCGAGTAGCGCACCCTGCGCCACAAGCTGTGGCGAGAATGCTGAGCGATGCGGGAAAGGAACCCGATGCCGCCCATGCGATCGGGATGCATGGGCGCGTAAGCCAGCGGGAGGCGCGATATTTGCCAAAGGAAGGGGTCCAGATGAACAGGCGGAAGTACCAGCGCAACAGAATGAACTGGAACAGAGGCACGCTGACGAAAAAGTACCACCACCCTGCGAGTTGTGGCCACAAGCGCCCGGCCTCCGGCGTCGCATACCAAGTTGGCACATCGAGCGCTATGTAGAATCGCCACAACACCAGGATGCCTACGATGTACACGAACGCGATAAGCAGCACTTCGGCGAGTACCGAATTGCGCAGGCGCAGCGCGCTCGCGATCGTCGCCTCGAAGCGCTCGCGTATCTGATCCGGCACCAGGCCTTGCGATACAAACTGTCCGACGACCGCGCGCATGCGCTCATGCACGATCAGCTCTGCGGCGATCAGCAGCGGCAGCGCAACGAGAAAGCGAACGTACGCATCGACGTCGTAGAGGAACGGTAGCTTGACCGCGGTGCCCGCCGCCTTGCCGTCGACGAAGGACAGCACCAGCAAGGGTACCCACGCGACAAACGCAATGACGACGATCCGCCGGCGCACCAGTTCCAGAGCATTTCCGGTGAGGTGCATGCGCCGAAAGAGCTGGAACAACGGGCCGCCGAGAACGAGCGAAAAATCGTCCTTGTGCCCCAGTTGAGGAGTCATCGTGCTCGTCCTATGTCCAACAGCCGTATCGCAATATCTCTTTGCCAGTTCCACCGCAACGCTTCTCGCGGGCCAATTGCGCTCGACTACGCCGTTCCAACCGAGTACTCGTGATGCCACCGAGGACCGATATCACAAGGACGAACGCGGCGGCGGTACCAACGCGAAGTCGTAGAACGCCGCTTGGCCGGGCCTCGTGTGGAGGATTTCGGTGCGAAATGCAGAAGAGACCGCATCATACGGCGACGTGTCGCGCCCGAATGAGTGCACCATCAGAATCCTTTTCGGTTCCGCCGCATGGGAGTTTAGTGTTACTACCTGATCCGGGTGGACGCCTTCGACCAAGTTCTGGTCGACGTGCGCGAGGGCATGCGGTGACGGCAAACCGGCTTCGAGTCGCAGACCCTAATCCGATTCAACGATCAACTGACATCGTACCTTTTGCATCCAAGGGTCCTGTTGGAATGAGCCGGATACTGTCGTTCGTCGCTGTCGCGCTCGCATCGTTGATCACGGGGTGCGCGAGCCTACCCTCGCTGGAAGGGCGGACCGCCACCTACGCTCTCGCCGACACCGCCGGGACACGGCTTGGCAGTGCGGTTGCCCCAAGCGTTGCCGCGAATCCGGGCAAGACTGGGATTCATGCGCTTCCCGACCCCCACGACGCCTTCGCTGCGCGTGTCCTGCTTGCCGCCGCCACGGAAAAGTCAATCGATGTGCAGTACTTCATCTGGCATGGCGACCAGGTTGGCTACCTGCTCTTCGAGGCGCTCTGGCAGGCGGCGGAGCGGGGGGTGCGCGTGCGCCTGTTGCTCGATGACCTCAATACGCGCGGGCTCGACCCCACCATCGCTGCACTCGACGCGCATCCGAACATCGAGGTGCGGCTTTACAACCCGTTCGTCCAGCGCGACGCACGAGCGCTCAATTTCCTGACCGACTTCACGCGCATGAATCGGCGCATGCACAACAAGTCGTTCACCGCCGACAATCAGGTGAGCGTCGTGGGCGGACGCAACATCGGCAACGAGTACTTCGGCGCGGCGAGCGGAGTCGGGTTCGTCGACCTGGACGTGCTGGCCTTGGGCATGGCGGTGCGCGATGTGTCGAAGGAATTCGATCTCTACTGGAACAGTGCATCGGCCTATCCAGCGATGAGCTTCGTGGGGGCGCCCGGACCGGAGGCCGCGGCCAATCTCAAGGCCACATTCAGTGCGATGCGCGCCGACCCGGAATCCGTTGCTTACCTCGAGTCCGTGCGCGAGACACCGCTCATCCGCGATTTGCTCAACAAGCAACTTGTGCTCGAGTGGACGAACGCGCAGCTCGTGTACGACGATCCCGCCAAGACCCTCGACACCACAGCGCGGACCGACGTGTTGCTCTTCCCGGAATTGGTTCGAACGCTCGGCCGACCAGACAAAGGGCTAGACCTCGTCTCGCCGTACTTTGTGCCGGGCGCCGAGGGTACGACTGCCCTGGAGGCGCTGGCCAGGACGGGCGTAAAGGTGCGGATCCTTACAAACTCTCTGGCGGCATCCGACGTAAAGCCCGTGCACGCGGGGTATGCGAAACGCCGCCAGGACCTTCTCCGGGCCGGCGTTCAACTCTATGAGCTCAAACCGACCGCAGCGAAAGGATCGGACGAAAGCAAGGCCAGGTTCGGGGCAAGCTCATCCGCAGCCTTGCACGCCAAGACTTTCGCCGTGGACCGCAACCGCATCTTCGTCGGCTCGTTCAACTTCGACCCGCGCTCAGCGCTGCTGAATACCGAGATGGGACTCGTCATCGAGAGTCCGACGCTCGCGCAGCGTCTGACCGCATTTTTCGACACCGAGGTGCCGACGGCTGCCTACGAGGTCCGATTGGCGCCGGAGGGCCGTGATCTGGAATGGATCGAGCAGACACCTTCCGGCGGGAAGCGCTACGACACCGATCCGGGCACGAGTTGGATCCTGCGCAGGCAAGTCGACATCCTGTCGATGCTCCCGATCGAATGGTTACTGTAGACCTATGAGCACACTCGCGACCGCTTACCGGTACAGGGAGAATCCCTTGAGCTATACCGTGCTTGTGATACTCGTCACATCGGCATTGTTTGTTGCCATGCGGCTTCTTCGAATCGTGCCTCCCGTTGCCTCTGAGCCAGCCTCCCGCGGGTAACATCCGAAAAAATTTCCCGACGCGACCATGGAACAAGAGCTCCGACGCGACCTAACCCGCACCGTCCTTGCGATTCTCATCATCGGCGGACTCATCGCCGCCTCGGTCTGGATCGTGCGGCCGTTCCTCGCGGCGACGATCTGGTCGACGATGATCGCCGTGACCACTTGGCCGGTTCTGCGCACGCTCCAGGCGCATCTGTGGGGCAGACGCTGGCTCGCTGCTACCGTCATGACTGCGGCGCTGCTGTTGATCTTCGTCATCCCGCTCTCTGCTGCGATCGGCACGATCGTCGCCAACGCCAGCGAAATCGTCGATTGGGCGAATCGGTTCTCCGACGTGAAGCTTCCGCGACCGCCCGAGTTCGTGGAGAAGATTCCGATCGTCGGCGAAAAGACAGCGAACCTTTGGCGCGAATA
>DASXSP010000103.1:0-12904 GCA_036505865.1 Casimicrobiaceae bacterium
GCGGAACGCCTTCGCCCTTGGGAAAGTTCGATCGTGCCGATCGTGTTCGCATGGGGCGCCATTTGGTGGCTCATTGCGGGAGGGCGCGAGATCGATCGCTTTGTCCGAGCCGACGTACAGCTCGCCTTCATTGTCGCGTTCCTCTCGTTGACCGGATTGGCGTTCGCATTCGCCGCACGCAGGCTTCCCTGGCCGCTTGCACGCATCGCTGCAAGACTGCTGCTGCCACTCCTTTTACTGTGCGCATTAGCCGGTATCACGCATCGGGCAAACATTGGCGGACATTTGTTCGCCAATGGCGGCGTTTTCGCGTGGGCATTCGCCGTCCTTGCATGGTTCGAGCTGTTGCGGATGTTCGATCGCGATACCGCCCCATCGAGCGATTCATGGGTGAACAATGCCGGACACGCGGGTTTCGTCGTGCTCCTGGCGCTGCTCGCGTCACATGAGGTGAGCTGGCTCGCGCGCGACTTTGCTGGTGCCGGCAGCGCATGGAGTGTCGTACCGTGGGGTTTGATGCCTGCGCTTGCCCTGATGCTGATCTGCACGTTCTCGCGACGCGAATCGTGGCCGTTTGCCGCGCATCGCCGCGCGTATCTCGTCGTCGCTGCGTGCGTTCTGGCCGCATGGACGTTGATATTCTCGTTGATCGTCAACGTGGTGAACGACGGCAATCCGGCACCATTGCCGTTTGTGCCGCTCGTCAATCCGCTCGATTTGACGCTTGGGCTCATCGTGGCATCGCTCGCGCTGTGGACGTTGCAGCTCGCGCGTGAAGGCATTGACATCCGCGCGTGGTTGCCACGCGAGCTGCTCTATGGCGTGCCGGCGGCGCTGATGTTCATCTGGGCCAACGCGATCGTTCTACGCACGATTCACCATTGGTACGGTGTGGCGTGGACACCCGATGCGATGTGGCATTCGACGCTTGTTCAGTCGGCGCTATCGCTGTTATGGGCCATTGTCGCGCTCGCCGTGATGGTGTTCGCCAATCGTCGCGCGGCGCGCGCAGGATGGATCGCCGGCGCGACGCTTCTCGCCGTCGTCGTCATCAAGCTCTTTGTCGTGGATTTGTCGCGCATTAGCGGCATCGAACGCATCGTATCGTTCATCGGTGTCGGCGTACTGTTGCTGTTGATCGGCTATCTCGCGCCGGTACCGCCTCGCCGCAAAGAAGGGACGCCATGATTCGTATCCGACTGATTGCATTGTGGATGGCTGCCTCTGCTTCGACGGCACTCGCTGAAGCGCCTACGGACTTTGCATACCGGATTCCGCTGATCACCGAGGGCGACAGTGCTTTCTTTCGCATCGAGCTCCCCGCGCCCGTATATGAAGGCGCTGTGCGCCGCGACTTGGGGGACGTACGGGTGTTCAATGGCGAAGGGGCGCCCGTTGCATTTGCATTCATGCCGCGGCCTGCTCCGGGCCGTGAGGCGGGTGCTGCAGTGGAGTTGCCGTTTTTTCCGTTGCGTGCCGAGTCCACGCGGCAAGATCTCGGCGATCTCGCGATCACGGTTCGTCGAACGACGGGTGGGACGACGGTCGATCTTGCGACGCGCGACGGCAAGACGGTGCCCGCCGAGCGACTGGCCGGTTATTTGATCGATGCCAGTGAATCGAAGGAACCGCTCGCGGCGTTGACGATGTCATTGCCGCCCGGCGCCAACACGACGACGCGAGTTCGGATCGACGCGAGCGATGACCTCGTGAGCTGGCGCACGCTCATCGCCGGTGCACCGCTCATTGCGCTCGAGTTTGGCGGTCGACGTTTGACCCGCGATCGCATCGAAGTGCCGGCCACCACCGCGAAATTCCTGCGCGCGACGTTCGAAACGGGACAGGCGACGCCGGAAATCGCATCGGTGCGAGGTGAAGCGGCCGACCGCGCCGTCGAAGCGCCGCGGCAGTGGCGCGATGCGCCCGGCATTCGGATTCGGGATCAAGCGGGCGCATTCGAGTTCGATCTGGGCGGCACGTTTCCGGTCGATCGCGTGACATTGCTCCTGCCCGAGCAGAACACCGTGGCGCCGACGCAGTTGTTCGTCCGCGCCGCTGCGAAGGATGAATGGCATCCGCTGACGTCGACGATTTTCTATCGCTTGCGACAGGATGGAGGCGAGGCGACGAACCCACCGGCGGCGGTCAACGGCGGTGAATATCGCTATTGGAAAGCGCTGATCGATCCGAAGGCAGGCGGCATCGGCGCGCAAACGCCGCGACTCTCGTTCGGCTGGTATCCCGGTGTAATCATTTTCGCCGCGCGCGGCAACGCGCCGTTCGAGCTTGGCTACGGCAGCGCGCGTGCGAATCCGACCGCGCTTTCGATCGCGACGCTCGTGCCCGGTTACGATCGCGCGAACCCCACGAGCGCAACTTTTCCACTTGCGCGCGCCGGTGCGATGAATGCCATCCCTGAGAGCGCCGCGCTCAAGCAACCGATCGATGCCAAGCGTTGGTTTCTTTGGGGGAGTCTCGTGCTCGCGGCCGTCGTGCTCGGATGGATGGCGTTTTCATTGTCCCGGCAGATGCGGAGCCCGCCCGCTTCGCCGCCCTCCAGCGATTCATCGTCGGACGCACGCTGACTCGACATTTCCTAAGTCTGAAGGCGCGCGCACGGCGCGCATGTGCGGCTGGAACTTCACTCGGTGCACGCGGTCGCAATGTGAAATGGAACCACAGCCGCCCACTGCCGCTCCGGGACCGAAGCAGTTGAATTCCGACACGATTCAGTCGCGCATCGTTACGTTGGGCTTCGTTGCAATAGCGGTTGTCTGGTTGTCGGCGCCTGCGGCACAAACACCGTCATCGTCACCGGAGCTAACGACACCCCCTTCGGAATCTTTGGAGGATCGTCCGCTCTTGTCCGCGCCGGCGCGCGCTTACAGCGACGCCGAATTGAAATCGTTCGCCAGCGCGGTCGTGGAAGTCCATCGCATCAACGATGCGTACATCCCCAAGCTTCAAGCGGCGAGCACACCGGATGAAGAGGAGAAGCTCGAGGCTGCGGCGTTGCGCGAGATGGTCCAGGCCGTGGAGAGAGAAGGCATCAGCGTCGAAAAATACGAGGAAATCCTGACGCAGGCGCAGCGCGACCACGGCATTGCGCTTCGGCTGAAGCGGCCGCTCAAAGACGCGTTGTCACGCATATGGACGTAATGCTGCATGCTATAGTCGGCGCACACGTTTCACAGCGTCATCGTCCATGTCCGGTAATACCATCGGCAGACTATTCGCCGTTACTTCATTTGGCGAATCGCATGGGCCGGCGATAGGCTGCGTTGTCGATGGCTGTCCACCCGGGCTCGCACTCAGCGAAGCCGACATTCAGCGCGATCTCGACCGGCGGCGGCCCGGAACATCGCGGCACGTAAGCCAGCGGCGCGAACCCGACACGGTCGAGATATTGTCAGGCGTGTTCGAAGATCGTACGACCGGTACGCCGATCGCGCTTCTGATCCGCAATCAAGATCCACGCAGCAAAGACTACGCGAACATCGCCGATACGTTTCGTCCCGGCCACGCCGACTACACGTATTGGCAAAAATACGGCATTCGCGACTATCGCGGTGGCGGCCGTCAATCGGCGCGTGAAACGGCCGTGCGCGTCGCCGCCGGCGCGATCGCACGCAAATGGCTTGCTGAACGGTACGGCGTCGCGATTCGCGGGCATCTGACGCAGCTTGGTCCCAACATCATTCCGTTCGAGGACTGGGCGCATGTCGATGCGAATCCATTTTTCGCCGCGAACGCGTCGCGCGTCGCCGATCTCGAGGCGTTCATGGATGCGCTTCGCAAATCCGGCGACTCCTGCGGCGCGCGCATCGAAGTCATTGCGTCGGGCGTTCCGCTGGGCTGGGGTGAGCCCGTCGACGACAAACTCGACGCCGACATCGCGCACGCGATGATGAGCATCAACGCCGTGAAAGGCGTCGAGATCGGCGCGGGGTTCGCGGCGGTCGCGCAAAAAGGCACTGAGCATTCGGATGAGATGGCGCCCGAGGGGTTTCTATCGAATCATGCGGGCGGCATCCTGGGAGGCATTTCGACCGGTCAGGACATCGTCGTCGCGATCGCGGTCAAGCCGACGTCCTCGATTCGTCTCGATCGCGCCTCGATCGACAAAGCGGGAAAGCCGGTCGTCGTCAACACCCACGGCCGCCACGATCCTTGCGTCGGCATACGGGCGACGCCGATCGCCGAGGCGATGCTCGCGCTCGTGCTTATGGATCATGCGCTACGCCATCGTGCGCAAAACGCCGATGTTCGCGTGGCCACGCCGCGAATTGCCGCGGCAGCGCCGGCCGATGTCATCGCCTCCCGACGACGCGCGGTCTCGGCAGTAGAGAATCCCGATCCCGACGAAGCTTGAACGTTGCGGACGCTGTTAGGACGGCTCGCTTCGCGTGATCGTCGCTTCGGCGCGACCGTGCGCAAATTTGAGCAGCACAGCGTCGGAGGGCGCGACCTGACCGGCGTCGCACACAACCGTGCCGTCGCGCGTCGTCACGAGCGCGTAACCGCGTGCGAGAACCGCCTCGGGGCTTAGGTGGACAAGGCTTTGAGCCAGCGCATCCAAGCGAACCGCATGGCGCGCAATTCGCTCGCGGCTGTGGCGACGCCACGTCTCGATCGCCGCCGCAAGGTGTGCCGTCTGTGGAAGCGGCGCGCGCAATTCGCGTACGAGTCGACCGCACAGCGCTGCCATTGCGCGCTGATCAGAAGCGAACCGATGCCGCCACGCGCGTGCAATCCGCTGTCCGAGCGCGGTGGCCCGTTCGCGCTGCTGTGCGAGACGCGCGGCCGGATGAATCAAGCGCCGCGATGCATGATCGACGCGCTGGATGCGCGAAGATAGTGTGTGATCGGCTACGCGCGTGATGCGTCCGGTGATTTGCTCGAGCCTGTGCGCAAGCGCGACGCGATCAGGGACCGCGAGCGTTGCTGCCGCCGTCGGCGTCGGTGCGCGAACGTCGGCAACAAAATCGCAAATCGTGAAGTCGGTTTCGTGGCCGACACCGGAAATGATCGGCAGCGTCGATCCAAGCACCGCGCGCGCCACGACCTCCTCGTTGAAGGGCCAAAGGTCCTCGAAAGAGCCGCCGCCGCGACAGACGATCAACACATCGACTTCGCGGCGTGCGTTGGCGCGCGCAATGGCGGCGGCGATTTCCGGGGCGGCGGCATCGCCTTGAACCGACGCCGGGTAGATGACGATTCGCGATGCGGGGGAGCGGCGGCGAAGCGTGGTCAGCACGTCCGATAAAGCGGCTGCCCGCGTCGACGTGACGATGCCGATCGCCCGCGGATAAGACGGCAGACGCCGTTTGCGGGCTTCGTCGAACCAGCCGGCTGCTTCCAATCGCTCCTTCACCTTGACGAAGCGCTCGTAGAGCGCGCCCACTCCCGCGAGACGGATCGTTTCGACGTTGAGCTGAAATTCACCCCGCGCCTCGTAGATCGACGGCGTGGCACGCACTTCAACGGCGAGGCCGTTTTTGAGGTCGAAGGTCGTCGCCTGCGCCTTGTAGCGGAAGAACACGCATTGCACCTGCGCCGCGGCGTCCTTGAGCTTGAAGTAGAGGTGGCCCGAGGGCGCGCGCTTGCAATCCGAAATTTCGCCCGCGACCCAGGCGAGGCCCAGCTGGCGCTCGAGCAGAAGCCGCGCCGACGACACGAGCAGCGAAACGGGTAGTACGGGCGGCGACGAATTCGTCCCGATTCCAATACCGGGCGATGTCAACGATCGCGACGACGGTTCGTTCAACATGGAAATTCAATCCAATTTTATGCGGATCAATTCGACAGCGCAGGTGCAACACAACCTTTGTCCAGGACGCAATTCTGTCTCGCGATTGTCACCTGTCGGTAATCTTCTGTCACATTCGTCAGTGAGCGACGACGCAGACTGCATGGGCAGCAAACGGCAACGCGTTGATCCAACAACACAAACAATCGATGCGAATTTAGGCATTGCAATGTTTTCAATGGCTGCCGCACTACTTAGCGTTGGAATTTACAAGATATGCACATTGCCATCCACAGGAAATGTGGACAACGTCGCCGCGCGAACGCGACCAGGCACGCCGAAACCGTTACCTGGCGCGGTTTTCCGAGGACTCCCCCGTTTCCCGTCGTAAGCCGCGAGCGATGACGATGTGGCGCTACGGGTAGAATGAATTCCTTCGAGCTTTGTTCATGAACAAACCGCGATGAATGCTGCACCGCCACATGCAAGCGACGAAGCAATTGCGCTCGCAACGGCGACATCGAACGACAAACGCGGCACGAAAGCATCGCGCGAAAGCGTGGGCGCGAACTTTCTGCGGACCGTGATTGCCGAAGACAACCGCAGCGGAAAGTATGGCGGACGTGTCGTCACACGTTTTCCGCCGGAGCCGAACGGCTACCTGCACTTCGGTCACGCCAAGTCGATCGTGTTGAACTTCGGGCTCGCCGCTGAAAACGGCGGCGTCTGTCATCTTCGGTTCGACGACACGAATCCGCTGAAGGAAGACGTCGAGTACGAGGACTCGATCGCCGAGTCAGTCCGCTGGCTTGGGTACGACTGGGGTCCGCACCGTTACCATGCGTCGGACTACTACGATCAGCTCTATCGCTTTGCCGAGTGGTTTATCGAGCACGGCCTCGCATATGTCGACAGCCAGTCGGCCGACGAAATGCGAGCAACGCGAGGCACGTTGACCGAGCCGGGCATCAACAGTCCGTACCGCGATCGAAGCGTCGCCGAGAACCTGGATCTCTTTCGCCGGATGCGTGCGGGCGAGTTCGCCGACGGCGCGCACGTGCTGCGTCTCAAGATCGACATGGCGAGCCCGAACATCAACCTGCGTGATCCGGCGATCTATCGAATCCGCCACGCGAGCCATCACCGCACCGGCGACAAATGGTGCATTTATCCGCTATACGATTTCACGCATTCGATCTCGGATGCGCTGGAACGGATCACGCATTCGATATGCACGCTCGAATTCCAGGACCATCGCCCGCTGTACGATTGGATCATCGAAAAATTGGGCGAAGGCGGACAGCTCGAGCGGCCGTTGCCGCAGCAATACGAGTTCGCGCGGCTCAACTTCACCTACGTCGTCCTGTCAAAACGCAAGTTGATCGAGCTCGTCGAGAAGAAGTTTGTCGACGGCTGGGACGATCCGCGGATGCCGACGATTGTCGGCGCGCGGCGCCGCGGTTTCACGCCGGAAGGCTTTCGACTCGCGGCCGAGCGCACGGGCGTTTCGAAGTCCGACTCATGGATCGATATCAGCGTACTTGAGGACGCGATGCGCGAGGATTTGAACGCCAGCGCGCTTCGTCGTATTGCCGTGCTCGATCCACTGAAGCTCGTCATCGATAACTATCCGGGTGGCGGAAGCGAAGAATGCTATGCACCGAATCATCCGCAAAAGCCCGAGCTTGGGAAGCGTGTGCTGCCGTTTACGCGTGAGCTGTGGGTCGAACGCGACGATTTCAGCGAGCAACCGCCGAAGGGTTATTTCCGGCTCGCGCCGGGGGCTGAGGTTCGCCTACGTTACGCCTACATCGTGCGCTGCACGCATGTCGACAAGGACGCGAGTGGCAACGTGATTGCCGTCCATTGCACGTATGACCCCGCGACAAAAAGCGGAACGCCCGGCGCGGACGCGCGCAAGGTGAAGGGCAACATCCACTGGCTTTCGATCTCGCATGCGGTACCCGCCGAGGTACGTCTCTACGATCGGCTGTTCGCGGTGCCTTATCCCGGCGCGCGCACGCCTTCGGGCGAGCGTAGCGAAGCCATCGTACCGGCGCATGCGTTCGTCGTCGCGGGAGACGACGACGTAACGGCCGACGTTGTCGAACGCGATTTTCTTGACGACCTGAACCCTGGATCGAAGCGCGTGATCACCGCGCAAGTCGAACCCGCGCTCGTGGCGGCATCGCCGGAAGAGCGCGTTCAATTCGAACGCCACGGCTATTTCGTCGCCGACATCGTCGAACATAATGCGCGTCATCCGGTGTTCAACCGCACTGTAACGCTCAAGGACTCGTGGACGAAGTCGAGCGGCCGATAGCGTTTTGCGCATCGGCGCGGACGGACTACCATTGCGCCTGATCGGGTGACCGGAGTCTCCAATGAAGCGAATCATCCTGTTCCTCGTCACGAATCTCGCCGTCGTGCTGGTGTTGTCGATCGTGTTGCGCGTGCTCGGGCTCGATCGCGTCGTTCAGGCGAACGGAATCGACGTCCCATCGCTGCTCGTATTCTCGTTCGTCGTTGGGTTTGTCGGTGCGATCATCTCGCTCCTGATGTCGAAGTCGATGGCGAAGTGGTCGACCGGCGCGCAAGTGATCGACACGCCGCGCAACGAGGCCGAAGCGTGGCTTTTCGATACGGTTCGTAAGCTCGCGCAGACAGCCGGTGTCGCGATGCCGGAAATCGCCATCTACGAAGGCGAGGCGAATGCGTTCGCGACCGGCGCGTTCAGGAATTCAGCGCTCGTCGCCGTGTCGACAGGTCTGCTGCAGTCGATGAACAAGGAAGAAGTCGAGGCGGTGCTCGGCCACGAGCTGTCGCACGTCGCCAACGGCGACATGGTGACGCTCACGCTGATCCAGGGCGTAGTCAATACGTTCGTGATCTTCTTCGCGCGGATCGCCGGCTATATTGTCGACAGGACCGTATTTCGCACCGAGCGCGGAATTGGCCCCGGCTATTACATCACCGTGTTGGTCTGCCAGATCGTGTTTGGAATTCTCGCGTCGGTCGTCGTCGCCTATTTTTCGCGCCGGCGGGAGTTTCGCGCTGATGCCGGTTCAGCCAAGCTTCTCGGTTCGCCGAAGCCTATGGTCAACGCGCTTGCACGGTTGGGCGGTCTCCAGCCGGGTTCGCTACCGCCGTCGTTTCAGGCGTCGGGTATCACTGGGAGTCCCAGCGGCCTGATGGCGCTCTTTGCGTCGCATCCGCCGATCGAAGAACGCATCGCGGCGCTGCAGGCAATGCGTGTGTAGCGCGCAGCGCGCGGTGCAGTTCAAGATCGAAGTTCAGGACGACGCCGGCGTTTGGAGCGACGTTCGCGGCGCCGACGGCAAGGTCCTCGTATTCAACGACGAAGGCGCGGCGCGCGCCGTGCTTTCGGAGCGTTTTCCGGTGCTGGTGCAGATGGAAAAATACGCGGGGGGCAAACGCACGCGCGTGATACGGATTCTCGAAGACGAGAACCCTTGGCGCTGAGCCCTATCAAGCGCGACTATCCGACGTGCGTGCGGAAAAGCCGCGGCGTCGCAACGAGTACCAATCGAAATCGCGCGTCGTCATCATGGCGGCTGCAACCAGCGCGAAGACCAGAAGCGAGCCCAGCAGCAGCGCATTGTCGTCCGAGATCAGCAATCCGTACAAAGCGCCGTAGAGCGCTGCGAGCAATGCGGCGAAGCCCAAGCCGCGGCGAATGCCTCCGAGCGCTGCGCGCAGATAGAAGCCGATGAGGGTCACGCAGGCCGCCGATGCGACGGCGTACGCCGCGCCGAACGCGACATGCTCGGAAAGCGCGATCAGCAGCAAGAAGAACGTCGCCAACGCAAGACCGACCAGAAAATACTGCGCGGGATGAATCGCCAGCGCTGTCACGATCTCGAACAAGGCGAAGCAACCGAACGTGAGCGCGACGAAGAGAAAGCCGTATTTCAATGCGCGATCGGAGAGCGAGTAGATATCGATCGGCTCGAAAAGGCGGACTTCCAGACGGTCGGCGCACAATTCCCCCCGACACTCCGATTTACCATCCAGCCACGAGAGGATCTGTTGCTGGGCATTCGAGGCGAGCGCGGTGACGACCCACTGTGCCTCGAATCCCTGCGCTGATTGCTGCAACAATTCCGGCTGCGGCAGAAACTGACCGCCGAAGCTTGGATGCGGCCAATCCGCCCGCAAGCTCGCGCGGTCATCGTCCGCGAGCGGCACGATCGCCAGCATCTCAGTCCCGTGCAGAACAAGCGAAATGGAGTAGGACAGGCGCTGCGTCTCGGTCGGATCGAAGGTTGGAACGACCGCGTGCAGCCCGCTTACCGAGCGAGACCCGCCGCTGCCGCGTTCCACGGCGACGCCGTGTCCGGCAAACGCGATAGCTGGAGGCTCGACCAGTCCACGCGGATCGCTGAGCAACAGACTTATGATCGGCTTGCCCCAGACAATGCGCGAATCCAGTCGTGAGCGTGCGATATCGATGGTTGAATCGAATGCGAATTCGCCGCGCGACGCTGTGCGCCAATTGAACACGCGAGCTTTGAACAAACCCCGTGATTTCGTCTCGACCGTGGCGTTACCCTCAGTGATGTTTGTCGCCGGAAAAAACCGCACAACGCGCTCGATCCTGCGCTTCTCGATTTTCTTCGCTGCCACGAGCAATTCCTCGTCGTACTCTTCGACGTACGGCAGCGTCAATATCGGTCCCGCGAGCATTTGCTTCGCATAGCTTTCCGCGGCGAGCTCGTGGACCATTGCTTGTTGTCGTGCGGAGCGCTCCTTCACGATGCCGTCGATCATCCGTAGCGGAATGCTCAGGGCGAGCAGGATCACGCCAACCAACACCGCTTTGACAAGTAGTGCCTTTTGCATCGCGCGCACCGGAAACGCGGAAGCCCATACGATGGGTTCGAAAGGCGGCGCGGCGGAGATGAAATCGGGTCAGATGATGGCGGATCCGTGGCAAAGCGCGGGCAAAACAAAAGAGGCCTGGACGATCAAAACAAAACGGCCGGGACACACACGTCACCGGCCGTCGTTGGAAGAATTTGTCGAGCAGTTACTTGAGATGATTGGAAACGAGCTTCGTCATCTCGAACATCGATACCTTGCTCTTGCCGCCGAATACCGCACGCAGCTTGTCATCGGCGTTGATCAACCGCCGGTTGACAGCATCCTGCAGCCTGTTCTTCTTGATGTAATCCCAGATCTTCTTCGTCACTTCAGTGCGCGGCAACGGTGAGGTGCCGACCACTGCCCCGAGCGTGGCAGAAGGAGTCATCGCTTTCATAAAAGCAGCATTGGGTTTGCGCTTGGCTCCGGATTTCTTTGGCGCGGCTTTCTTGGCGGGAGCTTTCTTCGCGGGTGCTTTCTTTGCGGATTTCTTGGCGGCGGGTTTCTTTGCGGCCGGTTTTTTTGCAGCCGACTTCTTTGCGGATTTCTTTGAAGCTTTCTTGGCAGTAGCCATGGTTCTCCTTCCTGTCAGTTGATCCGAACGGACGACGTCTCTACTGTTCGAAGCTGAAGCGATCCCTCCTGTCAGGGGTAGCTCGCTCCATCGGCGGCGACTATACCGCATTTTTACCTAGAGGGAAGCACTCGATCGAGGTAATTTTCAGAGGGACGACGATCGTGTTGCGCCAGGAGTACGCGCGCATCTTGAGCGCTGCGCGAGAATATCGCAACGCAGCTTGTCATGGACCGACATCGCTACATCGCGCTTTGGGGATCCCCGGAAGCCGTCATGAAGCCGCTCCTTCGTATTGTCGTTGCCGCTGCGCTCTGCCTCGCCTGTGGCCACGGGGTCGGCGCAGCGGATCGCATTGCGGGAGCGGTGCTTTTCGATGCGCACCTGCATTACAACGGCGAGGCGCGGGCTTCGTTTCCCGTCGCGCAAACGCTTGCTAAGCTGCAAGCGGCGCGCGTCGGCGCTGTCATCGCGACCAGCACACCCAATGAGGGTACGCACGATCTTGCCAGGGCCGCGGCCGGCGGCTCCGTCGCTGTCATTCCGTTCCTGCGACCCTATCGGACCGGTGCCGACCGTGCCACATGGTTCAACGACCCGACGATTGCTTCGTTCGTCGAAAGCGAGCTCGCGCGAGGCAGCAGCTATCGCGGCATCGGCGAATTCCACATCGAGGGGGCAGCCGACGCCGCGGGCATCGCCGTGAAGCATATCGTCGACGTGGCGGTTGCGCGAGGCCTTTGGCTGCATGCGCATTGCGACGATACGGCGCTCGAGACGATTTTCGGGCACGACGCGCGGGTCAAAGTGATCTGGGCGCATTCGGGTTTCACGACGCCTCCTGCGAAAATAGCGGCGTATCTGGCACGGTATCCCACGTTGATGGGAGAGCTTTCGTATCGGACCGACATCGCTTCCGGGGCGAAAGTCTCGCCGGCCTGGCGCGAGTTGCTCGCCAATCATTCCGACCGTTTTCTACTGGGCTCCGATACGTGGACCAACGAGCGATGGTCAAGCTACGGTCCGATCATCGACGCCTATCGCGCTTGGCTTACCGATCTTCCGCCGGAAATTGCAGAAAACCTGTTGTGGGGCAACGGCGCGCGTATGTTCGGATTGTCTCGGGGAGACCGACGCGTCGAGCGGCGTAAGCGGTAAAATGCCGGTGCGCTTGCGAAATCGCCAAAAATCTTCGACGAATTCGTCGCTGAATGCGGGCGCCGGCTACCGATGTCTTCCCTTGTAACGGATCCCGCGCAGCTTCGCGTCGAATATCAGCGTGCGTCGCTCGACGAGCACGACGTCGATCGCGATCCATTTCGCCAATTCGCGCGCTGGTTTGAAGAGGCGCTGGCGGCGCGGGTGCCCGAGCCCAACGCGATGACGCTCGCAACGACGAGCGCAGACGGCCGCCCGGCCGCGCGGATTGTGCTCCTGAAAGAAGTCGATGCGCGCGGTTTTTGTTTCTACACGAACTACGACAGCCGCAAGGGGCGCGATCTGGCGACCGATCCGCGCGCTGCATTGGTGTTCTTCTGGGTCGAGCTCGAGCGTCAAGTGCGCGTGGAGGGCGTGACCGAGCGCGTGAGCAGCGAAGAGTCCGACGGGTACTTCGCGCTGCGGCCGCGAATGTCACGCCTTGGCGCGTGGGCGTCGCCGCAAAGCACGCCAATAGCCAATCGTGCGATTCTCGATAC
>DASXSP010000104.1:0-15534 GCA_036505865.1 Casimicrobiaceae bacterium
CAAGAAATGTCCACCCGGCATGCGAGTAGGAGATCCGATTTCGCCGGACACCGGTTATCGAAGCGACTCGCTGCAACGAATCACGGGCGGCCAGATCGATCCGTCGGGGAACGTCTGGTTAACGAACAACTGGAAGATCGACAGCGATGGGATCGTGAATCCGGGTGGGAATGCCGTCGTGATCGCCATCGGCGCGGCCGCACCGGTGAAGACGCCGCTGATCGGCCCGCCGGTCGGGTTCAGATAATTCCGGCAGCGCTGCTCGTCGCGCTGCCGCGGTCCGGTTAGCGTTCACGCGAAAAGACCGCTACGGTAAAAAGTTACCGGCGCCGCGTAGTTCCATTAACGAGGACCTCATGACGTTATTGCGTTTCGTGATCGCACCTCGCACGCCGCCGGCAATTGCGCTGGCAGTCTTACTCATCCTCGCAGCAGGTTGCAGCAGACAGAATCAGGCACCTCCCCCGCGCCCTCCGGTGGAGGTGTCCGTCCTTACCGTTGAAGTGAAGGATGTCCCGATCACCGCCGAATACGTCGCACAGACGCAGAGCTCGCAGGCGGTGAACATCCAGGCGCGCGTGTCCGGTTTTCTCGACAAACGTGTGTACACCGAAGGTTCGGTGGTGAAGGCTGGGCAGGTGCTGTTTCAAATGGACCAGAAGCCGTTCCAAGCACAAGTCGACGCGCAAAAGGCGGCGCTGCAACGAAATCAGGCGGCCCTCAGCGTCGCCAAGGCCAATCTCGACCGCACCAAGCCGCTCACCGAGGCAGAGGCGCTCTCGCAAAAGGACCTCGATGACGCGCAAGGTCAATACGATCAGGCGGCCGCCGCCGTTGAACAGTCGAAGGCGCAGCTTCAGGAAGCCCAGCTCAATCTCTCCTATACGACGATAAAGTCGCCGGTTACCGGCGTCAGCAGCCTCGCGGCAATCGCCGACGGAACGTACGTCAACCCACAGAATGCGCAACTCACGACGGTTTCGGTTCTGTCGCCGATGTGGGTCATCTTCAGCGTGTCCGAAAACGAGATGGGACGCATTCGGGACGAAGTAAAAAAAGGGCTGCTCGTCCTGCCGCCTGGCAACAGCTTTACCGTCGAAATCGAGCTGGTCGACGGGACCCAATTTCCATCCACCGGGAGGATCACGTTTGCCGACCCGTCCTACAACTCACAAACAGGAACGTTCCTGATCCGTGCATCGGTCGACAACCCGCAGGGATTGCTGCGTCCGAACCAGTACGTACGCGCGAGGCTTCGCGGCGCGACACGTCCGAAAGCGATTCTTATTCCGCAACGCGCGGTGCAGCAGGGCGCGAAAGGTCACTTCGTCTGGGTGATCAACAAGGAAGGCCAGGCTGAGCAGCGCCCGGTGGTTGTCGGCGATTGGTACGCCGAGAGTTGGTTCATCTTTCAGGGACTAAACGCCGGTAATCGAGTCGTCGTCGATGGTGGGCAGAGACTTGCGCCGGGTACCGTGGCGACGGTGAAGCCTTACGTTGCGAGTGAATCGGCGTCGGCGCGCGGCGGGGGCCTCGCGACGCCCGCAACGCCTCCGGGTGTCGCAGCGCAAGGCACCGTCGCGCCGCGCGGCTCGATCGTTCAATTCGAAGGCGGCAGCGCAACGCTCGATTCGTCTGCGTTACAGGTCGTTCAGAAGATCGCGGACGCGATCAAGAACGGTGTCGGCCCGGTGACCGTGACCGCGTCTGTGGACCGCAGCGCTAACGTCGCTGCGAATGCCGATATCGCCAAGCGACGCGGCGCAACCGTGCGCGATGCATTGATCAAAGCCGGTGTGCCTGCGGAACGCATTCGACTGGGCACGCCGATTGAAGCGAGCGGTACCGGCGCGGAATCGCAGCGGGTCGAGATCATCACCGGGCTTTGAGCGGAGCGACCTGATGTTCTCTCGTTTCTTCATCGAGCGGCCGATCTTTGCGGCGGTCATTGCGATCATCATCGTCATCGCGGGCAGCGTGGCGATGAGCGTGCTGCCGGTGCAGCAGTATCCGACGATCACGCCGGTCCAGGTCACGGTGCAGGCGAACTACCCAGGCGCCGACTCGAGCACGGTCGCGGAATCGGTCGCCGCGCTGATCGAGGCGCAGATCAACGGCATCGACAACATGCTCTACATGTCGTCGACGAGCTCAGCCAACGGCCAGCTCGTTCTCACCGTCTACTTCACGCTCGACACCAATCCCGACATCGCGCAGGTGCAGGTGCAGAACCGCGTCAACCTCGCAATGCCGCAGCTACCTTCGGCCGTAACGCAGCAAGGTGTGTCGGTGCAGAAGAAGTCGTCGTCGATCATGATGCTGATCGCGATATTCGCCCACGGTGATCAGTACAGCCCCGATTACATCGCCAACTACGCCAACGTCTATGTGCTGGACGCGCTGAAACGCGTGCCCGGCGCGGGGCAGGCGCAGATCATGGGCTCGGCGGACCAGGCGATGCGCATCTGGATGAATCCAGACCGGATGGCGTCGCTATCGATCACGACGACCGACATCGCCAACGCCGTCAATCAGCAGAACGCGTTGTTCGGCGCCGGCCAGATCGGGCAGCGACCGGGCGCCGGCCAGGTCGACCTAACGTTCCCGGTAGTGACGCAGTCTCCGTTCACCGACCCAAAGGAATACGAGCAGATCATTCTGCGCGGAAGCCAGGACGGCAGCGCAATCGTTCATGTGGGCGACGTCGCGCGCGCCGAGGTCGGACTCAAGCAGTACATCGTCGATACGAGGCTCAACGATACGCCGGCTACGTTCATCGCTGTCTATCAGCAACCCGACGCCAATGGGCTCGTCGTGTCGACCGCGGTGCGCAAGGCGCTCGCAGAAATGAAGTCGCGATTTCCCGAGGGCATGGATTACGTCGTGTCGCTCGACACCAACGACTTCGTCCGACTGTCGATCGAGGAGGTGATCCACACGTTGATCGAGGCGATTGTTCTCGTCGTGCTCGTCGTGTATCTGTTTCTGCAAAGCCTGCGCACCACGATCATCTGCGCGGTCGCGATCGTCGTCGCGTTGGTCGCCACGTTCGCGGGGATGCTCGCGCTCGGTTTTTCGATCAATCTGCTGACACTGTTCGGATTGATCCTGGCGATCGGCATGGTCGTCGACGATGCGATCGTCGTGGTCGAGAACGTCGAACGCAACATGGCGCAGCATCATCTGCAGCCGAAGGAAGCGACGATCAAGTCGATGGAAGAGATCGCAAGCTCGTTAGTGGCGGTCGTGCTCGTGATGGCATCCGTGTTCATTCCTGCGGCGTTTCTGCCGGGAACCACCGGCCAGCTCTACAAGCAGTTCGCAATCACGATCGTGATTTCCGTATCGGTATCCGGTTTCGTCGCGTTGACGCTGACACCAGCGATGTGCGCCGTCTTGCTGAAGCACACGCAGCCACCGCAGCGCGGCTTCTTCGCGTGGTTCAACCGGCAGGTCGACGCGGTGACGCGCGGCTTCGGGCATGCCGTCGAATTCGTGATCAAGCGGATGGTCGTCGCGCTGGTATTGCTCGTCTTTTTCCTGTGGAGCATCTATCACTTGTTCACGGTATTGCCGACGAGCTTCGTCCCTAACGAGGACCAGGGCTACGTGATGGCGGCGATCATCATGCCCGAGGCGGCGAGTCTCGATCGCACACAGGCGGTAGCCGAACAAGTGGACGCGATCTTCGCGAAGACGCCCGGTGTCGACAAACGATCGATGGTCACCGGCTATAGCCTGATCGACGCCGGTTACAAGACCAACGCTGGCACGTTCTTCGTCACGCTCAAGGACTTCAAGGAGCGCTACGGATCGATCGCGGCAGCGAAGGCCGAAAACGCGCGTGCGGTCCTGGTCAACCTCTATGAACAATCGGGGCACATCGACGGCGGCGTCGTCCTCCCGATCGCGCCGCCGCCGATCCCAGGCATCGGAACAACCGGCGGATTCGAGTTCTGGATCCAGGATACCGGTGGAGGCGATCCCGTTCAGCTCGACGAAGTCGCACAGCAATTCCTGCAAAAGGCACGCGAGCGTTCGGAGCTCACGTCGCTCAACACGACCTATCGCGCGAACACGCAACAATTGCGCGCCGACGTCGATCGCGCCAAGGCAACGCTGCTGGGCGTCCCGATACAGGATGTCTACAGCGCGATCCAGGCACAGTTCGGTTCGCTCACCGTCAGCCAGTACAACCAATCGAGCCGCGTCTGGTGGGTGATTCTGGAATCGGATGCGAAGTACCGGCAGGATCCGAGCGACCTGACACGACTCTATACGCGGTCGGACAAGGGTCAGGCGCCGCCCCCGTATTCGACGGCGCAGTCGTCTCCGGGCCAGATGGTGCCGTTGTCCTCGCTCGTCACCACGCGATGGGTGTCCGGTCCCGATCTGCTGCCGCATTTCAACGGCTTCCCCGCAGCAAAGGTCATCGGCAATCCGGCGTCCGGCTACAGCTCCGGACAGGCGATCAGCGCGATGGAGGACGTCGCGCGTCAGGTGCTTCCATCGGGTTACACGTTCGCCTGGTCAGGTCTTGCCTACGAGGAGAAGAAGTCCGGAGGAACGTCCGCCTTCGCCTTTGTTTTCGGATTCATCATCGTCTTTCTGGTGCTCGCCGCGCAATACGAATCGTGGTCGCTTCCCGGCGCGGTGATGACCGCCGTCCCGTTCGGCATTCTCGGCGCGCTGCTCACCAATTGGCTGCGCGGTCTCGAAAACGACGTGTACTTCCAGATCGGCCTGCTGGTGCTGATCGGCCTGGGCGCGAAAAACGCGGTGTTGCGCGTCTCGGCCGCCGTCGAGTTCCGCAAGGAAGGCAAATCGATCATGGAAGCGACCATCTTGGCGGGCGAGCAACGTTTGCGGCCGATCATCATGACATCGCTCGCGTTCGCATTCGGCGTGCTGCCGTTGGCGATCGCGCTTGGCGCGGGTGCGAATGCGCGACATTCGATCGGCACCGGCATCATCGGGGGCATGATTGGCGAAACGACGCTGGCGATGTTGTATGTGCCGCTGTTCTTCTACATCTTCGATCGATTGAAGGAAAGTCGCGAAAGTAAGAGCGCTCCGTTGAGTGAAGGCGCCGACGCAGCGCCAGTGCCACGCGAGGGCGACTGAATGCGCAGACAGGCTGTACTCGCCATCACCGCGCTGCTCTCGGGTTGCATGATGGGGCCCGATTACACGCGTCCCAAGGTCGATACGCCGCCGGAATTCCGCTTCGAACCGAATAAGGTCGCGGAGACCGCGAATACCGAATGGTGGAAGCAGTACAACGATCCCGCGCTCGAGGCACTGATTGCCGAAGCACTCGCCAACAATCGCAACGTCAAGATCGCCGCCGCGAATGTCGTGCAGGCAGCGGGATTGCTCACGCAGACGCGTTCCGCATTATTTCCGCAAGTCGGCTACAGCGGCAAGGGCGAGCGGCAGAAGATACCCGATACCGGTCTCGTGGCGATCCTTCCGAACTTTCCGAATCCGCAGACGAGTTATGAAACCTTGCTAAGCGTGAGCTGGGAGATCGATCTGTGGGGGCGCGTACGGCGTCTCAGTGAGGCGGCGCTAGCGAACGTGCTGGTCAGCGACAACGCGCGCAATGGCGTGATTCTCTCGTTGGTTGCTTCGGTTGCCAGCGACTACATCCAATTGCGCGGTCTCGACGAGCAACTCGCGATTGCCAAGCAGACGCTCGGCACGTACGCCGAGTCGGTCCGACTGTTCGAATTACAGTTCAAGTATGGGCAGATTTCGCGAATGAATTTGGCGCAAGCCCAATCGCAATACGAGACCGCCGCCACCCAAATTCCATTGATCGAATCGCAGATCGCGCAGATGGAGAACGCGCTTTCCGTTCTGCTCGCGCGCAATCCGGGGCCGATCGCCCGCGGGAAGACGATTGACGAGTTGGTGATGCCGACGGTGCCTGCCGGCGTGCCGTCGCAGTTGCTCGAGCGACGTCCCGATCTCATGCAGTCGGAGCAGCAATTGATCGCGGCCAACGCGCAAATCGGCGCCGTCAAGGCGTTGTACTTTCCAACGATTTCGCTGACGGGTGCGTTTGGCGCCTCCAGCAGCGAGCTGTCCGATCTGTTCAAGGGCCCCGCGCGCGTGTGGAGCTACGCAGGCCAATTGACCGGCCCGATTTTCACTTTCGGTCTGATCAGCGGACAAGTGACGCAGGCGGAGGCCGCGCAACAGTCCGCGCTGCTCAACTATCAGCAGACGATCCAGAACGCATTCGCCGACGTCGACAACGCGCTTGTCGCGAGTCAGAAGCTGTCGGAGCAGTTGGCTGCACAACAAAAGCTGGTCACGGCGCTCAAGACCTATTCGCGGCTCGCGACGCTGCAATACAACGGTGGCTATGCGCCCTATTCGACGGTGCTGCAGGCCGAGCAGTCGTTATTCCCCGCCGAGCTGACCCTTGCCAACATCCGCGCCTCCGTGCTGGCTTCAAGCGTCAACATTTACAAGGCAATGGGTGGAGGGTGGGTCACCATCGCGAGGAACACAACCGCAGGCGGCGCCGTCACCGAATCACCGGTAGACGCGCTGCAAAAGCTCCCGCCGCTGTTTTGACTCTCGCGTGCGACTACGATGAAGCCGCGAGAATCCGATCAAATCCAGGCGTGAATTTCGACGCGCCTGCATAGGGTGGTCCACGCGTCATCGCCCAGGTTTCGCTGATTGAGCTCTGTCACTCGCCACCATTTCGGATTGAAGCGTCGCGTGGATGGTAGTGCTGCGATCACTGCATGCTCAGTCCACAATTCCTGGTGTCGCAGCATGAGCAAGAGCGCGTCCCGCGCCGCCACGCTGGCTGCGAGATTGAGCATGCGTTGCCGGCTTGGTAAGCGAAGTCGATCCTCGAAAGCGAAGCTGCGCCAAGGGTTGAGAAACACCGCAGCCACCGCGTTCGACACGTGCTGAGCGCCAAAGCGATCGACGAGCGCGGCAACGCGGCTGTGCCAGCGTTCCGCAATGCCTTGCGGCGCCTCGGGGTGCAGGGCGGAGAGAGGCCAGCCGGGACGGTAAAACGAGTAGTCGTGCGGTGTCGAGCGCCCATCGAGCGCCGGATGCGCCAGCAAGAGCACGACAGGCGCAGTCATGATCGCGCCAACGCAAGGCACCGGTCCTAAGCAGTCGTAGAGGCGGTATTCCGGTGCGGCGTGGGCGTTATGCTCGATGACGGAGGAGCGATCCTCGCTCGATATGGTCTCGGCCAAACGCCACCAGTCCGGGTCTCCTTGAAGCATCGTTCGCGTTTCGACGGTATGGACATGCGCGGGTGCGTCCTTCGCCGATATACATAAGATAGTGACTAGAGTATACCATTATAAAAGATGGTGACCATCGTATACTGATGGCGCGAGCGATGCAGCAGTCCCATCTGAGGAGAAGAAAAATGGGGGTTGCGGTCAGGGGCAAGCGGGGACCCGTGCGGCCGGGTTCCCGCAACGTGGTCCGCGGGGAGGCGACCCGGCAGGTCATCTTGAGCGCAGCCCGTGCGCGGATCCTCGCCGATGGATTCGAAGCGCTGCGCCTCGATGATCTCGCGCGCGATGCCGGGGTCACGAAGGCCGCCGTTATCAAATCGGTGGGCGGCAAGGCAAGCATCTTGCTGACGCTGGGCGATGCGGATCGCCAGACGCGCCTTGAGGCGATTCGTCAGGCTATTGAGCGGCGCACTGGCCTTAGACGACGTCTCACAGACTTGATTCGTCACCTCTTCGAGCTCGATCTTGCGCGCATGAACGTCGTGATGGCGTACATCGGGTATATGTGGTTCTGGCGGGGCGCCGACCATGATCGCGCGCAGGCAATGGTGAACGAGACGCGCGCGCTGCTTTGCGATCTCATCATTGCCGCGTCTACTACCCGTCCTAGTCGCGAACGTTTGCGAATCCTGTCGCTGCGTATTCTGGGCGGCTACGTCATCGGACTGCGCGACGTACGGTATGGCCATGCCACTCTGGATCGGTCGGTTCGTTTCGTCGTCGACTATGTTCTCGAAGACCGTGGTGCGTGACGCACATGAAGCAGATACGTCCGGAAGAGATCGAGATAAGCGCTGTGCGTGCGCAAGGCGCGGGCGGTCAGAACGTCAATAAGGTCTCGAGCGCCGTGCATCTGCGTTTCGACGTTCAGGCGTCTTCGCTGCCGAACGAGATCAAACAGCGTCTGCTGTCGTGTCCCGACCGGCGCATCACGTCCGAAGGCGTGGTCATCATCAAGGCACAGCGCTTTCGCAGCCTCGACAAGAATCGTGATGACGCGTTGGCGCGGCTACAAGGTATTGTGGAGAATGCTGCTGCGGAGCGAACGCCTCGGAAGCCGACGCGACCGACCAAAGGTTCGCAACGTCGGCGCGTGGATGAAAAGATGAGGCGCGGCAAGATCAAGGCCACGCGCCGACGACTTGATGTCGAATGAACTGAAGGCGGCGCTCAGTCATTCCGCTCCGCGATCGCGAGTCCGTAGGGATCGTTGCCCACGCCCGTGACGGTAGCGGCTACCGTGCGCGACCGCAGGTCGATGATCCAGACCGTCCCACTGGGTGCGAATGTCGTGCGCGGCCCACCCGAGATCACCGCGTAGCGGCCGTCCGATGTGACCGCGGAACCCTTCGGACGTGCGGGACGCACGATACCATCGGCGTCCGCCGATCGTGTGAGTGGAATGCGCGCGACCTCCGCGCCCGGGTCGTGCGCGAGCGCGCGTGAAAGTTCGACGATCGAAACGTTGTTCGCGCGGAAGTTCGGCACGATGATGAATTTTCCATCCGGCGTGAACGACGGAATGAACGGACGCGTCTGCACGTTGGGATCGCTCGTACCGACCAATACCCGCGCTGCCTCAGCATTGGGAGCGCCCGCTGCGGCGAGATCCACATTGAGAATCGAGATCGTGTTGCCCTCGAAAGCAACGCGCTGGCTTTCGCGGTTCGCGGCGACGACCCAATGTCCGTCGGGGCTCGTCACAATGCCCCATGGACCGATCTGCGTCGGGATGCGCGCAACTTCCGGCGTCTTGTCACCCGCGAGCGCTGCGTCAAGATCGATGACCGAGACATCGTCAGTGCCCCCATTGGCGCCGAACAAGTAACGCTTGCCATTGCTCGCAGTAGCGAGCGTGATGCCGTTGGTGTCGGGAAAACAGCCCCATGCCGCATTGGGAGAGAGCAAGGGAACGGGCGAGGGCGGCCCATTGGGAGAAACGAACGGAACAGGGAAGTTCGGACAGGAATGCCCGGGATTACCGAGGAGCAACTCGGCGTGTCCGCGAAGGCTGCCCGTCTTCCGGTCGACGAACGTGATGCGATTGCCGCCGTCTTCGGTGAGGTAGCTTTCCGCAGTGCCGATGATGAATGTGTCCGGCAGCAGTACGAGGCCGACCGCGCCGAAATGGCCGCTGTCGATATGTCGCTCCAGTGCTTCGGCGGTGTTGTCGTTACGGGGCTGCGTCATCTTCTTGACGTCCATCACGGCGATGTTGCCGCGTCCACCGTGCTGCAGAAATTCATCATTGTCGATTGCGCCATGGTGGTTCACGACGTACGCCGTTTTGCCGTCTTCGCTTATGACGATGTTTGCGGGATCGCCGAGCAACTTGCCGTCGAGGCGGTCCAGCGCGGTTTTGGCGCGACTGACGATGGCGTTCGGCGTGTTGTTGTTCTGCGGCTTCAACGCCGCCTTCAGGTCGATTGCGTACATCCGCGGATCCCTGCGCCCCGTCGCGAGAATGTACGTGTTATCGGCAAGCGCCTCGTGGGCGAAACACAACAGCAAACTCGCTGCGAGCAGCGCGTCTCGAGTCCTCATAGCGGTTCCTCCTGGTGTAGGCCACCCATAGCGCGCTCATTCGGCGTCCCGCGCCGTGGGCGTCAGCGAATGATTCTCGGCTCCACTGCGCCCGTCAATACGCGGCGTTGTGGCGACTTCGCTAAAGGGTCATACTAAAGTGTCGTGCCCACGCCCCCTATTGCAATGGAGAAGGACCCGCTGACGGTTGACGTGCCTCGGGAATTTCACCGGCGCATGGCGGCGATCATTGAGGCGGTTCAAACGGGCATATGGAACTTAGGTGTGCACGATCTTCTCGGCTACGCCACCGATTACGCGTTTGGCGACAAGCGAGGATTACAGACGTTGGTTTTGAAGAGCAAGCATCGGTCTGCGTACGTTCGCCTGCAATGGGAGGCCATCATGGGAGATACGGCGGCCGACCGACAACTGGTGGACAACGCGATCAAGAATGCAATCCACGAACTGACGTAGATACCAGAAACAAGTCGGGACGGTTTCATCGAGCACGCTCAACAGCGGAGTGCAACCCAAACACACGAGGATGAAATGATCAAGAGTGCAACGTTGATTCTTTTGGCGGTGTGTGCAGGCTATGGCTTTTATGCTTCCGGTCAAACGCGCCTCGATGCCCGTTCTTCGATCGTCACACTCGGAAGCTCTTCGTCGAACGGAGTTTCGTTCGCTTGGTTATACGACCCGACGGAACGAACCGTGTATGTCTGTCGTGTCGCAGGCGGCGTAGATACGCTCGACTGCAAGGCTAAGGCCACGCTCCAGTAATCGCGTAGCGTTGATCTTCTCAAGCAATACGAACCTCGTCGGTCCATACCTTGAAGCTCGCCAATGTGTTGGGTCCGAACGTGCTGCTGATCGCGACGTCGGAAGCGTCGCGGCCGCGCGCGATTAATACTCGGCCGATGCGCGGAATGTTGTTGCGCGCGTCAAAGGTGTACCAATGCCCATCCAGAAAGGCTTCGAACCATGCAGCGAAATCGGGCGTTCCGTGCGGCGGCGGCACGCCGATATCACCGAGATAGCCAGTGCAGTATCGGGCCGGGATGTTCATGCACCGGCAAAAGGCGACTGCGAGGTGCGTGTAATCGCGGCAGACGCCAGTCCTGTCGTGAAAAGCTTCCAGCGCCGTCCGCGTCATGCGTGCGTGCTCGTAACCGAAAACGATATGGCGATGGACATAGTCGCAGATCGCCTGAACGCGGCCCCAACCCATCGGGGTCTGGCCAAACAGCTTCCACGCCGTTTCGGACAGACGATCGGTTTCGCAATACCGACTTCCGAGCAAGAACAGCAGCGTTTCTTCGGGTAGGTGCTGAACCGGAACCTGTTGTGCTTGCGGAACGATCACGTCGGGCGCTCCCGAATCGTTCACGATTGCATCCGCCGAAATGCGCATGCGACCCTTCGGCGCAACGGTCCGGGTGCACCAGTTGCCAAAGCTGTCGCGATATCCAGCCATCGGCACTGCCGGATCGAACACCAAATCATCGCGGCCGACAAGATCGGACACGCGGGTGAAGTGCACGTTCAGGTTGAATATCATCGGGGTCGGCTGCGGACAGTCGTAGATCATTTCGAAGCCAACGCGAATCTGCATGATCGATCTCCGTTGTCACCAGCCCAGCTCGGGCAACTGGCGAAACACCTCGCGCGTACCTTCGCTCCATTGGTGGCTGAGCGCGGTGAAATAGGCATCACCGTGATCGAATCGGCGTCGCTTCTGCACTTCGAGGCTGTCTCGTTCGTAGCAAATCAGGTCGATCGGCATGCCGACCGACAAGTTGCTGCGCATAGTCGAATCGAATGAAACCAGCACGCATTTCGTCGCATCTGCGAGCGGCGTAAAACGTGTGATCACTCGGTCGATGATCGGTTTGCCGTACTTGGTCTCACCTGTCTGAAAGTAGGGCGTGTCCGTTCCGGCTTCGATGAAATTGCCCTCGGCATAAATTCGGAACAGGCGTGACGGCTCGCCGCTGATTTGCCCGCCGACGATGAACGAGGCATTGAAGCCGATTTCGTTTTCCTGCAGGTATTCGCCGTCGCGCCGTTCGATATGGCGCATCGCGTCCGCGACGAGCATCGCGACGTCGAACATCGTCCGCGCGGTCCACAGATTGGTGGCGCCGTCGTCGGCAACGCATCGCTGGTTCAGCACGCCAATGACGGCCTGAGTCCCAGCGAGATTGCCGGAGCTCAACAAGACGATGACGCGGTCGGCGCGACGCTCGAAAACCGTCATCTTGCAAAACTTGGCGATGTTGTCCATTCCAGCGTTCGTACGCGAGTCGGAGGCGAAAATCATCCCCTTGTCGAGCATTACGCCGATACAGTAGGTCATGCCTTCCGCCCTATGCTCAATCGTCAATCCATTTTGATGCCGGCATTTGCACCACCCGGCAGCGGATGCGCAGGGATGCGGTCCGAGTGGCGGATTCGCTCTGTCTTCGATGCCTGCGCCGAATCCCTGGCTTCTGCCGCTCGAACGTGCAGCACAAGGGTACACACTTTTAGCGCGGTTTCCCGATGACGCACCGTGCGGTGTCGCACATAATGGTCATGTTTCGGCGTTCGCCATGCGCTACGTCGGTCGCCGAAGCCCGCCAAGTAGACCGATAATTGGGCAGAAGCGGAGTTTGCCGCGTTCCTGCGCAAGCATCTGGCTTTATCGAATAAACGGATGCTACCTGCTCAGGACTTTTGAAGGAGACAACGTGAACGCGATAAAGATACTGGCGAGTGCACTGATCGTTGGGGGCATCCTTGGGCTGATGTAAGGCGGCTTCACCTATACGAAGGAGACTCATGAGGCCAAGATCGGACCGCTCGTGTTGTCGATCGCTGACAAGGAGACAGTGAACGTGCCGATCTGGGTTGGTGTGGGGGCGATCGTGATCGGCGGATTGCTCCTGGTTTTTGGAAACAGGAGAGCTAGCGACTGCACCGCCCGCACATCCACGGCGGGTTGATCACAATCGACCTGGTGATACTGGTCCGGCCGCGTCAAGGGAAGCTCATTTGTGGAACCGGACATCGGGACAGAATGCGCACGTCGACACGATGCTCGTGTCGATCATCATTGAGCGGAATGAAGTTTCCTTCTTGTGCGACGCCGTCGACGGTTATGTTTGCCGCGCCGAGTTTCTCGTTGTCTCTTGCCTCCGTTCGTCGGACCGCGATGTCGTAGTAGGTTTCGCGGTATCGGTAACGCAACGCTAACTCGTTCCAATGCGGCGGCAGACACGGCGCGAAGCGAAGCCGATCCCCTTCCAGATTGAGACCCAGCAGCGACTCGACGACAAGGCGGTACACCCAGCCGGCCGAGCCCGTGTACCAAGTCCAACCACCGCGGCCTGTGTGCGGTGCCAGCGCATAGACGTCGGCGGCAACGACGTAGGGTTCCACTTTGTATGTCGCGGCCTCCTTCGGCGTTCGTGCGTGATTTATCGGGTTGATCATTGTGGTCAGTTCCCAGGCGCGTGCGCTGTCGCCGAGCGCTGCGAATGCCATCGCGGTCCACACCGCACTGTGGGTGTACTGACCGCCATTCTCTCTTACGCCGGGGACGTATCCGCGGATGTATCCGGGTTCGAGCGCGGAGGTGTCGAACGGCGGATCGAGAAGCTGGATCAACGAGTGGTCGCGGCGAACCAGGCGCGCATTCACCGCATCCATCGCGCTGCGCGAGCGCACGGGGTCGCCCGCGCCTGAAAGCACCGCCCAGCTCTGCGCAACCGAATCGATTTGACATTCTGCGTTGCTCATCGAACCGAGCGGCGAGCCATCATCGAAGTACGCGCGACGATACCACTCGCCGTCCCACGCGTTCTGCTCGATCCGTTGGCGCAATTGCATCGCCTCCGTTTCGCAACGGTCCGCGAACGAGGGATCGTCACGCAAACGCGCGACTTTGGCGAATTCTGTGAGGACGTGACAAAGAAAGAAGGCAAGCCAGACGCTTTCGCCCTTGCCGTGCCTGCCGACGAGGTTCATGCCGTCGTTCCAGTCGCCGGAGCCGATCAGCGGCAATCCATGCGCGCCGAATCGCAACCCATGCAGAATTGCTCGCCCGCAGTGCTGATAAACATTCGCACTTTCGTCGGATCGGCCCGGCAAGTCATAGTACGAATCGTCCTCCGTATTGACTGGGCGGCCGTCGAGAAAGTGCGCGGTTTCATCGAGGATCGACGTGTCGCCGGTGGTCAGGACATAGCGGCATGTCGCCAGTGGCAGCCAAAGATAATCGTCCGAGCAATGCGTCCGCACGCCCCGTCCTGACGGCGGATGCCACCAATGCTGGACGTCGCCTTCGATGAATTGACGGCTCGCACAGAGCGCGATTTGGGCGCGCATGAGCCTCGGTTCGGAATGGACGAGTGCCATCACGTCCTGCAACTGATCGCGGAAACCATAAGCGCCGCCTGATTGGTAGTAGCCGCTGCGCGCCCAGAGGCGGCAGGCCAACGTTTGATACACGAGCCATCCATTGGTCAGCACATTGAGAGGCACATCGGGTGTGTGGATCTGCACGGCTGTAAGGGTGTGTTGCCAGTGCCGGGTGACCGCTTCGAGCGCGTCATGCGCGGCCGCAGATCCGCGGAATCGCTGCACCAACCGACCGGTCGCATCGGCGTTCGCAGCCGCGCCGAGTCGAAAAACAACCTCGCGCTGTTGCCCTTCCGCAAGATCGAATGCTACCTGGATCGCTGCACACGGATCGAGCGCAGCCCCAACTTTGCCGGAAAGACGCGTGCGGTGCATGGCGGCAGGGTCGCGCATCGTGCCATTGCGACCAAGAAATTCGGTGCGGTCACCGCTGATTGTTCGAGTAGGTTCATCGACGTCGAAGAACCCGACCCATCTCGAGAATTCGCTGTTGTATGGATTGCGCACATGCAGCGCACCACTTCTGGCATCGATCTCGGTCGCCACGTGCATCGCCGATTTCGCCCGCACATCGCCCAATACCCACTCGACGTAGCCCGTCACAGATAGCCGTCGCGCACGGCCTGAAACGTTGCTCACTTTCAACGAGTAGAACTTCACTGCTGCATCCAGCGCCACGAAGATCGTCAGCTCCGAGGCAATTCCATCTTCCGCGTGCTCGAAAACACTGTAGCCGAATCCGTGTCGGGTGACGTAGGGTGCAGCGCCTCCGCAGGGAGACGATGTGGGCGACCAGAAGTGTCCGGTCTCCTCATCGCGAAGGTACAGGGCTTCTCCGCTCGGCTCGCTCACGGTGTCGTTGTGCCATGGGGTGAGACGAAACAGGTGAGCGTTCTCGCTCCATGTATAGCCTAGCCCGCTTTCCGACACGATTGTGCCGAAGCTAGGATTCGCCAGTACGTTCACCCAAGGAGCGGGCGTTGCTTCTTCCGCTCGTGGTTTGATGACGTATTCGCGCCCGTCGGGCGAGAATCCCCCGATCCCGTTGAAGAGGATCAAATCATCGCGTGGCGAATCGACTTCTTCGGAAGGTCGGGGGCGATGCGTGCGGGTCGGCGCAAGTTGCGGAATTCGCAGCTCAGGTACTCGGCGGTTGATCTGCTCGGCCAGTGTTCCGCGCGTGTCGGTGATGATCGCGCGCGCGACCGATTGAAAAAGGACGCGGTCCTCGGGCGATATCTGCTCCGCATGCCGAATGAAAATGCCTCCGGGTCGATCGACAACGTGAGCTTCGACACCGCCAGCGATCAATCCGATG